>JAHHRA010000003.1 GCA_020026055.1 Actinobacillus sp.
TAAAAAATCTGCACCTTAATAAGTTGATTGTTTAGTCCAACTTTTGGGGTGCAGAGCATAATGACGTGTTTTTTTATTTTTCAAAAAATAAGGTTATTAAATTCCTTGCCAGTAATCTCGATTAAATTTTTCATTTGCTTTATTCAATAAATTGACAAGATCCTGATAATTTACTTGATGATGAGAAGGTAACGTGATTGAAATATTAAATTCTTCTTCTAACTTTTGGGCAATTTTGTGATACCAATTTTTAGTCACAGCAGACAATGGAGTAGAAGCACGTTTACCAAGCCAATATAAACCTTGAATAGGTAACCCTAGTGCAATAGTCGCAGTGATAATTGCGATGACAAGAGCTGTGTTATCATATGGGGCATAAAATTGTTGCCAAACGATAGCAAAAACAGCAAGAAAAGGCATAAACTTTATACTGAATTTAGTAGCGTGAATAACATATGTTTCAGGAAGAATAAGCTTTAATTGTCTAATTTGGGGAAAAGATCTTTGGTAATGTTCGCCTTGTTTTAAACGAATAATAAACTGCATAATTCATCCTTTTCATATATAGTTGGCAATATTATTGTTTAGTTTTGATAAATCTAACAGAAAATCTACTTTCCAGACACTTTTTATTTTAATTTATTTTTTCTCCAAAAAAGTGTATCCTAACCGCCGCAATCTTGTTGTCAACTTGTCTAATACTTATAAGTAGTTAGATGTTTTTTTACTTCATTAAGTAGGTTATTTATGTCTAAACAACTCGTTCTTATTCTGAACTGTGGTAGTTCTTCTTTAAAATTTGCAATTTTAGATCCAGCTAATGGTGACGAATATTTATCAGGTCTCGCAGAAGCATTCTATTTACCTGACGCTCGTATTAAATGGAAATTAAACGGCGAAAAAGGTAATGCTGAATTAGGTACTGGAGCCGCTCATACAGAGGCTTTGAATTTTATTGTTAACAATATTTTAACAGATGAATTAAAAGCAAATATTGCGGCTATTGGGCATCGTGTAGTTCATGGGGGAAAATATACTAAATCAGTATTAATTGATGTTGATGTGATTAAAGGTATTAAAGAGGCTGCAATTTTTGCACCATTACACAACTCAGCTCACATTATTGGTATTGAAGCTGCACTCAAAACATTCCCTGAATTAAAAAACAAAAATGTGGCAGTTTTTGATACAGCATTTCATCAAACAATGCCACAAGAAGCGTATTTATATGCTCTCCCTTATTCTTTATATAAAGAACACGGTGTGCGTCGTTATGGTATGCATGGCACTAGCCATTATTTCATTAGCCGTGAAGTGGCGAAACGAATGAATAAACCTGTTGAAAGTGTAAATGCGATCATTTGTCATTTAGGAAACGGTGGTTCTGTTTCTGCTATTCGTCATGGTCAAAGTGTTGACACTTCAATGGGCTTAACACCACTTGAAGGGTTAGTGATGGGAACGCGCTGTGGCGATATTGATCCTGCGATTATGTTTTTTATGCATAGAAATCTAGGAATGACTGTAGAACAAATTGATGAAACATTAAACAAAAAGTCTGGTTTACTCGGTTTAACTGAAGTAACTAGTGACTGCCGTTATGCAGAAGATAATTTTGAAACAGAAGAAGCAGCTTACCGTGCATTAGACGTTTATAGCTATCGTTTAGCTAAATACATTGGTGCTTATATGGTTGCAGTTGGTGAGAAACTTGATGCTATCGCGTTCACAGGCGGTATTGGTGAAAATTCTGCACGAGTACGTGAATTGACTTTAGAACGCCTAGAAGTGTTTGGTTATAAATTAGATAAAGAACGCAACTTAGCGACGCGTTTTGGTCATGAAGGTATTATTACTGCGGATAATTCTCCGATTGCAATGGTTATCCCAACTAATGAAGAATTGGTTATCGCTCAAGATACCGCAGCTCTTTGTTTCTAATTTTGTCATCTCTAAAAACTGCTCTACTATGAGCAGTTTTTACTTTAAGGAAAATATATGAAAACGATCATTTTGGTTCCAATTAACCGTGGTGTAGGCTTGAATAGCTTAGCAGATAAGCTTGTCAAAAACTTAAACTATCCCAAAATAGGTTTAATGAAAACTATCTCAAAAGAAGCAGATGATGTTGCAGCTGTAAGCTTTAATGAAGCTGAAAATATGATGGCGAATAATTTAACTGATGTGTTATTAGAAAAAATATTTGTAGCACATCGTGAATTTGCTAAAGATAAAAATATTGTTATTTTAGAAGGTGTTGTGCCTTGTGCAAAACGTAGCTATGCTAACCAACTGAACGCTCAAATAACACTAGCGTTAGATGCTCAAATTTTATTTGTAGCTTCACCTTTAGGTGATGATGCTGAGAATGTGAAAAACCGTGTTGAAGCTTGTGCTAGTAGTTTTGGAGGTAAAAGTAATGCTAACATTTTAGGTGTCATCATTACTAAAATGAATGAACCTGATTTACAGGGTAGAACTGTGAATCAACAAACTGCAAAAGATTTCGAAAAAGTTTTTGCAAACAGTCCAATTAAACTTCTAGCTAACTTTGACTATAATGATCCTGATGCATTAAATCAAATGCCTGTAAATTTAACACAAGCCATTATTGCACCGACGAATCGCTCTGCCAAACTTTCTCCTGCAAACTTTCGTGTTAACTTGACAGAAAAAGCAATAGCAGCTAAAAAACGCATTGTTCTTCCAGAAGGTGATGAACCTCGCACAGTGAAAGCAGCTGTGCTTTGTGCTGAACGTGGTATTGCGGAATGTGTGCTGTTAGCAGAGCCAATTAATGTTGAAAAAATCGCGAAAGAACAGGGTATTAATTTGTGCGATGGTATCACTATCATTAATCCTGTTGAAGCTAAGGGCAAATATGTAGCTCGTTTAGTTGAACTTCGTGCTAACAAAGGTATGACTGAAAAATTAGCACGTGAACAGCTTGAAGATAATGTCGTGCTTGGTACGATGATGCTTGAAGCAGGTGAAGTTGATGGTTTAGTTTCAGGTGCGATTCATACTACTGCCAATACAATTCGTCCACCTATGCAAATTATCAAAACTGCTCCAGGTAGTTCGATTATTTCTTCGATCTTCTTTATGTTATTACCCGATCAAGTACTCGTTTACGGGGATTGTGCTGTAAATCCTGATCCAACAGCTGAACAATTAGCTGATATTGCAATTCAATCAGCAGATTCTGCTAAAGCATTCGGCATTGATCCAAAAGTAGCAATGATCTCTTATTCTACTATCAACTCAGGTGCTGGAGTGGCTGTAGATAAAGTCAAAGAAGCAACTCGTATTGCTCAAGAAAAACGTCCAGATCTGTTGATCGATGGACCATTACAATATGATGCAGCTGTAATGCCTGATGTAGCAGCAAGCAAAGCACCAAACTCAAAAGTAGCAGGACAAGCGACTGTATTTATCTTCCCTGAATTAAGCACAGGTAATGCCCTTTATAAGGCTGTACAACGTTCAGCTAATGTGCTTTCTATTGGACCAATGCTGCAAGGTATGCGTAAACCTGTCAATGACTTATCTCGAGGAGCGTTAGTTGAAGATATTGTTTATACTATTGCATTAACAGCGATTCAAGCTATACAGTAAATAATAATTCAATATATAAAAACCGCATTTGAGTGCGGTTTGTTTAATTTATTTTTACTGATAATACTTAAATTAATGAGTATTTTGTGAGCAAAAAATATTGAAATTTGAAATGCAATATTGAATAATAATCAATCAATAAAAGATAGTTTATTGACAAAATAATCATATTTTTTAAATATACTGAAATTTAATTAACTAGAGGAATAAAAATGAAAGAAAATATCTTAAAAACAATAGGGTTAGCAACTTTACTCAGTACTTCAATTAATAGTGCTAATGCTTTAATTTATGGTCAGTTGGATCTTGGATATGGTTCTTCACAGATTGAACATTTTCCTAAAAAGAATGCATTTGTAGCTCGCCCAACTATTGGTTTAAGTAATGCTAATAGCTATATTGGGGTTGACTATTCAAACTGGGGTTCTAAAAATTTTCTTGGAGCTGAAGCAAAATTGCATACTTACGGTTTAAAGTATACATATCGATTTGAATTACCTGTTATCAAACCTTATGTTGGTGCTCGTTTAAATATTACAAGTGTAAAGTATAATAAGAGACATACAAGCGATAATCATTGGGGGTATGGTTTATTGGGTGGAGTTGAATTTAAACTTTTACCATTAGTAAGTCTAGGTGTAGGTGTTGAATGGAATAGATTAACATCTCAAACTAATAATATGTTCTACTCGACTTTTTTGAAAATTGATATTTAATTAACTTAATATAATAGGGATTTTTATATAAAAATATTAATTAATAATCTTAGCAAAGGGTGAATAGCTGTGTTTCAAGAAATTAAGAATAGTGAGTAACCCTGTAAGTAAGAAAACAGAAGTATTAGCACTATATAACCTCAAATTGTACAATTTTTCAGTGTAAAAAACATAGTAATTATAAGTCATGTGGGGTTTTCAATTATTTATAAAATAAATTAACATGAGAACGCTTATCATAATTCTAGTATTTATATCTATAACAAGCTGTAACTCGTCATCTCTGTTACCAACAGACAAAGAAATGATTCATCACTTTAATACACATGAAATGTTGTTTAACAAAGTGTTAGAAATCATTACAAATCGCACAAAGGGGAGTTTTCATTATCCATCTCTTTCTTCTGATAATATTATTATATCCGACTCAACAGAACAACAAAGCAACAGATCCATTAAAGCGAATACAGGAGACCTATCAATAGATTGGATGCAACTTAATTCTTTATTAGAAACAATAGGAGTTGGTTTCATCCTTGTCGACCGTCAAGAACAAAAGCTTTCTGGAGTAATCAAATTGAGTATCGTAATGTCATATAGTTTTGCAACTAATGGAACAAGCAAATCTTTCGTCTATGATCCTAGTTTAAAAAATCGCTCTGTGACTCGTATTACTGAACATGGCGACTTGAGCGAAATCTATCGAAACACACACAACGATACAACATTATACAAACTAATCAAAGGAAATTGGTACATCAAATTAGCCTACGAAAGATAGTAGACCAGAGTTCATATCAATAGTCTGTACTACTTTTTATCAAGAACGTACATTATAACAGACAAAACTATCGTAAATAAAACAAAACTGCGAGGAGTTCGTTGAATTCACGCTTGGCATAAGTTTTGCCTTGATGTGTAAATCTTACTGAAAAGCGACAAGACAGTAAGCGTGATAACGATAAAAACTACATAACACAACTGGAAAAAGCAGAAGAATATAATAATCATTGAAACTATCAAAAGAGAACATCATTTAACTATCGGTTTTGCTTTGTTCGTCTTACTTGCTATTATTTCTCTCTTATTCACTAGAGACAATCCCAGATATAAAACTGTTACTTTCTGTTGTTCCTCATATCTTTATTTATTTCATCAATAAATGATTGTGGTAATCACAGTTACAAAAAACATTATTGGAATGAAAAAAGAAGATAACTTTTTGCTAGATTGAAATTCATAATAGAATATTGCCTCATGACAGTTCTGTATCCATAGATTTCATAAAACTTTCTATGAAATATCAACTATATCAATACATAAACTTCACATACATTGTTTAATCAATGCGAGCAGTAATACGATCGGAATAAGCAGCAAAAATTGACATAAACAAACAGCATATCCTCTCCTGTTATACTAAGTAATTGCTCTTTGACTCACTATAGATAGTCCTCTGAGGTATTATTCTACTGCCACTTCACTATGCCCAATGCATAAATCCGAAGTGAAACATCAGTGCGAAATTTGCAATAGTCAGAGCGATGGCGACAAGGACTATTTTGGCGAGATTCCTGCCGGGATGTTTCATCTTTCCGTAATGTTCACAGAGGCTTTACGTTGTCCGGCTGTGTAGCGGAACTTGCAGAACAAGTCGGGAAGAAAGCAAAGAATCATCATTATGCCAAAAGCAATTATCCAACTGAAAAGGTGAGATAGCAGTGGTATCCCAAACGGAAAGAGTATGGGCAAGAGCCAACAAAAGAACAGCAGCAGACTTCCGTTAAGGTTGGTATGCTCCCTTTCGTGCCATATCTCGGCTACATACCATATATAGTCGATGAAGCAGAACCGGTATTTGCGATTGTCCTTTTCCATACCGTTATCTCCATACAAAGAAATCAATCAATATGAGGATAATCAGAAGGCTGACCAACACAATCTTAACCCTGCGGCGTGTTTCAGGCTTGCAATCGTCAAATAACCACAGTTTGCTGTTGAACTGCCACTGACACGCCCATTTCCAACGGAACAGCAACCCTGCAAGCCATAGGGCAAGCAGTCCGACTCCAAACAGCAATCCGTATTTCGGGTGAGCTTGCAACCACTTGAAAAACGCTTCCGCCTTGCTGTTCATTGCTTCGTATATATCGATAACTGTCATAACTTTATTAAGCGTAACATAATGTTTTCTTTGTTTAACTGTAACTTTGTATTAGAAACGCATTACATTGTTTATTCTTCGTTGAAATTAAAAATCCCAATTTTGCAGAAAAGAAAAATAAACAATGATAGCTTAATGAAATAGTACGATAGCATGCGAATTGCACACAAAAGACTCATTTATTAAAAAAGAGAAATGTTGTTTGAAATATTAGTTGTGTCGCTTCCAATTTATTTTATCGTTTATTCAAAGTTTTTATTATTGCTCACTATGCAAATCAGTGTTGCTCCTGAAGTTATGTAGCATTAATCAGTTTCTTCTAGCAAATTATTTTTAGCAGCACTCAAATATTGCAACATTGACCAGATAGTTAAAATAACAGCGATATAAAGTAAAATGATAGCAAGAACTTCCATTTTAATATTTTTGTGCCATAACAACCCACCCAGTGCTAACATTTGAGCAGTTGTTTTTATTTTTCCGATCCAAGATACGGCAACTTTATTGCGTAACCCAAGTTGAGCCATCCATTCACGCAAAGCTGAAATAATAATCTCTCGTACAATCATAATAATAGCAGGAATGCTGATCCAAAAACTATGATAATACTCACTGACTAAAACTAGTGCAGTAATAACTATCGCCTTATCAGCAACTGGATCTAGAAAAGCACCAAAAGAAGTACTTTGATTCCATTTCCTCGCTAAATATCCATCAAACCAATCAGTTAAAGATGCAATCCCAAAGATAAGCATTGTAATAAATGGTGACCATTGGAACGGTAAATAGAAGATAAGAACAAAAAACGGAATGAGAATGACACGAAATAGGGTCAAAATTGTTGGAATATTAAACTTCATTTCTAGGCACTCAGTAGATCAAAAAACATCGATTATTGTAAAACAAAAAATATCCTTTTAAAACTATATAAAATGAAGAAATAATTGAAAAAAAAATTTCTTAATGAAAGACAAGCAAAATTGCACTTCTTAAAAAAATCATTAAGATATTAATGTAAATAACTTCATTTTAATTTCAGGAAAATAAAATATGCATTGGACGATGTTTATAAGCGATTACAGCTTATTTATTCTAAAATTAGTTACATTAGTTTTTATTCCAGTCGTTATTTTTTGGGGACTATTCTCAATGAAACAACGATCGCAAGATAATGAACTAGTCATTACAGATTTATCTAAAAAAGTTGCAGAATATACAGAGAAATTGAAAGATTATCACTTAGATGAGAGTGCTTTAAAACAAGTTGAAAAACAACGAAAAAAAGCTAATAAAAAACTTGCTAGACAACAGAAAGCAGAAAAAATACACCCAACTCGTAAACCACATCTTTTTGTACTTGATTTCAAAGGAGATATTGTTGCTTCTCAAACTTCCAGTTTAAGAGAAGAAATTAGTGCTATTATCGCAGCAGCTCAAGTCGGTGATGAAGTTTTATTACGTTTAGAAAGCCCAGGAGGAATAGTAACAGGATACGGTTTGGCAGCTTCACAATTAACAAGGCTAAAAAAACATCAAATTCCATTAATCGTGGCTGTTGATAAGATTGCAGCTAGCGGTGGTTATATGATGGCATGCGTTGCAGATAAAATTATTGCAGCACCTTTTGCGATTTTAGGTTCAATTGGCGTTGTCGCTCAAGTACCAAATATTCATCGATTATTAAAAAAACACGATATTGATGTAGATGTGATGACAGCAGGAGAATATAAACGCACAGTCACTTTATTGGGTGAAAATACTGAAAAAGGAAAAGCTAAATTTCAACAAGAATTAGAAGAAACTCATACTTTATTTAAAAATTTTGTTACTGAAAATCGCCCAACTCTTAATTTAGAAAAACTTGCAACGGGAGAACATTGGTTTGGACAACAAGCCCTTGCTTTAAATTTGATCGATAAAATAGCAACAAGTGATGATTTAATTATGCAATCAATCGAAAATAAAACTGTATTAGCTTTGAAATTCAAACAAAAGAAGAGCTTACTTGCTAAAATTAGTAAACAAATGGAAGAAAGTAGCGAACGAATTTTAATGAAATTATTGAATAAACAACAAGATGTTATAAGCTAATTTTTCATCAAGTTAGCAATAAAAAAGTAGAAATTTTGATGTGCTCCCTAAAATTAGACACAACTTTAGTTTTTTTATAAGCAAATTTAGTAAAAAAGTAAATCAAAAAAGTTAAAACTTTGCACAATGGTAAGCTTTCAGCTAGACTACCCGCATTTTGCTAACTTTCCTTTATAAATCTGGGATTTTTCTAAATGTAATAAGAGTAAAATATGAATAATTATATTGATTGGACAATTATTATCATTATTGGGTTATCTATTCTCGTTAGCTTGTGGCGTGGCTTTATGCGTGAAGTTGTTTCACTTGTGAGTTGGATTACTGCAATATTCATCGCGATTAGATTTTATTCCTACCTTGCTACGTATTTCACTAATATAGAAAATGACTACGTCCGTAATGGCGTCGCGATAGCTGTATTATTTATTGGTACTTTGATCGTGGGAGGAATTATTAATTTTTTATTAGGGCAATTGGTCGATAAAACAGGACTTAGTGGTACAGATCGCGTGTTAGGGGCTTGTTTTGGTTTCTTGCGAGGCATTTTGATTGTATCAGCATTACTCTTTTTTGCGGATTCTTTTACTCAAATTCATAATACTGAAATGTGGAAAAACTCTCAGTTAATTCTACATTTTCGTTTTATTATTGATTGGCTTTTTCAACAAATACAAGCCAATTCAAGTTTGTTGAATCACTTCTCCCCAGCGATGTAAATACTTTTTATTTGCAAAAAAGAATTTTAATTATAGTTATAAATAGGAATAAATATGGCTAAATCCTTAGTAATTGTAGAATCCCCCGCTAAAGCGAAAACAATTAATAAATATTTGGGTAATCAATATGTTGTAAAATCAAGTGTGGGACATATTTGTGATTTGCCTGTTTCAAGTTCAAATATAAAAGAAAAAGCAAAGCCAATTTCTACAAAAGGAATGACATCAGAACAAAAACACGCACTTAAAGTAGAGCGAGATAACATAGCTTTAGTCAAACGGATGGGGATTGATCCCTATAATGCTTGGGAAGCAAATTATCAAATTTTACCTGGTAAAGAAAAAGTCGTTTCAGAATTGAAATCTCTCGCTAAAAAAGCTGACCATATTTATCTGGCGACTGACTTGGATAGAGAAGGAGAAGCTATTGCTTGGCATTTAAAGGAAGTAATTGGTGGTGATGATGAGCGTTTTAGTCGAGTTGTTTTTAATGAAATTACTCAAAATGCGATTTCACAAGCATTTGAACATCCGACATATATCAATATGGATTGCGTGAATGCCCAACAAACTCGCCGTTTTTTAGATAGAATCGTAGGGTTTATGGTTTCACCATTGCTTTGGAAAAAAGTAGCAAGAGGATTATCAGCAGGACGAGTACAGTCCGTTGCAGTGAAATTATTAGTAGAACGAGAGCGTGAAATTAAAGCCTTCCAACCTGAAGAATTTTGGCAAATTAACGCTAATGTCAAAAATAACCAAAACAATAGTATTCAATTAACATTAACGGATTATAAAAGTAAAAAAATTACACTTCATAATGCACAAGAAACAGAGATTGTTAGTACATTCTTAAGACAAGCAAATTATGAAGTAACTAACGTTGAAACAAAGCTAACTATTTCTAAACCCAAGGCTCCTTTTATCACTTCAACATTACAACAAAGTGCTAGCACTAAACTTGGTTTTGGCGTAAAAAAAACAATGACTCTTGCTCAACGTTTATATGAAGCAGGTTATATCACTTATATGCGTACGGATAGTACGAACTTAAGCCAAGATGCATTAAAAATGGCACGTGACTATATTCAGAAAAATTTTGGTGAAAATTATTTGCCAGACAAACCGAATTTTTATTCCAGCAAAGAAAATGCTCAAGAAGCTCACGAAGCAATTCGTCCTTCCGATGTGGATATTTTAGCCTGCGATCTCAATGGAGTCGAGCGTGATGCAATGCGACTATATGACTTAATTTGGCAACAATTTATTGCTTGCCAAATGCCACCTGCACGCTACGACAACACAGTATTGTCCGTGATGGCAGGAGATTATTTACTGAAAGCTAAAGGGCGAATTTTACGTTTCGATGGTTGGACGAAAGTGATTTCACAACCTTTAAATAAAGATGAACAATCTTTACCTACTTTAAAGATTGGCGATAAACTAAAGCTAATTACATTAGATCCTGAACAAAATTTCACAAAACCACCAGCACGCTTTAATGAAGCCGCCCTTGTTCGTGAATTAGAAAAACGAGGTATTGGACGTCCATCTACTTATGCAACGATTATTTCAACGATTCAAGATCGAGGTTATGTCCGTGTTGAAAACCGTCGTTTTTACGCCGAGAAAATCGGTGAAATTGTTACTGATCGCTTAGTTCAATCATTTCCAGATTTTATGAATTATGATTTTACTGCAGAAATGGAAACTGTACTCGATCAAATTGCGGAGGGTAAGAAAAATTGGAAAAATGAATTGAATCAATTCTTTGCAGACTTTTCTGAACGTCTCACTACTGCTGAACTTGACGAATTAGCGGGAGGAATGAGTCCGAATAAATTAGTAGTGACAAATATTCATTGTCCAACTTGTAAACGTAAAATGGCAATTCGAACCGCTAGTACAGGTGTTTTTCTCGGTTGCACAGGTTATGCTTTACCTTTGAAAGAACGTTGCAAAACTACAATAAATCTCATACCTGAAGCGGAATTATTAAATATCTTAGATGACAGTTCTGAAACTAAAGCCTTGATGGGCAAAAAACGTTGTCCGATTTGTCAAACCGCAATGGACAGTTATTTAATTGATCCACAACGTAAACTTTATGTCTGTGGAAACAACCCAAATTGTGCAGGTTATATAGTTGAAAATGGTGAGTTTAAAATTAAAGGTTACGATGGTCCTATTGTTGAATGCGATAAATGTGGTGCTGATATGCATTTGAAACTTGGTCGTTTTGGCAAATATATGGGCTGTATGCAATGTGATAATACTCGAAAAATCTTGAAAAATGGGGAAATAGCTCCACCGAAAGAAGATCCTATTGCTTTTCCAGAATTAAAATGTGAAAAAGCAGATGCTTACTTTGTTTTGCGAGATGGAGCGAGTGGAATATTTATGTCCGCACATAATTTCCCAAAATGTCGTGAAAGTCGTGCAGTATTAGTAAGCGAATTAGTCCGTTTTGTGGATCGCTTGCCAGAAAAACTCAAATATTTAAGCCTTGCTCCAGAACAGGATCCTGATGGCAATTCTGCAATTGTACGGTTTTCTCGTAAAGAAAAACGACAATATGTTACTTCTGAAAAAAATGGCAAGGCCACCAAATGGCGTTTGCATTTTATTGATGGAAAATGGCAGTAAATTATTTTAACGTAGCAATAAAAATAAACGATGTTTTTAACATTATCTAAAAACATCGTTTTTATTTTTGAAACATAATAGTTCATTGTTTTGTTTTAAAAAATAATTGAATTAATTACAGAAAAATGAATAAGAACATTGCAATTTAAAAATTTTTATGTAATAAACTTTACATATTAAAATTCAACTAGGTAAACATATCATGAAAATTTGACATTTTTATGACATTGAATGCTCTAGAACCCAAATTCACATAAAAATTTGATTAATTAAATTGGAAAATAACGATGGCAGTCACATTAGAGAGTATAAAATTAGCACAAGAAAAAATTAAGTATTCAATCAAAAGAACACCTTTAATGGAATGCCCAACATTAAGCAATGAATTTGATGGAAAAGTTTTCTTTAAAATGGAAAATTTACAGAAAACAGGATCATTTAAAATAAGAGGTGCTTTAAATAGAATATCTAATCTTAATAAAGAAGAGAAAAAAAGAGGTGTCATTGCATCTTCAGCAGGTAATCATGCCCAAGGGATAGCACTGGGTGCTACTGCTCAAGGAATAAAATCTATAATTGTTATGCCTAAAACGGCACCTATTGCTAAAGTTGTTGCTACTAAAGACTTTGGTGGAAGTGTAGTATTACATGGTGAAATTTATGATGATGCTTATGCTAAAGCTCTAGAGATGCAACAGAGAACAGGAGCTGTGTTTTTACACCCTTTCGATGATGAAGATGTCATCTCAGGTCAAGGAACTATAGGGCTTGAAATTTTAGAAGATGAAAAAGATATCGACACGATAATTGTACCAGTTGGAGGTGGCGGGATCCTCGCAGGAATAGCAACAGCAGTGAAAACATTAAATCCAAATATAAAAGTTATTGGTGTAGAAGCCGAAAATGCAGCTTCAATGAAAGCTGCTCTTGCGAGAGGAAAAGTTTGTGAAATAACGACAAATCCTACAATTGCAGATGGGATAGCTGTTAAAAGAGTTGGAGATAAAACTTTTGAACTTGTAAAGCAATATGTAGATGAAATAGTTACTGTAAGTGAGATCGAAATAGCTGAAGCCATACTATTTTTATTAGAAAAAAGTAAAGTTGTAGCAGAAGGAGCTGGAGCAGTAGCTGTGGCTGCTATTTTATCTAAGAAAATAGATTGTAAAAATAGAAAAGTTTGTGGCGTGATATCCGGTGGAAATGTAGATATTAACTTAGTTGAAAGAATCCTTAATAGAGCATTGATCAATAAAGGTAGAAGATATAGTTTCAACGTTAAAATTATAGATAAAATTGGTGAAATTGAAAAATTATTACATCTAATTGCAAGTAATAGAGCTAATATCCTTCATTTAAATCAAAGTATGTACAATGGAGATTTAGGGATTACAATGCAAGTAGCTACATTAGTCGTAGAGTGTAGTGATATGACGCACAAAAATTCATTGGAACAAAAAATAAAAGAAGCAGGTTATGAATTTATTTAGCAATAAATGAGTATAATAAAAAACGAAATAAGGGGTAAATTATGAAAAAATTAGGATTATTACCAAGGCTGATCTTAGGTATTGTCATTGGTATTTTATTAGGAATGTCAGGAAATATACCTATTTTGAGAACGATGCTCACCTTTAATGGTATTTTTGGAAATTTTTTACAATTCATCATTCCTCTCATTATCATAGGATTTGTGGCACCAGGTATTGGAGATTTAGGGAGTAAAGCGGGGAAACTGTTGGGTATGACGACAATAGTGGCTTATATCTCTACGATGTTTGCAGGTATGTTAGCTTACATTGTCAATATCATTTTACTTAAACAAATACTACCACAGGCAAGTAAACACGCATTAGAAAAAATGCTACCACAGGCAAATGAACACGCATTAGAAAAAGTGACATCAGTTAAATTGCAAGCATTCTTAACCATAGATATGCCACCGATTATGGGCGTGATGACTGCTCTGTTAATGGCATTTATCTTAGGTATCGGCATCGCCGTTGCGAAAGGGAATGCTATTAAGGATGTAATGGGGGAGCTTCAGGGTATTGTTGAGAAAATTATTAAAAATATCATTATTCCTTTTCTACCTGTATATGTCGCAGGTGTTTTTGCTAGCTTGACTTACGCAGGTGATGTAGCTCACACAATGTCAATGTTCGCAAAAGTGTTTGCGATCGCACTGGTTTTACATATTGTCATTCTTACTATTCAATATGGAATTGCAGGGGGAATTGCAGGCAGAAATCCTTTATCTTTGATGAAAACTATGCTACCCGCTTATTTAACCGCAATAGGAACGCAGTCCTCTGCAGCGACCATTCCCGTCACGCTAAAACAAACTAAAGAAAATGGCGTAGATGAAGAAATTGCCGATTTTACTATTCCGTTATGTGCAACTATCCACCTATCAGGAAGTACAATCACACTAGTCAGTTGCTCTATGGCGGTAATGATGATGAATGGCATGGAAATCACATTCAGCAATATGTTTGGATTTATTTTAATGCTAGGAATTACAATGATCGCAGCACCTGGTGTTCCAGGTGGTGCCGTAATGGCGGCTTTAGGGCTTTTAGGTACTATGCTTGGATTTAATTCTCAATTACAATCTTTAATGATTGCCCTTTATCTAGCACAAGATAGTTTTGGTACTGCTTGTAATGTAACAGGAGATGGGGCACTTTCAGTGATTATCAATAAAATTGCAGGATTTTCTTTAACACCAAAAGTAACAATGTCAAAAAAAACAAATATTGTTTCTTAAATAACTAAAAACGAAAAGAACGCCTTTCGAGTGCTAATACGAAAGGCGTTTTTTTGATAGATTTAAAAATGGAATAGCAAATGCAAAATGACTCAAATTTCAATGAATTCTCTCTTTTAAGCCGCCTTTTTGGAAATCTTTATTACCGTCTACCGAGCGACTCGCTTCTCGCTAATGTTTTCGTTTGGCTACAACAAAAAGGGCTTGAATCAGCGTGGGCATTAGAAACAGATAAGACAAGTCAAGCAGCGTTATCTACATTAGCGATGAAAATTGATCTCAATACATTATCGCAAGAATATCAGTATTTATTTGGTGAAATGGGAAAAATTGATGTACGGCTTTCACATTATATTCATTTAACAGATTTCATTACTTTTAGAAGAAATTATGGAATACCCGAATTAAATGATATTGATCATATCGCAACACTCTTTCTAACAAGTGCATGGATTGAAGACAATCTTAACTCTGCACAAATACAAATCGTCTTTTTTCAAGATTTTTTACTACCTGTGGCAGCAAAATGGTTACCTCAAGTTGAGCAGCATGCTCGCCTTCCTTTTTATCGTCAATTAGCATATTTAACTCGAGAATTATTAGCAGCGATGGCAGATGAATTAGAGGAATAAAGATTGTTTACTTTTCAAGAAGTGACAAAAGAAATCCATTAAATATGGATTTTCTAACCTACATCTTGTCATATAAATAAATTGTAATTCTTAAATCAGAAAATTTTTTTCGTTCCTAACAACGGTTTTTCGCTTTTAAAATCAGAAAAATTTTCCGATTTTAAAAGCGAGATTATTATTGATTTCGTTTCGATCTAAACCACTTCCAAAGTACAAATGAGATAACGAGAAAGACAATTATCCAAACAACCATTTGTCCCTTTTCAATTTGGTTTTGAAGCCAATCACGATTGAGAGCACCAAAGTGACCAAGATAAATCCAAATAGGAACTGAAATGGAAGCGGCGAGTAAATCGATGAGTACAAAACGGGTATAACTGATTTTTTTTGTAATTCCAGAAACAACATAAATTGGAGCACGTAACCCAGGTAAAAAACGAGCAATAAACAATACCCAATTACCATATTTCGCAAATTTTTCGCGTACAAGTCGTAAGCGTTGCAATGTAATAAGCTTCTTCATAGGACGAAAACGAAGAATTTTTGAGCCGTAAATTCGCCCTAACCAATACATGATACTGTCACCTACGATTACACCAGCAAGACTTACGAGCAACATAAGATGAGGATTGATATCTGCATATAATCCTGCAATAACTCCACCTGAAACTAAAGTGATATCTTCAGGAATTGGTAGTCCAAAACCACATAATAACAGCACTAAAAATACTGCGGCATAACCGTAGTTTGAAAAAAATTCAATTAAAACATCCATTTATAAGCAACCTTAAAATTTTTATGAAATAAAAGATATTCTAGCATTATTGAAAATACTAAACTATACTTATAGGAGTAAGGAGATTTATTGAAAGGATTTATGATAAAATTAGCGATGGTTTTTATATCTGTATTAATACTTGATTTAATGCCCGTTGTACATCTTTAGAAAAACGTAAAAGATTTTGATAACAAAGGAATTGGCAAATATTCAAGATTGCTATATTTCCCTACTTACAACGCTTATACTCCAGAATATATTATATAGAAGTGTCTTATTCTGTTTTTCCATTGTTGCTATCCCTTTCTTATAGTAGATTATGCTGGTTCTATTGTGATGGATACAGTGTTTTTGCCTATATTTCTCTACAGAAATAATTATATTCTCCCTAAGAGATAAAAATATAAAAAAGCTGAAAATGAACTAAAAACTATTTATTTGAATACATTACAAAAGATATAAGCAACTAAATCAGAAAAAGAAAAATATAAAGAAATCTTTGATAGTTATTGTAGCAAATTATAGAAGCTGGCTCGTAAAGATCGTAAATATGGTCTTTATCATAACTGTCGATATATATATCATATTGAATAAAATAGGCAGAGCAAATTGCTTCTTACATTCGTATGATGTGAAAATAATCATTTTTAAACTAACAAATTTTTATCTTTCAACATAATATTATGTCAAAAAAATCGTCTAAAAAAACCTTATTTCAATGGGTGAAACAAATCACTGTATTAATCTTCATTTTAATAATAGGGTATTTTTTACAAAGTAAATGTAATTTAAAGCCTGCTATGCGAGAAATTGTAAATCAGTTTCAAGTTGTAATGAACGGAGGTGAAATTAATTATGAACGTATTTTTTCTCGAATAAATTGGCAACAATTTGAACGTAAAAAGTCGCATAACGTTTACTTTAAAAATGGCAGTGATGTTGGTGGTAATTGTGAATTAAACCTTTATCAAAACCAAGCACCTGTGATTGAGATCGCTAAGATGGCCAAAGAAAGTAAAATTATTTGTAATTATGCGTTTGCGGGGCGTGCTAGCTTTATTTCAAAATCAACACTTTACAGTGCAGAACATTTAACTAAACAAAAAATCTTGAAAGCAAAGAAACTGGAACGGATTAATCTGTTTCATCCTGATGAGCGTTTAGCCGAACATAATCGCGCAGAATTAGAAGATTATCGAGGTCAAGACTATGATCGCGGACATCTCGCCCCAAATGCTAATATGAGTGATGTTATATCTCAATATCAATCTTTTTCGTTGGCTAACATAATTCCTGAAGTGGCTGAACATAATCGTAAAACTTGGGTTGCTATTGAAAAAGCAACACGGCAACTAGCGTTAAAATATGAGAATATATATACTGTAACGTTGCCTGTGTACCAAAATTTTAATGGTACATTACCAACACAAATTAAAACTATCGGTAAAAATCAAGTTTATGTGCCGAATTTTATTGCAAAAGCAATTTTTGTACCCGCATTAAAACAGGCAGTCGTTGTTTTTACTCCTAATGATGCTAGCCATCGAATTGAGTTAATGAGTTTAGCAAAATTTCAAAAAATTGCACATATTGACGTTTTTCCAACTATTGATATAAAAATCAAGCAGAAAAAAGGGCATTTTTTCTCTTGGCAATCTGAATGGTAATTTTTTATGCAAGAAATGATTAAAAAACTTGAAAAAGATCTACCGCCAACACTCTTTTTTAGTATGGAATCAAGTGATTTTTCTTATCAAGCGAATTCTCAACTCACAATTGAATGCGATGTAGAAAGCTTAAAGATCTATGGGCATAAAGGGAAATTATCAGTGGACATTACCCGTACTCAAAAAGGTTTGCAAATTACGCAAATACTACTAGAGAAGTTGCAGTATTTTGCCACAAATGAACAAAATTTTCCCTATTCGTTACAAGTTGACAACTATTCTGTCTATCTCACGAATCAACAAGAGTGGTTAATTATCGCTTATTGCCTTATTAATGCTGAACATTCACTTGCTATTCTTGAATCTCTGCAACAGTTACCAAAAAAACAAGTTGTAGTTACGCAAATGGTTAAGAATAATTTCTTGTAAAGATTTACACTAGCAAATTACTCACAAAACACTTTCCACTTTCGCATTTGCTCAACCAATAAAACTAATGTTCAAAGAACTTTTGTCGTTTTTGTTATTTTAAATAAATAAGATAAAATTTTTATGAATTTACTGGCGTGAATTGTAGAAAGCTAAGCTTGACGTAATTTATAATACCGCAATTTTGGAATAATGAGATTTATAATGACTGATAAAATCAATTTAATGAATTTAACACGTCCACAGATACGTAAATTTTTACAAGATCTTGGAGAAAAACCTTTTCGAGCTGATCAACTTGTAAAGTGGATTTATCATTTTGGTGAAGATAATTTTGACAATATGACCAACCTTAATAAGAAATTACGTGAAAAATTGAAAAATGTTGCTTATATTCAAGCACCAAAAGTTGCAATTGAGCAACGTAGTCAAGATGGAACGATTAAATGGGCAATGCAGGTAGGAGATCAACAAGTTGAAACAGTTTATATTCCCGATGGGGAGCGTGCGACACTTTGCGTTTCTTCTCAAGTCGGTTGTGCCCTTGCTTGCACATTCTGCTCCACAGCACAACAAGGTTTTAATCGTAATTTAACTGTTTCTGAAATCATTGGTCAAGTATGGCGAGCTTCTAAAATCATTGGTAATTTTGGCACTACGGGTGTACGTCCAATTACTAATGTTGTGATGATGGGAATGGGAGAACCATTGTTGAATATAGCGAACGTAATTCCTGCAATGGAGATTATGTTAGACGATTTTGCATATGGTTTGTCTAAACGTCGAGTAACACTTTCAACTTCAGGTGTTGTGCCTGCATTAGATAAGCTACGAGATCAAATTGATGTAGCATTAGCTATTTCTTTACACGCACCAAATGACCAAATTCGAGATGAAATTGTCCCAATCAATAAAAAATACAATATTGAAATGTTAATGCATTCCGTTAAAGAATACCTAAAAGTGTCAAATGCCAATCACGGAAAAGTTACAATCGAATATGTAATGCTCGATCACATTAATGATGACATTGAGCATGCACATCAGTTAGCAAAATTATTAAAAAAAATCCCATGCAAAATTAACCTTATTCCGTGGAATCCATTTCCAAATGCTCCTTATCTCAAAAGTTCTAATTCCAGAATTGATCGCTTTCAAAAGACACTAATGGAGTACGGTTTGACTGTGATTATCCGTCGTACAAGAGGTGATGATATTGATGCCGCTTGTGGTCAATTAGCTGGTGATGTAATTGATCGCACTAAACGCACTTTACAAAAACAACAGATTAGATGTCCTAATGTAAAAAATGTAAATTAAAAATAGGGGAGGATAAGAATGCGAAAAAAACAAGTTCTAATAAAGATATTCTTTATAGCTCTGTTCTTACTGACTCAAACAGCTTGTTCAAGTCATAATGATATGGATTTTGATAAAAAGTCTGCTGCCAAAGCTAGGGTAGAACTAGCATTAGCTTTCTTGATGCAAAAAGATTTCACTCAAGCTAAACGTAATTTAGACAAAGCTTTCTTTTACACCCCTGATTCTGCTTTGGTTTCGACAAGTTATGCTTACTTTTATCAGTTACAGGGTAACAAAGAGCTTGCTGAAAAATATTATCAAAAAGCAATTAACCAGAATAAAGAGCAAGGTGATATTAGAAACAATTATGCAGTTTTTTTATGTGAGATAGGGCAATTTGAAAAAGCTTATAAACAGTTTAACTTTGCTCTCGCTTCACCTAACTATTATCGTCAAGTAGATACTTATGAAAATATTGCAATCTGTGCTTACATGGCAAAAAATGAAGCGTTATTTCATCAGTACTATGAAAAATTAATGCAAATTTCACCTAAAAATGCTCAACAATTAATGAAAAAGATCCAACAATTATCTCATTAATTAATAAAGTACTACTGAGACGTTTTTATTATACTTAAAGAAATGATAATACGATGACTAAATGAAGTAATTTATGGAAAACGGTTGCAAAACAATAAGGGGGAATTTAAAATTCAAAGTCGTTAAAGAAGTAAATTAATGTTAGTCATATCAAATAAAAGGGCAATTCTCGTGCGTAAAAAATCAACCTCCAATTTAATTCATCCCTTGACGGAAGAGTCTCAGCATTGCCAAGAACAAAGTTTGGGCGAGCTTTTGAAAAAAACACGAGAATCTTTGGCACTTTCATTAGATGATGTTAGTGAAAAAATTCGAATTCGCCCTATTATTTTACAAGCATTAGAAACAAATCAATTTGAAATTTCTGGAATTCCCTCGACGTTTATTCGTGGTTATATTCGAAGTTACGCAAATTGTTTAGGGATCCCAGAAGAAAAATATATTGATTTTTTAGCTAATCTAACTGTAGATTCCATAGCCGATTTACATAGTTGTTATCTAAGTTCAAGAGTAGAATTTGATGAAGATTCGCGTAGTGGTCGTTGGATTTCTATTATTACTATCATCGTTGTAAGTGCTATCCTTTTAGTCACTACCTTATGGTGGTGGGAAAATCATAAGCTAAAATCTGATTCACGTGCACAAGTAGTTTCTCAATATAACACACAACAAAGCATCCAAAAGTTAGAAACACAAATTTCACCATCATCAATATCAATAAATTCACTATCGAGCAATGCTATTGAATCACAAAATACAAATACATTACCTCAATAATGAAAATCGTTTGATATAAGTAATAAATTTAATTAATAAAGAGATCTTTATGTCAATAGAACCCAAAATTGTACGTCGCAAATCCACCAAAATTTGGGTGGGGAATATTCCTGTTGGTGGTGATGCACCTATAGCAGTGCAATCAATGACAAATACTCGTACTACAGATGTAGATGCAACAGTTGCACAAATTAAAGCATTAGAGCGTGTCGGAGCAGATATCGTACGTATTTCAATACCTACGATGGACGCAGCAGAAGCATTTAAAATGATTAAAAAACAAGTTAATGTTCCATTAGTTGCAGATATCCATTTTGATTATCGTATAGCTTTAAAAGTTGCTGACTATGGCGTTGATTGCCTGCGTATAAACCCTGGTAATATTGGTCGTAAAGATCGAATTCGTGCTGTAGTGGATTGTGCAAAAGACAAAAATATACCCATTCGCATTGGCATTAACGCAGGATCACTAGAACGTGATATTCTTAAAAATCATGGTGAACCTACCGCTCAAGCTTTGCTTGAAAGTGCGTTACGTCATGTTGACATTTTAGATAAATTAAACTTTGATCAATTTAAAGTTAGCGTAAAAGCATCAGATGTTTTTTTAGCTGTCGAAAGTTACCGTTTATTAGCTAAAACGATTGAACAACCTATTCATTTAGGTATCACTGAGGCAGGTAGTATACGTGCAGGAGCAATAAAATCAGCGATTGGTCTAAGTTTATTGCTTTCAGAAGGTATTGGTGATACGTTGCGAGTTTCGTTGGCTGCAGATCCTGTTGAAGAAATTAAAGTAGGATTTGATATTCTAAAGTCATTACGTATTCGTTCACGTGGTATTAATTTTATTGCTTGCCCAACTTGTTCACGTCAAGAAATTGATGTTATCGCAACTGTCAATGTTCTTGAACAACGACTTGAAGATATTACTACACCGATGGATGTTTCAATTATTGGTTGTGTTGTTAATGGTGAAGGAGAAGCATTAGTTTCTGACTTAGGCGTGACAGGTGGAAATAAGAAAAGTAGTTTTTATATTAACGGAATCAGGCAAAAAGAACGTTTTGATAATGACCAACTTATTGATCAATTAGAAGCAAAAATTCGTGCTCGAGTAGCACAAAAAGATCCCAAAAATCGTATTATTTAAAGGAAATAGTGTGGCAAAAATTATTCAAGCAATCAGAGGTATGAATGATTACCTCCCAGCTGAAACGCCAATTTGGCAATGGATAGAAAATCAGATTCGTAATACGTTAGCAAGTTATGGTTATAACGAAATTAGGATGCCGATTGTTGAAAGTACACCTCTTTTTGCACGAGCGATTGGCGAAGTGACGGATGTCGTCGAAAAAGAAATGTTCACTTTCAAAGATCGTGACAATGAAAGTTTGACATTACGTCCTGAAGGCACTGCGGGTTGCGTACGTGCAGGTATACAAAACGGTTTACTTTATAATCAAGAACAACGTCTATGGTATATGGGTCCAATGTTTCGTTACGAGCGTCCACAAAAAGGACGATATCGTCAATTTCATCAAGTTGGTGTAGAAATTTTTGGAATTACAAATCCTGATATTGATGCAGAACTCATTTTACTTACAGCACGGTTATGGCGTCAACTTGGTATTATTGATCACGTCAATTTACAACTTAATTCTATTGGCTCTTTAGAAGCTCGTAAGAACTATCGTGTTGCACTCGTAGATTACTTACAACAATATTACGATATTTTAGACGAAGATTGTAAACGTCGTCTAACAACAAATCCATTACGTATTTTAGACAGCAAAAATCAAGCAATACAAATGATCTTAGATCATGCTCCGAAATTACAAGATTATCTTGATGAAGACAGTAAAATGCATTTTGCAAAACTATGCTATATTCTCGACAAACTTGGGATTAATTATGAAATAAATCAAAAGCTTGTGCGTGGTCTTGATTATTATAATAAAACTGTTTTTGAATGGGTAACAGATGCCCTTGGTGCTCAAGGTACGATTTGTGGTGGTGGACGTTATGATGGACTTGTAGAACAACTTGGCGGTCACACAACTTGTGGCGTAGGATTTGCGATAGGTTTGGAACGTCTTGTTTTACTTGTTCAAGAAGTAAATAAAAATATTCCTGTTTCCCCTCCTGTTGATTTTTATGTTGTCTTTATGGGTGAAAATACAGCAGTGCCTGCTTTCCAATTAGCAGAAAAGTTACGTAATGACTTACCATTTAAACGTACTATGCTTGACTGTAGTGGTGGAAGCTTTAAGAAACAATTTAAACGTGCTGATAAAAGTGGTGCTGAAATTGCTCTCGTGATTGGTGAAACTGAAATAATGAATCATGATGTTGTTGTGAAATTTTTACGAGAAAATCGTCCTCAACAAACGATCTCTTTAAACGAAATTACTCAATTTTTAATTTCATTAACAAACTAAACAAAAGGAAAAATTATGGCTTATTCTATTGATGAAGAACAAGATATTGATCAACTTAAGAAATGGTGGAAGGAAAATTACAAAGCGATTATCACTATTGTCGCCATTGCTTTAATTTCAGTTTATAGTTGGCGTTATTGGAAAAACCATCAAACGATGCAGTCTATCAAACAATCAATGCAATATGAAGCTGTTATTGCTAGCAATAATGCGATAAATAAAAAAGATTTTGATACTTTTACACAAGAAAACAAAGGAAGTACTTACAGTGTATTTGCTTTGTTAGAACGTGCTAAAGACGAAATCACAGCACAGCATTTTGGTCAAGCTGCAAATTTATTGCAACAAGCAGTGGATCAAGCTGAGGATAGAATTTTAAAAGATATTGCTACTTTACGTTTAAGTGCAGTGCAATTTCAATTGAAACAATATGATAGTGCACTTAAAACATTGCAAAATGTAAAATCTAAAGTTTGGTTAGGACAAAAATTACAGTTACAAGCAAATATTGAACTTGCTCAAAACAACAAAGAAGCAGCTAAAAAAGATTTCCAACAAGCTCTTACTCTAGTTGATCCTTTACAAAAGACGATAATTCAAATGCAATTGAATAATCTTTAACAAGAACTCATCATTTAAACGCTTCACTTTTAGAAAATTTTTTCGAAATGTGAGGCGTTATTAATTAGTTGAAAAATCAAAATACTTTGTATTTAATCAAAAGAGCTTTTCAAAATTATTTGAAAAATTACGATATATATATTTCTACACGTCCATCATTATAATGTTTTTCAAAATCTATCCTATAGTTTCTTTGCAATTTCCCACTATTTTCTAAATTCCAAATATTTTTCCAAGTATCAATAAGTGTAGAAATGTTACAAATAAATACTTTATAACTTATCTTTTCAATTAAAATTAGATCTGAGTTTGGAAAATTATTTTCACTACCAATTGTAAAATCATAATCTCCTTTATAATTTGAAGAATAATTAAAATAAAAGGCATAAGTAATCTTATTTTTAAGTTTTAATGCTAAATATTTATTCCAATAGTTTTTTATTTTTATTGAGGCATCTTTAAAATTATTAACTCTGATACTAGGTAGAACATATATTTTATTCATAATGATCAATCTCCATAATCTTAAATTCAAATAAATATCTTAAGTGATTTTATCGAATTCACTTCCAGAAAAAATCCCACATACTCCGCACGATTGATTTATTATCACAAACCGAGCTGTTATTAATTCTCCAGTACGGTATCTTATAAGGCAAATCGCATTGCCATTCACCTTCTTGATTAATGCCTGCCCAATCAATATTATTGGGCTGAATTAATTTTAAACGTTTGACTGAATAACGTTTCAGATATTGGTTATAAATTGGTAGGGCTCCTGTCGCTCCAGTTAACTTAGTTTGTTCATTATTATCAAGCCCGACCCAAATAGTTGTTACATCTTTTCCATCGATTCCAACAAACCAAGTATCACGAGAGCGATTCGTTGTTCCTGTTTTACCTGCTAAATTTAAATTTGCAAATTGTGGTTGTAGACTGCGTGCTGTCCCATTCTTAACGACATTTTGCATCGCAAATAATGTTAAGAATGCAGCTTGTGGTGGAACAACTTGTTGTGATGTAATGTCATTATGGTAAAGAACATCGCCTTTTTGGTTAGTGACATCAGTAAAAACATGCAATTGTATTTTTTTACCATTATTAGCAAGTGTTTGATAAAGTTTAGTTACATCATAAGGTGAAAGAGAATATGCACCAAGCAATGTAGAAGGAACGACAGGAATTTCGTCATTTTCCCAGCCCATTGCTTTTTGTGTTGCAATCACTTTTTTAAGTCCCAACTTTAGACCAAGGTTAACTGTCGGAATATTTATTGAATGAGTTAAAGCATTAATCAAAGTGATAGGGGCACTATATTGGCGATCGTAATTATGTGGTTGCCAATAATGACCATTAGCTTGTTTTATACTGATCGGTTGATTATTGAGTTTAGTATTCAAAGCAAAATTTGTCGGCTCAGCAAGTGCAGTGAGATAAACGGATGGTTTGACTAATGAACCTATTTGGCGGCGAGAATCTAATGCTCGATTAAAACCAGCATATTGTGTATTTACGCCACCAATTAATGCACGAATTTCACCTGTTTTATAATCAGCGATCACCATTGCACCTTCTAAAAAAGGATGACGCTGTTTATTTAATATTTGTAAATGTTGTGATAATGCTTGTTCTGCTGCTTTTTGTTGATTAACATCCAAAGTTGTAAAAATACGTGTTCCAGATAGTTGATCGATTTGAGTACCGAGTTTAAGATGTAATTCCCGACGCAAAGTTTGTATAAAAGCAGGGTAAGATTGTGCGATTTGTCCTTTCTCTTGCACACCAAGTGGACGTTGAATGAGCATTTCATAAAGTGAATTATCAATAATTTTATGATCACGTAAAATAGTTAATACGACATTACGTCGATTTAAAGCATTTTGTGGATTTCGCCAAGGATTATATAACGAAGGTCCTTTCACCATTCCCACTAGTAGAGCGATTTTATCTAAACTAATCTCATTGATTGGGCGATTAAAATAAAACAAGCTTGCTAAAGCAAAACCGTGAATTTGTGTATCGCCCATTTGTCCGAGATAAATTTCATTAAGATAAGTTTCAAGAATCCGATTTTTACTATAACGATAGTCTAAAATTAATGCCATGTATGCTTCATTTAATTTGCGGATAAAAGAACGTTTATTTGTCAAAAATAAATTTTTAATTAGTTGTTGAGTGAGCGTGCTACCTCCCTGAACATTACGTCCTGCACGTAAATTAGTAAATATTGCTCGTAAAATACTCATAGGACTGATGCCATTGTGTTCAAAGAAATTACGATCTTCTGTCAGAATTAAAGTATCAATGAGTAATTTTGGAAATTTCTCTAGGGGTAACATTAATCGATCTTCTTTACCTGATTGCAACATAGCAATTAACTTTGGTGCGAGTGAAAAACTATTCAGTAATTGTTGGTTATTTATATCCTCAATTTGAACTAATTGATTTTGGTTAAAAGAGAGTTTCAATAAACGTTCTGGTTTTACTTCATTTGGAAAAGCAAATGCTCGCGTTAAAAGAATGAGATCGTTATTTTGCCATTGATAATCGCTAGGATTAGCGATCATATTAGTTTGTTGGTATCCGTTTTCTTTTAAAACTTTTAAAACTTCTCTGCTTGACGGGTGAGATTTTATAGTGATATTTGGGATTCTAGCGTACACTTCTGCTGGGAGCTGCCAGATAGTACCATCCATTCGATGACGAATCTTACCATCTAAATAAATGCCATAAAATCCGAGAATACAAATAGTAGTTACTAAAAGCTTTGCACTAACAAGAATTGCTTTTTTATGATTTTTATAAAATCTAACTAGAGGAACCTTTTTATTCTTCCTAACTTTTTTAAGTTTCGAAGAGTCTAATCGACGTGAGTGTGGTCTGGGCATATTTTATTTTCTCTGGATAAATTCAATATAATTTTGGAACAAATGGCAGAAATCTTCTAAACCACAACAAGCGATATTTTCATCTTGATAAAAATATAAATCTTGTTCAAATATCTCTTCTTGAATATCAAATAAAGCATTTGCTTTCACAATCACTTCGTCATTTTTTAAAAATAAGCTGTATTCTCGACCAATGAAACTAGTTTCTGAATAACAAGTTTTGATATGTTGATTTAATGCTGTCTTAATACGCTCAACGAACGAAGCCTGTAAAGGCATTTCGATATTGAACCAATGGGCAAAAGCCTCATACCCCATAGAGCACTGCATAAAAACTTTGCCATAGAGATTATTAAGTTGAAAATCCATATTAAAGTGAAAAAGAGGAACCACAACCACAAGTGTTAGACACGTTTGGATTGTTAACGACAAAGCGTGAACCTTGTAAGCCATCAGTATAATCGACTGTTGCTCCAATCAAATATTGTAGACTCATTGGATCGATGACTAACTGTACTCCTTCCTTTTCAATCGTTAAATCACCTTCATTTACTTTTTCATCGAAAGTAAAGCCATATTGAAAGCCATTACAACCACCACCTGTGATATATACACGCAATTTTAAATTTGGATTTTCCTCTTCGGTGATGAGAGTTTTCACTTTATTTGCTGCTGCATCAGTAAAAATGAGAGAAGTAGCTAAATCTGACATAAATTATTCCTGAATACTATTATTAATATAACTAAGCAATTATCTTACAAGACGTTTAGCTATTCAAGGAATGACAAATATTTTCCCAAATATTCAAAATATTAATGTTATAATGATCAAACATGTTAGTGAGATTTAATCAATTAGGATCTTTTTATGCACATACCTTTAAGAAATAAAGAAGAGATAGATAAGTTACGTAAAGCTTGTCGTTTAGCAGCAGATGTGTTGGTGATGATTGAACCCCATGTAAAAGCAGGGATTAGTACTGGGGAACTCAATGATATTTGTCATCGCTATATGATCGAAGAACAAAAAACAATTCCCGCTCCACTCAATTATCATGGTTTTCCAAAATCAGTTTGTATTTCAGTGAATGAAGTAGTCTGTCATGGCATTCCAAGTGAAAGCAAAATTTTAAAAAATGGTGATATCGTCAACATAGATGTAACTGTAATTAAAGATAACTATTACGGTGATAGTTCAAAAATGTATATTGTTGGTGGGCGAACGCATATTCGTAGCCAAAAATTAGTAAATGCGGCTCAAGAAGCGTTGTACATTGGACTTCGTACTGTTAAAGCAGGGATCCGATTACGTGAAATTGGCAAAGCGATTCAGCAATATACTGAAGAACAAGGTTTTTCAGTCGTACGTGAATATTGTGGGCATGGTATTGGCACAGAGTTTCATTGTCCACCGCAAGTTTTACATTATTACGGTGATGATGATGGCGTTGTATTGAAAGAAGGAATGGTTTTTACGATTGAGCCTATGATTAATGCAGGTAAAAAAGAAACACGCCTTATGAATGATGGTTGGACAGTTAAAACTAAAGATCGTACCCATTCCGCCCAGTTTGAACATCAAATTGTAGTAACTAAAGAGGGCTGCGAAGTAATGACGATTAGAAACGAAGAAATAAGAGAGGGAAGAATACAACGAATAATGATAAATTGTTAATTTTATAAGTTAGCTAAAGTTAATAAGCCCACAAAATCGAAAAATTTTACTCAAATTTGTGTAGTGTTTCAAATCATCAACAGAAATAGCGCCCTTAGAACATTCAAAAAATCACAGAAAATTTTCTGATTCTAAAGGCGTTATCATTAAAGAATTAAATTTAGCTTAAAACGTTAGGTTTTATTGCCAACAAGTTACAGTGTAACTTGTTAATCACATCTTCTGCTGTATTTCCAAGAAAAGCTGCTGCAAAACCACGACGACCAACGGTCCCTAATACAACCATCTCTGCTTCAATCTCTTTTGCAATTTCAGGAATAACATCTTCTGGAAAACCTTCTATAACATGAGTGTGATCACTTTCAATATTAAACTTCTCACAAAGTGTTCGCATATTTTTTGCGTAGGTCTCGTATTCATTATGTGTATTGATTTCATTATTAAACTCAGGCATATCCACAGGTAAATTGATAGCAGATGGTGGATAAGCAGTAACTAAATGAACATTTCCTCGCCCTAAATGGCTAGCAATTTGTATACCAAATTGAACTAATTCATCATTAAACTGTGTGTGAACTAAGTCATCCTCGCCAACATTTACGGCAATCAAAATACGGCGTTTATGTTGCAAATTTGTATTTCTTACCATCATAATCGGAGCTTTACACTTACGAAGTAATTGCCAATCTTGAGGAGTGAATAAAAGTGCACTTAGACCCTCATTTTCAGCTGTTGTATATTTTACCACTAAATCAAATTGCTGTTCATTTACTGCTTGAGTAATAGCATCTGCTTCGTTGCTATTCCACTCGACAAGTGTTTTAAATTGAATAGTTGGTTCATTATATTGAGCCAAAATAGGTTGAATTTCCTCACAACGTTTCGCAATAATACTTTCTTTCATTTTCTTTTTGTCTTCTTCCTTAGAAAGTAACTCAGACATTTCGTAAGCACTATCATATACAGACATAAAAACAGTGATTTCAACTAATCGGATATTTTTTTGTTCTTTTACCAATGATACAGCACGTTCAAGTGCAAATTGCTTAGTTTTGTTTGGTTCTAATACAACGAGTATTCTGTTAAATAGCATATTATTATCTCCATTGAAAAGAGTATACCGAGCAAATTTTATACCAAAGAATTGATAAGTAAAAGTGATAAAAATAATGAAAAAGGAGTAAGATATATTTATAAGATAAAATATACCTCAGAAGACTAAATGATATCTAAAGATTGACATTGCGAAATAATCGCGAGTTTAGTTAATGCATCCATATCTAAAATAGTGATATATTTTCCTTGTACATTCAAAATACCCATTTTTTGAAATCTACCCAATAAACGGCTAATTGTTTCAACGGTCAATCCCAAATAATTTCCAATATCAGTTCGTGTCATAGTTAATCTGAATTCACGTGCAGAAAAACCACGTGCAGAATAACGATTAGATAAATTTTTTATAAAAGCAGCTAGACGTGTTTCAGCACTCATTTTTGAAAGCAATAAGATCATACGTTGATAGCTTTGAATTTCTTGACTCATCAAACTTATGATTTTACGACGTAATGTCGGAAATTTATTATTTAATTCTTCTAATATTTTAAAAGGAATTTCACAAACCATCGTAGTTTCTAAAGCTTGACTGAAAGTGAAATGTTGCATTGAAAAGATACTATCAAATCCAACTATATCACCTGGTAAATGAAAAGCTGTAATTTGTTCTTCACCTTTCTCACTGAGCATATAAGATTTCAAAGAACCAGTACGAATAGCATAAAGCGATGTTAAAGGTCTGCCAGCTTGAAAAATAACTTGATGTTTTTGAATAGGTTTTCTGCGTTCAATAATACTATCTAAGTGATATAATTCGAAATCATTAAGAGAAGATGGAACACAAAGTTGGCTAATACTGCACTGGTGGCAATGAATACTACAATAGGAAGATCGTCCTTTGCATTCATTTTTTAATTCAACATATAATTTATTCATTTAAATTTATCTCAATAAAATAATGCGTTAAAATTGCTCTAACGCAAAAATGATGACATTAAATGTATCAGTTAACAGTAGAACGCTAAAAAGGACGAAAAATGCCCACAGAAAAACTTACCTCAAAAAGAATTATTCAGCTAATTACTGTTTTATGCATATTTTTAAGTGCTTTTCTTTATCGCACTTGTCATTACACACCATCTGTACAACATGTAGAAGCTACTAAAAATACAGTTAAATGATGTACATTCTAAATATACTTGCATAGTTTAAGGGAATCTTATAGAATTTGCACGTCATTTTGTGGGGTGTTTAAACTTCATTGTTTAAACACTTATATTATTTTGATCTTCTGTTTTTTTTAAACATAAGAAAATATTATGTTTTTGTTGTTATTAACAGAAATGATTAGCTGAATATCAGAGGAAAAAATTATTAAAAATATAAAAAAAACCCCAGTGGTCAATCGTTCTAATCGTATTAACGATGAAATTCGAGCAAAAGAAGTTCGTTTAATTGATGCGGAAGGTGAACAACTCGGTATCGTAAGCCTTAGAAGTGCACTAGAGCAAGCAGAAGAATCAGAATTAGATCTTGTTGAAATTAGCCCAAATGCTGAACCGCCTGTTTGTCGTATTATGAATTATGGCAAATTTCTTTACGAAAAAAGCAAATCATTAAAAGAACAGAAGAAAAAACAGAAAGTTGTACAAGTGAAGGAAATTAAATTCCGACCAGGTACAGACGAAGGCGACTATCAGGTAAAACTACGCAGCCTGATTCGCTTTTTAGAAGATGGGGATAAAGCCAAAATTACTGTTCGTTTTCGCGGACGTGAAATGGCTCACCAAAATTTAGGTTTTGAGGTGTTAGAACGCGTTAAAAATGACTTAGCAGATATCGCAGTTGTTGAAGTCGCACCAGGTAAACTTGAAGGTCGCCAAGCGATTATGGTACTTGCCCCTAAAAAGAAATAATGTGGCATTTCAAGCAATGAGCTAACTAAGTTTTAGTTTGTTCGCCCATTATTGTGATTAACTTAACAATGCGGAGTTTTTAAACAATGCCTAAAATTAAATCAGTACGTGGTGCCGCTAAACGCTTTAAAAAAACAGCGTCAGGTGGTTTCAAACGTAAACAATCTCACTTACGTCATATCTTGACTAAGAAAACTACTAAACGTAAACGTCATTTACGCCACAAATCAATGGTTGCTAAATCAGATTTAGTATTAGTTGTAAGTTGCTTGCCTTATGCATAAGCACGAATGTGAACGTATTTTTTTAGACAATTTATAGACATAGGAGATTAAATAATGGCTCGTGTAAAACGTGGTGTTATTGCGAGAGCACGCCATAAGAAAGTTCTTAAGGCTGCTAAAGGTTATTATGGTGCACGTTCACGTGTTTATCGTGTTGCATTCCAAGCTGTCATCAAAGCAGGTCAATATGCTTACCGTGATCGCCGCCAACGCAAACGTCAATTCCGTCAATTATGGATTGCACGTATCAATGCTGCTGCTCGTCAAAACGGTTTATCTTATAGCAAATTCATCAATGGCTTGAAAAAAGCGTCTGTTGAAATTGATCGTAAGATCCTTGCTGATATTGCTGTATTTGATAAAATTGCATTTACAGCTCTAGTAGAAAAAGCGAAAGCGGCACTTTAATTTTTATGAATAAATAAAAATTAAAACAAAATAGCGTGGTAAATGCCGCGCTATTTTTTTATGTAAATAGTTAAATTTACGCCTTAAAAATCAAATAAATTTTCTGTAAAAACGCTAATTTTATTAATAAAGTGAAATCTGAGAGCATGTTATGCGTTTTAAGATATCATAACTGGAATAAACAATGCCACAACAAACTAAACTTTACCTCCAGCAACTACAAACGATACTTGAAACTACTTCGCTTTGGTCACCACACTCACCAAGTCCTAAAGCACTCGCTAGCATTGAGCCTTTTGCTGTTGATACACTAAAAGCAGAAGAATGGCTACAATGGATTTTTATTCCGAAAATGCGAGCGTTAATTAATGCTAATTTGCCATTACCGAGTCAGATAATGATCAGCCCTTATATTGAAGAAGCTTTGAAAGAACATCCAAATTTACCAGAGATTCTAACGCCTATTTTAGAGATTGAAGAATATTTACATAAGGAAGCGTAAATGTTTGATATCCTTTATCAAGATCAACATATTGTTGCTATCAATAAACCAGCAGGAATGTTAGTACATCGCAGTTGGTTAGATAAACACGAAACACTGTTTGTCATGCAAAAATTGCGAGATCAAATCGATCAATATGTTTTTCCAATCCATCGTTTAGACAAACCAACTTCAGGAGTTTTGTTATTTGCCTTAACCCGTGAAATCGCTCATCTCTTATGTCAGCAATTCAATCAAAATCAAGTGACAAAAACATACCTTGCTATCGTACGTGGTTATGTTGATGGAGTAGGAGAGATTGATTATGCACTAAAGCCAAAATGGGACAAAATAGCAAACAAATTTAGCCGACAAGATAAAAAGATTCAACGTGCTATAACAATTTATAAAACTTTGCAAAAAGTGGAAATGCCTTATGCAGTCAAACACTATACGACTTCACGTTATACATTATTACGTCTAATCCCAAAAACAGGACGAAAACATCAAATTCGTCGTCACCTTAAACATATTTTTCATCCTATTATAGGCGACACACAATACGGTGACCTTCATCAAAATCGTGCTTTTGCTCAGAATATTGGTGTACATCGTTTGATGCTCCATGCAGAAAGTTTGACATTTCTCCACCCATACACTCAACAAAAAATTACGTTGAATGCCTCACTAGATGAAAACTGGAAAAGCGTAATGGAAAAGTTACAATGGCAAATGCCATAAACGAGGAATAATTATGTTAGATATGTCATTGATAAATTTAACACACGAACAGCAACAAGCTGCTGTTGAAAAAATTCAAGAATTAATGCGTCAAGGTGTGAGTAGTGCTGAAGCGATTGCTTATGTGGCGACTGAAATTAGAAAAGAAATGATGAAAGAAGAGTTTAATGAATAAAAGATATTTGTTAATTCAAAAGTTTTTTATATTTGTATTGTATCGTCTTGATTTTACTAATAATCAACTTCTAGTTAAAATCAGGCGTTATCTCGCGAAGTCATTTAATTTAAACAAGGAAATATCGTGTTATTAAAAAAAAGTAGTCTGTTATTTTCTGCACTGCTACTCAGTGCTTGTTCAAATCAACCTATGCTTACAATTGCCGACTTTAATAGTAAAGATTTTCAACCTACGACAAAAAAATCTTACCAAATCGAAGGTAAAACTGTTTCTAAAGCAAATACTGTACATAATATTTTAGAAGGGACAAATTATATAGCACAAGTAAAAAGCGATGTAGTATTAAAAGGAACTGTGGGTGAACTTTGGGTTGCTCCTCTTCATAAAGTACTTAAAACTTATCGTAAACCTAATGGTGAAGTTTTAAAAGCCAGTGACTTTATCACAGATCAATTTGTACCATTACAAACACAAATAGGCAAACTTGCTTTTGCTTTATTTGTTCCTCACCATCAACAAGTGGAAGTTATTACTGCTTGGGGAGATAAACTGATTGCCAATCGTCCAGGAGTAGAACATGGTAAAGGCGATTATTTAGTATGTAGTGCTGATGAAAAAGGAAAGCCAAATCTAAAAGATATGTGGGTCGTGAATGGTAATATTTTCCCAAATACATATGATATGCAACATTTAAAAAAATAACCTATCTTCAATAATGTTAAAAAGTTAAGCTTTAATAGAAGAATAAGAAGAAATACTTACGTCCCCAAAATCAAGAAAATTTTTCCAACTTTGGGGACGTAATTTCTTCTGCTTTTTTGTTAACTGCTATTTGCTTTTACTCGTAACAATTTGATTTTAAGTTAAATCGCCAGACCAGTTAAATAAAAAATAACTAATCCAACTGCGATAATAACCGTTCCTACATTTAATTTATACCATTCTCCTTTGACAATCCGTCCTACGACAAGAGTAGCAAACCCAAGCATAATACCTGTAACGATATTCCCTGATAAAACAATAAATACAGCACAGACTAGACCACTTATTGCACCAACACCATCATTAAAGTTGATATGACGAACATTCCCCATCATTAAAAGACCAACGTACATTAAGGCAGGTGCTGTCGCATAATTTGGGACAAGTGAAGCAAGAGGTTGTAAAAAAAGCATACATAAGAAAGCAATGCCAACTATGACTGCGGTTAAACCTGTACGCCCACCTGCCGCTGTGCCTGCGGCAGATTCAATGTAAACTGCTGCTGGTGCAGTACCTAAAACGCCTGAAATAGTACTACAAACAGAATCCGTAGTTAATGCTTTACCACCATTAATAATTTGTCCTCGCTCATCAATTAAATCAGCTTGTGCAGCGACAGCACGAATAGTACCAGTTGCATCAAAAACAGCAGTCATCACTAGAGCAAAGACAACAGGTAACACAGCAGGTTTTAGTGCTCCAAGAAGATCTAAACTTAAAAATAAAGCATTTTCATCAAAAGAAGGCATTTTAAAAATATTATTCGAAAAAGTAACATTTGGATCAAAAATTAAGCCAATTCCTGTGATGGCTAAAATGACTAATAAAATTCCCCCTTTCATTTGGCGATTTTCTAAACCGATAATGACAGCAAGCCCCACTAATGAAATTAGAACAGAAAAACTTGAAAAATCTCCAAATTTAATAGGAAGTCCTGCCTCATTCTTAACAACAATACCTACGCTATTAGTCGCTATTAAAAGCAGAAATAAACCAATTCCAATTCCTGTACCTTGAGCAATACTAATTGGTAAATTTTTTAGAATCCAAGAACGGATACCTGTAACTGAAATAATAGTAAAGAAAATACCCATCAAAAAAATTGCACCCAATGCTACAGGAATACTTACTTTTTGTCCTATAACTAAGCTAAAGGCAGTAAAAGCTGTTAAAGAAATAGCTGCTCCAACACCCATCGGACTATTTGCCCATATCCCCATTAAAATGGAACCAAATCCAGAAACTAAACAAGTAGCAATAAAAACACTTTCTATCGGAAAGCCAGCTTCACCTAACATATTTGGAACTACGATAACAGAATAAACCATTGCGAGGAAAGTAGTTAATCCTGCAGTTACTTCTTGGCGAACAGTTGTGTTCCGTTTAGAAAGTTCAAAAAATTGATCTAAGGACATAAGAAATACCTATTTAAGTTAGTTAAGAAAAAAGAATGAGGTTAGAAAAGGTATTTTAACGGATATTTCTCATTTCGCAATCGTTTGCGTAAGAAAAAAGTTTATTATTTAAAAGAGCAATAAACTTTTTTAGTTTTTTCTCTAAAAATTTTATACTAAACATATTTTTTAGTTTTGTGAGTTAGTTATGTTTTTTAATTCTTTACTTTTTCAAGAAATTTTTAATCGTCGAATGCTTATCTGTTTATTTACAGGATTTTCCTCAGGCTTACCACTTTATATTTTAATCTCGCTTTTGCCTGTATGGCTTCGTAAAGAAGGCATTGATCTTGCTGTCATTGGTGTATTTACCTTAGTTACTTTACCATTTACTTGGAAATTTCTTTGGTCACCTTTAGTAGATAGATATATTCCACCATTTTTAGGGCGTCGTCGTGGATGGATGCTAATTACTCAATTACTATTGCTTGTTTCTTTAGTACTTTTTGCTTTTATTAATCCGAAAACAGAAACAGGATTAATATTATTAGCAATACTTTCTACTTTAGTTGCTTTTTTTTCTGCCACTCAAGATATTGTATTAGATGCATTTCGGCGAGAAATTTTACCAGATAAAGAACTTGGCTTAGGAAACGCTATCCATGTAAATATGTATCGTGTTGCAAGTTTAATACCAGGATCATTATCATTAGTTCTTGCAGATCATTATAGTTGGCATGTAGTATTCATTATTACCGCATTGTTTATGTTACCTGGGTTATTTTTAACACTTGTTTTAAGTTATGAACCCAAAGTCCCTCTCAACAAACATCGTACACTTAAAGATAATGTGATTGAACCTTTTAGTGAATTTTTTAGACGTAAAGGAACAAAATCAGCTATTGGTGTTTTATTTTTTATTTTCTTTTATAAGTTAGGTGATAGTATGGCAACAGCATTGATTTCACCTTTTTATTTAGATATGGGATTTAGTTCAACTCAGATCGGAATTGTAGTAAAAAATGCGGCACTTTGGCCAATGATCATCGCTAGTATTATAGGGGGGATCATTATGCTCAAAATCGGGATCAATCGTGCATTGTGGCTTTTTGGTGCTGTACAACTTATTACTATTCTCGGCTTTGCATGGTTGGCACATTTTGGCCACTTTAAACAAGTGGATAATGTTGCATTGTGGAGTTTAGCCGTTGTAGTCGCTGGGGAATATATCGGAGTAGGGTTAGGCACAGCAGCTTTTGTAGCCTATATTGCTCGTGAAACGAATCCTCTTTACACTGCGACACAATTAGCACTTTTTACGAGTATTGCAGCATTACCTCGAGCGACTTTTAACAGTCAAGCAGGCATATTAATAGAATATTTAGGATACTATCATTATTTTTGGTTTTGTTTTTTCCTTGCTATTCCAGGAATGTTATGTTTATTTTGGGTTGCTCCTTGGAAAGATAAAGATGAAATAATTTAAGAAAAGGTGGAAATTATTAATTATAAAAAATCTAAAGCTTAGAGGTTCGCAAGTAAACGCTAGAGTTCGTATTCCTTTTTGAGTAAACTAGCAGGGCTTTTTAATTGTAACCAAGAGGTTTTTTATGAATATTATTCTTTTAGGTGCACCTGGTGCAGGAAAAGGTACACAAGCACAATTTATTATGAATCAGTACAATATCCCACAAATTTCTACAGGTGACATGCTACGCACGGCTATCAAAATTGGTAGCGAATTAGGGAAACAGGCTAAAACATTAATGGATGCAGGACAACTAGTGCCAGATGAGCTTATTATCTCATTAGTAGAAGATCGTGTAAGCCAAGTTGACTGTAAACAGGGTTTTTTGCTTGATGGTTTTCCGCGTACTATTCCGCAAGCAGATGCATTAAAAAAAGCAGGTATTAAAATCGATTATGTTTTAGAATTTGATGTACCAGATGAAGTAATTGTAGAACGGATGAGTGGGCGTCGTGTACATCCAGCTTCAGGACGTTCGTATCACATTATTTATAATCCACCTAAAATAGCAGGGAAAGATGATATAACAGGTGAAGACCTCATTATTCGTGCGGATGATAAACCTGAAACTGTCTTAGATCGTCTCAATATTTACCATAAAACGACTCAACCTTTAGTTGACTACTATCAAGCTGAAGCAAGGGCACATAAAACAAAATATTTTCGTTTAGATGGCTCTCAAAAAGTAGACGAAGTCAGTAAAAAATTACGTGAAATATTAGGTTAGAATCAAAATTAATAAAGAGGGTATTGCCCTCTTTATTTGTGTCAATTAACTGACATTTTCACGCCGACTTTTTCGAGAAAAATTTTATTATTTGTCTTTATTTAGCGTAATAACCACCCATCGCACTGTAAATAGCATTTTCACTTTGAATCAATTTATTTTTAGTGCTAAGCAAAGCCAACTTAGCTGCATTTTCTGTATTTTTTGCATCTAGCCAATCACGCAGTTCAGTGACACCTGCTCTATAACGGTTTCTATAATAATTTTCCATATAAACGGACGTATTGTAGATTCCTTTTTCATTTTTAAATTGTGCTTGGGCTTGTTGGAAAGTAAAGTAATTTTTATCAATATCATTTAAAGCAGTAGTAATGCTTTGCTCGAAATTCAATTTTGCCAAATTGTATGCAGCTTCTGAAATATTTACATTCCAACGCACAGTATTCCAACTCAAAAACGGAAGATTAAGAGAAACCAATCCGGTTGCAATTGGAGTGTGTAAAGTAGTTCCAACACGATCGCTACGTGAAGCTAAACTTGCTCCGAGCGTAATGCTTGGAAACCAGCTTTTTTGCATCGCTTTTGCATCTTTAAATGCACTACGAAGCAAGTAAAGTTTTGCTTTTACATCTGGTCGATTTGCGATAACTGAAACAGGCACATTGAGATTTACACCAGTTAACTTCGTGTTCAATAAATTTGGTAACTGAATATTAAGTGGATCACTTGGCTTTAAGTTCAAGAGATTACGCATCATTGCTTGAGTCGTTTTCTGGTTCTCTTGAAGTTGGCTTAAATTATTTTCTGCTACAAACACAGCTCGTTCAGTTTGATTAGTGCTTGCTCCGTCTACTATACCTTGTAATTTTTTATTTTGCATAATATAGTTAATTTGTTTGAAATCACGAAGACTTTGTTCAGTAATATTGATTGCTTCTTTTAAATAAGCAAGCTGATAATATGCACCAACTACAGCATTTACTAGAGACAGTTTAGCAGCTTCCAAGTCTTCTTGGCTTGCGGCATGTTGCCATTCTGCAGCTGAAGTTTGATCTGCCATACGACGCCATAAATCTAGTGTATAGCCAACATTAACGCTACCGTTAAAAACATGTGGTGTTGTAGTTAATGGATTATTAGGGTCAGGTAGTGTATTGTGTCCAGTTGTAATATCTTTTTGCCAGTTAGCTCCCAAACTGCCACTAAAATTTGGAACTAAATTTGCACCGACCAAATTTGCTTTGTATAGAGCAATATTTACAGAAATTGCAGCTTTAGCAAAATCTTTATTGTTTACTAAGGCTTCTTCAACCAGCCTATTAAGTTGTGGATCTTGATAAAGTTTCCACCATTCTTGGTTTAATTTATATTGTTCAGTAATTTTTTGATATTCTTCAAAATTTTTTTCACTTTGCTTATGAGGATCACTGATATTAGCACACCCTAAGAGAATCGTTGAAAATGCAATTGTTGTGGCAAGTTTTGTCGGCTTAAACATATTTATTCCTTATGTTATTCATCATTATAACTTGCGGATTTCTAAGTAAAAATATGTAAGAAAATCACAAGATAAGTATTGAATTAGAGGTAATGAATGTTCGTTCATTAATTAATTAGCAAATTTTACAAGGCAAAGCAGGGAAAAGCAACCTCTGCTTTGTATTCTCTTTACAAAACAGGTAGAATGGCGACAATTTTTTCAAATTTTATTGAGGTCAAAATGCACCATTCTGAACAATTAGAAAATATAAAATCTCGTTCAACTAATTTTATTCGAAATATTATTGATGAGGATCTTGCTAATGGCACTTGTACACAAGTGCATACTCGTTTCCCCCCAGAACCAAATGGTTATTTACATATTGGACATGCAAAATCAATTTGTTTAAATTTTGGGATTGCTAAAGATTATCAAGGTTTATGTAATCTACGTTTTGATGACACTAATCCGCTCAAAGAAGAAGTCGAATATGTGGATTCAATTAAAGAAGATGTCGAATGGTTGGGATTTAAATGGGCAGGTGAGCCTCGTTATGCATCAGATTATTTTGATGCGTTATATGGTTATGCGATCGAGCTTATCAAAAAAGGGTTAGCATACGTATGTGAGCTTTCGCCAGAAGAAATGCGTGAATATCGTGGAACATTAACCGAACCAGGGAAAAATAGCCCATATCGAGATCGGAGTGTCGAAGAAAATTTAGCCCTTTTTGAAAAAATGAAAAATGGTGAAGTCGAAGAGGGCAAAATGAGTTTGCGGGCGAAAATTGATATGGCATCACCTTTTATCGTAATGCGTGATCCAGTTATTTATCGAATTAAATTCGCTAACCATCACCAAACTGGCGATAAATGGTGCATTTATCCAATGTATGACTTTACACACTGCATTTCTGATGCAATTGAAGGTATTACGCACTCTATTTGTACTTTAGAATTCCAAGATAACCGTCGGTTATATGATTGGGTGCTGGAACATATTTCTATCGGACGTCCATTGCCACATCAGTATGAATTTTCTCGATTAAATTTAGAATATACGCTCACTTCTAAACGGAAATTGCTCAAATTAGTTGAGGATAAAGTAGTCGATGGCTGGAATGATCCGCGTATGCCAACTATTTCTGGTTTACGTCGCCGTGGCTACACGCCTGCTTCACTGCGTGAATTTTGTCGCCGAATCGGAGTTACAAAACAAGATAACGTGGTGGAATTTAAAGCGTTAGAAAGTTGTATTCGTGACGATTTGAATGAAAATGCTCCTCGTGCGATGGCAGTAATTAACCCATTGCGCATTATCATTGAAAACTTTAATAGTGAAGAAATGCTGAATGTACCAAATCATCCAAATCACGAAGAAATGGGAACTCGTCAATTAGCTTTTACTCGCGAAATTTTAATTGATAAAGCTGATTTTCGTGAAGAAGCTAACAAACAATATAAACGTCTTGTTTTAGGTAAAGAAGTTCGTTTACGTAATGCTTACATCATCAAAGCAGAGCGAGTTGAAAAAGATGTTAATGGTGAAATCACAGTAGTTTACTGCACTTATGATCCTGAAACCTTAGGTAAAAATCCTGCTGATGGTCGCAAAGTGAAGGGAGTTATTCACTGGGTCTCTGCGAAACATAATGTTCCTGCTGAATTCCGCTTATACAATTGCCTATTCACAGTCCCTAATCCAAGTGCTATAGAGAATATAGAAGAAGCATTAAACCCAGATTCCTTATTGATTAAAAAAGGTTTCGTTGAAACATCTTTAATTAATGCGAAAGCAGAAAAAGCTTATCAATTTGAACGCGAAGGTTATTTTTGTGCAGACAGCAAGGACAGTTCGCCAAATCATCTCGTTTTTAATTTAACAGTAAGTTTAAAAGAAAGCTTCTAATTCTTAAATTGCCTAGGTAAAAACCTAGGCAATCCTTTTATTATTGTTAAAAAGAATTCTTCATAGATTATAAACACATATTAAATTCTACTGATAATTACAAGAAATTATAATAAAGGAAAAATATGAAAAAATATTTAAAATTGAGTTTGATTTTTTATTATACTTTACTTCCATTTCTATATACGCCCAAAATATTTCAAATAGAAAATGTGAAATAACAGGCACTCTTATAGATAAGAGTGCTAGCAACAAGTTAGCTCCTTTTATTAAAGGTACATTTGAAAATGAAGATTTATGGATAGATATTATTCCATTATGTACTGAAGGAAATATAGTATGTGATAATGTAATATATATAAGTGTAGATAAAAATACTGGCAATTACATTGTATTAAAAGGAAAAGGATTTTTAGATAAAAATAATAATTTTAAAGAGTATGTTTTTTCTAATAATGAGTATAACTACACTATTAGTATAAATAATTATTTATATATCTCAAGGAAAGGTAAAATTATAAAAGAAGTTAAATTAAACGATATTAAATAATAATATCTCAATTTGTAAATAAAATATGAAGTGATTTAATTTAAAAATGAAACATAATGATAATAAAATAATTACGCCACAATTTTGGCAAAAAAAATCCCTACTAGAAATGAATGATGCAGAATGGGAGGCTTTATGTGATGGCTGTGGTATATGTTGTTATCGCAAATATTTAGATGAAGAAAACGAACTATATTATACGCGAATAGCATGCAATTTTCTTAATATAAAAACGGGGAAATGTAGTAACTATCCTAATCGTTTTCAATTTGAAGAAGATTGCACTAAGCTTACTAAAGAGAATTTACCTGATTTCTCATGGTTGCCAAGTACTTGTGCTTATCGTCTTCTTTATGAAGGACGCCCCTTATTAGATTGGCATCCACTGATCTCTGGAAGTTCAGAATCAGTTAAATTAGCAAAGATAGGAATTAAAAATGGTATTCATGAAAAAGATGTGATTGACTGGTTTGATTTTGTTATTTGATAAATATAGCAATTTATAAACTACAGGTACGATTATAATTAGAAAACATAAAAAGACCAGCCCGAAGGCTGGTAGAAAATAGTTTAGCTATTTATAGTTTATAAGAATTAGGAACTTTATGAATACCAAGTTGTTTAACATTTCACTTGATGAAAAATAATATAAAAAAAAATAATATACTTGCAAAGAGTAATATTAATATTTATTGATTCATATCATAATTTTTTTAATTATGATTGATTGTCTTGTCATTTTTAATATTGTTCCAGTAGTAACACAATACTTTATTTTAGAAAATCTATGACAAAACGATACACTTTTTGATGTACAATTACATAATCTCATTACACTCGTAATAATAGATTAATAGAGAATGAACTTAATAATACAAAACTACGTATTAACCAAATTCAAGAAAATATGAGAAGTATTGAAATCTGGACTGTTGCAGATGAACAACATTTCAATATTGTAAAAATGACACTCGAATTTTTAGAAATAGTTACAACGTCACTTTAATTGTTATTAAATTCGCTTAATTAGCTTATTTGTGTTTTAATAACACAATAATTTTTGCAAGGCACTATCATACATAAATAAGATATAAAGCAAGAAAGGAAGCCTCATGAACTGGATCGACAGAATTTTTAGTAAGCAAACTTCCTCAAGTGGTAAAAAAGCAAATATCCCAGAAGGGATTTGGACAAAATGTACGGGATGCGATCAAGTTTTGTATCGCGATGAACTGACTCGCCATCTAGAAGTTTGTCCAAAATGTGGTCATCATATGGCAATTGATGCAAGAAGTCGATTGTTAGCGTTACTTGATAAAGAAAACACACAGGAAATTGCGAGTGAACTTGAACCGAAAGATATTTTAAAATTCAAAGATTTAAAACGCTATAAAGAACGCCTCATACAAGCACAAAAAAATACGGGCGAAAAAGATGCACTTATTGCGATGAAAGGAACTTTATTCAATATGCCTGTTGTCGTTTGTGCAGCTAATTTTGACTTTATGGGAGGATCAATGGGAGCTGTAGTTGGTGCAAAATTTGTATTGGCTGTAGAAGAAGCAATGATGCTTGGTTGCCCACTTATCTCATTTTCTGCAAGTGGGGGAGCTCGTATGCAAGAAGCCCTTATCTCTCTTATGCAAATGGCTAAAACAAGTGCTGCTTTAGCTAAATTAAAAGAAGCAAGTTTACCATTTGTTTCTGTTTTAACTAATCCAACTTTTGGGGGAGTATCTGCTAGTTATGCAATGTTAGGTGATATTATTATCGCCGAACCAAGAGCATTAATCGGTTTTGCAGGAGCACGTGTTATTGAACAGACAGTTCGTGAAACTTTACCTGAAGGATTTCAACGAGCAGAATTTTTACTAGAAAAAGGTGCGATCGATATGATAGTGAAGCGCAGTGATATGCGAAATAGTATTGCTGATATTGTCGCAAAACTTATGCATAAACCCAATCCATTTAATGAGTAATTTTTATTTTTAGAATGTTGAAAAAGTGTAATATACTACCGCTGGTATTGTAAAATCACAGGTTACATATGCAAGAATTCGATAATATTATTCTTAATCAAGAAACGCCACTTAGTCAGTGGCTTTCTTATTTAGAACAAGCCCACGGAAAATTTATTGATCTTGGATTAACGCGAGTTGCTAAAGCTGCACAAGCATTAAATCTCACTCAAATCGCTCCTTTTGTCATTACTGTTGGTGGAACAAATGGTAAAGGGACAACTTGCAGGCTACTTGAAATGTTTTTATTAAGTTCGGGTTATAAAGTGGGCGTTTACTCCTCGCCACACTTACTGCACTACAGAGAACGTGTACGAATTAATAATCAATATTTGTCAGATCAAGAGCATTGTAACTCTTTTGATTTTATTGAAAAAAATAAATCAATTTCTTTAACTTATTTTGAATTTAGCACTTTATCAGCATTTAATTTGTTTAAACGAGCAAAACTTGATGTAGTCATTTTAGAAGTTGGATTAGGAGGACGTTTAGATGCAACTAATATTATTGATAGTGATATAGCAATTATCACTAGCATTGATATTGATCATACAGCTTTCCTTGGTCATACACTTGAAGAAATCGGTTTTGAAAAAGCAGGTATTTTCCGAGCAAATAAACCTGCTATCGTCGGGGAGCCAAAAATACCAGACAGCGTTATAAACTACACAGAAAAGATGAATTGCTTTTTATTTTGTCGTGATCGTGATTGGACATTTAAAGAAAATGAAAATAGCTGGGAATGGCGAAGTCGGGACAAACATTACATGAATTTACCTAAACCATCCATCCCACTTGCCAATGCAGCAACTGGTCTGGCAGCCTTGCAATATTTACCTTTTACAATCACAGATGAAGTCGTCAAAAATGTATTAACCACAGTTGAGTTAACAGGACGTTTTCAAATTTTGTCGCTTAATTTGCGTCAAAAAATCGCAAAAAGATACCAGCTTAAAGAAAATGAAATGCCTCAAATTATTTTAGATGTAGGGCATAATCCCCATGCGGCGAGATATCTTGCTGATAAAATTAGGAAACTAAAACAAGCTAATGTACACTGTATATTGTCACCAGAATCAACGATTCAAAAAACGTCGCTGTTTTCGGGAAAATTTTCTGCTTTTTGTGGCGTATTACGAGATAAAGATTTGAAAGGAATTTTACTACCACTTATTCCTGTGATAGATAGCTGGAATACTTTGACTTTATCAGGAAATAGAGGACAATCGGGTGAAGTGATTAAAAATAAATTACATCAACTTGATGTAAAAGTACCTGTTAAAAGTTTTAATGAAATGGAAGAGGGGTTGTCTAACATTTTGCGAAAGCTACAAAAACAAGATGTGCTTATCATATTTGGATCTTTCCATACTGTTGCAGAAGTTATGCTCCTTTTAAGCGAATAAGTGACGTCGTCACAACTTACATTTGTTTAATAAGAATACTACTTTTTAAAGTTACTGAAAAATCCTTATGAGTTTAATTATTGTATAAAGGAAAAATAGATGTTTACATTATTGAAAAATTGGTATATTCGACGATTTAGTGATCCGCAGGCGGTTGCATTTTTAACACTTCTTCTCTTCGCTATTTTTATTTTTTATTTCTTTAGTGGAATACTTGCACCTTTATTTATTGCTATTATTCTTGCTTACTTGCTTGAATATCCTATTTCTTTATTGCAAAAATTACGATTTCCTCGCTTATTAAGCATCATTCTTGTCCTTTGTACAACTTTTGGTATTGTTTTTATCATACTATTTGGCATTTTCCCAATCTTGTGGAGTCAGTTAGTCAAATTAGTTACTGATTTGCCAACAATGTTCAATCAAACTAACAACTGGTTACTTGATTTACCAAACCATTATCCAGCATTAACTGACTATAAAATGGTAGATAGTCTTTTCTCTAGCCTAAAAAACAAGATATTAGGACTTGCTGAAAGTGCTTTAGGTTTTTCAGTTAGTTCTTTGATTAACTTAGTATCACTTGGCATTTATGCTTTCCTTGTTCCTTTTATGATATTTTTCTTATTAAAAGATAAGAATGATCTGATTGATTATGTGCTTCAATATTTGCCACGTGATCAAGTGTTAGTGAAGAAAGTTTGGAATGAGATGCAAATTCAAATTGCTAATTATATACGTGGAAAATTATTTGAAATGTTTGTAATGACAATTGTTACTTACTTTATTTTCTTATATTTCCAACTAAATTATGCACTTTTGTTGGCTGTTGTAGTTGGGATCTCTGTATTGATCCCTTACATTGGGATTGTCATTGTCTCTATTCCAGTAGCAATAGTTGCAATCTTTCAATTTGGTACAACACCAACGTTTGCTTATTTAATGATTGCTTACATCACTGCACAACTATTAGATGGTAATGTAGTAGTACCTTTTTTATTTTCTGAGGCAGTCAATCTTACTCCATTAACAATTATGGTTGCGGTACTTATTTTTGGAGGGATTTGGGGGTTTTGGGGAGTGTTTTTCGCAATTCCACTCGCAACTTTTATTAAAGCTATCGTCACATCTTGGCCATCTTCAGAAGATGTAAAATAATTGTCAATTTCATAAAGGAGTGATCTATTGAAAAAAGGAGCTATTTATCTCATCTTTTTTGTACTCTCACTTTTATTGTGGGGAGCAGACATGGTTTTTTTTGAAGAACGTCCACAATCATATTCAGATATTAAAAAATATCATGAGAGTAGCAATTATATTAAAGAAAATAACTTATTAAGAGTAGGTGTCGTTGCTAACCCAGTTTCTTATTTTATTACTTCTAAGGGTGCAAGTGGTTTAGAGTACGATTTAAGTCATGCTTTTGCAGAATATTTAGGAATGGGAATAAAAATCATTGAATACCCAACAAAAGAAACATTATTTAAAGCACTTACTCAGCATAAAATTGACATTGCTACATCAAATCTTTTGTTTGAACCTCAGAAAACAGCATTTTATCAATTAGGACCTGCATATTATTCTGCTTCTTGGCAATTAGTTTACCGTAAAGGAAGAGGGCGTCCAAAAAGTTTAAATGACTTGCTTGGAGTACTAGTTATTTCTAAAGGTGCAGGTTTAAATAATTTATTAGTAAACTTAAAAAAACAATATCCTAATTTAAATTGGAGAATTGAAGATAAAACAGAGGAAGAGTTACTTATTGATGTTGCAAATGGCAGGATTCCGTACACAATATCGAATTCTATTTTAGTAGCAGCTACTCAAACAATCCGTCCAAATGTAGCCATTGCATTTGACGTTACCGATGAAACAACAATCCATTGGTATTTAGCGAAAAATGAGCATTCTGAGTTACAAACAAAATTACTCGATTTTATGAACAAAGCAATAGAAAATGGTGTTGTCGCAAATTTAGAAGAAAAATACATTAATCACTTGAAAGAATTTGACTATGTAGATAGTCGTACTTGTATAAAAGCGATAAGAGATATTTTACCTAAATACAAAGCATTTTTTGAAGAATACCGTGGAAATTTAGATTGGCGATTATTAGCAGCTGTTGCATATCAAGAATCACACTGGGATCCATTAGCCACATCATCAACAGGTGTTAGAGGAATAATGATGTTAACTAAACCAACTGCAGAAGCGATGAATGTTACCGACAGATTGAATGCTAAACAAAGTATACGTGGTGGGGCAGATTACTTAAATTCATTACTACAAAAAATACCAACTTCTGTTCAAGAAGAACAACGTATTTGGTATGCACTTGTTGCTTATAATATGGGACTTGGACATCTTTTTGATGTTTTACAATTGACTAAGGATTTAGGCGGAGACGCCGATAATTGGTTAGATGTGAAGAATAATTTACCGTTGTTAGAAAAACAAGAATATTACAGTAAGCTAAAATATGGTCATGCAAGAGGTAGCCAAGCTTTTCAATATGTTGAAAATATTAAGCGTTATCTTCACATTATAGAGAATTACAGTCGCACAGAAAAAAATAATAAATTGAATTTATTGCCTTCAAAAGAACAAGATTTAGCATTAACAACAAAATAATTCTTCTAACATTTAATTTATTTCATTCTTTACAAAAATATTAGCACAGCTTCCATCCCAATTTACGCCTAACAAAGTTGCAGGATGAAAACTGTGATATCCCGTGTTATGTGTTAAATTTGCTATTAACTCACCGACAATTGGAATGTGCGAAATAATCAAAACATTTTGCATATTTTGTTCTCTTAATAGATATAAACAATTTAATATTTTCTCACTATCACCAAATGGTATTAAAAGAGGTTCCAACTCTATTTTATTAGCAAGTGTTTGTTGATACGCTAAATTTATCTCATCAAAAGTTTCACGAGTACGTCGATAGGGGCTTACTAAAACTTTATCTAATGAAATTCCTTGTTTAAATAACCATTCTCCCTGACTATAAGCTTGCTTTTTACCAAAATCAGTTAAAGAACGCAATTCGTCTGATTGAGCAAAATTTGAAGCTTGTCCATGGCGCATAATAAAAATATTCATTCTTATTTCATCCTTTTTAAATTAGAAAGTTACATTCCAAATATTTACTCACAAAATGTCTTAATATTTTGTTTGAATTTATATTTCATCACTGAAGTCGATGTTAACGTTAAAAAACTACAAATTTGTACAAAAATTTCTGATTTTTTCAACGTAAACACTTTGTTTATTGTTACGTTGTAACAATCATTATCAAATTTCGTTAATTACATTCGCAATTTTTTTCGCATAAGTTTGTGCTTTAACAATATCTTGGCATTCTACCATCACTCGAATAAGAGGTTCAGTGCCAGATTTACGTAGCAAAATACGCCCCGTATTACTAAGTGCTGTTTCAACTTCTGTCGCTATTGCTTTCACTTTAGCAGAGTTTAAAGGATTTTTACCACCTTCAAAACGCACATTGATCAAAACTTGTGGGTAGAGTTGAACCGCTTTCGTGAGTGCATGCAAAGATAATTTGTTTTGAACCATCGCTCGTAAAACTTGTAATGAAGCAATGATACCGTCACCTGTACTATTTTTATTAGCAATAATGATATGTCCTGAATTTTCTCCACCTAAAAGCCAACCATTAGCTTGCATTTTTTCTAATACGTATCGATCACCTACATTAGCACGGACAAATGGAATAGCTAATTCTTTTAAAGCGATTTCAAGACGCATATTGCTCATTAAAGTACCGACTACACCACCTTTTAATTTGCCACTGCGCAACATTTCACGAGCAATAATAAACAGAATTTGGTCACCATCAACTTTGTTTCCTAAATGATCAACCATAATTAAACGATCACCATCACCGTCGTAAGCCAAACCAACATCTGCTTTAGTAGCCAATACTTTAGTTTGTAATGCAAGAATATCAGTTGCACCGCATTCTCTATTGATATTCACTCCGTTTGGCGATGTCCCAATTTCAATTACAGTTGCACCAAGTTCACGCATCACATTTGGTGCGATATGATAAGTCGCCCCATTTGCACAATCAACAACAATTTTATAACCTTCAAGACTTAAATCTGCGGGGAAAGTACTTTTGCAAAATTCAATGTAACGACCAGCAGCATCAGTTATCCGACTTGCTTTACCAAGTTCGGCAGAGGGTACACAATCCATCGGCTTTTCAAGCATCTCTTCGATGGCAAGCTCAATCTCATCAGGCAATTTTGTCCCTTGAGGAGAAAAAAATTTAATCCCATTATCATCAAAAGGATTATGTGATGCTGAAATTACGATCCCTGCTTCAGCTCGGAAAGTATGAGTTAAATAAGCAATCGCAGGAGTTGGCATTGGTCCAGTAAAAGCAGCGGAAACGCCTGCTGCAGCCAATCCTGCTTCTAATGCTGATTCCAACATATAACCAGAAATACGAGTATCTTTACCAATTAACACTTTCTTTGATCCTGTATTAGCAAGTACTTTTCCTGCAGCCCATCCGAGTTTAAGTACAAAATCAGGTGTGATAGGGGATTTCCCTACCTTACCACGTACACCATCAGTGCCAAAATATTGACGTTCTTTCATCTAAAAATCCTTATTTCATAAATAATTCCGCATTTAACATTGCTTGCCAGATATCTAACGCATCTCTAGTTGCTCCAACATCGTGAACACGTAAAATTCTAGCACCTTGTTGAGCGGCTAAAAGAGCAGCAACGACACTACCAACGAGACGTTCTGCAATCGGTTTATTCAATACTTGTCCAATCATTTTTTTGCGTGAAACCCCAACTAATAAGGGGTAGGTGTATTGAGAAAAAAAATGGGTATGTTGCAGTAATTGATAATTATGAACAAGTGCTTTACCAAAACCAAATCCTAAATCCCAAATAATATTTTGTTTTTTGATCCCTGCTAGCTGGGCAATTTGAGTTCGTTCAAGCAAAAAAGCTAACACTTCTTCAACAACATTTTGATAACTTGGGTTAGTTTGCATTGTTTTAGGTTCGCCTTGCATATGCATTAAGCATATAGGTAAATTGAGTTTTGCCACGGTCTCAAGTGCATTAGGCTCTTGCAATGCACGTACATCATTAATTAAATCCATCCCCACTTTAGCAGCCTCTAACATTACGTTGGCTTTTGAAGTATCTACTGAAATCCAGCAATCAAATCGTTTAGAGATAGCTTCTACTACTGGAATAACACGTTCTAACTCTTGTTGTTCTGAAACTACGTCAGCGTTAGGTCTTGTTGATTCTCCTCCCACATCAATAATGCGTGCTCCTTCTTGCAACATTTTTTCGACTTGATAAAGTGCATCATCAAGTCGCAAAAATAATCCTGCATCTGAAAAAGAGTCAGGCGTAATGTTCAAAATTCCCATAATCTTAGGCGTACTAAGATCCAGTAATTTATCGCGAGCTTGCAATTGCATAAAAATAACCTAAATTTTCTAAAGAGTGACCATTATAACGAAAAGCATTTCAAAAAAATATTAAAAGACTAATGCGAAACAGAGTTTTTATTATAAGATAAGCAATAGACTTCTATTTAAATTAAACAGATGAGGGTGAATATATGAAACACACAAACATTTCAAATCGTCTACAAAATGTATTGAGTGAACTAAACAATTCTATACTCGCAGAAGACATGTGGCAGATTTTAAATGGACAAAATTTCGATGGTTTTTTAACTAAATTGACAATAAATTATTTGTGCAAAAAACACCGAATTTCAACAGAGGAACTAGCTCTAATGTTACTTCCTATTGTTGCAAGTTATGCTAATCCGATAATTTCAAATTTTAGTGTAGGTGCTATAACAAAAGGGGAGTCTGGACATTTTTATTTTGGGGCTAATCAAGAGTTTTGTACAACTACTATTGCTCAAACAATTCACGCTGAACAAAGTGCCATAAGCCACGCTTGGATGCGAGGGGAAAAAAGCATTACTGATATATATGTCAATTACAGTCCTTGTGGTCATTGTCGCCAATTTATGAATGAACTGAACTCGGCATCAAATTTATTAATTCATTTACCGAATGAATTAGCTCATAATTTATATCACTATTTACCAAATGCGTTTGGTCCCAAAGATTTAAAAATGCCAATATTGTTAATGGATAAAGAAAATAATCATTTATCTTATGAAACTACGTCATCTCTTAAATTAGCTGCACTCAATGCTGCCAATCGTAGCCACGCTCCTTATTCCAAAACTTACTGTGGTGTCGCTGTAGAACTTAAAAATGGAAATCTCTACTCAGGTAGTTATGCTGAAAATGCTGCTTTCAATCCAAGTTTACCAGCATTACAAGTTACTTTAAATTTAGTCAGAATGCACGGTGAAAACTTAGCCAATATCCAAAAAATTGTAATGATCGAAAAACCAACTACGTTATCTTATCGTCACAGTGCTGAAGAACTATTGAAAATACTAGAAATAGGGGAGTTTGAATACATTGAATTATAGCTCATTTCTTGAATTTACTTAAAATAATGCAAGAGTAAAATAATTAGTTACAACGTCACAAAAGTTCTTTATTTAACAAAAAAAGATGAGGCAATCTCATCCTTTTTATTTAGATAACATTCTAATTCTCTAAGACTAAACGGGCATTTAACGGCTGTATTGGACGATTATTACCTTTGTACAACTCATTGAATGTTTTCAACTGTGCTTCAGATAAAGTCATAGGCGTTTTCATCACAACCCAGATGACACCCTCATCACAAGGAGGAACTGTCAATGAACCATTGAATCTATAATAAGTATGATTACTTGGCAATAAATCATTGAGATCAATCGTTTTTTCTATTTTAATTTTAGCACCAGCTTTTTGTGGAAGATCTTGCCATAATTCTGCAAGTGCTTTATTAGCATTGCCGTTTTTAAACATTATTGCAACTACTGCAATGTTACCCACATTATCTCTATGCACTAAATGCATTTCTACAGGAAAAAATTTGCTATTGATCGTATTTTCACTTGGACTATGAAAATGTAATTGAACTAAATCAAAATCTCTATCGCCAATTTTGATTTTTTCAGGTGATTTAAGTGTGAATTGTATAGTATGACCATTGTTATCTACATAACTTGTCGTTTTATCAGAATAGTTAAAAGCAATAACAGGCATTTTTTTCACTGAAATTGCATCTTTAATATCTATTGGTGCTTGGTTTTTACCTGTCTGACAAATACCTTCCCAATAATTAGGACTATTTTCTCCAGAAGAATAATCCCAATCCGCTGCAAACGCACTTAATCCTAAAATGATAGATAAACTTAAAATTAAAAATTGTTTTTTCATATTAATAACTCCTTTGAATATAACCATTATCAACATTAGCGTATTTAAACTTATATGATTTTAAAAATCATTTCTACTACCGTCAATACTTATATAACTTCGCATAATGTATATTATGTTAAATATAATATGTAAAAAATAGATGACTTCTTATCTGTTATTTTCTTCTTGTTTTTTGATTTCTATTCTTCGTTTTTATTTACAACTCTCTATTTCCTTTATTTCTATTTTGTCTTAAGAAAACCTCAAAAATAAAAATCGCTAAACTTTTCAGTTAGCGATTTTTTCATTGAAAATTCAGTATTTTTTAAATTAATTAAATTTTATTCACTATAATCAATTCGTTATAACTTTTGTTAAAGTTCTTCAAAATGATTTTTTATTACAAACAACTGATTAATCTTGCAAATAATCTTATTTAATAATAGTTACTAAATTTCATTATCATAACTTGCTATTATTTTCTTTAGTAAGCATAATTCCTCTGCTTTTTCAAAACTTGTTGGAGAATTTTTCATGCAAAGATCTCTTTTATCTCTTACTTTATTAAGTGCAATTTCCATTACTTCCGCATCAGAAAATGCTTTAATATTACAGACTGATTTTGGATTGCAAGATGGTGCTGTTTCAGCAATGCAAGGTGTGGCATTTGGTGTAGATCGTAATATTAAATTATTCAATCTCACTCACGAAATTCCAGAATATAACACTTGGGAAGCCGCTTACAGGTTGTATCAAACAGCCTCTTATTGGCCCAAAGGAACTGTGTTTGTAAGCGTTGTTGATCCTGGGGTCGGAACAGCACGGAAGTCTGTAGTATTAAAAACTAAAACAGGACAATATTTCGTCACACCAGATAACGGTACTTTAACTTTAGTCGCTGAATATTTTGGAATTGATGAGTTACGCGAAATTGATGAAAAGGTCAATCGTTTGGCGGGTTCACAAAAATCCTACACTTTCCATGGGCGTGATGTTTATGCTTACACAGGAGCAAGATTAGCTTCAGGTAAAATTACTTTCAAACAAGTTGGACAAAAACTTGAACCAAAAGTTGAAGCTCTCTCTTACCAAAAAGCTACTTTAGAAAACGGTGTATTAAAAGGAAATATCCCGATTTTAGACATACAATACGGTAATATCTGGACGAATATCAATGATAAATTGCTCGAAAAATCAGGCATTAAGCTAAATGATATAGTTTGTGTCAGCCTCACAGAACGTTTGAAAAATGGAAAAATCAAAGTGCGTTATTCAGGTAAAATGCCATATAAATCAAGTTTCGGTGAAGTGAAACAAGGTCAACCTTTGATGTATTTAAATAGCTTATTGAATGTTTCTTTCGCCTTGAATATGGCGGATTTTGCCGATAAGTTCAAAATTAAATCAGGCGCAAATTGGAGTGCAACCATTAAAGCTTGCCAGTAAACCTCACCTACTATTGAATTAAACGTTCTGTGCCTCAGTTTCTTGATAATTGAGGCATTTTTTCTCTGTGTTTACTTTTAAGTTACAACGTAACAAAAGTAAACAAGAAAATTTTTTCGATTTTGCCAGCATATTTTTAATACTAATTGAAGCTAAAACATCATAAAAATTACTTAAAAATAGTGATTTCTCTTAAATAAAAACTATTTACAGCATGTTATCATCTATAAGATAATGCTAAGCTTTTATAAAAAGTCTACTAATAACTACGACAACAGGAACGTTTCAATGCTCGCTGATAATATGCATATTTACATTACCTTTACTCTTTATTTAATTGTTATTTTGGGGATTGGTATTTACGCCTATTTCTCGACTAAAAATTTTGATGATTATATTTTAGGTGGTCGTAAAATGGGAGGTTTTGTTACTGCGATGTCTGCTGGAGCATCAGATATGTCTGGTTGGTTATTAATGGGTCTTCCTGGTGCAATTTTCACTACTGGATTATCTCAAGCTTGGATCGCCATTGGTTTAGTAATTGGTGCTTATTTTAATTATCGTATTGTTGCTGGTCGTTTACGTATATTTACAGAACATTATAATAACGCTCTTACGCTACCCGAATTTTTTGCTGAACGTTTTCCTTTTCAGAAAAAAGCCTTAAAAATAATTTCTTCTACTATTATTCTTTTCTTTTTTACTATCTATTGTGCGTCTGGTGTTGTGGCTGGAGCGAAGTTATTTCAAAGTTTATTAAATATAGATTATCACACTGCATTGTGGTTAGGAGCATTTGCAACTATTCTCTACACTTTAATCGGTGGTTATTTGGCTGTTTCTTGGAGTGACACGATTCAAGCTTCGCTGATGTTTTTTGCTTTGCTACTCGCACCGATAATGGTACTGATGAATTTAAGTTGGCACGAAATTAGCACCGCTCTACAAACGAAAGTAGCGATCACTCATATTCCTTATTCCAATTGGCTACATAATGTTTCAGGAATTGGCGTTATTTCAGCCCTAGCTTGGGGATTAGGGTATTTCGGGCAACCGCATATCTTAGCACGTTTTATGGCTGCTGATTCCTTACAATCACTGAATTACGCTCGTAAAATCGGTATTTCTTGGATGATTTTATGTTTAACAGGAGCTGTTGCTGTCGGATATTTCGGACTTGCTTATTTCACTGCAAAAGACTTTCCTCTCTCTCACCCTGAAGCCGTTTTCATTGAACTCTCTAAACTATTATTTAATCCTTGGGTTGCGGGGGTTGTGTTATCTGCAATCCTTGCTGCCGTCATGAGTACTTTATCCGCTCAACTTCTGATGTCATCTGCGGCAATCACTGAAGATTTTTATAAAGGTTTTTTACGTAAAAATGCCACAAGTCGTGAATTAGTTTGGATCGGACGCTTGATGGTTTTAGTGATCGCAATAATTGCTATTTGGATCGCTCAAGATCCTAAATCTAAAGTTATGGGATTAGTTTCTTATGCATGGGCAGGTTTCGGCTCTGCCTTTGGACCAGTATTGATTATTTCTCTTTTTAATCGTCATATTAGTTCTCGTGCAGCATTATGTGGAATGTTAGCGGGTGCCATTACAGTCATTATTTGGAAACCTTTGATGGCATATTGGGGTTGGATAGATATGGCACAACTTTACGAAATGATCCCTGGATTCTTAGCCAGTGCAACAATCGCAACTACCTCTTCTTTATTCCATCCAGTTAATCAAGAAGTGAGCAATAAATTCAATCAAGCTGTTGCTGAGTTTAAGAATAAAGAGTGATCAGTTTACGCTCCCAAAATCAATAATATTTTCTCATTAAAAAAGAAAAATTTTTTGATTTTGGAGACGTGATTATTCGGTAGATTAAACTAACGTCTCGGAAACAGCACTCTTCGTGATTGAGTGTAATTTTTTCTAAAATACACATTACTTAAATCCGCAATAGAAACACCTTTTTTAGTTGAAGCATGAATAAATTTCCCTTTCCCAACATAGATCCCTACGTGTGTATTACGATTGAAAAAAACTAAATCACCGATTTGTAAGTATTTTTTTGAAACAGGTTTTCCAAATGACTTCTGTTGACGAGTATTGCGTGGTAACTTTTTACCGACTGCATCACGATAGATCACCTGTACAAAACCAGAACAATCTATCCCTCGATGAGATTGCCCACCTAAACGATAAGGGACTCCTCGCCATTTATTATAATTTTTTATTATTGCACTACGTAAACCTATTTGTTGTTTTTGCGATAATTGCGGCTGTTTTTTTAAATCTGATGAACACGCCCACAAAAAAACACTCATTAATAAAGTAACAATTATTTTTGATGAAAAAAATCGAGCAAATTGCATAAAATTTCCTTAAGAATGAAGGGATCTTCTTCACGATCCCTTATAACAATTAACTTACTCGACTGCCTGCATTTGCATTTAAGGCAACATCTAGTAAAAATAATTGTTCATCACTAGCGGCAGATAAGATCATCCCTTCAGAGAGTCCAAATTTCATTTTGCGAGGAGCAAGATTAGCGACAAAAATCACATTTCGCCCTACTAATTCGCTTGGGTTGGGATAAGCAGCTTTGATGCCAGAAAAAATTTGACGCGTTTCGCCGTTGCCGACATCAAGAATAAATTTAAGTAATTTCTTACTTTCCGCGACGGTTTCACAAGCAATGACTTTACCGACACGTAAATCAACTTTAGCAAAATCGTCAATGCTAATTTCTGCTTCAAACGGCTCGATATTACCAAGTTTTACGCCACTCTTTCCGGAAAAATTTTCCGATTTTTGTGGCGTGATCTCGGCAAGATTGGCTTTTTTATTAGCGATCATCATTGCTTCAATATTTTTAATATCTACGCGTTGGAACAAAGCTTTAAATGGTGCAATTTGATGGGCAAGCAATGGCTGGTGGAGGTTTGCCCAAGTGAGTTCAGCTTGCAAGAAAGATTCACTACGTGCAGCCAATGCAGGTAAAACAGGTTTTAAATATCCTATTAACACACGGAATAATTCAATACCCATTGAACAAACGCCTTGCAATTGTTTGTCACTTCCCTCTTGTTTCGCGATCACCCATGGAGCCTTGTCATCCACGTATTTATTGGCTTTGTCGCAAAGTGTCATGATTTCACGGATTGCTTTACTGAATTCCCGTTTTTCGTACATTTCAGCGATGATCGGCGATTTTGCGACAAATTCTGCCCACAATCTAGGATCATCTAATTCGTTTGCTAACTCACCGTTAAAACGTTTTTGAATAAAGCTAGCGTTACGAGAAGCAAGGTTAACGAGCTTATTGACAACGTCAGTGTTCACACGTTGTGCAAAATCCTCTAAATTGAGATCGATATCGTCAATTGCAGAATTGGATTTAGCAGCGTAATAATAGCGTAAATATTCTGGATCCAAATGGGCTAAATAAGTTTTCGCTTGAATGAAAGTACCACGAGATTTAGACATTTTTTCGCCATCAACAGTTACATAACCATGGACAAAAATGTTATTCGGTTTACGGAAATCTGCACCGTCTAGCATTGCTGGCCAAAAAAGACTGTGGAAATAAACAATATCTTTGCCAATGAAATGATAAAGCTCTGTCGTGGCATTCTTATCCCAAAACTCATTGAAATTTAAATTTGGATTTTTATCACAAAGGTTCTTGAAACTTGCAATATAACCGATAGGTGCATCTAACCAAACATAAAAATATTTGTCTTCCGTTTCAGGAATTTTAAAACCGAAATACGGAGCGTCGCGTGAAATGTCCCATTGTTGCAAGCCATTTTCAAACCATTCTTGCATTTTATTAGCGACTTCTATTTGGAGGCTACCCGATTTAATCCAACCCTGTAACATTTCTTTAAATACAGGTAAATCAAAGAAAAAATGCTCACTTTCTTTCATCACAGGCGTCACACCAGAGACTACAGATTTTGGATTAATAAGCTCTGCAGGGCTGTAAGTTGCTGAACAGACTTCACAATTGTCGCCATATTGTTCCTCGGCTTGGCATTTTGGGCATTCCCCTTTCACAAAACGATCGGGTAAAAACATTTGTTTTTCGGGGTCAAAAAGTTGAGAAATAGTACGACTTTGGATAAACCCTTTGCTCTTCAATCGGTGGTAAATTTCTTGTGCAAGCACTTGATTTTCTGTGCTATGCGTTGAATGATAGTTATCAAAACTGATGTTAAAACCTTGAAAATCCGCTATATGTTGTTGTTGAACTTGCCGAATGAGTTGTTCTGGTGTAATTTTCATTTGTTCTGCTTTTAACATAATTGGCGTGCCATGTGCATCATCTGCACAGACAAAATACACTTGATTGCCACGCATACGTTGAAAACGAGCCCAAATATCAGCTTGAATATGTTCGAGCATATGCCCAAGATGAATAGGACCATTGGCATAAGGCAAGGCACAAGTAATTAACATTTTTTTTGATAAATTATTCATTCGTGATCTCTCTTTGCTGTTTTTTATAGAAATATGGGAATTTAGCGAAAAATTCTAACGTAAACTTGCTTTTTTTTCTATAATTCTCCAGTTTAAAATATTGTTAGTACTATAAAATAACAAAAGGAAATTCCAAGAATTAAAGGAAAAAAATTATGACTATTTTTTCAGAAAATTTAACACCCAGCTACCAATCTCAGCTCTTACAAATATTTCAACATTTCCAACATCCTAGTTTGAAAAAAGATTTAATCAGTCTTCAAGCAATCAAAAAAATTACCCAATTAAATAAAGAATTATATATTGAGTTAAAAATGCCTTTTCCTTGGGGGCAAGGGTTAGCAGCATTAGAAAAATCACTCACAACTTCACTTAAACAATTAACAGGTTGTCAACACATTCATTGGCATTTAAATACTCAAGTTGCTACTTTGCAACGTGCTAATCATGTACCCGCAATAAAAGGCGTTAAAAATATTATTGCAGTTACTTCAGGCAAAGGTGGAGTCGGTAAATCCACAGTTGCTGTCAATTTGGCACTCGCTTTGCAAGTTCTCGGTGCTAAAGTCGGCATTCTTGATGCTGATATTTATGGTCCTTCTCTACCTCTGATGCTCGGTCAACAAAATGCTCGCCCAACTTCACCAGATAATCAGCATATGCAACCTATTTTAGCACATGGGCTTTTAACTAATTCCGTCGGTTACCTTATTCCTGCGGATAACGCTACTGTTTGGCGTGGACCTATTGCTAGTGGTGCTTTGACGCAAATGTTAAACGAAACACTTTGGGTCGAAAATGGACGAGAACTGGATTATCTTGTGATCGATATGCCCCCTGGTACAGGTGACATTCAACTCACCCTCTCGCAACAAATTCCTGTTACAGGAGCAATCGTTATTACTACACCGCAAGATGTGGCATTACTTGATGCAATCAAAGGCATACATATGTTTCAAAAAGTCTCAGTTCCCGTTTTGGGCATCGTAGAAAATATGGCAGTACATATCTGTGCGAATTGCGGACATCACGAAAATATTTTTGGTACAGGTGGTGGGGAAAAGATGGCAACGAAATATCAGCTCAATATTCTTGCTAAATTACCACTGCATATTCAATTACGTGAGGATATGGATAACGGTACTCCAAGTGTAATAAACCACCCCGACAGCGACATTGCTCAAGCTTTCCTCAATCTCGCTCAACAAACTGCGGCTGAGCTTTATTGGCAAGGGATTGTTATTCCTGATGAAATTCTTTTCACTGAAATTAAATAATGTTTATTTGAGTACGCCTTGATTTTCAGAAAATTTTTCCGATAAAAATTACAAATTTTTTGAACGTTAATTACGAAGGAAATTACGCACAAAGTATTTCTGTGTTTTGTGCGTAATTTTAAGATGCAATTGTTTAGTTTAAATTTTCAATTAATGCTTCACGCAATTTTTGTTTTTCTGTAAAAGTTAACGCCTGTCCTTGCTGATTAGTGATAATAAAAAAATCTTGTGCTTTCTCGCCAATTGTAGAAATTTTCGCATTGCGTAAATTTAATTTTAATTCATAAAAAATTTTTCCAACATTGGCTAACAATCCTTGTTTATCCAATGTAGTTAATTCAAATTCAGTTTGATCTTCTTTGCTTCGAATAAACTTTACTACAGTGGGAACTTCAAAAGGTTGAGTTTTTGAAAGAGATTTAATGTTTAACAATGGTAATGTTTCACAAAGTAGTGCTTCTGTTAATGCTTGCTCTAATTGTATACAGCGATCCTGAGCAACTTGCATATTTTGTTGTTCTGAAATGATAAAACTATCCAATACATCGCCATTTTCAGTCGTGATGATCTGTGCTTGGTGGATATCAAATTTTTTCCTTTCCAATAAGGCTACGACTTTATAAAACAACCCAGGTTGATCAGTACAAGCGATAAATACTTCTGTGCCTTGCGATTGTTGATGTACTTTTACTAATAAGGCGTTTTCACGCTCTGCAAGCCATTGCGTATGTTGTACGATTTGTTCAATTTCCGTGCGTAAAAAATAACGCGGTGGCAATTTTTCCCAAATCTGGAAAATATCTGCTTTTTTATACGCAAGTCGTAATAGTTGTGTTTCTGCTTGCTTTTTACGAGAAATTATTTCTTGAGTAGGATCGAATTGTGTCATCGTACCTTTTTGTAATTGTTGTAAAGTATTTTGATAAAGCATTTTTAATAAGCTTGCTTTCCATGGGTCCCAACGTTTCTCACCTGTTCCACAAATATCTGCTACAGTTAAGCAAAGTAATAGATTTAAACGTTTTGCTGAACCAACATTTTGAGCAAAAGCTTGTATTACTAATGAATCTTGGATATCACGCCTTTGTGCAGTCATTGACATAATCAAATGATGTTTAACTAACCAAGCGATGTCTAGCATTTCTTTTTCAGGAATTTGATGTAAAGTACAAAAATCTTCAACATCTTGTAATGCTAATTCACTGTGATCGCCCCCTCGTCCTTTAGCTATATCGTGAAATAACGCTGCTAAGTAAAGTGTTCGTAAAGTAATTGGATTTTGTTTTATTTGCTCAAAAACAGTGTGTATTAATGGAAATTGAAGATGATTGTCTGGCAAATCAAAATTTTCAATTGTTTGTAAAACACGGATAATATGTTCATCAACACTATAATTATGGAATAAATCAAACTGCATTAAGCCTGTCACTTTTTCCCAATTTGGTAAGTATTTTTTTAAAATTCCATAACGATGTAAAGGAATAAAAGCACACTGAATGACATTTGCTTTTGTAAAAAGAGCTAAAAATTTAATGCGTGCTTCGGCGTTATCACAAAGTAATTTCATTGTACTTGGTTTAAATTTAAGTAAATGGCGTAAAGTATCGGGATAAATTTCTCGATCTGGATAGTCAATTAAATAATGAAACAAATCCAGAATGCTCGCAGGTTGCTCTCTGTAAGCGTTAATATTTTTTAGTCGAATAAATTTATCGCTGATACAATAATTTTTGTCTAATGCTTTTTCAAACAATGCCCTATTTTTCGTTTCAAATTTCTGAAAATAATGTTGCACAACGATATGGCAAAAAGTCGAAATAAATTGTGCTGTTTGAAAATATTGTTTCATCATTGCTTCTACATTGGCATTTGCATAAGAAGAGTCTTCTGTATACTTTAAAAAACTAGCTAATTGTTTTTGTTGCTCAAAATAAAGCCTATCATTTGAACGAGAATTTAATAAATGCAATGCATAACGAAGTCGGAAAAGAAATTGTTGACTTTCTTTAATTTGTTGATATTCATCTTGATCTATCCATTTTTGTGCAAGAATTTGCTCAAGACTTTTTGCCCCTGTATCCCGTAATGCCAACCAATACAATAAGTGCAAATCACGCAAACCGCCTAGGTTATATTTAAGATCTGGTTCGAGATTGTAACTTGTTTGATGAAAACGTTGATAACGCTTTTGTTGTTCAGCAATTTTTGCTTGAAAAAACGCAACGGGTGACCAATTATTTGATTGTCGCAAGGCTACGTTTAATTCTTCGGCAAGGGTTATGTCTCCTGCTAAAAATCGACGCTCTAAAAGATTAGTAGCAATTGTAATATTTTGTTGAGCTTGGCAAAAAGTTTCTGATAAATCACGTACAGCAATCCCTATTTTTAAACCGCAATCCCACAAAATTTGAATAAATTCTTCAATTTTGGGTTGATGAGCAAGAATCGGCTGTCTTATTAAGATAAATAAATCTAAATCTGAGTGTGGAAATAATTCTTCACGCCCATAGCCACCAACAGCAAACAATGATATGTTAACCATGTTTGGAAAAAGTGTTTGAAAAATATGTGTTAAGACGTCATCACAAAATTGCGTCCGATTTTTCATCCATTTATCAACAGGATATTGGTGGAAATATTGTTTTTCATCTGCTAACAATTGTTGAAATTGTAATTTAATTGTCTCAACTTTGATAAAGTCGGAAGGAACAAAATGGGGTAATCGTTGCATAATATTTTGTTTCACTTTTAAAAATTTTAACGATGAGTTTAGCAAATCATAAAAAGATCTGTACAGAATCTATTTTTTTATTTTTAGGAATCTTTACATGAAAAAAATTATTGTATTTTTATCTCTCTTTGTGAGTAATCTTGCTAGTGCTTCCGATGAATTAACAACATTATCAAAAGCAGCTGCAATCTTGAGTCCAAAAACAACAGGGCTTTTTGGATTAGTGCCTTATAAACAAAATTACCTTATGGAAACTTATTCCAATGGCAACTATCATTTCCCAGAAAATATGCGGCGTGATGAAATCAAATTCCAAATAAGTTTTGCTGTACCAATTTGGCGTTTCAATGATCAATTTGCTTTTGCTGGTGCTTATACTCAGCAATCTTATTTCCAGATGACCAACCATGCTAACTCTTCCCCTTTTAGAGAAACTAATTATGAGCCACAACTCTTTTTTGCTTGGGATACGAAAGAAAAACCTTTATTTTGGGGCTGGCAATTAAATGGCATAGAATTTGGTGCAATTCATCAATCTAATGGCCGAGGGAATGATAATTTACAATCTCGGAGCTGGAATCGTATCTACTCTCAGTTTTCAATAAGTCATGGTCACTTTCAAATTCAGTGGAAACCTTGGATTAAAATTCCTGAAAGTTCTTATCAAGATAATGCTGACTTGACGCATTATCGAGGTTACAGTGATCTCAATTTTGCTTATATGACACCTACTCACCAAGTGACTCTTAAAACACATTACAACGCAAAATATGGTTATGGTGGTGCAGAATTAAGTTATAGCTATCCTATTACAAAATATTTCCGAATTTATGCACAATATTTCGGCGGTTATGGCGAATCTTTGATTGATTACAATAAGAAAATTCATCGTTTTGGTGTGGGTTTCAGCTTAAATGATGTTTTTTAATAGTTAGTTTATGGCGTTAAAATGAACATCGTATTTTCTGGTAAAGCTAACTCTTTACCCAGTTCACGCCAACCACAAGGAAAATGAAAATCGGATCCACCACTAGCTGCTAAATTATGCTCCTTAGCTAATGCCAATAAACGCTGGCGTTGTTGAGGATTTTGCCCACAACTTGCAACCTCTAATGCATCACCTTGCCAAGCTTTAAAATCAGTAATCAGTTGTTGAAAATTTTTACGACTTAGCTCATAACGCAAAGGATGAGCAAGAATAGCTTTACCACCAGCTTGATGAATTGCAGAAATAGCTGTTTTAATATCACACCACAATGGTTGAACATAAGCTTTCTTGCCTTGCGAAAGATAATGTTTAAATGCTTGCGATATATCTCTCGCCAAACCATGTTTTACTAAAACTTGAGCGAAATGTGCACGAGTGACTTCCCCATCACTTAGTGATTGTGCTTCTTCAAATGCCTTATCAATTCCAAATAAAGAAAGCTTTTCAGCAATTGCTAAAGCACGTTGATGGCGTAATCTTTGTTGCTGATACAAAAGTTTATTAAGTGTTATATTTTGAGGATCAAAATCCAAACCAACAATATGAATATCTTTATTTGCCCAACATGTGGAAATTTCTACGCCATTCACAAAAATAATATTTTGATTTTTTGCTTCAAATGCGGCTTCTTCTAAACCTTGCAACGTATCGTGATCCGTCAATGCTAACCACTGTACTCCCATCTCAACTGCTCGCAAAACTAATTCAGTCGGAGATAATACGCCATCAGAAGCATTACTATGACAGTGGAAATCATATTTAAGCATTTATTGATAACTCCTAGTTTTAAGTTGTTATGCTGTCAAAATCTGAAAATTTTTCTATTTTTCAAATAAAGCTTGATTCTTTTATAGCTCACTATCAAATTTTATTGCTAATAGCTTACTTTCTTACACGAACAAGAAAGAAAGTAAGCAAAAAAACGCCTCAAAATTCAAAAAAATTTCCCGATTATATTGGCATCAAACGCTCTCTAATGCTTTGCCAATTTTTTCATATAGATCATTTGAAAGATTTTCAACTTTTTGTAGTTTTTCTAACTCAGTTTTAATTAATCTTTGTCGCGTCTCATCGTAACGAGCAAAACGGATAAAAGGTTCAATCAATCTCGAAGCGAGTTGTGGGTTAGATGCATTTAAGATAGCTAAAATTTCGCTCAAAAAAACATAACCTGAGCCATCTTTTTGATGGAATTGAGCGAGGTTATAAGTACTAAAAGCTCCAATTAAACTACGCACTCGATTCGGATTATTGAGGCTAAAACTGCGATGTTGCATAAGATTTTTAACTCGTATTAAAGCATTAGCATCAGGACGCGTAGCTTGAATACTAAACCATTTATCCATTACTAAACCATCTTCTGCCCATTTTTGTTCAAAATCAGTTAATAACATCTCCGCAATTGGTGAGTTTGCCTGAGTAGCAGCTTTGAGGGCTGCGAGAATATCCGTCATATTATCTGCTTCAAAATAATGCTGACGAAGCAAAGTTTCATTCTGTGGTCGTTGTGCTAAGAATTGCAAACATTGATTACGTAAAGCACGTTTAGCAATAGCGGACTGATTAAACACATAATGTTCTGCTTTGAGAGATCGATAAACATTCAATAAACTGTCTTGTAAAGCAATAGCGATTTGAGTTTGCATAAATTCTCGAACTGCAACAATTGCTGTTGGATCAACGCAATCATCAACTAATTCAGCAAATTCTTGTGCAGTCGGAAGTGTTAAAAGTAATGTAACGATCGCAATTTGATTTTGATTATTTAAACAACTGCATAAACAATCTTCTAAAGCATCTAAAATTATATTTGGAAAAACAAACGGTTGGTTATTTTGCAAACGACTTAAGTTACAACGTAACACTTTATCATAAAGCATTTGTATTGCATCCCAACGAATAAATTCATTTTTCGAAGCTTTCATCAAAGTAATTAATTCAGAATCTTGATAAAAATAATCTAGTTTTACCGGAGCAGAAAAATCACATAATAATGCAGGAATTGGTTTGCTTGAAATTGAATGAAATTCAAAAGTTTGCTCTGCTTGGGTAAGATTTAAGATTTTGTCTGCTGCAAGAGCTTCGCCAAATTCATTATAAAGTTGCACTTTAAGCGGAATCTGCAAAGCAACTTTTTCAACTTGATCAGCAGTAGCAGGTGTGAATTGGCGAACATGCAAACGATAACACGCAGTAGTGGCATCATAATTGTCTGTCACTATCAATTGTGGCGTGCCTGATTGACTATACCAATAGCGGAATTGAGTTAAATCTTGCCCTGAAGCAATTTCCATTGCCCTCACAAAATCTTCACAAGTCGCTGCTTTGCCGTCATTTTCCGCAATATATTGTCGCATTCCTGCTTGAAATGCAGCTTCTCCTAACAAAGTGTGCAACATCCGGATAACTTCAGCCCCTTTTTCATAAACTGTCATTGTGTAGAAATTATTCATTTCGATCACTTTTTCAGGACGGATCGGGTGAGACATTGGACTCGCATCTTCAGGAAATTGCATTGCACGTAAAAATTTGACATTTTTAATCCGATTTACTGCCCGTGATCCTACATCTGAAGAAAATTCTTGATCACGGAATACAGTCAACCCCTCTTTTAAGCTCAATTGAAACCAATCACGGCAAGTGACACGGTTGCCTGTCCAATTATGGAAATATTCATGTCCGATCACCGATTCTACCCCAAGATAATCTTCATCTGTTGCAGTTTGTGGATTTGCTAACACGTACTTGGAATTAAAAATATTTAATCCTTTGTTTTCCATTGCTCCCATATTAAAAAAGTCAACAGCAACAATCATATAAATATCCAAATCATACTCTAAACCAAAACGTTGTTCATCCCATTGCATTGCTTTTTTAAGGCTAGTCATCGCAAATTCAGCACGTCCTAAATTTCCTTTGTCTACAAACAATTCCAATTTCACTTCTCGCCCACTACAAGTAATAAATTTATCCTGTAAACAATCAAAGTCTCCTGCAACTAAAGCAAATAAGTAACTCGGTTTTGGGAAAGGATCTTGCCAAACAACCCAATGTTTATCACTTATTTCGCCTTTATCAATACAATTGCCATTCGAAAGCAAATGAGGATAACTGTATTTATCAGCTGTGATTTTAGTAGTATAACGAGCAAGAACATCAGGACGATCTAAGAAATAAGTAATTTGCCGAAACCCTTCCGCTTCACATTGAGTACAAAGTGCTACTCCCGATTGATACAATCCTTGTAATGAAGTATTTTGAGCAGGCTCAAGACGAGTGTGAATCGTCAATTCAAAACAAGTTAAATCCTGCGGAATACTGAGCATTAAACCATATTTGTCTTTTTGATAATTAATGATTTTTCCATTCAATTTAATTGAAATTAGTGTCTGACTATGTCCATCAAGCCGTAATTCAGTCGAGTGCGGATTTAAACGTTTGACTTGATTGATGGCAATAACTTCGGTTTGATGTGGATCTAATTGAAAATCAAGGAAAATATCTGTAATAGTGAAATCTGGAGAATGGTAATCTTTTCTATATTTTGCTTGTGCATGCATAAATAATCCTTATAAAAATTAAAAAAACAAAATTAAAAACCAGCGGTAAATAAAAATACTGCCTACAGCGTAGAACGCTGCAATAACATCATCGATCATAATCCCAAAGCCGTTGTGAATTTTCTGATCGAAGTACTTAATTGGAAATGGTTTCCAGACATCAAATAATCGAAATAAACTAAAAGCGAGTAATTGATTAAACCAAATTAAATTTGGTAATGCCATTAATGTGATGAAAATTCCTACAAATTCATCCCAAACTATTGCACCGTGATCATGTACACCCATATCTTCCGCAGTTTTTTGACAGAGATAAATACCAAGAAAAAAACTGACGAGCGTGAAAAGAAAAAAAAGTTGCCCTCCCATTTCACTGAGTAAAAAAGTACCTATTGGCGTTGCTACAAGACTCCCCCAAGTCCCTGGTGCTTTAGGCATAAGCCCCGAACCAAATCCAACAGCGAGCAAATGCGTTGGTTGACGTAAATCAATTTTTTTTATTGGGTTTTGTGTCATTTTCGTTTTCTCATTATCTAGCAAAGTGATCATAACCTTTGACATCATTTAAATTGAGTACATCTTTCATTCTATTTCCATTACGTTGTAACATAATCTTCATTGCATTTTTCTCTGTTATACGCCCGATACAAGTTACTTTTGCAGGAAAATCTGGTTGTTGTGAAGCATTTAAAAACTCTGTTAAATGATATTCTGGCACGGTGAAACAAAGTTCATAATCTTCGCCACCTGTTAAAGCCAATTTTTCTTTTTGTTTACAAGGATATAATTGCTTTAATGCTTCTGAATAAGGCAATTTTTCTAAATCTAGCGTGGCACTACAATGACTTCTTTCAAGAATATGTCCAAGATCTGCTAATAATCCATCTGAAATATCGATCGCACAACTTGAAAAATTTTTTTCAAGTAGCAACATACCTAACTTAATTCGCGCTGTAGGACGTAAATGCCTTGCAATAAGATAGTCTTTATTTGCGAAAGTTATTTGAAGATCTTCTTGTGTCAACATCGCTAGCCCTGCAGCACTGTCCCCCAAAGTCCCTGAAACAAAAATATAATCACCTGCATTAGCACAATTTCGTTTAAGTGCTTTACCATTAGGCAGTAAACCTTGAGCAGTAATAGTAATAACTTGTCGTTCTCCTTTAGTAGTATCACCACCGATTAACGTAATATTTTCTTGTTGTAATATTTTAAAAAAAGTTTGACTAAAAGTTTTTAACCAAATTTCATCAAGATATGGCAAAGTTAACGCAAGTGATACCCAAGCTGGCTTTGCTCCCATCGCTGCAAGATCGCTCAAATTCGTTGCCAATACTTTGTATGCTAAATCATCAGGGGAAATTGAAGCGAAAAAATGTGTTCCTTCAACCATTGTATCTGTCGTTATTGCTATTTGTTGGTGCACTGGACAGGTTAAGAGAGCACAGTCATCTCCAATAGCAAGATTAACATCATCACGGCATGGATTTTGTTGAATATTAAAATAATGGCTTATTAAATCAAATTCACCCACTGTCTTTTCCTATAACAGTTTAAATTTTCCTATAACAGCTTAAAAAGAGACTAAAAAAGTGTGATTTTTATCACACTTTTTTGTTATAACTAACGATCTATTGCAATTTTATCTAACACGCCATTAATGTATTTATGGCTATCCTCTGCTCCGAAAGCTTTAGCAACTTCGATGGCTTCATTGATCACAACTTTATAAGGCACATCATGTTCAAACAATAGTTCATAAGTACTTAAACGCAATACTGCACGTTCAATTGGATCAAGTTCAGTTATATCACGATCTAATGCTGGAATTAATGCATCATCTATCGTTTCTAATTGGTTAATTGTTTGACGAAAAAGTTTTCGGAAGTATGGTAAATCAGCACCTTTACTTTCTTCTGGCGTATCGACTAAAAATGCTAATTCCACTGCTTCTGGAGTATTTTTTGAAATTTCCCAAGCATACATCGTTTGAGTAGCACATTCTCTTGCTCGACGACGTGCAGACGGTTTTTTCTTTTGTTCAGTCATATGTTACTCAGCATCAATTTGAGCTAATAAATTAATCATTTCTAAAGCGACTAACGCTGCTTCAGCACCTTTGTTACCCGCTTTCGTTCCCGCACGTTCAATAGATTGTTCAATGTTTTCTGTTGTCAACACACCGAAAGCAACTGGAATATCGGCATTCATCATCACACGTCCTAACCCACTACTAGCTTCACCAGCAACATATTCAAAATGTGCTGTGCCACCACGGATCACTGTTCCTAATGCAACAATGCCATCATATTTACCTGATTTTGCTAAACGACTTGCCACTAATGGCAGTTCATACGCCCCTGGAACACGTACAATCGTTATATTTTCTTCACGCACTTGACCATAACGTTTTAGTGCATCAATTGCCCCTTCTAATAAGCTTTCGTTGATAAAACTATTAAAACGTGCAATCACAATCGCAATTTTTGCATCAGGTGCGAGAATTTGCCCTTCTAAAACTTTCATATTTAATCCTTATTGCTTAATAAAATAGATAAAAGTTAATTGAAAATTGTTGAAAATTTATTCGCTACTTTTTTGAATTTTACGAATAATATTACTGGTAGAACAACCTTCTTCAAAATTTAATACTTTTACTTCACCGCCATTTGCCCATACTTCTTGACTACCTGCAATTTCTTCAGGTTTATAATCACCACCTTTCACTAATAAATCAGGTAAAATTTCAGCAATTAAACGTTGTGGTGTTTCCTCCTCAAAAGCGACTACCCAATCGACAGAACTCAAGCCTGCTAGCACTGCCATACGATCTTTTAAGCCATTAATTGGACGTGTTTCTCCTTTCAAATGCTTTACCGAATTATCTGAATTAACGGCTACAATTAAACGATCACCCAATTTACGAGCATTTTCTAAATAAGAAACATGTCCAGAATGTAAAATATCAAAACAACCATTAGTCATTACGATTTTTTCACCTCGTGCTTTTGCTTCGGCAACCACTTTTTTCAAATCCGCTTCATTCATCACACCAAAACCTAAGCTTTGACGTTGATGTATCGCATTTTCAAATTCGATCGGTGAAACTGTACTCGTCCCTAATTTACCAACAACAATACCAGCTGCCACATTGGCTAAATAACAAGCTTCTTCAAGTAAACGTCCATCAGCTAAAGCTGTTGCTAGCACTGAAATCACAGTATCACCTGCCCCTGTTACATCAAACACTTCACGAGCACGTGTTGGCAAATGGAATGGTGGTAAGTCAGGACGAAGCAACGTCATCCCTTTTTCAGAACGAGTTACAAGCAATGCGTCTAAATCGTAATCTGCAATGAGTTGCAAGCCTTTTTGAGTAATTGCTTCCTCGGATTCACATTGCCCAACGACTGCTTCAAATTCACTCATATTTGGGGTGAGCAACGTTGCACCACGGTAACGTTCAAAGTCTGTTCCTTTCGGATCAATTAATACAGGTACTTTTGCTGCACGAGCAATTTGAATCATTTTTTGAACTTGATTGAGCGTTCCTTTGCCGTAATCGGATAAAATTAACGCCCCAAAATTCGCAATATTTTTCGTTAATTTAGTTAACAGTGTTTCACTCGAAACTTGATGAAAAGTTTCTTCGAAATCAAGACGTAATAATTGTTGATGCCGAGAAATAATGCGGAGTTTAGTGATCGTTGGATGACTATTTAATGTAGTAAAATTGCAACGAATTTGCTGACGTGCTAAAAGCTGAGTTAAGCTTGTACCTGCTTCATCTTCACCAATAAAACCTTGTAATTCAACAGGCACATTCAACGCGGCAATATTCATTGCTACATTCGCAGCACCGCCTGCACGCTCTTCATTTTCTTGTACACGCACGACAGGTACAGGTGCTTCTGGTGAAATACGGTTAGTTGAACCAAACCAATAACGATCTAACATTACATCACCTAAAACCAATACGTTAGCACGTGGAAATTCTGTAGAATAAAAATTCATATTGATATCTCAATAAAAAAATAACAGGCAGTTTAGCATAGATAATGGAAAAGTTTCTAACTATCTTTTTTTATAACAGTAAGTTTATTATTTTGTCTCAAGCTTTAATTTTCGTTAAAATGCACACCTTTTAATAAATTGAGGCTCATTCTAATTATTATGGCAAAAACAAAGTTACCAACATTCCAGCTTTCTTTTCTTCACCCCAAATACTGGGGATTATGGATTGGCGTAGGACTCTGGCGTGCAATAGTCGCTTTGCCTTACCCGTTCATTGTCAAAATCGGCACAGGTTTAGGGTGGTTATTTAGCAAAATTGGCAAAAAACGTCTCAACATTGCTCGTCGTAATTTAATGCTTTGTTTCCCCGAAAAAACGGCTACTGAAATTGACATAATGCTTAAAGAAAATCAACGTGCTATCGGAATGGCAGTAATGGAAACTGGAATGGCATGGTTTTGGTCAGACAAACGTATTCAAAAATGGTGCAAAGTACAAGGCGTAGAACATATGCTCCCTGCAAAAGGAATCTTACTCGTTGGTGTTCACTTTTTAACACTTGAATTAGGTGCTCGCATTTTAGGTATGCAACGTGCCGGAATCGGCGTTTACCGCCCCAATGACAACCCTGTTTTTGACTGGCTACAAACTCGTGGTCGTCTTCGTTCCAACAAAACAATGCTTGATCGCAAAGATATCCGCGGGATGATTGATGCCCTTAACAACGGCGAAATTATTTGGTACGCACCCGACCATGATTACGGGCGACGTCGCACTGTATTTGTTCCTTTCTTTGCCGTCCCCGATGCCTCTACCACTACAGGTAGCCACTTGCTTATCAAATCTGCCCCTAATGCTCTTGTCGTCCCTTTCTCTCCGATTCGCCAACCTCATAATGCTGGCTATATCGTCGACATCTCCCCTGCTGTCGACTTCAGCGATACTCAAACTGAACGTGACACCGCGATCAAAATGAACAAAGTCGTTGAACATGAAATTTGCAAAGCTCCTACTCAATACATGTGGATGCACCGTCGCTTCAAAACGCGCCCAAATGAAAATGATCCGAGTTTGTATGACTGAAAAATTTTTTCGACTTTAGCTACGTGAAATACAAGAATTTTTATTGTAAATCACTGCAATTAAAGTTAATAAAATGAGTTTATAAAGTTGATATCTTACAACGTGTTATGAATAAAATTTATAAATCAAAAAATAAGGCATGTTCTAAATTTTTCATAACACATTGAAGCGTTTCATTTGAGCATATGTTCCGTCAGCAAATATAACACTCAAAAATTCGTTAAATTTTTACCAGAAAATTTGCCCGAAAATCGAGGCGTGTTTTTGGTGTTTTAGGCTTGGTTTTGTTTTCGAGTTCGGTGATTTCTTGTTTTACTTTTAATATTTTTTCTCTTAGTGCCATTCTTTCTTTTAAGGTTGGTGCTTTTTGTTTGAGGCGATATTGTGTTTTTCATCGGCTTCAAGCGGATTGTCATTCCCTGCACCTCTCAAATTGGCAATGTGCATTCTTGCCTCAACACGAGTTTGCAGTTGGATATATTCGTCTAATTCTACAACAAGCTGATTTTGGTTATTTTTAGAGCCGATGCGATCAATTCGTCCAAAACGTTGGATGATGCGGACGGAATTCCAGTGAATGTCGTAATTAATCAAGTAATCGCAATCTTGTAAGTTTTGCCCTTCGCTAATGCAGTCAGTGGCAATCAAGATGTCAATTTCATTCTCATCATTCGGATAAATTTTGGCTTTTTCTTTAGAAATGGGGGAAAAGAAAGTCAGAATTTGCTGCATTTCTAACGCCTTATAAGGGCGTAAATTATGCTTTTGACCTGCTCCTGTGACTAGCCCGACCTTTAATGTCAGGCAGGCTTTAATCACTTCGCGATACAAATATTCAGCCGTATCCGCAAAGGCAGTAAAAATTAAGACTTTTTTGTTGTCCAGATTAATGGGGTTCTGCACTTTTTTCGCGGATATCCGCTAGCAATTGTGCCAATTTCAGATCGTGCTCGGGCGTAATATCTTCAATCATACTTTGCAAAAGCTTGATATTTCCGACATCTTCTTTTAGATCAATCCGCCAGCTTTCGCAATCCAGATCCGCTAATTCAATCGGATTTTTGCCTTTTCCAATCCATTCGGCACGCTCGGTGTCATCCGGATCTAAAATGCTTATTTCATAATTTTGAAAAGTGGCATTTTGTTGTTTTTCTTCAAAGGTTTGAATTTTAGCAAGTGCATCGTCAATCGTTTCTTGCATGCGTCTTAAGGTTTCACGGAAGCTATCCACTGAGCTTTCTAAGTGCTTGAGCAAATTCATACTCATTAATTTCAACAAGCCCTTTTCACGCCCTAAGCCTTCGTCTTTAAAACTTTCATCAATTTCGTATTTATATTTTCGGCTCGGATGGACGTATTTGGAAGGCTCATAAATAGCCAATTTCAGCCGTTGTAAAATGTCATAAATTTCCTTGTAGCTAATTACGCCAGCAAAATCGGCTAATTCAGGCGAGCTGTTTATCGGCGGCAAGCGCGCAGGAAATTCGCCGATATTGGCGTCTGAATAAAAACGCTCGATATGGCGACGGCTTCGGGCAATGGTTAACGCATCTAATAATCTAAAAAAGTCATTCGGTAGGCTATTTAGTAGGCTTTCAATGGAGCGTGACTCAATTGATTCTTTCGACTATTTTTTAAAAGCTGAATCCGCTTTGATGAAGATTTGATTAATATCCAAATTGGTGTCGAATAAATTATTCATTTGCTCGGCATCGCCCTCATAAACCAGCTCCAATTGATTTTTCAAATCTTGAAAACGATTATTCACCGACGTCACGGAAAGCATTAAAACTTTCGTTTTCACCCCAGCTTGAATCACATTTTTCATCAAGCGCTCATAACGATTTTGGACATCTTTTTTCGTGCTTTCGCCATTGCGAAAATTATGAGATTCATCAATCACCACTAAATCATAATTTCCCCAATTAATTTGGCTTAATTCAATCCCATTTGATATCCCTTTGCTGCGAGAAAGATCAGAATGATGCAACACATCAAACCTCAGCCGATCCGCACTCAACGGATTATGAACATAGTTCTGTTTATAAATATTCCAGTTGTCATAAAGTTTTTTCGGACATAGCACTAAAACAGGCTTATTGCGTTGCTCGTAATATTTAATCACCGCAAGCGAGGTAAAAGTTTTCCCCAACCCCACGCTATCAGCCAAAATACAGCCGTTATATTTTTCTAATTTACTAATAATGACCAGTACCGCATCTTTTTGAAAACTAAATAATTTTGCCAAATTTGTGAATTTTTAAAACCCGTCGCATCGTTAGGCATAAAATCTTTATGGTAATCCTCTAACACGTGATGAAATAAAGAATAGAGCGTCAGCACATAAATATAATCAGGTGCATTTTCCTAATAACCCTCGGTTAAACTCGCTAACACTTTATCGGTTACATCCTTCAAATAATCACGATTTATCCACAAATTTTGAAATAAACCTTGTTTCTGGCTGGAAAGCTCATTTCGTAATCGCATACCAATCATTACTTTTGCCATATCCCAAATCTGCCGTCGTAAATTCCTCAGCACCCGTATAGGTCACCCCACCTTCCGTATTTAACATATTAAAAAAATTCGGAATATTTTTAGAAGATAAATTCGCTTTAAAACACGCTTTTTGTTTAATCCAATTCACGCATTCTTTCGCAATGGCTTTTTGTGAAAGCTGGTTTTTTAACTTAATTTCCACTTCCGCATCAAAAACACTCCCCGCCTCTGGTTGCAAAAGATGAAATTCTCTCGAACTTTTATTTCTCGCCTTCCCCATAAAAACATCTTCCGCCTGCGCAGGGCTAAAAATAAAATTAAAACAATCCACCTTATCCAACTCAGCCTGCAACGCCTGATACGCATAAAGCGAAAACCGCTTTGCCGCTATCGACACCTTCGCGCCATTGGTTAAAACCTGTTTCAAATCCTCACCGAGTTTATAAGTGATATTGTCGAATTCTTTCATGGGAGTACCTTGGGGTTATTTAATTGGATTGGGAAATTTTTTCTGAATTTTGGGGCGTGGTTTTATTGGTTGTTTTCTGTTTCCCAATGTTTATTAAAGTGATTTTTACCATTATTTGTTTCAAATGCTTTTTTCATTTCCTGAATTATTTGATCTTTTGTCATTCCTGTTAAATCAGTTTCCAAATCATCTATACTATGAGAACTTACGTTAAGTAATTTTCTCAAAACAAAATTGTCTCCAGTATAAAATTCTTCTCCTGATAAATTATTAAATTTAGTATATGTTTCTATTATTCTTCTGATTAAATTACACAAGATGCTAGAATCTTTAATAGTGTCATTATCATAAAGAGTTCTCAAATGCACCCATAAAGCGTCATAACTTGTTTTAATTTGATTATTATGTTTGATTGGTTTATACGATATCACCTCTGCATCTTTTGATAATAAAAAATAATTATTTTTTTTATCATCTTTACCTTCAGTCACGTTTATATAAAAATGGGTGTTATGCGTTAAAACAAATAATTTTTCATATAAATTCTGCTTTTTCTTCAATAGGTTCTGAATTTTACCAATAATAATATATTGCATAACATCATCATTTGAAGTCATAGGGTCATCAAAAATAATTATTTTCGGTTTTTCTTTTTGACCTACTTCTTCTAACTTGAAGATAAAATATAAGAATGCAATAATATTTTTTTCACCTTCTGATAGTTCAGTTACAGAACGTGAACGCCCTTTTTCTTTTATCTGATAAAATCCTTGCTGCGCTTGATTAGGCACATGTTCAAGTTCAAAGCTAACATAATTTTTTAAAATACGATTTATTTCATTAGCCAATTTAATTTCATTTTGTGTCTCCTTCTCTAATTTCTGCTTTTCATTTTCCAATTTTTTAATTTCCGATTCTAATTTTCCTCGTTCTAATTTTTTATCATCAATTAATTTGTCTATGTTCTTTTTTTCATCCTCTTTAGATGTTAGTGTTGCTAACTTATTATCGTAGTCACCTTCCTCACATAATTCCCAAATCAGATTAAAACGTAATTTATCTTTTGCTTCTTCTTTCTCCTCCTTTAAATTATTATCATTATTTTTTTTAACTATTTTATTATAATCATCTATTAATTTATTAAGATCTTCTTCTAATTTCACATCTAACACATCGATAGATGAAAAAATATCGTTCTGCTTCTTTTTTAAAGAGTCTCCTATTGATTTAATGTTTTCTTCATAAATTTTTATGACTTTTTTTATATTGTTCTTTGCCTTATCAACTTCATCTTTATTTTTAGTATAAAATTCATTTTTATCTAAATCATTTTCAATATTATTGAGTATCTCTTGATAACTACGAATATTAACTAATTCTGCGGTTAAGTTTGTTTTAAGATTATTGGCATCTTCATCATTTTTATTAAAATAAGCTTCTAACTCATCAATTACACTTTGCTCAATTTTATTATTACAAAATGCACAATGTTCACCTGCTTTATGCAAATGCAATCCATCTTGAGCAAACTTCCTTTTTTGGGCATCAACTATTCTTTCAATTGTTTTTGTAGGGGTTATTTCTGTCTTTAATAGCTTATTAACTTTTTCTACAAGTTCTATTAAATTAAAGTTAATATTCTTAATTTCATTTGCTGTTTTAACTTCTTCTTTTAATGTTTGTCTATACTTTTCAATATCACTCTCACCTAATTTATTTTTAGATGAAATTTCATCTATAAAATCCCTTTTATCATAAGATGTCTTAGCTATAGGATAACCATAATCTAGATGAACCTTTATTTTTTTTGCTGATTTTGAATAAAAATCCTCTAATGCTTTATTAGCATCTTTTGAGTTTTTTTCCGCTTCTTGTTTTTGTTTAAATAAGTTAGTTTTACCTTCTTCTGGTTCTCGTTCTATTTCGTTTCTAATCTTTTCTATTTCGTCTTCTTCGTCAGATATATTTTTTTGTATTACATCTATTTGTTTTTGGATCTCATTATTTTCTTCCCCCAATAAAACAGCATTTAAATTTTTATCTTCACCAACTATACTATTAAAACCATTAAAAATTCTAACATCATATTTGTCTTTACATTGTTCCTCCAAGAGCTTTGTGATAGTCGATTTACCTGTTCCATTTTTGCCATAAATAAAATTAATTTTTTTATCAAATTCAATTTCTGATCCTTTGAATTTTTCATCTAACGTTAATGTAATAGTCATAACTAAATCTCCATATAAAAATAATTTCATGTCTTCACGCCCCAAAAATCGAAATTTTTCCACTTGTTCGGAAGGGGGGCTGGTTTATATTCAATCACAACTGTGATTACTGACTAGAGGAGGGATTTGACATCTTTTTTAAATTTAATTTGTTCTAGTTTGATTTGGTGAGTTTGATATTCAATTAGCTCATCAATTAAGGGTTGTATCCATATTTGGGTTAACTTAAAATCCCAATCTTTTAATTTTTGTTCGAGGTTGTTACAGTTTATAAATTTGCTTTTAAATTCGTCGCGACTGGTGCAATTAAAAAAGTCTTTGATGGTTTTGCAATTATTGCAGGATCTGATTAATTCCTCTTCAAAATTTTGATACTGTTGCAGTAAGTAAATAGTTTTTTTGGCTTTATTTAAACGATCTATATTGCCTTTAAATTGCTTGAGCTTATTTATTTGTTTGAGTTTGGTTATAACATCTACGTCAAAAATAACATAAACAACATTTGCTTTAATAGTTAATAAGATCTTGGCAACGTCTTTTTCCCATATATTAAATACTTTCACATTGCCTAATAATTCCAAAGCATCCATTAATTTCTTTTCAGTTTCGCCTTCCACTAGGAATAAGTATTCTTTTTTAGAAGAGTAATTCATCGATCAAATCCGTATTTGGTAAAGTTTTAAACAGATTATTTTTGACGTAATTTAATAAATTGCGATCATTCTTTTTAAAGATTTTCTCAGGCATTAAAAACTGAGCTTGATCTTGTTTCTTGGTAATAAATGCAAAGGAATGAATCGGGAAAGGCATTTCCAAAATATCGTAATTATGGGTAGTGTAAAAAAATTGGTTATCACCACTTTCAGCGAGTTTTTGGATAATTAAATTAATAATATGTTGTTCCACATCTGAATGCACATAAGCCATTTTTTCATCTAAGAAGTAAATGCCATTGCCTTGATTTTGCAAGCAAGCTGAAACAAATTCAGCCACTTGGATGGCATTAAATGTCCCCGTGGAAAGACGTTCAGGCTCAGCTACTCTGCCTTCTTTATCGATTAATAAATTGTCTTTATTAATAAAATTAACACTATAGCCTCGCAACTCCCCATTTTCTTTTAACTCCACCACATCTTCTATGGATGAATCAAAGGTTTGCAACACGGTTTTTAAAATATTTAAATCTAGTAATTTAATATTATGTTCAGGTCTTGAAGTCTGATTAGTTAGTGCGAAATACCAACTACTTTTATTGTTTTCAAAAATTTTATGTGTTTTATTTTGAATGCATGTTAATAACAATAATGATAAGTCACCTTCAAAGCGTTCTTGATTAGCAATATTTTCTCCATTTTCTACTTTTTGAAGCTTGGCTCTGGCTGTAACATTAGTATCATTTTTTAAAATAGGTACAGAACAAAGAGTACAATGAGGTATATTTTGGGGATATACAACTTTAAAACTATATAAACGAGAATGATCAGCATTCACATACTCATAATACAAGATCGCATCTTTTGATTTGTCATTAACCAACTGAAAAGAATGATCAATAAAAGTTTCAAATCTTCCATTATGCAATAAACTTATATATCGCAATCCAATAAGCAATACTCGCCCAACTGCGGTTTTCCCGCTGGCATTTGCCCCGCTTAAAATACACAGTTTTTTATATTTAAATTTAGGTCGATTAGTGAGATGTTCGTTAGGAATAGGGCTATCTTTTAATTGACGATCAAAGGTGAGATCAAGACAGGTATCGTGGAAATTAAATAGGTTATCCACATAAACTTTAGTAAAAATCATAGTGCAAATCCTAAAAATTGGAACTTAAACTAAAGTTTAAGGTTTTTTATAAAAAACAGCAACACCTTTTTTAATTCTTAACATTTTGATACCCAGCTCCGACGGACAGAACTCACGCCCCGAAAATCGCAAAACTTTTCCGACAAAAACCACAGTTTTTTTGAACGTCGCTTGTGAGTAAATTTTGAGGCGTGGTCATTTTATTTTCTGATTTCTCTCAGCTCTTCGAGCAATTCTTTCCAGTCTTTGACGGCTTTGTATTTAATGGTTTTGTCGCTTAAGGCTTGGAAGTGTTTTTTGGCACATTCGATTTTGGTTTCTTCTACGGGGCGGAGGTCCATGGCTAGTGTGGATCCTTTGGTTTCGGCGATGAAATAAATGTGTTTGATGTTTTCTTCTTTGAATACTACCGCCCAGTCGGGGTTATATCGACCCATCGGGGTGTCGATGAAAAAGCTTTTTGGGAGCTTGATGTAGAAATCCACGATGTCTGCCACGTCCAGATTTTCGGAAAAATTTTCCTCCACTCTGGAATCGTATTTCAAATAATCATAAAGATGTTTTGTTGCCTCGCGGGTGTCTTCGCCCAGCACGCCGTAAATATCGGATTCGCTGAACAGGCTGTGTTCGAAATATTCGCCCGTCGGCGTGTAGCGTAGGCTGGCGATGAACATGCGTGCTTTTTGCTGATTGATGATTTTCCCCACGTTGAGGATGAACTCTTCGGGATTTTGTTGGAATTTGGCGAAAGTCGCAGGTTGGATGCCGCTCAAAATCGCTACGATGGTTTTGCGAAGAAGCCCCGTCGAAGCAACCAATTTGCCGACAAGATCGAAGCGTTCGCTGATGCCGACGACGTTTTTGACCTCGTACGCACTTTGCCTTTCGCGCACGAAATTTTCCCCTTGCTCGAGGCTTTCACGCGAGGCGATGTTCTTCATTTCGCCCCATTCGACTTCATAATTGAGCGTCGAAACTTTGAGCGTTTTGTCCAACTCTGCCTGCACGCTTTTGATGAGTGCGTCGCTTTCAAATTTCACACGGTAGCAAGTTTTCGGGCGGATTTCTGCCCAAAGCTGCTTGAACGCCTGCGAATCGAATCTGGCTTGATTGAGCCTGAGCTTCACTTTTTTCGAATCGCGTGCATCTTCAATTTGCAACGGGCTATTAATTTGCACCAGCAGCTTGAGAATGCTTGCTTGGTAGGCGTTAAATTTTTCCCCGAACTCCAACTTATCGGCTTTTTTGTCTTCGTGAAATTTTTCCGTAAGCCGCCCTTGGGCGTCAATGTAATCATTTTTGATGAGGATGAAATTCAGCTGGTTAGCCAAGTCGTCATGGAACACTATTTTTTCGCCGTCGGCACTGTCGAGGATTTTATTTTTGAAAAATGCCGGCGTGATTTTTTGCGGGCGGAAGCTTAAAGCTTCGGCGATTTCTCTTTGGAGCCCTTGGGCGAAATCGGCATAGCTTTCGCTGGCGATGACAGTCAAGCAGTTAATGTTTTGCACATCGCTGCCGAGGCGGTTGGCGTCCATGCGCTCGCCCTGCTGGTTGACGCAAAGTCGCAGCCCGCGCCCCACTTCTTGACGGCGGCGAATTTCGCTGTTGCCGGTTTCTTTCAGCGTGCAAATTTGGAACACGTTCGGATTGTCCCAGCCTTCTTTGAGCGCGGAGTGCGAGAAAATGAACCGCGTCGGCTCGTCGAAGCTCAGTAGGCGCTCCTTGTCGTGCATAATCAAATCGTAAGCCGCCACGTCGTTGCTGCCGCCTTCTTTGCGGTCGTCTTTGCTATCGATGGCGTGGCCTTTTTTGTCCACGGAAAAATAGCCGTTGTGCACTTGGGAAACCTGATCGCGCACCAAGTAAGCGCGATAGTCGTCGTTCAAATCGGGCGCTGCCAATTTTTCCGCCACGATGGCTTGGTATTCTTCTTCAAAAAAGCGGGCGTACTCGCCTTGCGCGACGGTTTCTGCGCCCGCGGCGTCTTCGTAAACGCGGTACTTCGCGACTTCGTCGATGAAAAACAAGCTGAGCACTTTAATGCCGCGCTTGAACAACGCCTGCTCGCGCTCGAGGTGGCTAAGAATAGTTTCGCGGATTTGCAAACGGCGTTTTTGGCTTTCGCTCAGGTTGCCGACGACTTCGCCCGTGCGAATGGTTTTGCCGTTTAAAAAGCGAATTTCGTTTTTGTTCGCACTAATTTCGCTAATCACGAAATTGTCCCTGTATTGCATCAAATCGCCCGATAGCTCGAACAAATCCTGCCCCATTTCGCAAAAGCACGTCTTTTTGCGGATGCCGCTGTTGCCTTTGTAATCAAACTCCAGCAAAGCTCTGGGTGCCTTGCCGCTGGCCGTTTCGATTTTTTGCAAAAACACATAGCCGCCCTGCGCGAGGGTGCCCACTTGCTGGATGCCTTTCACGGCGATTTTTTTGACCAATTTTTGGTTATAGGCATCCATAGCGTCGAGGCGATAAACAAGGTTAAACAAGCGGTCTTGCTTGTGGGTCGCGGAATATTTCAACTTAAATAGCGGGTTAAATTTTCGCAAATTTTCCAGCGTCTGCTTGCCTTCAACGGATTGCGGCTCATCGATGATTAAAATCGGGCGCGTTTTGGCGAGCACGTCGATTGGGCGGCGGCTTTGAAATTCATCCAGTGCCATATCAATCCGCCGCGCGTCCGCGCCTTTTGCGTTAAACGCCTGCACGTTAATAATCATCACCCAGAGGTCGTTGCCGCGCGCGAAATCCGCGATGTTTTGCAATTTTTTGGAATCGTAAATAAAGAAATGGCAGCGCTTGCCGTATTCCTCCAAAAAGTGCTGCGCGGTGATATCAAAGGTTTTGTAGACCCCTTCGCGAATGGCAATGCTCGGCACCACGACGATAAATTTGCTCCAGCCGTATGCCGCGTTCAATTCAAACATGGTTTTGATGTAGGTATAGGTTTTGCCCGTGCCCGTTTCCATATCGATGCAAAATTCTAGCTCGGGATGACGCGCGCTGCGGGGCGTGAACTCCGCGCGCGGCAGGTCGAACTTGCGTTGGAGGTCGGCGAGGTTCGCGGCTAAATCCAAATTGTCTTTTAGCTCACCGTTGCCGTAGGCATATTCCACGCAGTAATCCAGCGTGCCTTGGGCGGCGACGCCTTTATCGAACTGGTAGCGATAGGGCTTGTTGGGTTGATTTTTAAACATAGAAACCACGGCGTCTGCCGCGTCTTTTTGGTAGGCCAGTTGGCTAAATTTTAATTTCAATTTGGATGTCATAAGGTCCTCTAAATCACTTTCACTTCCGTGTTCGGGAGGTGGGTTTTGAGTTGGGTTTGGCAGTTGATGAAGGCGTCGTCGCGGTCGAAGCTGGTGTTGAGAAGGACGAGGCGCTCTATCGGGCTTTGTTGGTTGAGGGCGGCGAGTTGTTTGATGAGGTCTTCGGTCAGTGGGTCGAAGCAGGCGGCGAGGGCGCCGTTGTGGTAGAGGTGCACTTCGGCGTCGCCGAGTTTGAGGGTTTGGTAGTCGTCGTGGATGCCGACGCCCCAGTCGAGCAGGCTGGCGAAGAAGAGGTCGAGCCCTGTGCGGTCAGCTTTGATGTTGTTTTCGAGGAGCGCCAGTTCGGCTTGGTGCGTGGCTTGGGCGGGCTTGTGGACGTCTTCAAAGTTGCTGCTGTCGAGGCGGAAGACGCGAAAGCCAGTGTCGAGTTTTTCGCCGCGATTTTGGGAAAATTTTTCCGAATTTGGGGCCGTGAGGTCGCCCGCGAGCGCGGCTTCGATTTGCGCGCCAGCGCGGCGGATGCGCTCTTTGCCGATTTCGCAGATGTTCGCAAAGCCAGCTTGGTAGGCGGTGGAGCTTGGGTCGCAGGGTTCGGGAAGTTGGACGCAGATGAATTTGCGCTTGCCGCCATCTTCGGCGTTGAGCTGCATCACCGCGTGGGCAGTGGTCGCCGAGCCTGAGAAGAAGTCGAGGATGATTGCGTCACTTTCTGTAAGTGACAAAAATTTTTTAAGCACAGTGGTAGGTTTGGCGTTATCAAAATATGCTTTGCCATCAAATAACTTCATCAGCTCTTTTTTACCATCAGTAAAATCCTCAAATGTGGATTTTGTAATTTCGGTTGTTACCGTATCTAAAAATCTCTTAAATTGCGGCACTTTTGTATGGTCCTCATAAAAATGGACCAAATTATTTTTAATATGCTCATCCATGGTGTCTTTTTTATACGCCCAACCTCTTGTGGGAACTTGGCAAGGTAAGCCAGTGACTGGATGGATAACATCATAATCATCTGCTCGCCCTGTGGCTTTTGGCACCGAAACATCACTAAGCCTGTAAGCTTTATAACATTTCTGTCCTGAAGAATTTTCACGCAATTCCACATGATGATATTGCTTAATTCCTTTCAAATCCGAACGAGATTTATAAAAATCTTTCAATTTTATTTCCACCTCTTCGGGAGAGAGTTTATTTTTATTCGCCTCTTCTAAAATTTTTTCTACCTCGCACAAACCTGGCTTTTCCACTCTAAAATAATTTTTACCTTCCAAAATATCTTTATTCTTTGCATAACAAAGAATGTATTCATGATTGGTGCTCGTTGCATTAGATAAATTTTTTGTAGAGTTTTTTATCCAAATAAAATTTTCTACATAGTTATTTTCACCAAAAATCTCATCAGAAATTTTGTGTAAATTTGCTACTTCATTTTCATCGATGGAGATGAAAATCACGCCGTCGTCGGTGAGCAGTTCGCGGGCGACGAGCAGGCGGCTGTAAATCATTGAGCACCAGTCGGAGTGAAAGCGGCCGTTGCTCGGGAGGTTCGCTTCGAGGCGGTTGCCTTCGGCGTCGGTCGCGCCTTGGGCGGCGTCGTAGCTTTGCTTGTCTTGGCGGAAATTATCTTTGTAGATGAAGTCCTTGCCAGTGTTGTAAGGCGGGTCGATGTAAATCATTTTGATGCGGTTGACGTAGCTTTTTTGGAGCACTTTGAGAATCTCAAGGTTGTCGCCTTCGAGGTAGAGGTTTTCGGTTTCGTCCCAGTTTTTGGAGTCTGCTGGTTGCGGGCGGAGGGTTTGCGTCGTCGGGGTGTACGCCAATTCGAGTGCTTTTTGCTTGCCAACCCAAGTGAAATCAAAGCGTTCGCGGCGTTCTACCCCCCCCGATTGCTTAAATTTTCACCACCAAGAAGTGCGTTCAGAACTTCAAAATCCACTACTCCTTCTTTTACGCACAGCGGAAATAACTCAGAAAGCTTGGCAATATTGGTTTTAACTAAATCTTCACTCTGTTTATCTAACTTAGGAAACATAATCCACTCCTTGAATCTAAAAATAAAAATGACTTATTTTAATGGTTTTGTAGTTATTACGCCTCAAAAATCGAAAAAATTTTCTGATTTTCTGACAAAAACCACAAGTTTTTGAACGTCGCTTGCGACGGGGTTAAACCTACCAAAACGCCTAAAGTGTTTTGTGAGTAATTTCGGGGCGTGATAGCTTATCTAAATCCTTGCTGACTGTGCAGGGATAACATTGTATTCTTTACACTCTGCTTGGATTTGCCATAAGTCGTAAACAGATTGCATTTTTAGCCAAGCTTCAAGGCTTGGCGTGCCTAGCCATTTGTGTAAACGTATTGCCATATCTGGCGTGATAGCTGACTTTTCATTTAAAAGTTTTGATAAGGTTACTCGTGAACCCCCTAATTGATGAGCGGCTTCAGTAATAGTGATATTTAATTCTGGCAGAATGTCTTCACGGACAATTGCCATCGGGTGGCAAGGTTTATGTATTTTCATTGGGGTCTCTTGTTTATTCTGTTTTCCTGTTTATTCTGTTTTTACTTAGTGGTAGTCTTGGTAATTCACAATTTCGGCATCACTATTTTCAAATTTAAAAGTAATTCGCCAATTCGCATTTACTTTAACACTCCAATGCAAGGCGAGATCACCTTTTAACTGGAGCAAATCGTAACTAGGAATATCCATATCTTCTATTCTTGAAGCGTTGTTTAATAACGTCAAAATACGTTGTAATTTATCTTTATGTTTAGGTTGAATGCCCGCCGTTGAACTTGTTCTAAAAAATTTTTCCAACCCTTTATGTTTAAAAGAAATGATCATAATAATATTAAGTTTTTTTAAATAGCGTTATTGTAAAGTGTAAGTTTACAATTTATAAGATTGTAATTAATGATATGCCCCTAAAAAGACAAAAACACACTTTTTGTCCTTTTAAATATGAATAATGGACAAAAAACGCAATTTTTGTTTTTTACACGCGAATACTGGACAAAAATCCGCTATTTCGTCCAGTATTGCTTTTTTGATGAAGCTCATTCTCGAAACTTAACGCAATTTTAAGTAGAATAAGCAGTTTTAACACATTCAAAGGAAGTCAATATGTCAACGCAGTTTGTTTATACCATGCACCGTGTGAGTAAAGTCGTGCCGCCTAAACGTCAAATTTTAAAAGATATTTCGCTTTCGTTTTTCCCAGGGGCTAAAATTGGGGTCTTGGGGCTAAATGGAGCTGGGAAGTCAAGTCTTTTGCGAATTATGGCAGGGGTGGATAAAGAGTTTGAGGGTGAGGCACGTCCACAAGCGGGAATTAAAATCGGCTATTTGCCACAAGAACCAAAGCTTGACCCTAAGCAAACCGTACGAGAGGCTATTGAAGAGGCGGTTTACGAGGTGAAATCTGCTTTAAATCGTTTAGATGAAGTCTACGCCGCTTACGCCGATCCTGATGCGGATTTTGATAAACTGGCGAAAGAACAAGCCGAGCTTGAGGCTATTATTCAAGCTCACGATGGACATAATTTAGATAATCAATTAGAGCGTGCTGCCGATGCTTTACGCCTGCCTGAATGGGATGCAAAAATTGAACAATTATCGGGAGGCGAACGTCGTCGGGTAGCTCTTTGTCGCTTGTTATTAGAAAAACCCGATATGTTATTACTCGACGAGCCGACCAACCATTTAGATGCAGAATCTGTGGCGTGGCTTGAGCGTTTCTTGCATGATTATGAAGGAACAGTTGTCGCCATTACACACGATCGCTACTTTTTAGATAACGTCGCTGGCTGGATTTTAGAACTAGATCGTGGCGAAGGTATTCCTTGGGAAGGTAACTACTCTTCTTGGCTAGAACAGAAAGAAAAACGCCTTGCTCAAGAACAAGCAACAGAATCTGCACGCCAAAAATCTATTGAGAAAGAATTAGAATGGGTACGCCAAAATCCTAAAGGTCGCCAAGCGAAATCCAAAGCTCGTATGGCTCGTTTTGAAGAACTTAATCGCACTGAATATCAAAAACGTAACGAAACTAATGAGTTGTTCATTCCTGTTGGTGCACGTTTGGGGGATAAAGTTATTGAAGTGGCTGGTTTAAGCAAAGCTTATGGCGATCGCACTTTGATTGATAATCTTTCATTTAGCGTTCCGAAAGGTGCAATTGTGGGGATCATTGGAGCAAATGGTGCAGGTAAATCTACTCTCTTTCGTATGCTTTCAGGTAAAGAAACACCTGATGCTGGAACAATTAATATTGGTGACACTGTCACTCTTGCTTCTGTCGATCAATTCCGTGATGCAATGGATGACACTAAAACCGTGTGGGAAGAAGTCTCAGGCGGATTAGATATTATGAAAATCGGCAATTTTGAAATCCCATCTCGAGCCTATGTTGGACGCTTTAATTTCAAAGGTGTCGATCAACAAAAACGGGTTGGTGAACTCTCAGGCGGTGAGCGTGGGCGTTTACACTTAGCTAAATTACTCCAAGTCGGTGGTAACGTTCTTCTCCTCGACGAACCTACCAATGATCTTGATGTCGAAACTCTGCGTGCTTTAGAAAACGCTTTACTTGAATTTCCTGGCTGTGCCTTGGTTATCTCACACGATCGCTGGTTTCTCGATCGCGTCGCTACACATATTTTGGATTACGGTGATGAAGGTAAAGTGACTTTTTACGAGGGTAATTTCTCAGATTATGAAGAATGGAAGAAAAAAACTTTTGGTGCAGAGGCACTGCAACCGCATCGGATGAAATATAAACGTATTGCAAAATAAAATGTTAAAAATCCATTAAATGAATTTTATAGAAACCACTTTGCAAATTTGTAGGTGGTTTTCTATTTTTCATAGCTGAAGAAACTTCACTTAAAAAATTATCAACAGTATTTCTTTCTCTTTTTTGGTCGTTTTAAGCATTTTTTCACTTTTATCAATGGCTTTTGTTCAAAGAAAACTAGTCAAAACAATGTGGTTTTCCATCAAGTGAACATTTCTTTTTATCTAATTTTCAAGTTATTTAAAGCTTGTGACGGCGAAAATAATTCCTTGGTAGGTTTTGTTTTTGGGGACTTTTTTACGCTTTTTGGTTAAACTTGTATTTTTTGTCAGCATTATTTTAAATATTGAGAGTATTATGACTTTACAACATATCATTCCTTACCTCTTCCCTACTTTTATTTGGATTTTAACTATTGCTATTACTTTACGATTGTTGATGAAAAAACAATCTGTTACAGCAATGTTAGCGTGGTTGATGGTAATTTATATTTTTCCATTATTTGGAATTTTGATTTATCTGATTTTTGGTGAAATCAACCTCGGTGAAAAACGTAACCGTAAATTTAATCAAGTCAAAAAACGTTTTATTGAATGGTATCGTAATTTAAGTAAACAAGACAATTTAACTCAAACGCCTAGTGCACCTCGTTTTAAGCCATTGTTTGATTTAGTTCAGCAACGCTTGAATATCCCTTGTGTAATCGGCAATGAATTGCATATTTTCAATACGCCTGAATCTATTATTCATAAGGTGTTAGAAGATATTCACCACGCTAAAACAGAAATCAATATGGTATTTTATATTTGGCAGAGTGGCGGTTTGATAGATGAAATAGAGACGGCATTGATTGATGCGGTAAAGCGAGGTGTCAAAGTTCGAATTTTGATCGATAGTGTTGGTGGGCGTCAATTTTTGAAAAGTAGTCGTAGCAAAGCACTCAAAGCTCAAGGATTAGAAATTGTTGAATGTTTGTCTGTAAGCCTCTTTCGAATGTTTTTTAGTCGAATTGATTTGCGTATGCACCGCAAAATTATCGCTATCGACAATCAAATTTCTTACACTGGCAGTATGAATATGGTCGATCCAAAATTCTTTAAACAAGATGCAGATGTTGGCGAATGGGTCGATGTAATGGTAAGGATCGAAGGTCCTGTCTCCAGTGTTTTAAACAGTTTGCATATTATCGATTGGCAAATCGAAACAGGAGAAGCATTAGATCTCATCACACCAAGCGAATGTAGCCTCAGTCAAGATCCTGATAATTCACATATGGTGCAAGTTTTGGCAATTGGTCCTGGTTTGCCTGCAGATTTGATGGAACAAAGCCTCTGCCAAGCGATTTTTGACGCTCGCAAAAGTATCACTATCACGTCTCCTTATTTTGTGCCAAGCCAAAAAATTGCTGAAGCTTTAGCTGTCGTAGCGTACCGTGGCGTAGAAGTCAACATTATTCTGCCAGCCAAAAATGACTCGAGAATGGTGGAATATGCTAGCCGCACTTTCTTTGATGATTTACTCAAAGCGGGGGTTAAAATCTACAACTTTGATGCTGGTTTGCTTCACACTAAAAGCCTGCTTATTGATGATCGTCTTAGTATGATCGGCACTGTCAATATGGATCTGCGTAGTTTTCTATTGAATTTTGAATTAATGCTTCTTATTGAAGACAAATCTTTCGCTCAGGAACTCTATAGCGTACAACAAAGCTATATTGCTAATTCAGAACTAATGGATTATCAACGTTTTAATCAGCGTTCTCAGTTTAAACGCGTTATAGAAAAGCTATATTTCTTATTTAGTCCGTTGTTGTGAGAATATCAACGCTACGAATAAAGCAATAAGCTAACGTATGATGTTTTGTGAGTAAATCACAAACGTGCCTTTTTATGGTTTTCAAAATCAAGTAGAATACAAAATTTTATTGAACAAATGCTGTAATATTATGAAATTCATCATCAAACTCTTTCCCGAAATTATGATTAAAAGCGATAGTGTTAAAAAACGCTTCGTAAAAATTTTAACAAGCAATATTCGCAACACGCTCCTCAAATATGACGATCAAGTTGTGGTGATCCGTTATTGGGATTATATCGAAGTAAGAACAAAAGATACGTCGAAAAATACGCTATTGCAGGATCTATTGACTAAAATTGCAGGGATCCACCATATTTTAGTAGTTGAAGAAATACAAGTGCATTCGTTACACGAGATTTTCGAGCAAACGTTAGCACAAGTCGGTGAAAGTTTGAATGACAAAACATTTTGCGTACGAGTTAAACGCAAAGGCAAACACAATTTCACATCAATTGATGTCGAACGCTATGTCGGAGGTGGGTTGAATCAGCATATTGCCACTGCAAAAGTGCAGCTTAAAAACCCTGACGTTACTGTGCGATTAGAGATCGAAGATGACAAAATGTTATTTGTCAAACAACGTATTGAAGGTTTAGGTGGCTACCCGCTTGGTACACAAGAAGATGTATTGTCGTTGATTTCAGGTGGATTTGATTCAGGCGTCTCCAGTTATATGTTAATTCGCCGTGGTGCAAGGGTGCACTACTGTTTCTTCAATCTCGGCGGTTCTGCCCATGAAATTGGGGTAAAACAAATGGCATATCATTTATGGCAACGTTATTCACTTTCACACAAAGTTAAATTTATCGCGATTCCATTTGAAGGTGTAGTTGGCGAGATTTTAGAGAAAGTCGAAAATGGGCAAATGGGTGTAGTATTAAAACGAATGATGGTGCGTGCAGCCAGCCAAATTGCCGAGCAGTTTGGCATTCAAGCGATCGTTACAGGTGAAGCATTAGGGCAAGTTTCTAGCCAAACTTTGACTAATTTACGTCTCATTGATGAAGCAGCCACTAGCCTCGTTCTACGCCCACTTATCGCTCATGATAAAGAACAAATCATCGCACTCGCTAAACAAATCGGTACGGATGATATTGCGAAATCTATGCCTGAATTTTGTGGCGTGATTTCGAAGAATCCGACCGTAAAAGCTTTGCGATCCAAAATTGAAAGTGAAGAGCAACAGTTTGATTTTGCAGTATTAAATCAAGCGGTGGCAAATGCGGAAATTTTAGATATTCGCCAAATTGCTACAGACACTTCACAACAAATACGCAATGTCGAAACCATAGCCAACCTTGGCAAAAATGATGTGATTTTAGATATCCGCTCACCTGAAGAAATTGAGGAAAATCCACGCGAATTTGCGGGCGTGGAAATCATACAATTACCATTTTACAAAGTCAGCAGCCAGTTCGCTGATCTCGACCAAAGCAAAAATTATGTGCTGTATTGTGAACGAGGTGTAATGAGCAAATTGCAGGCATTGTATTTAAAAGAGCTTGGCTTTGAAAACGTCCAAGTTTATCGGCATTCATAACCTCAAGAGGATTTTGTTATGCAATTACGTCAAAAATTAGGGGTTTTGTACCCACTTATTGTTTTTTTCTTACTCAATTTAGCGGTTTTTGTAGTAAGCCGTTTGGGGTTATGTTTATGGCAAGCTGATCGCGTTTCTGCAGTAGACGGTTGGCAAATTATGTTTTTACAAGGACTACGTATTGATATTTCAACGTTATGTTGGCTCTTTGTTCTCCCTATTGTTCTTAGTTATTTTTTTGCAAGCCACAATGCTTTTGGACGAATTATCAATTTAATTATTCGTCTTTATCTGGTCGCTATTTCTTCTTTTATTGCTTTTATGGAAATCGTTACACCTGCGTTTATTAACACTTATGATTTCCGTCCAAATCGATTATTTGTAGAATATTTAAATACGCCTAAAGAAGTTTTTGGAATGCTTGCAACAGGGCATACGTTAGCCTTTGTTTTAACTCCAATTTTAACTATTGTAATGGTAGTGACATATTGGAAGATTTCAGCTCGAGTAATGAAAAATATCTACTACCATCCTTGGTATTGGCGAATCGTAGCATTTTTGATTATTGGAACACTCACTTTTATAGGCGGACGCTCTACTTTTGCACATCGCCCAATTAATCCATCAATGGTCGCTTTTTCATCTGATGCATTGATTAATTCTTTAGTCTTAAATTCAACTTACTCACTTGGTTTTGCAATCGATCAAATGCGTAAAGAAGCCAATGCGGCGGATCTTTACGGTAAAATGGAACTTGCAGAAATTATTCAAACTATCAAAAAAGCACAAGGTCGTCCTGAAAGTGTATACCTTTCTAAAGATTACCCAACATGGAGATATCACGAAGCCACTTACAAAGGTAAACCGAAAAATTTAGTCATTATTTTAGAAGAAAGTCTCGGAGCACAATTTATTGGTGCCTTAGGAGATAAACGCGGATTAAGCCCCAATTTAGACAATCTTGCCAAAGAAGGTTGGTGGTTTAATCGAATGTATGCTACAGGCACTCGCTCAGTACGTGGCATTGAAGCAGTGATCACTGGATTCACACCAACTCCCGCTCGCAGTGTAGTTAAATTGCCATTGAGCCAACACGGCTTTTTCACTATTGCTCGAGTATTAAAAGAAAGGGGTTACAATACTTCGTTCATCTATGGTGGTGAAAAACAATTCGATAACATGGCGACTTTCTTCTACGGTAACGGCATTGACCATATCATTGACCAAAACGATTACCAAAATCCGAATTTTCTTGGTACTTGGGGCGTTAGCGACGAAGACTTATTTGACCGTGCTAACGAGACATTTACTCAACTTGCCCGTGAAGGGAAACCATTCTTCAGCTTAGTTTTTACTTCAAGTAATCACGATCCATTTGAATTTCCTGATGGTAAGATTGAGTTGTTCGACAAAGAGAAAGCTACTCGCAATAATGCTACGAAATATGCAGATTATGCCATTGGGCAATTCTTTAAAATGGCAAAAAAAGCAAACTACTGGAAAAATACTGTCTTTATCGTGATTGCCGATCACGATTCACGAGTACATGGTGCAAGCCTTATGCCTCTCCAGCATTTCCACATTCCTGCATTAATCCTTGGCGAAGGCATCAGTGCTCGTCAAGATAATCGCTTAGTCAGCCAGCTTGATGTCCCGACTACGCTACTCTCGCTCATTGGAATCAGTAGCGAGCACCCAATGCTCGGGCAGGATCTCACTACTGAGCAAGATCTCAACCGTACTTTTACACAATTTGATAAAACTTTTGCTTATCGTGTTGGTAATAAAGTGGTGATTTTGCAACCAAAAAAAGCACCTGAAGGCTATATTTATGATGAAAAAACTCACAAACTCACGCCAGCAGAAGTGCCAGAACAAATGAAAAAAGAAGCACTCGCTTATGCGTTATGGGGTAGTTATGCTTATAAGAATCATAAATATCCTGACAAAATAAAAGAAAAAAAGGAATAAAAATAAAATAAAAATACGCCCACAAATTTGGGAAAATTTTTCTGATTTTGAGGGCGTAATTGCTCGTTCTTCACGCCTATGAAAACAGAAAAATTTTCCAATTTTGCAAGTATAAATTCTAAATTAAATCCCATTTTTCAACCGCTCTCCTATACCACTTTGTCTTACTGTGGCTTTGTTTACTGCCATTTTCCAAATTTTTTCACAGCAGAAAATAGTAACTTTTCTTTTAGCACGAGTAATGCCTGTGTAAAGCAATTCTTTCGTTAAGACAGGATTAAATTCCAACGGTAGTACTACAAAACTATGCTCAAATTCAGAGCCTTGAGATTTATGAATTGTCATTGCGAAAGCAGTTTCATGAGGAGGAAGACGGCTAGGGAGTTCGGTTTTACCGTTTTCGAAATAATATCGCCCTTGCCATTTACCTTCGTTATTTTTTTCGAGCAAATACAAGCCGATATCACCATTGTAAAGTTGAACATTGCGATCATTTTGAGTAATAAGGATAGGTTTGCCGAGATAGTTTTCTCGACCTTGATGGTATTGCACAATTCCTTGTTTTTTCAATTTTTCAAAGATAGCTTGGTTGAGATATTCACTACCGAGATCACCTTTGCGAACAGCTGTGAGAAAACGGACTTGGTTAAAAGCAGCAAAAATTTCAGCTAAATTTTCTGCAACTGGCAAAGCTTGTGATTGAATGCGATGAATTAACGAAAAATAAGCGTGATACGCCTTGCAAGCACAGTCAATCACTAATTGCATCGCACGTTGTGCTTGCTGTTCTGGCGTGGTGCTATCGGGAAAATCAAGTGAAATTTTTTCGATTTCGCTGGCATTGTGATCCTGTTCAAAACATTGCCAGCTTGTCTCAACTTGTTGGGCATTGATAGCATTCGCAAGTGCGCCAATATGCTTGCGTTCGCCGAACCTGCGGCTGGCGAAAAGATGGCAAAGTTTATCGCGAAGCGGATGAGCTTGCAAAGCATACGTTAAACTTTCCGCTGTTACTCGTTGTAGATACTCAGCGTGAGCTTGGCTGTAAGGCAAGTATTCGCAAGCCTTACTTGTAGTTTGTTGAAATTTACCAAGCTCAGCTAATATCGCTCCTGCTTCAACTGAGGCAAGCTGGTCTTGATCGCCAAGCAAAATAAGCTTAGTACGAACGGAAAGAGCTTGCACCAGAGTCGCCATCATCGACAAATCTACCATACTTGCTTCATCGACGATTAAGACATCAAGTGGCAAGCAATAGTTGGCGTGGTACTTTGGCTGACTTGCAAAATAGCCAATGCCTAATAAGCGGTGTAAAGTTTCAGCCTCTTGTGGCAAACTTTGACGAAGTTCATCAGCGATATCGATTTGTTCACGATTACATAAATCATACAAAGAATGGGCAAGACTTTCGCTCAAACGTGCTGCGGCTTTCCCCGTCGGTGCAACCAATTTGATCGCTAATTTGCCATGGTAAAGACTTTGCAATGCGAGCAATAACCGTGTCACTGTAGTAGTTTTGCCTGTCCCTGGTCCGCCTGTTAGCACACAAAATGGCTGTTTAATCGCTGTGGCAACAGCGATTTTTTGCCATGCATGTTGCTCTTCGGGGAGCAATTGATAATGCTCGACAGGAAAGAATTTAGCAAGTGTCTCACGGATTGTTTCTTCTGAAAATGGCAACGCCATAGGCAATCGAGAATTGAAAAAATAAGCAACGCGTTGTTCATCTTGCCAATAACGGTAAAAATACAAAGCATCAAATTGAAACACTAATGGAGCGATTTTTTGCAAAGGATCTGCCGTAAAAGCGACATGTGATGCCAAAAGCTTCTGCCAACTTGTGACAGGGTAACACAACTTCGTTTGCAATTGCCGCAACCACATTACTCTATTCTCCTGTGCCACTTCTTTTGCAAAGCCTAACCCAAAAGGATTCACGCTCAGATTTTCGTCTAATTTTACGCAAGTATGCCCTTGTTGTTGGTGGTAACAACAAAGGGCAGCAAGAAAAACGGCAAGATCGGCAATGCTCTGTTCATAACCGTTATTTTTTTGTTTATTATCAATCAATTGAGCAAAATAATAGTCTGCGGCACTGATAATATTTTCTTCTTTCAATTCTTTTAAAAGCCTTAGCATATAAACAAATTCTCCAACCCTTCAATAAGCATTTTGCTTGGTTTGTCAAAAAATACGCCATCTCTCGCCTGCCCTGTCATGCCACGCAAAAATAGATAGATCACGCCACCAAAATCACGATCGTAATCGTAAGTTGGTAAACGTTGACGTAAATAGCGATGCAAGGCAACGCTATAAATCAAATATTGCCAATCGTAATGTTCGTGTAAAATCGCCTGTTCCAAATGAGCGAATTGATACGCTTCTTGATTTTTGCCGAGCAAAGTGGATTTGTAATCGACGAGGTAATATTGTCCATCATGTTCAAATACTAAATCAATAAAACCATGCATCAGTCCTAGAAAATCTTCTGCGACAACGGATTCAGAGTTGAGATGATGATACTGTGCGAGCAGTTGATTGAATTGATGAAAATCACATTTCGTTTTGACACGAAAGAAAAATTCTAATTCGTTGAGACGCTGACTCGGGGCAATATCTCGCAAACACAAATTCCCCGCAGGCGTAAATGGAGTTTGCATAATCCGATTGAGCCACAACGCCAAACTTTGCAAGGCAAGTTCAGTTTGCGGATCATCGTTCGTTAGCAAGCCAATTTGTTCAGCAAGCGAAAAAAGCCGTTGACGATGCTCGGCTTGAGCGAGGTCAAGATGAATCTGAAAATTAAATTTACTCAAAAATCGATGCAACGCAATGCCGACACGTTGTCCCGCAGGAAAATCAAAAGGGGAAAATTTTTCTGGATACGGGGGCGTGATAAGTGCTACGCTTGTCGGTTCGCTAGCTTCTTTTTTTACTTTCTCTACCCATCCAGTCTCATCTATTGATAGGTTTTCAATGTCATCATCGCGAGCTGCTATTGTATAGTGCGATACAGACATTGGAGTTTGCATGGTGTGAAAAAGATGTTGCGATTTGATTTGCGTGAAACTTGTGACTTGCCAATCGTACTCAATTTTTTGAGTAAAATGTGCTACTTGCAACGCTAAATCTGCGTGCGAGGCTTGCGAGGCAAGCGGTTTAGTCGCACGAGGCAGTGTTGAAGCATCTTCAATTACGATATTTTTCTGCCCTGCCCGTGTTTGCCAATTCGCTAACAATGGCATCGTTGCAGCTTGTTCGGCGTTATCAAACGCCAAATTGCCCCCTGTCAACGCGAACCACAACGCATTCCACATTAAATCCTTTCCTTTGTTTTTGCCGAAAGTCGTCGGCAAGGTCATCGCGACCTGATACTTAGCCCGCGTCAACGCCACGTAAAGCAGCCTCATTTCCTCGGCAAGGCTTTCGTGCAAAAAATCGTCGGTGTGCGTTTGGCTGATATCCAACTGCACTTGATTTTGTTCAGCATCGTAATAAGTTTGAACACGTGCTGTCGGATTTTTGCAAGATAGCCCAATAAAAGGTAACCACACTAAGTCATACGCCAATCCTTTCGATTTGTGAATAGTCACTAATTTGACCAACGCCCGATCGCTTTCTAAACGGATTTCTGCACTTGTTACTTTGTCCCCTTTTTCGCTTAGATTTTTTTCATACCATCGCACTAATGCCGCTTCGCTTTCGTTGAGTACACTTGCTTGCTGCAAAAGTTCAGCAAGGTGTAGAAAATTAGTGAGATTGCGTTCACCCTCGGCGCGCAAAAACTTACGGTGAATCAATTCTTCTTGTTGCATCAATTGGTGCAACATCGGTAGTACGCCTTGACGTTGCCAAACCCGTTGGTAATCTAAAAAACGTTGTACCGTCGCTTCCCAACAGCTTTCCTGCTGTTTGATCTCGTCAATTTCGCCAAGTGATAGCCCAAACAGCTCACAACTTAAGGCATTCAAAATATTTTTTTCGTTTAACGGATGCAGACAAGCTTGCAAAATAAATAATAAATCCTTAGCGAGATCACTGGCGAAAACGTTACTTTTATCCGACACATAAACAGAATTAATTCCCTGTTTTGCTAATGCTGTTTTGATCAACTGTGCTTGTTGCTTATTGCGGAGCAACACTGCGATGTGCTTAGGTTGCAAAGGTTCATTATCGATGTTTGCTTGCTCCTGTTGTGCTTTTTCTAACCATTGGCGAATCGATAACGCACAAGTTTCCGCAAGATCACGTTCGTTAATTTTTTTGTTCTCGCCTGATTGCAAATAAATACGCACTGCTGGCTCATTTACGCCGCGAAAAACGAAAAAATTTTCCGATTTTGCTGGCGTCACAGGTTGAAATTGGATTTGCTGATGAAGAAACGGCGATTTGCCAGCTGAGCACGACGCTGAAAAATCAAACAGGCTATTCACTGCTTGAATTAAGCCCGCATTCGAGCGCCAATTTTGGTCAAGCGTGAATTGGCTTTCGGCACTTTGTGCGGCGTTCAAATACGCAAAAATATCCGCACCACGGAATTTATAAATCGATTGTTTTGGGTCTCCAATCATCAAAAATCCCGTTTCTTGCGTCGCCGCCTGCAAATAAATTTGCTTAAAAATAAAATATTGTTGGGCGTCAGTGTCCTGAAATTCATCGATCATCGCAAATGGGTACTGATGCCGAATCGCCTGTGCCAAGGCTTCACCTTGTTCACCAGCCAAAGCGTTTTCCATTAACCACAACAAATCATCAAAAGATTTTTCGCGGTGATTGACTTTGTATTCGTGAAGGCGTGCCGTCAGTGCTTGCAAAAAGTGATAGCGCAGCAATTGCTGTTGATGGGTGTGATGGCTAAAAAACGCCTGCTCCGCGGCGACATAAGCTTCCGCTGGTGCCAAAATAGAATGCTCAAACGGTGCTTTGCCCTTTTTGACCACTTGGCTAGCCGACTGGAGGGTGAAATATTTCGCCAACTGTTCGGGTGCCTTTGAAAAGGTTTCAGTTTGTGCCCATTCCGTCACTTTCGCCAGCCCGTTTTGCTTGTTTTTAATGCGCGAAATGTCGGCTTCGCGTGCTGCCACTGTCACTTGCAAATCGGCCACGCTCGCCAGCCAGTGCTGTTTGAACGCTTGCTGATGTACAATAAATTGACGCTGGGAATCGGCTTGATTAGCCAAAAAATCTGCTAACGAGCCTTCATTCTCAGACAGGTTGGTTGCGAGATTTTTGTTAATAAGCGGCTGAATATCCCGCAATAACTCCTCAGGGTTTTTGGCAACGCTTCGCACGAATTGCACCATCTCTAATGATAATGGATAAAAATATGTCCGCCAAAGCTCACAAGCAAATCGTTTTTTCAACGCCAACTCCGCACTCGGCTCTAGCAATTCAATTTCAAACGGCACACCCGAATTGAATGCGTATCGCTTCAGCATTCGCTGACAGAAACCGTGAATAGTGAAAATTGCCGCTAAATCAAAATCTTGCTCAGCCAAAGTAAGCTGAGTGATCGCAATCGTCAAACTGGATGTATGAAGCACTTCGTGAATCAAAGTGTGTAAAAAGGGATCTGCCACAAATAAATCAACATCACCCGTCGCTTCAACCTGTTCAAATGCTTGTTTAGCTTCGTGAATTCGTTCTCGAATACGTCCTTTAAGTTCTTCCGTTGCCATATTAGTAAACGTCACAACGAGAATTTGATCGACTCGTAATGGCATCGGAAAAGGATTTTCCCCTACTTGCAATAATAATCGTAAGTAAAGCGAGGCAATGGTATGAGTTTTCCCCGTTCCTGCCGAAGCTTCGATAAGATTAACTTGGTTTAGAGGTAAGTGGATGGGATCTAAAGCATGAAGAGTTTTATTTGTCATAGTAGGTGTAGTCGAAATAAAAATGGCTTCATTTTAACAAAATTGACTAATTTGCTCATCACGTTTTTTAAAAAATAAAAAAGGAAGCGTCACTTCCTCTTTTTTCAATTAAATTTGATGCTGATAGAACAATGGAATTTTCGTAGCTTTTGCCATTTGTTCAATATAGGTTTTGACACTGGTGGGAAAATGCAATCCTTTCACACAAGTTAAATTACGTAACATAGGGAAAACGAGGATATCTTCATAAGATAACTCATCGTTGATAGTGTTTTCAGATTTCATTAAACGTTCAAGCTTAACAAGATCTTGTTCTAAACGTTCAATATATTGAGCTGATTGTTCAATGTTTTCTGCAAAATCTCCTATGCGTTCGCTTTTTTTGTTGACGAAATATGCAATCGCATTTGTTGTGGCAAATTCATTCAGCCCAATCTGAACACATCTTGGATGCAATAAGCGGTAATAATACCCACCAACTTCAGTACACCAAGCTTCAATTTGTGGACGTACGTATTCGTCTAAACAAGGTTTATCACCATAATTTTCATCTAAATAACGCACAATATCTAAGCTCTCGCCCATTGCACTGCCATCTTCTTTAATAAGAATTGGTACCATTTTTTTACCAATCAATGAAATCGGTGTGCTCTCATCATCATTCAATAAAGTAATTTCTTCTACCGTTAAATTTTTAAGCCCTACTATCATTCGTGTTCGGACACAGTAAGGACAATGATCGTAAAGGTAAAGCTTCATATTATGTCTCCATTAAAGAAAAATGGGATTCGCTTAATTTTGCGGAATAGTTTTTTCTACACGTTTGCGAAGCTTTTGCCCTGGTTTAAAAACAACGACACGACGAGCTGAAACGGGAACGCTCTCACCTGTTTTAGGATTTCGCCCAGGTCTTGATGCTTTTTCTCGCAATTCAAAATTACCAAATCCTGATAATTTCACATCGTCACCTTTTTCCAAACAAGTTCGAATTTCTTCAAAAAAACTTTCTACAAATCTTTTTGCATCATTTTTATCGAATTCAAGTGATTCGACAAGACGGTTTGCAATATCTTGTTTTGTTAAAGTCATAATTTACTCCCTTAGGTAAGCATTAAAATGAGATGCTAACACATTAATGACAGCGGAAACTACTGCGTTAATATCTTTTTCTTCCAACGTTTTTTGAGTGTCTTGAATAGTCAAACTCACTGCTAGACTTTTTTTACCTGCACCAAGATTACTGCCTTGATAAACATCAAATAAATTAGCATTGATAAGCTGTTTTCCTCCTGCTTCATAGCAAGCATTTAAAATTGCTTGTGCAGGAACTGCTTCATCAACAACTAAAGCAAGATCACGCTTATTAGCAGGGAAACGTGAAATTTCTTTTGCGTTTGGTACATTTTGCTCATTAATCGCAGACCATTTAATTTCAGCAACAATAGGTTTCCCAGTAATGCCTAATATTTGGGCAATTTTAGGATGAAGTGTACCAATAAAGCCGATTTCTTCCTCATCTAATAAAATGGCAGCAGACTGTCCTGGATGCAATGCATTGAATGATTTTGCAATAAATTGCAGACGATTGCCAACTTTAGTTAAAGCTAAAATATGCTCAAGATCACCTTTTAAATCAAAAAAATCTGCAGTTATATTTTTTTGTGCCCAAGAAATCGGTAAGCGATCGCCACAAATTAAAGCAGAGATCATCATTTCTTGACGCACGCCATTCTCTGCTTTGATGTCAGGAATGAAACATAATCCTGTTTCAAATAACCGCACACGGTTTTGTTGACGATTTTGGTTATAAATCAAAGTGTTAAGTAGACCAGACAACAATGATAAACGCATCGCTGACATTTCTTTTGAAATTGGGTTTGGTAGGATTAACGCCTCTTGATGCGGATGTAACTGGTTTTGAATATCAGGATCAACAAAACTATAAGAAATAATTTCTTGATAATCTGCATCGACAAAAGCTTGACGTAATCGATTAAGATCGAAGTCTTTTTCTGGTTTAGCATGGATTTGTAAATGTGCTAACGGTGCATGATTGGGAATACTGTTATAACCATAAATACGTGCTACTTCTTCGAGCAAATCTTCTTCGATTTGAATATCAAATCGCCAACTTGTTGGCGTCACTTGCCATTCATTATTAGCAAAATTGACTGTAAAACCAAGGCGAGAAAGAATATCAGTCACAGTCTCTGTTGGAATATGGTGACCAAGTAAACGATCAAGTTTAGTGCGAGTAAGTTTTAACGCCCTTAAATTCGGAAAATTTTTCTCATTTTTAACTTCTGTTATCGCCCCTGCTTCACCACCACAGATATCTAGAATCAGTTGAGTGGCAAGTTCCATCATTTGTGCAGTAAAGGCGAAATCGACTCCACGCTCAAAACGATGAGATGATTCTGTATGCAAACCATATTGCCTCGCTCTACCTGTGATAGCAAGTGGAGCAAAGAAAGCAGCTTCAAGAATGATATTTTGAGTTTCTGCAGTAACCGCTGTTTTTTCGCCACCAAAAATACCCGCCAGTGCGATCGGTCCTGTTTGATCCGCGATCACCAATGTATTAGCTTGAAGATTGACACTATTACCGTCAAGTAACGTCAATGTTTCACCTTCAGTCGCCATTCGCACTTGAATCGGCTGAGTAACTTTATTGGCATCAAAAGCATGCATTGGTTGTCCATACGCCAACAGAATATAATTAGTTACATCGACCACGGGATCAATTGTACGAATACCACCGCGACGCAATTTTTCCTGCATCCATAATGGCGTTTTGGCTTGAAGATTGATGTTTTTTAACATCCTCGCTAAATAGCGTGGACATGCTTCTGATATTTGCACATCTACTGCGACTTGATCCAAAATATCCACTTCCGTTGGCGTAATATTCAATGTTGGTAACGATAAACGATTTAATACTGCGATATCTCGTGCAATACCCATAACACTTAAACAATCTGCACGATTTGGTGTAAGGCTAATGTCAATACTATTGTCATCCAAATCTAAATATGCACGCAAATCTTTACCAACTGGTGCATCCACAGGAAGTTCAATAATACCATCAGCATCTATTGCTATCCCAAGTTCGCTAAATGAACACAACATTCCTTCTGAAGGTTGTCCACGTAGTTTTGTTTTTTTGATCTTGAAATCATTCGGTAGCAAAGCACCATCAACAGCACAAGCAACTTTTAAACCTTGGCGACAATTCTTTGCACCACAAACAATGTCTAATAGGCGTTCACCACCGACATTAACTTTCGTAATCTGTAATTTATCCGCATCTGGATGGCGACTACATTCAACAACTTCGCCTACAACAACACCTGAAAAATCACTTGCGACTTTCTCGACACTGTCAACTTCTAACCCAAGCATTGTGAGTTGTTCGCATAATCTAGCACTATCAACGGCAGGATTTACCCATTCTCTAAGCCAGTTTTCACTTAATTTCATTGCTTATTCCTTAAATTCCTTAATTTTCATTCACGCTTCAAAAGTAGAAAATTTTTTCTACTTTTCTTTGCTTGTCTTTTGAGGTCCTAGGATTATTTGAGCGTGTTGTATCTGTTATTTAAATTGTTGCAAAAAACGCAAATCATTTTCAAAAAACGCACGCAAATCAGTTACGTTGTAACGTAGCATTGTGAGTCGTTCAACTCCCATTCCTACAGCAAAACCTGAATATTCATTTGGATCAATACCCACTTTTTTCAACACATTAGGATGGACCATTCCACAACCTAAAACTTCAAGCCAATTACCGTTTTTTCCCATCACATCTACTTCGGCAGAAGGCTCAGTGAATGGGAAATAAGATGGACGAAAACGCACTTTGAGATCTTCTTCAAAAAATGCACGTAAGAAGTCGTGCAACAATCCTTTAAGTTCAGCGAAATTGGCGTTTTTATCTACATATAAAAGTTCGATTTGATGGAACATTGGAGTGTGCGTTTGATCGTAATCGTTACGATAGACTTTTCCAGGTGCGAGAATTCGGAGTGGTGGTTGTTTTTTCTCCATTGTTCGGATTTGTACTCCTGAAGTTTGAGTACGTAATAACTGTTTAGGATCAAACCAAAAAGTATCATGATCAGCACGGGCAGGATGATGGGCAGGGATATTAAGGGCATCAAAATTGTAATAATCATTTTCTATTTCAGGACCAACTTCTGTAGTAAAACCCAGTTCTGAGAAAAATTGAACAATACGGTTAATCGTCATCGTCACAGGATGCAATCCCCCTAATGCTGTACAGCGACCAGGTAAACTCACATCAATACTTTCTGCTATTAACTGTGCATGCAAAGCATTTTCTTCCCAAGCTTGTTTTTTAGCATTCAACAAAAACTGCACTTCTTGTTTAGCTTCATTAATTTTTGCTCCAATTTGTGGGCGTTCAGCGGGATCAACCTCACGTAAACCTTGCATTAATTGAGTAAAATGTCCCTTTTTGCCAAAATATTCCACTCGCAGTGCATCAAGCAAATCAAGACGATTTTCTTCTAACGCATTAATTGCATTTTTTGCCTGCTGAGTAATTCCTGCTAGGTTTTTCATATATCCCTCATTTCGTAAAACAATATCTTTAAAATTATTGAAGATGATAATATTAACTCATTAAAAAATCACGTCTTTTTTATTTTATTCTTGAGCGATAGTTATATTTGGTTATTTTGCGAGCGTTATTTTAACGGAATCTAGACATAAAAAAAGTGCTCTTTGAGCACTTTCAATTGCTAGTTATTTGTTATTCTTCATTAACGATAGGAATAATCTTTGTTGCGTGACTTCCTTTGTCACCCGCAATCCGCTCAAAAGACACTTTCTGTCCTGCTTTCAATGAACGGTACCCTTCCATATCAATAGCTGAATAATGCACAAAAATATCTTCATCAGAGCCTTCAGCCGTGATAAAACCAAAACCTTTTGCGTTATTAAACCATTTAACGACACCAACTTCCATAATAAACCTCTTGTGGAATTAATATCTGAATTTCACTCAGATAAAAAAATGAATAAAATATTGCCTTACTGTTTAAGACAGATATCATTGTTATAAAATTAATTGATTTTTGCAAGATATAATCTCATAACACGATTAAAAATTAGAAGATAATAGATCAGTTTTCTTTTACTTCATGTCGTCCTAAAAATGAATGCATTAAAGTTGTACCATCGACCATTTCTAGCTCACTGCCAACAGGAATACCGTGAGCAATCCGACTCACTTTTATGTGATACTGATGACACATATCAGCAATATAATTTGCAGTAACATCGCCTTCAATCGTTGGATTTGTTGCTAAAATTACTTCTTTAAAATTTTCTTGAGTCAAACGAAGTTGTAATTTATCTAAACCAATTTCTCGTGGACCAATCCCATCTAATGGAGATAAATGTCCCATCAGCACAAAATATTGTCCTGAAAATTGCCCAGTTTGCTCGATAGCCAAAATGTCTGCTGGTTGTTCAACAACACATAAAAATCCACTCATTTGGCGGCGTGGATTATTACAAATCACACAGATTTCTTGTTCAGTGAACGTTTGACATTTAACACAATGTCCTATTTCTGTCATCGCTTTTGCTAAAATTTGGCTAAGTTCTTGTCCAGCAAGCCTGTTACGTTGTAACAAATAATATGCCATTCGCTGTGCAGATTTTGGACCAACACTTGGTAAATAACGTAATTTTTCAATAAGTTCTTCTAATAAAGGACTAGTTTGCATAATCTTAATAATAAAAAAACCGCACGTCACTGCCTGTAAAACGCACGGCACTACAACAATTAAAAAGGCATTTTAAAACCTGCTGGTAAATTCATACCTGCTGTAATATCTTTCATTTTAGCTTGTTGAAGCTCTTCAGCACGACGGATAGCATCATTGAATGCAGCTGCAATTAAATCTTCTAACATTTCACGTTCTTCTGTGATTAAAGAAGGATCGATTTCGATACGTCGACAATTGTGTGCTCCGTTAATAGTAATTTTTACTAATCCTGCACCAGATTCACCTGTTACTTCAAGTTTTGCGACTTCTTCTTGCATTTTTTGCATACGTTCTTGCATTTGTTGAGCTTGTTTCATCAAGCCCCCTAAACCACCTTTTCCAAACATAATATTTCTCTAGTCTAGTTAAAAACGGCGAGCATTTTAGCGAAAAACTTCAGAATATGCTATAATGTTATCTCTTTTATTTATTGATTTTTATTATGCGAGTTTTTGTAGCGGAAAAACCTAGCCTTGCTCGAGCGATTGCCGATGTACTTCCTAAGCCTCAAAAACATCGCGATGGTTATATTCAATGTGGAGAAAATAATTCTGTAACTTGGTGTATTGGACATTTATTGAGCCAAGCTGAGCCTGATATTTACGATCCTTGTTTCAAACAATGGCGACGAGATCTGCTCCCCATCATTCCCAACCAATGGCAATTGATCCCTCGCAAAGAAGTTGCTAAACAACTCAAAACTGTACTTGATTTAATCCGCAAAGCAGATGTTCTCGTCCATGCGGGTGATCCAGATCGCGAGGGACAATTGTTAGTAGATGAAGTATTTCATTACGCCCAGCTTTCCGCTGAAAAAATACAACAAATTCAACGTTGTCTTGTTAATGATCTAACTCCTTTGGCTGTTAAAAAAGCAGTTGAAAATTTACGCCCGAACCGTGATTTTATTTCTCTTTCAACTTCGGCACTTGCTAGAGCCCGTGCTGATTGGCTCTATGGGATCAATTTAACGCGAAATTACACGCTTCTTGGACAACAAGCAGGCTTTAAAGGAGTACTTTCCGTTGGGCGAGTGCAAACGCCTGTCTTGGGTTTAATCGTAACACGAGATGCAGAAATTGCTCATTTTCAACCTAAAGATTTTTTTGAGGTTCAAGCTACAATCATCAGCCAAGATACTGCTTCACCTAATTTTGGCAAAACTGCTTTCAAAGCTATTTGGCAACCAAGTGAAGCTTGTGAAGATTATCAAGATGAAGATGGGAGAGTACTTTCTCGCAATTTAGCAGAATTAGTAGCGAAAAAAGTCTGTCAGCAGCCTGCAATAGTAATATTTTATGAAGATAAAAAAGAGTTAGAAACACCACCACTACCTTATTCACTTTCAAGTTTACAGATTGAAGCAGCTCGCTTGTATCAACTTTCGGCTCAGCAAGTTTTAGACTGTTGCCAACGTTTGTATGAGGTACATAATTTGATTACTTATCCTCGTTCAGATTGCCGTTATTTGCCCAGTGAACAGTTTGTAGATCGGCATAAAGTTTTAGAAGCAATTGCTAACCAATTAAATTTACTAATACCAGAACTTGTTAATTCTGAACAAAAGAATCGTTGTTGGAATAGCAAAAAAGTCGATGCTCATCATGCGATTATTCCAACGATTAAATCGCAGAAAGTTAAATTAAAAGTAGATGAGCAACGTATTTACAATCTCATTGCTCGCCAATATTTACTCCAATTTTGTCCCGATGCTGATTATCGTAAACGACGGATTGAGCTTGAAATCGCAGGTGGTAAATTTGCGGCTCAAAATCGCCAGCTCCAAAACGCAGGTTGGAAAACGCTATTAAAAAATGAGAAAAATTTTGACGATTTAACAAGCGTCAAAGAAACAAATTCTCTCTACGAAGTTAAAAAAGGCGATATCCTTTTCTGTGAACAAGCTGAAATACTCACCAAACAGACTCAACCACCTCGTCCTTTTACAGATGCCACTTTACTCTCAGCAATGACAGGAATCGCTCGTTTTGTTGCCGATAAGGAACTAAAAAAAATCTTACGCGAAAGTGATGGACTTGGCACAGAGGCAACAAGAGCAGGAATTATTGAATTGCTTTTCAAACGTGGCTTTATTTATAGAGAAGGTCGCTACATTCACGCTACCCCCGTTGGATGTGCTTTGATCCATGCCCTTCCTCCAATCGCAACCAAACCTGATATGACAGCTCACTGGGAACAAAACCTCAACCAAATCAGTAAAAAACAAAGCTCTTATAGGAATTTTATGCAGAATTTATTAAGGCTATTGCCTGAGTTACTTGCACATCAAGATTTTGAAGCGTTAAAGAAACTATCAGAGATTGTTAATGAGAGAAATAAATAGTTTTTTATGCAAAACTCTTTAAAGACAGCTTATTGCTTCTTGTGCTAAAAAGATAGACAAAAAATTTATTCAACACATACTAGACAGACTTTATCCAAATTTTGGATTATCAATATTTAGAAACTTACATTTTTATTTTTGCAAAAATACTAAAACATGATTTAAATATAAAAAAGGGCGATTATTCGCCCTTTTAATTCTTTTTATTCTTAATAAAAAGCTGAATCTAACAATGTTTTTTTATCAGTGATATTATCTTCTTTAACTAAGTTAATTTCAACTTTACCTTGATTTTGAGTATACATACGAACTTCATCAGCTATTTGAGTAGCAATTTTTTTATACGAAGTTTTATTGAAGCGAGACCAACCACCATCACCCATCATTGGTTCCATTTCCAATGTGACATAAATATTACCATTCAACGATTTCACATCTATATCATCAATGTGCATTGTATTGTTGTTACTATCTGTCATAGTTTGATATTTCAATTCAAGTTTATTCTCAACGACATCATACGCATTGTCCGCAAAGGCAATACTTGAAGAAGCTAATAATAAGCAAGCAATTATTTTTTTCATATTTAATAGTCTCCATCAGTTTATGTAAAAGACGACCTACATTATAAAAAATAAAGTTTGTGAGTAAAAGATACAATCGAAAATAATTGTTTAGAATAATTTATTGATGGTGCTCTGGGCGAGATTTTTATTCTCACCTTAAAGGTTTGATTTATAACATATTTTTATAAGTATTTTACTAAATCCTCTCATCAGTCCTCTTATTATCTAATTTTAATTATATATTCCAAAGAGAAGCCATGAACAATTTAATTAAAAATACTAAAAGCAAATCATTTGTAAAAATTAGTTTTAAATTGGGCGTATTATTTCAAATAGTTTTAATCGTAACTTTAGTGCTTGTCGCCAATTGTTTATTATTTGATACCAAATATCAATTATCAACATCCAACGCAACTAAATCAAGCAGTCTGATGTTGATAATCCTCTGCTTTTCTTTAATACTAACAGCATTTTTATCGTATGTTATAGTGAAGAAGATTAAGTTGTATCTTTATTTCTCATTTATTGCACTACAATTGAGAGTTGCAACTACAGGAGATAACAAATGAACCTCAAATAACTATGCTGATGGAGGTAGGCTTAATAAATCATAACGCCCAAGCTGAACTATTTAATACAGTATCGTTATCTGTTGAACATATCGCACAGTTATCATCACAACGCACAAGAGTTAATGAATTATTTAAGAATGTTTCCATTTTGCTAGAAACTGTTAAAAGAATTAAACACATTCTTGATCCCCAATAAGGAAAATTACATTTAGTAATAATGGAGCGGTCAAAGTCAATTAATTAAGCGTCCTCATATGTTCCACTATAAGTTCTTGCTCTGTTTGGGTCATTAGAAAAATAAAAGCCATTATATGTATTGCTTGTATCTAAACTTGCATAGTAATGTTCAAACGCTGTAAATCTAGCCTAAAGACTGCCGTGATAAACCACTATTGGCTCGCCGTTTTCATCTACCAATTTTGATGCATTAGCAGGATCTAGTTCCCAATCCCCAAACCATTTTTTAAAGTTTAGTGTACGAACTTGTAGCCATTGATTTTCTGTGAGCTTAGTTTGCTTGCCGTTAAGAACTTTTAACCATTGCTCGGTTTTTTTCATATTGGCGACGTACATTTTCAATGTTGAGATTGTGGGGCGTTTCCTTTGTCTTGGTATTGACTTGAATTTTCCTTTATCTTACCTTTTGATCAGAGAGGGCGTTATTAAGTGAATAAGGTTCTGAGAGCAATTGGAGCCCGAAATTATTCACAAAGTTACGCCCTTTTTCTTTGTTCCAATAAAGTAAATCCTGAGTCAGTCCACGCACGGTTAATTTGTTCTAAATTTTTTCCGTATACACTTGCCACATTTAGTAATTCCAAACTTTTTCTATCTTTATTGAAATGAAGTACAACAATAACTGGCTTAGCTTCCCTATCAACGATTTCTTTTAACTCAGTTAAAATAATATAGCTATTTTGCATTGTTGAAGATTTTATTACAGCAATAGGGTCATTCATTTCCTGTGGGATTTGTTTTAGGTCTTCTGGATTTAAATGATGTTTTTCTTTCAATACTTTTTTGATCGTATCAGTATGAATAGTGACTTTTACCTTTGGTAATCCTAGATTTTCCAAAACTTTTGGAGTAGTCCCCAAATTAATAAATTGGTTATGTCATAAGTTATTCTGTGCAACATCATCAATAGCTTTGTTAAATATTTCATTATTCGTATCTAAGCTGTAACGTTCCTTCCCTTGAGTATCGGCTTTTTTACCGCCTACATAATCATTAACTCTCTCATCGATATCTATTAGTAAACTCATTATGTCATCAATACTATTGAGTTTTTTGCCTGTAATAGCATGAATTAAATTCCCTAAAACACGACTAACAAGACCGAGAAATCCACCAATACGATCTCCTCGCCATTGGCTATGGATTTTAACGTTATATTTTTTCTCAAGTGCATCCCCTTTACTAGTTTTAAAAGCCACATATATTTCAACAAGTGCTTCTTCAATTGCTATATTTCGGCTATATCCGTGCATTCTTTGAATGCGACTAGCAATCACTTTAATAACAGGATTTTTATCTGCTCCTGCGAGAATGTTATTTAACATCGAACCGTATTTTACATTGACACTTGTGTGAGCAAGCTCATGGAATGCAAGCCAAACAATGGTTTCATCACAGCTCAATCCGTTTTTCGCTTTGATAGCGTCAATATTTAAATACAACTTCCCTTGAGTAGGGTCATACCAGCCTTCTACACCTTTATCTGTTAGGGATTGAATATTTTCCCCTTTTGGTAAAGTGGAAAGGTCATCAGCAAAAGCACTTTATCCGCAGCCATTTTACTTAACTGCTTTTCGATAAGTTGACGGGTTTTGGCTCTTGAGCTATTATCACTTCGTTCTACTGATGGGTTGGAGTAATTGTAAGTTAGAATATTATTTTCTATGCCACCCCGTCGGTCAGAGTAAAAAGAAATAATCCTGTCGCCTTTCTTTCCATTTCCAATTATTACTCTAAAACGAACTCCATTTTTATCAGTTGTTTCATATACACGTTTACCGTCTCTTTCATAAGGCTCAACACTGCGAACAATGTCACCCATTTTGAGCAATTCTTCACGAGTAACATACCCATTATTTTTCGGGTCTAAATGCTTTTCAATATGCAGTGCACCCATACCTTTTTTAGAAATGTGATTTTCAACTCCTTTTTCATACTTAATCGCATTCTCCACTGTTTCTAAATCTTGGTGGATAATAGTCGATTTTTTGTCGTTGTAAGTTACGTTGTAAATGCCACTTTGCGTATTGTCTCCATCTTGGAACCTTTAAAAAAATAAAAGTTAATTCAAAACAATAAAACAGCTTACGAGAAAATTAAATGAAATTATGACCTATGTCTTAAATATTGGAGTCGTAACACATAATCCTTTAGTCAACATAAGAAAAATGTTTGATATCCCAACTCCTCGTAATAATCCTTGTATTCATTACAAAGATTCGCCAACTTCAAATATTGACCCCATCCCCATCACGACTTGCAGAAGCAGCAAGTGCAAGATTTGAATACATAGACGAGGAAACTGGCATTTGGCACTACTATATTTTAAAAAGGAACAAAGAACGTGAAAAAGGACGGCTACATAAAGTTCCGTTGAGTAAGCAAGCTCTTGCTATCTTAAAAGTCTGTAAAGAAAACAAAAGAGATGGAAATCCTTTTTTATTTCCACATCGAAATAAAAACCAATCAACTAACCACTTCTTTTACCGCAAACACAGCAATAAAACACTTAAGAAACAAACTGTCCATGAACTACGTTCAATTGCGAGTACGTAGCTAAATGAGCAAAGGACAGATGAGAGATTATGCAAATATGATAGTGATTTAATAGAAATATCACTTTCTCAGTTAAATAAAGATGAGATCAAGTGCACATATAATCGAGCGGACTCTTCCACAACGAAAAATAATGTTGCAAAATTGGGCGAATTTTTTGCAATCTTCAGGAATACAACTTGATGATTTTCAAAAGGAATAATCCCAAAACTCACTCACCTTATTATTCACGATTACAAGCAAATTAAAGCGAACGATAATAAACAAACAAAAACTAAAGGAAAAGATAGAATACTGATTCAGAAAGGATTTTTTGAGCTAAACCGAATTTTAAAAAACAAGATAACACAATCAACGAACGACTGGATTGGTGCTCTGGGCGAGACTTGAACTCGCACGTCCGATGGACACTACCCCCTCAAGATAGCGTGTCTACCAATTCCACCACCAGAGCATTTTGATATATTTTATTGAGGAATATCTGTATTGTTTTGAGTTTTAATCGTAGTTTGTTCTTGTTTTTGAACTTGTTCAGCAACTTGAGATAAATTGTCAAAACCTTCATTTCTTACATCATGATGTGCATTTAAATTGCCCAATATGATGCTGATCAAGAAGAAAATAATTGCAAGCACAGCAGTAGTATGCGATAAAAAATTACCCGCACCACGAGAACCAAAAATTGTCCCTGATGCACCACTACCAAATGAAGCACCCATTGTCGCTCCTTTACCTTGTTGGATAAGAATAAATCCAATAAGTGCAATGGCGATGACTAAATAAATGACAAGTAACGCTTCGTACATTTTCTTTCTCTAAAATAAAAAATTGATGATCAATTCAATTAATGAATGGGTGCGGATATTAGCAAATTTATTTTTTGTTGCAAGTCTTTTTTTAATAAATATATTTAATTGATTTAAATTTATTCTATTTTAGTTTGCTCCAATAAATTGTTTTTTTAATTCATGTAACTCATCACGCAATGCTGCAGCCCTTTCAAATTCTAAATTTTTTGCATATTTATACATTTCTTGCTCTAGTTTTTTACGTTGTTTTTCATATTGTTTTGGGTCTTTTATCATTCGGTAATCAGTTACTTGTTCTGCAACTCTTAACGTACTTTGATTTTTCTTCGTTGAACTATTTTGCCCAATATCTAACATCTCACTGACTTTTTTATTTAATCCTTGCGGAATAATTCCATGAGCTTGATTGTAATGCATTTGTTTTTCACGACGACGATAAGTTTCAGTGATTGCTTTTTCCATCGAATTTGTTATGTGTTCCGCATAAAGAATCGCTTTTCCATTTAAATTACGTGCAGCCCGTCCGATAGTTTGAATTAACGAACGTTCGGAACGCAAAAATCCTTCTTTGTCGGCATCCAAAATTGCCACTAACGAAACTTCAGGAATGTCTAATCCTTCTCGTAACAAGTTGATTCCAACTAAAACATCAAATTCACCCAATCTTAAATCACGAATAATTTCAACACGTTCAACTGTATCAATATCCGAATGTAGATAACGCACACGAACATTGTGTTCTTCTAAATAATCGGTTAAATCTTCTGCCATTTTTTTTGTCAGTACCGTAACTAATACGCGTTCATTATTATCTGCACGAATGTGACATTCTGAAAGCAAATCATCGACTTGAGTCATCACGGGGCGAACCTCAATTTCAGGATCAAGTAAGCCTGTCGGACGAATTACTTGATCGATCACTTCTCCACTTGATTTTTCAAGCTCATAATTGCCTGGAGTAGCAGAAACATAAATTGTTTGCGGTGCCTGGGCTTCAAATTCTTCAAATTTCATCGGGCGATTGTCTAAGGCTGACGGCAAACGAAAACCATATTCTACTAAAGTTTCTTTGCGAGCTCGATCACCACGATACATTCCGCCAATTTGAGGAACTGTAACATGCGATTCATCAATCACTAGTAAGCCATCAGCGGGTAAATAATCAAATAAAGTCGGTGGTGGAGCTCCTTCTGGTCGATTAGATAAATAACGTGAATAATTTTCAATCCCTGAGCAATAACCTAGTTCATTCATCATTTCAATATCAAATTGCGTACGTTGAGTAATACGTTGCTCTTCTAACAATTTGTTATTTTTTAAAAGATAGGCACGACGTTCAGTAAGTTCTTGTTTGACTTGTTCAATAGTTGCTAAAATTCGTTCTCGTGGAGTGACATAATGAGTTTTTGGATAAATCGTAAAACGAGGCACTTCACCAAAGTTAGTATTAGTTAGTGGATCAAATAACGTCAGTCGTTCAATCTCATCATCAAACAATTCAACACGTAAAGCTCTTTCATCAGATTCTGCAGGGAAAATATCAATTACTTCTCCTCGCACTCGAAATGTTCCGCGTTCAAAAGCTTGATCATTACGCGAGTATTGCAATTCCGCCAATTGGGCAAGAATTTTACGTTGATTGACAATTGCTCCTTTTCGTAAATGCAGCATCATTTTGAGATAACTATCAGGATCGCCTAAGCCATAAATCGCAGATACTGAAGCAACTACTACTACATCACGACGCTCAAGCAATGCTTTAGTTGCAGAAAGACGCATTTGTTCGATTTGATCATTCACTGATGCATCTTTTTCAATAAAAGTATCGCTCGCTGGGACATAAGCTTCAGGTTGATAATAATCATAATAAGAAACAAAATATTCGACTGCATTTTCGGGGAAGAAAGCTTTCATTTCAGCATAAAGTTGTGCTGCTAAAGTTTTGTTAGGTGCTAAAATCATCGTAGGACGATTAGCATTCGCAATCACATTTGCAATAGTAAAAGTCTTCCCTGATCCTGTTACTCCTAGTAATGTTTGATGAGCTAACCCTGCTTCAAGATTTGTTGTGAGTTTTTGAATAGCCTCAATTTGATCACCTGCTGGAGCAAAAGTTGAGTGAATATTAAAACTTTTATTTTTCATTTTCCCCTCTCTTAAACGCACTGTACTCTACCACAAAATACCTGTGATTGAGTATCAATGTTTTTAATTACTCACAGTTTTAATATGTCAAGTATTAGGTATTGGATTTTTCTAATTTTTTTTTATATAAGAGTCTTTACCTTTTTTAACATATTGAAATATAAGAAAAAGTTATTTTTTGCTCGTTTTAATAACTTCCTTTGTAACTCATTGTAACGCTAGAGATTAGACTAACTATTTTGAAGTTTTCAACAAAGTTATCCACAGCAAATGTGGATAGAATTTTTTGATTTTTAACTCTCTAAAAAATAAAAATTATTCCTATTTTAAACGTTGACAATATTTTTATTTTTCTTATAATGCTCGCCTCAATTCAATTACAGTATTATTCCTCCTTAGTTCAGTCGGTAGAACGGCGGACTGTTAATCCGTATGTCGCTGGTTCAAGTCCAGCAGGAGGAGCCA
>JAHHRA010000030.1 GCA_020026055.1 Actinobacillus sp.
TTAAAAAAGGAAATGACAAACACCCCAAAAGTGGTAAAGCTTCAGGGGTGTTTTTGTTTGTAGATTTTAAAAGTTATATCCAAACTTGAGAAAACTATTTATTATTTTAAAAAATGATTTATTGGTATTTTTTTAGTGCAGGTTGTGTAAAAAGTTGTTTATCTTCCCAGCGTAATATTGTTAAGTGACGCCCCCAGACACAACCTGTATCAAGGGCATAAATATTTTGAGGCATTGAGTATCCAACTAAACTTGCCCAATGTCCGAAAAGAATGTTTTTTTCTTGATAAAGTGGGTTCGTTAGTTCAAACCACGGAATGAGATGATGAGGAGCCTGTTCAATAGGGAGTTTACATTTAAACTCTAAACGATGATCAGAATAGCAATAGCGCATACGTGTAAAAACATTGATAATGTAACGTAATCTCGCCCAACAAGTTAAATTACTCGACCAATGATCAGGTTGTTCACTGTACATATTTTCAAGTAATGTTGTAAAATTAGCACTTCTTAATACTGCTTCAACTTCTTTAGCACAAGCGAGCGTAGTACGGAGATCCCAATCAGGGGAAATACCTGCGTGAGACATCAGAATATTTTTTTCAGGCAAATATATTAATAATGGTTGTTGGCGGAGCCAGTCAACTAAATCTGCACAATCAGGAGCGTTGAAAATAGCATCTATATGATCGCGAGGTTTGATTTTTTTTAGCCCCATTGCGGTACTGAGCAAATGTAAATCATGGTTACCGAGAACAGTTTGGGCTTGCTTGCCTAACGATTTTATAAAACGTAAACAATCTAATGATTTATCGCCTCGTGCTACTAAATCGCCAACTAGATAAAGTTTATCTTGACTGGAATCAAAATTTACTTTGCTGAGTAAGAGTTGGAATTCATCGTAACAACCTTGTAAATCGCCCACAAAATATGTCGCCATATTAACCTTCTTAATCCAATAAAATTATTCACTCAATACGCGATTATCAGCTACCCAGTTAGCAATCTTGACAAAGTCAGCTACTGAGAGGTTCTCGGCTCGAGCATTTGGATCGATGTCAAGTATGTTGAATTGTTCGCAAGAAAGGTATTCGGTTAGTGCATTGCGTAAAGTTTTGCGGCGTTGACTAAATGCCGTTGTACAGATTTGATTAAGACATTTCAAATCTTTAGCAATATGAGAAAATTTAGTGTGCGGAATTAAACGCACTACTGCAGAATCCACTTTGGGTGAGGGCTTAAAGGCAGTGGGTGGTACTGCTAAAACGGGATAAACTTGACAGAAATATTGTGTCATTACAGTCAAGCGACCGTAAGCTTTGCTATTTGGTGCTGCACTTAATCGGTTAACTACTTCTTTTTGTAACATAAAGTGCATATCTTGGATAACATCACAAAATTTAAAAAGATGGAACATCAATGGTGTTGAGATGTTGTAAGGTAGATTCCCAAAAATACGCAATTTTTGTTTTTTTTCTATAAGATTCTGTTGCTGATAGAGATCGTGGAAATTGAATTGCATTGCATCGTTTTCAATCACTGTTAATTTTTGACTCAAGAAAGGATGATGACGTAACCGTTTGGCTAAATCACGATCAAGTTCAATGACAGTTAAATGCTTTACCCTCTCAGCAACAGGTTCAGTTAATGCACCAAGACCAGGACCTATTTCAATAAGAAATTGATCTTCTTGTGGATAAATAGCGTTGATAATATCTTGAATAATACGTTCATCAGATAAAAAGTTTTGACCAAATCGCTTACGTGCTGTATGACCTAAATGAGTTTTTGAAGCCATAGATTTTCCTAACTTATTTTTGTTAAAAAGAAAAGTACGATTTACGCACTTCAGTATTGTTTTAGAAGAACGTTTAATATTGCATTGCCCAATGAGAAAGTAAAATACCAGTTGCAACACTAATATTTAATTCTGTTTGTAGTGGATTAGTTGGCGTAATATTTAAATGTAAATCTTGTGTTTGTATAAGTTCATCATCAGTGTCTTCACCTAATACAAATACGACTTTACTGTTAAATTGTATTTGCTTTAATGGTGTTTTAAGTCCTCTCGAACTAAGATGAACGATCTGATAACCTTCTTTACGTAGTAACTCTAAAGCCGTTATATTATTTTCAACATTTAACGAACGGATGTATTCCATACCGCCTTCTGCAACACGTAAAGTTGCTGAGTTATAAAGTGTTGCTATATTATCGCTTACTACACCAGTGACACCAAAAATAGTGGCGGTTCGAATAATGCTACCTAAGTTATAAACATTAGAAATTCGATTTATTAAGATGAGCGCATCTTTTTTATGTGGAATATCTAAGTAACCTGAGAGAGTATAAGTACGAGGTTTTTTTACTAAAAAACAAATACCACCATTGTGTTCAGAACCGCTTACAAGGTTTAATTCTTCTTGAGAAACTACGTGGTAAGCTTTTTTATTTGTAGCTAAGTAACTAAAAATATCTCCGATTTTGTGTGACATTGCTACAGAACTCCAAGCACGGATGATATTTTCTGGATGCACTTTAAAAAATGCGAAACAAGCTTTTTCGCCATATACTTTCATCTCTTGAGTGCGATTCTTTTTTATTTTTTCGGGAGCACGTGGTGAAAGAGCACCCGTTTTTTTCTCATAATTTTGAGGTTTACGTTCAGTTTTTTTGATAGTGACATTCACAGAGCCTGTTCCAGTCGCATTTGAGAGAGAAGTTTGCGTATGGATAACTTGTTCTATTTCTTTGTATGCTGATTTTTTAAATGTTAAGCGAGGATTGATGTTCTTTTTAAAAGTTGCTTTTTCTTGAGTCTTTTTTTCACGAGCAACACGCTCACGGAAACGGTTAGTTTGTTTAGATTCTTGAAAAGTTAGTTTTGTTGATTTCATATTTGGAGAGTGATCCTCTAAGAATGCTAGGATAAACGCTGGGTAAATCATCTGTTTATTAAAGATTAGTCGCATTATAGCGAAAAAATACCATTTTTCTACCAACTTAGACGTTAAATATTGTAAACTACTGAACCAGTTTTTCAGACAATGGAAATAAGAATCTATTATGTTAATTGACAAAACCAAGAAAGCAGAACAAAGACTTTCTGCATTGCCTTGTCTTCCATTAAATGCAAAAGACATCAAATTCATTTGTTACCCATCCGAATTTAGGCGACAAATTATCCAGCAAATTCGTCAAGCCCAAAAGCGAATTTATATTGTTGCTTTGTATTGGGAAAAAGATGAAACAGGCAAAGAAATTCTTGATGAAATTTTAAAAGCAAAAGCTAAAAATCCTCATTTAGAAGTGAAAATCTTAGTCGATTGGCATCGAGCACAGCGTAATTTGCTTGGAGCAACGAAAAGTCAAACTAACGCCGATTGGTATTGTCAAAAATGTACTGATTTCCCAAATGAAACTTTATTTTTTGGTGTCCCGATTAATACACGTGAAATTTTCGGCGTGTTACACGTGAAAGGATTTGTATTTGATGATACTGTTTTTTATAGTGGTGCGAGTATTAATAATGTGTATTTGCATCAGTTTGATAAATACCGTTTGGACCGTTATCACAAAATTCAAAATCCAGCTTTAGCCGATAGTTTAGTGGATTTTATTAATAATCATTTGCTTAATTTAGACGCTGTGCATGCTTTGGATAAAGCCAATCCTGTTAAGACTAAAGAAATCCGTGCTGCGATTCGGAATTATCGTAAAAATATCGCTCAAGCAGGGCGTTACACTCTCGTGTTTGACAAGCAAAATTTAAATCATACTTTGACAGTAACACCGTTATTCGGGTTAGGTAAGACAAATAACCAGCTTAACAAAGTGATCGAAAACCTTTTCCAAGCTGTACAAGACAAATTAACGATCTGCACACCTTATTTTAATTTACCGTTATCACTGAAAAAGCATCTGAAATGGTTATTAAAACAAGGCAAGCAAATAGAGATTATTGTCGGTGATAAAACTGCTAATGATTTCTATATTCCACCGTCAGAGCCTTTTAAAATAGCAGGAGGATTGCCTTATTTATACGAAAATAATTTAAGGTATTTCAGCCAAAAATTTGACGAATATATCCAATCAGGACAACTTGTAGTGCGTATTTGGAAAGATGGTGATAATAGTTATCATGCCAAAGGTATTTGGGTAGATGATGACTATATTTTGCTTACAGGTAACAACCTTAATCCACGAGCATGGCGTTTGGATGCAGAAAATGGTTTGCTTATTCACGATCCACATCACGAACTTGCTGTGCAAGTCAACGATGAACTTGCCCTCATTCGCCAGAATTCGACAGTGTTAAAAGATTATACAGAGTTGGAAACGCTAGCAAATTACCCTGCTCCTGTGCAAAAACTTCTCAAAAAATTCCGTCGCCTGAAAGCAGATGCATTGATAAAAATGATTTTATAAGTTCTTTAGAAAGCTGAAGTTTGTAAAGTAGGCTTCAGGTTTTGTCACGCTTCAAAAATCAGAAAAATTTTCCTGATTTTTAAGGCGTGATAGTTAAAGATCAAAATTTGAAAAATCATCACTATCAATTTTGGAATCAATTTGACCTACAAGATAAGAGCTAACTTCGACTTCTTGCGGAGCGACTTGAACATTATCTGACACTAGCCAGGCATTGATCCAAGGAATAGGGTTAGAACGAGTTTCGAAAGGAAGCGGTAAGCCGACGGCTTGCATACGAATATTTGTAATATATTCAATGTATTGAGTGAGAATATCTTTGTTTAAACCAATCATTGAGCCATCTTTAAATAAATATTCTGCCCATTCTTTTTCTTGTTTAGTCGCACGGAGGAAAATTTCGTAGGCTTCTTGTTTACATTCTTGAGCAATGTCCGCCATTTCTGGATCATCTTGCCCTGATGCCATGATGTTTAGAATATGTTGTGTGCCTGTCAAGTGAAGGGCTTCATCACGCGCAATAAATTTAATAATTTTAGCGTTACCTTCCATCAGGCGACGTTCAGCAAAAGCAAATGAACAAGCGAAAGATACGTAGAAACGAATAGCTTCAAGCACATTGACGCTCATCAAACAAAGATAAAGACGTTTTTTTAGAGAACGTAAGTCAATTTTTACTTGTTTATTGTCTACTTCGTAGGTTCCTGTACCGAATAATTCGTAAAGGTGGCTATCACGAATAAGTTCATCGTAATAGCGAGAAATATCGGTCGCACGTTTTATGATTTCTTCATTTGTAACAATATCATCAAAGATGAGTGAAGGATCATTTACAATATTACGAATGATGTGTGTATAGGATCGAGAATGAATTGTTTCTGAAAATGTCCAAGTTTCTACCCAAGTTTCTAGTTCTGGGAGCGAAACTAGGGGTAAAAAAGCGACATTTGGACTACGACCTTGAATAGAATCAAGCAAAGTTTGATATTTTAAGTTGCTGATAAAAATATGTTTTTCATGCTCAGGTAAAGCTTGGTAATCAATACGATCTTGAGAAACGTCAACTTCCTCTGGACGCCAGAAAAATGAAAGTTGTTTTTCGATAAGCTTTTCAAAAGTTTCATATTTTTGTTGGTCATAACGTGCAACATTGACATTTTGACCGAAAAACATAGGTTCTTTTAGTTGATCATTTTTACATTGTGAAAAAGTAGTATAAGCCATAGTTTTTCCTTTTATAAATTAAATGGTGAAATGTATGGTAATTTACCTTTGTCTAACATCATTTCTATACCAGTATCATAATTGTGGTTAAATCCACGGAATTCAAAGCGGAAGCCGATATTATGATTGTGTAGTACTTCATTTGGTTGTTGGTTACTACGTAATTCGACATAACGATTTACACCAAGAGCTAATGCCCAGCAACAAGAGTTGTATTGGACTCCTAGGAATTGATCTACATTCTTTTGTAAAGCAAAATCATAATAATTTTTTCCAACAATTGCCCAATTATCTAGGAAAGACCACGCTATTGTTATGCCTATTTGACTAATATTGTGATTATAGTTCGGCAATTCGTTTTTATTAATGTAACGATAACTTAACTGAATTAAATGATCGTTATTTAGCCGATATTGAATAGCCGCACTTGCACTAGATGTTTCTTTATAGTCGGCATCATAGTGATAGGTCGTTGCAAAATTCCAGTTTCGGTTAATAAAATAGTTACTATTTAATTTCCAATCAGAAGTTTGAGCTTTGTGTTTAATGCGATGAGGTTCAGCACGAGCATCTTTCAAATAATAAGTTTGTTGTAGTCCTAAATTAAAACGTTCAACACCTTCGTTATCGTAAAAACGAGTAGTGGCACCTGTTGTGATTTGGCTTGCAGATAAAATGCGATCTAATCCTGAATAATCGCTGGATGAATCATAACCAAAACTATTTGGTGCACCGATGTCGGCTTGATTACGATATGGGCGATATAAATAAGTAATTTGTGGTTCAATTGTTTGAGTATAACCATTATTCAAATTTTTAGATAAAAGTGTATTTACGCCAACTCTAAATTCTGGGATAACTCGATTTAAATGTGATTTGACTGTATAAGCATTAGTAGCTTTGCCCGCTTTTTGTAAATAACGTGTTGCATATAAACGGCTTTCAAAATGGATGCCACCATATTTATTACTTAATGGCAATGTCAAAGTAGGTTCAATATGAAAACGCCATGCATTTGGCATGCGGTCATTATCATTTCTGAACTGAACGGCTTGTGAAAAAAGGTGGAAATCAACTAATCCGCCAATACTATCTTGGTAGTAGTTATAATTTAATTTTGGTAATGTCTTATAAGGCGTACTTGCTGTAGGATCAAAAACTTGAAATTGTTGTGTTGAAAGTTGGAAATTATAATTCTCTTGAGCGTAACTTAATTGATATTCTTGAGTCGCATAGCCATCTGTACTACGACCGTATTGTGAGTCAAAATTATCAAAGTAAGTTGGATCACTAACTCGTGTGTAATCAATATTTAAACGCCAGTTGCTTGCGAAATTTGCATTGTGTTTCAAATAGAGTAAATAACGAGATTTATTCTTTTCTATAAATTCAGAAAGGCGATCATGGTTAATGTACTCGCCAGCAACAGTCGTTTGACCCAGTGGCGTTAAGATTCGATACTCACCAATTCCTTGATAACCACGACGAGACATCGCTTTGGCAGTAAAAGTTGCATCCATGTCTGGTGCGATGTTCCAATAAAAAGGAACGCTTATCCAATAACCATCACGACCACCAGTTCCGTAACTCGGAATTAAGAAACCTGAACGTCTTTCATCGCCGATCGGGAATTGGAAGTAAGGTAAGTAGAGAATAGGTATGTCTTTTACATAGAACCGGGCATGCCACATTTCTGCATATTGTTTCTTAATAAATTGTTTCATCTCAGTTGCCCTGATTTTCCAATGATTATTAGAAGGCAAACAAGTTGTAAATGTAGAATCTCTCAACACACGATAGTCTGATTCTAATTCAATTTTTTTAGCATCGCCTCGACCTTGACGATCGACAAATTGATAAATCCCATTTTGGATATTAGCAGAATGGTTAGAAAGGTTAAAATTAGCTTTATCGCCAAGCATATAAACTAAGTTATCTTGATAATCAAATCCACCAGAAACATGCACATTTCGATAAGTATTTTTTTTATTACTAAGCTGTTGGACTTCAGCTTCTTTTGCACTCAAATAACGGTTACCTTGACGAATTTGTACATTACCTTTGTAGTTTGCTTGGTTTGCTTGATTTAGAAAAGCTTTATCCGCTTCAATATAAATAGGAAACTGATTTGGATTTCCTTCTACGATTTCTCCTGTAAAATGAGGAACACCTGCTAGACATTGTGTTTTTAAGTCAGCATGAGCAACAATAGGTATATAAGTACCTAGCATAATGATGGAAAAAAGGGAGAATATATTTTTTTTCATTGTTATCAAAGAAATTATGAGAATTGATTTCTATCTGTTTTATGAGCAAAAAACCGTACAAGATTATAAAGAAAATCTTGTTAAAAAGCATGAGGGAAAGAGAAGAAAATTTTGTTTCTAAAAAGTAATAAAGTAACACAACTGAGATATTTTTATTTTTTCAACAATTTTGTTAACATTTTTCTGCAATAATGATTGTGAATTATGAACAAATACTCAAAAGTGACACTATGAATTTTATACAAAGAATAGAAAAAATTATTTTTAACATCCAAAAATGGATTCATTACTTCCTCGATCCCGATAGTGATTTTTGGTACTCAAAGCTTGTCAATAGTTTCATTATTACTACTATTGTTGTGGATATTCTTGCTGTTACTTTTGCGTCGGAACCTAATATCCGTGATCAATTTTATCTGTTTTTGGGAAATATAGAGTATTTTTCATTAATTGTCTTTACGTTAGAATATTTCTTAAGACTTTGGTCAGCTCCCATGTCCGATGAATATAAAGATGTTTCTGTAAAAATAGCACGATGGCGTTATGCAACTTCATTTTTTGGGTTGATTGACTTGATTGCTATTATACCATTTTTCCTTGCTTTCTTTATTCCTAATACTGAAGCATTGCGTATTATCCAATTGTTCCGAGCTTTTAAATTGATGCGTTATAATGCCGCAATGAATACTTTACTTACTGTAGTGAAAGAAGAAGCTCGAGATCTTTTGTCAGTTATTTTTCTGATGGGAATTTTGTTAATTATTGCTTCAAGTGGTGTTTATCTTTTTGAACATAGTGTACAACCTGAACATTTTGGTAGTATTTTACGTTCAATGTGGTGGGCAATAGTGACAATTGCAACAGTTGGCTATGGTGAGAATGTCCCTATTACAGTCCCTGGAAGAGTTTTTGCAGGCATAGTGATGGTGATTAGTATCGGTATAGTGGCATTACCTGCTGGTATTCTTGCTTCAGCTTTCTCTGAACAATTAGGGCGTCATAAAACACAATATCGTAATGCTGTACAAGATATTTTGTCTAAAGGACAAAAAATTTCATCTGATGATCGTCATGTTTTAAAAAGTATTCAAAACAAATGTAATTTATCCGATCTAGACGCTAATAATATCTATCGTGAAGTTGTAGAAGAGATGACAAAACAAAAACATATTCAAACAGTCGTGGCATCTGTACAAAATGTATTTCCAACAACATCTTCTGACAGCATATCACGTTCAGCTACAAATATAGTGCCACAAGAAACGTGTGCAGCTCCAACTCCTTCAATTGTAACGACTATTAAAGCAACGTCCTCTATACCAAAATTTTGTACAGAATGTGGTGCGAAAGTTGACTTAGGAAATAAATATTGCGGTCAATGTGGGCATAAACTTTGAGTCATAAACCTGTTAACGCTCTAGTTTTGGAAAATCTTTATTTAAATTCGATTATAACTAAGATGATATAAGTGGTGAAAACATATATTATGTTTTTTATTTGAAACGATAGGATTCTTTAGTGATCTTGCTAAGATGAGCAAAATAGTGATCTTTGCTTTCTAGTTTATAAATCAGATCACAAAGTTACTCACAAAACACGACAAGTGTTTTGTGAGTAGGTTATTTCACCAGAAAAGCTTGTATCTAGAAAGCGTTTTTCTAGAAATCTTCTCACTATTTCTCCGTCGTCAAAAATATTCTGAATTTTGAAGCGTGATCTAAGCAGTCATTTAAAACAATAACATTACATCTTCAAAATTAAATAAACCCAAGCTGCTAAAACACCACCTACAATTGGAGCTGTTGCTGGAATCCAACCATATGCCCAATCTGGTGTTGTTTTAAGTTTGCTAGCTAAAATAGTAAGTAATAGACGAGGTGCACTATCCCGAGCAGGATTGATAGCATAACCTGTTGTTCCACCTAGACTTAAGCCAATAACCCAAACTAAAATAGCGACAGGTAAAGCACCGATAGAACCTAAACCAATTGGTGTCGTTACACTACTATTAGGCAAAATGACATGTGCATCAGCGACGATATAGAAGATCACAAAGACCAGAACAAAAGTTCCAATGACTTCACTAAAATAATTTACTTTATAGTTGCGAATGGCAGGCTCTGTGGCGAAACAAGCACGACAAAGAGCAGGATTATCAGTCACTTTGAAATGGTCAATGTAGAACAAATAAACTAAGGCAGCCCCAATTATTCCGCCAATAAATTGACCAATGATATAAGTTGGTACGGATGCCCATGAGAATAGTCCTGCTGTAGCTAAACCAATAGTAACAGCTGGATTCATATGGGCGCCTGAAATAGGTCCCGCGACAACAACACCAATAAAAACAGCAAATGCCCAACCAGTAGTAATGACCATCCAGTTCCCACCAGCTGTTTTTGTGTTTTTTAAAACACAATTAGCTACCACACCGTTTCCCAATAAAACAAGTAGAGCGGTACCCACAAGTTCTGCGATGAAAGGACTCATACTTAGCTCCTATAAGTTAGTAAATGATTACTAACTATACAGATAGATTATTTTTAACTCAACTACACAATATTAAAAATATGATGTAACTCACATTTTGCGAGAAAAAATAGAAAAATAAAAAATCACAATGAAATTGAATGGAGTGTTAGTGTTTTTTTACGAATAAATTAGCATGACAATTCAAATTGAAAACAAAGATAAGGCAATTTTATTTATCAGTAATTTTAGATATGTAGTGGAAAATAGTTAGCTTATTAAAAATAATATGTAAATCAAAGGAGTGATGTTCGTAGAATTTTAATAAACTATGGATGTAAGTTTATCAAAAAGATTGAAAGTAAATGAGCATTATGATTAATGTGAAAAGAAATTACATTAGATAACATAATATGACTTTAAAAAACATAATATGCAAAGAATTGAATTAAAATTAAAAGGACTAACTCAATTGAATATAAGAATTAGTCCTTATCTATTTTTAGTAATAGAAGATTTAAGTTTTGAGGCGATGTTAAACTGTAATTTATTATAGAATTAATGATTGCTCATTAACGGCTACGGAAAATAATACGACCTTTAGTCAGATCATATGGAGTCATTTCTACTGTTACTTTATCACCAGTTAAAATACGAATATAATTTTTGCGCATTTTGCCAGAAATATGTGCGGTGACGACATGACCATTTTCTAACTCAACGCGGAACATTGTGTTAGGTAGGGTTTCTAAAATTGTGCCTTGCATTTCAATGCAATCTTCTTTAGCCATTGATTCCTCTGAGAATGATTAAGTTTAAGTCAAAAAAGCGGTGCGATTATACGCTCTAAACAAAAATTGTTAAAGATATTTTACTCATTCACGAGCAGAAAGGTGTTATTTCCTTAGTTTTATATTTTCTATAGCATGATTTTTCCCTTTGCGTAAAATCAAATTAGCACGTTCACGCGTTGGGAGAATATTTTCACGTAGATTTAACCCATTGATAGTGTTCCAAATTTTTTCTGCTGTACTAATTGCTTCTGCTTCTGAAAGTTTTGCGTAATTTTTAAAATAGGAGTTCGGTTCGCTAAATGCACTTTGACGAAATTTAAGAAATCGAGCGATATACCAATCTTTTAATAGTGTTTCGTCAGCATCGACATAAATAGCAAAGTCGACAAAATCTGAGACAAAACATTGACGGTGAGAAGTAGGAGCTTGCAAAACATTTAACCCTTCTAGGATTAAAATATCTGGCTTATTTACGATATTAAATTCGTTGGGCACGATATCATAAGTTAAATGAGAATAAATAGGTGTTTTTATATTTTCTTTGCCTGATTTGATATCGGCTAAGAAACGAACGAGTTTTGCGGTATCATATGAAATAGGAAAACCTTTCTTATGTAGCAAATTTTTTTCTTTTAATACTGAAAGTGGGTACAAAAAGCCGTCAGTAGTAATAAGTTCAACTTTTTTAGGTTGTCGCCAGTTAGAAAGTAAATTTTGCAAAATCCTTGCAGTAGTACTTTTTCCGACAGCAACGCTACCAGCTATTCCGATTATGTAAGGTGCTTGAGGTCTAGAGTGATTTAAAAACCGGTTTAATACAGCACGACGGCGTAAATTTTCATCAAAATAATAATGTAATAAACGGATAAGAGGTAAGTAAATTGTCCGAACTTCGTCTAAAGATAAAAACTCGTTAAACCCTAATAAAGGTTTAAGATCTTTTTCAGTTAATGTAAGTGGAACCGACTTACGTAGGTCTGCCCATTGGTTACGAGAAAAATTTAAAAAAGGTATCAACTCTTCTGATAGTACAAAATTTTTTTCTGTATTCACGATAAATAGGATCTTAATTAAAAAAGAATAATGTATAGAATATACCTTAAAACAGTTAAATAGCCTTAAAAAAATTGAATAAAACAATATAAAATTAATAAAAATTAAACATTTTGTTTTAAAAATCATCTAACAAATAAAAAAATAAAAATTTTCCTTAAAAAAAGGGTTGCATGGTTTCTAAATTTCCATATAATACGCCCCACTTGTTTACGACAATGCCGACTTAGCTCAGCAGGTAGAGCAACTGACTTGTAATCAGTAGGTCATCAGTTCGATTCCGATAGTCGGCACCATTTCTGTCTAGCAAGTGCGTAAAGTTCGTGGAGGGGTTCCCGAGCGGCCAAAGGGAGCAGACTGTAAATCTGCCGGCTCAGCCTTCGAAGGTTCGAATCCTTCCCCCTCCACCATTTATTAAATCGATCTGATGGGATAGATGAATTTAGGACTGCGGGCATCGTATAATGGCTATTACCTTAGCCTTCCAAGCTAATGATGCGGGTTCGATTCCCGCTGCCCGCTCCAGACGCTGATATAGCTCAGTTGGTAGAGCGCACCCTTGGTAAGGGTGAGGTCGGCGGTTCAAATCCGCCTATCAGCACCACCCCTACTTTTCTTCTTTTCTCTTCAATTTATTTTTCGTTAAACAAATTTCATTTGGTTAATGTGGTAACTGAACCATCGTAACCGTGTTTCTAAGAGGGACTTTCAATGTCTAAAGAAAAATTTGAACGTACAAAACCGCACGTAAACGTGGGTACAATT
>JAHHRA010000031.1 GCA_020026055.1 Actinobacillus sp.
TTTTAATAGTGGCTGATTAACTTTTGAATTAACATTTAATTTTGCCTATATCTATTAATATTTTATTTCTATAAGCTTGAGGTAATAAAAATTTTTTATGTTAGAATATCGTTCTAAGCTACTTCCCTTTTCTATTTTGAATAAAAAATTTATATTGAGCCAATACTTTTTTAGAAAAAATATAGCTGTAAATAAATTATTATAATAATTTACGCTTTTTATTTATAATTCCTCCAATTTTTCATTTCATAATTAAAAGGAAAAAAAATGTCTGAGCAATCTCGTATTATTATCACTATCGCAGGAGCATCTGCATCGGGAAAAAGTTTATTTGCATCTACTATTTTAAAAGAACTACAAACAGAGGGTGTAAAAGATATTGGAATTATTTCTGAAGATAATTACTACAAAGATCAATCACATTTGGCACTTGAAGAACGTGTGAAAACTAACTATGACCACCCTAACGCAATGGATCGTGACTTACTCCTTGCACATTTACAAGCGATTAAAGAAGGTAAAGCAGTTGATATTCCAGATTACAGCTATGTTGAACATACTCGTACTCAAAATGTACACCATTTCGAGCCGAAAAAAATTACTATAGTAGAAGGGATTTTGCTTTTAACTGATGAACGTATTCGTCAAATTGCGGATATTTCTGTGTTTGTCGATACACCATTAGATATTTGTTTCATTCGTCGTTTACAACGAGATATTCAGGAACGTGGACGTTCTATGGAATCCGTTATTGACCAATATCACGCAACAGTGCGTCCTATGTTTTTGCAATTCATTGAACCAAGCAAACGTTATGCAGATATCGTTGTGCCACGTGGTGGAAAAAATCGTATTGCTATCAATATGTTAAAAGCACAAATATTGCATTTACTCAGCAATACTAAGCACAATTAACTATAACTAATTAACTAGCTGTGAGGAATATAAATATGCGACTTTGTGATACTGATATTGAACATTATTTAGACGAAGGTTTAATTAAACTTAATCCTCGTCCAGATAACAGCCAAATCAACGGTGCAACAGTCGATGTCCGTTTAGGCAATTCATTTCGTGTATTTAAAGATTACACAATGCCTTATATTGATTTAGGCGGAGATCGTGAAACAGTATCTGCTCAACTTGAAGCAATAATGAGTGATGAAATTATTATTAATAATAACGATGCCTTTTTCCTTCACCCTGGCGAACTCGCTCTTGCCACTACTTTTGAAACTGTTATTTTACCTGCAAATATTATCGGTTGGTTAGATGGACGTTCCTCGCTCGCACGTCTAGGATTAATGGTTCATGTCACAGCACATCGTATTGATCCAGGTTGGCAAGGTAAAATCGTCCTTGAATTTTTTAACTCTGGTAAACTCCCTCTCGCATTACGTCCCCAAATGGTTATTGGAGCATTAAGTTTTGAAATTCTGAGTAATGCTGCAGCACGTCCTTATAATGTTCGCCAAAATGCTAAATATAAAAATCAACAGAATGCATTAGCGAGCAGGATTGATAAAGAATGATAATTTGAGTGAAAGAACAAAAATCACGCCCCAATATTCGGAAAACTTTTCCAATTTTAGTCTATGGCTTAAAGTTGCGTTCCGATTTTAGCAAACATAGTATATTGAGGGCGTTATTGTAAGCTAAAATTAATCCGTGACTAGATCATCAAAATTTTTCACTAAATCATCAATCGCTTTCATTTGCTTTAAAAATGGCTCAAGTTTATTTAAGGCAAGAGCGGATGCACCGTCGCATTTAGCTTGGTTGGGAGCAGGATGGCATTCTAGGAATAAGCCTGCAAGTCCTACTGCCATTCCTGCTCGGGCAAGTTCTGTTACTTGAGCACGGCGTCCACCTGAAGCAGCCCCAAGAGGATCACGACATTGTAGGGAATGAGTTACATCAAAAATAATCGGGCAACCTTGCGATACTTTACGCATTTGCTTAAAACCCAACATATCAACGATAAGGTTGTCGTAACCAAAATTCGTACCACGTTCGCAGAGAATAATCTTATCATTGCCACATTCTTTGAATTTTTCAACAATATTGCCCATTTGGCTTGGACTTAAAAATTGTGGTTTTTTAACATTAATAACTGCTTTTGTAACTGCCATCGCTTGAACTAAATCAGTTTGACGTGCAAGGAAAGCTGGCAGCTGCAAAACGTCAACAACATCAGCGACAGGTTGGCATTGGTAAGTTTCATGCACATCAGTGATAATTTTCACATTGAATGTGGCTTTTAGTTCTTGGAATATTTTCAAACCTTCATCTAAACCCACTCCTCGATATGAGTGAATTGAAGAACGGTTAGCCTTATCGAATGAAGCTTTGAAAACGTAAGGAATACTAAGTTTATTAGTAATTTCTACGTATTTTTCGCAAGCTTTCATTGCCAAATCACGACTTTCTAGCACGTTAATTCCGCCAAATAATACAAATGGTTTTTGGTTATTAATCTCAATTTGATCTAAAAAAATGCTTTGATCTTGCATTTCAATCTCCTTTTTTATAGTTAAACTTTCAATGACGCTTTTTGAGCAAATGTAACACGTTCTAGCCCAGCATAATCTTGAACAGTAGTAATTTGTTGCCAATTTCGTAAACTAAAATATTCACGTAATTTATTTGCTTGTTGATAACCGTGTTCAAGCAATAAATAGCCTGAATTTTTTAAGAATTTTGGTGCATTATCAATAATGTGGAATAAATCCGCGAAGCCTTCCTCTTCTGCTACTAAGGCAGAAAGGGGTTCAAAGCGTAAATCGCCTTGGCTTAAATGAGGATCATTGGGGGCAATATAAGGCGGATTAGTCAGAATAAAATCAAATTCACCATTTAACCGACTAAACCAATTGCTTTGCTGAAAATGCACTTCTTTAAGTTGGTAACGTTTTGCATTTTCTTGGGCAAGGGCAAGAGCTTCTTGTTTAAAATCTACGCCCCAAATTTCGGCTTTAATTTTCCCTTTTAATTCATAACCCAAAGCTAATGCAATCGCCCCCGTGCCTGTGCCAAGATCTAGTAGCTTTAAATGCTCAATTCCTACTGCTATTTTTTGATACACAAGACGTAAGGCTTGTTCGACTAAGATCTCGGTATCCGCTCTGGGGATTAAAGTCGCAGGTGAAACTTTTAAATCCAAGTCCCAAAATCCTCGTTCACCTAAAATATAAGCCAACGGCTCACCTTTTAGACGACGTGCAAGCAACGTGTTAAGAGTTTGCACTTGTTTAGGTGTTAAGATGCTGTCATCGAATGCCATTATCTGGGCTTTCGATTTTTGAGTAACAAATGCCAGCAACGCCATTGCATCAACTTTAGGTTCTGGCGATTGGCTTAAAGCAGTTATTGCTGTTTCTAACCAAGATTTATAATTTTTAGCTGGCATTAGTTAAGCAAACTCCGACAACGCTGCCAATTGATCTGCTTGATATTCGTTGATAATTGGGGTGATAAGTTCATCAATTTTGCCGTTCATAATTTCATCTAAACGATATAACGTGAGGTTGATACGGTGATCAGTTACTCGCCCCTGTGGGTAGTTATAAGTACGGATTTTATCGCTACGATCACCTGAACCTAAAAGGTTACGACGTGTTTCGTCCTTTTCTTGAGCAAGTTTAGTTTGCTCTTCTTGTACTAATTTAGAAGCTAAGCGTGCCATTGCTTTCGCACGGTTTTTGTGTTGTGAACGCTCTTCTTGGCATTCGACTACTGTACCTGTTGGAATGTGCGTAATCCGTACAGCTGAATCAGTTTTATTAATGTGCTGACCTCCCGCTCCTGAAGCACGGTAAGTGTCAATTCGTAGATCGGCTGGATTGATTTCTGGCATTTCACTTTCAGGTAATTCCGGCATCACAGCAACTGTGCAAGCAGAAGTGTGAATGCGTCCTTGCGATTCTGTTTTAGGTACACGCTGCACTCGATGCCCACCTGATTCAAATTTTAATTGCCCATAAACATTGTCGCCATTAACTTTAACAATAATTTCTTTATATCCTCCCTGTTCGCTTTCATTGACGCTCAATAGTTCAATTCGCCAGCCTTTTTGCTCAGCATAGCGACTATACATACGGTAAAGATCACCTGCAAAAATCCCTGCTTCATCGCCACCTGTGCCTGCACGAATTTCTAAATATGCGTTATATTCATCATTGGGATCTTTTGGCAGCAACAAAATTTGCAATTGTTGCTCAATTTCAAGGCGTTCAGCTTCACAAATTGTAATTTCTTCTTCTGCCATTTCTTTCATTGCAGGATCATCTACTAACAATTTCGCCTCTTCTAAATCAGTTTGTAATTGTATCCAACGCTTGAAACATTTCACTATGTCTTCAAGCTGAGCATATTCTTTAGAATAAGCACGAAATTTATCTTGATCAGTAATCACTGATGCTTCACCTAACAGGGCTTCTAATTCTTCGTAACGTTCTTTAAGTGTTTCGAGTTTAGTAATGATAGACGGTTTCATAATGTCCTTTTGAATATAATCTTGATATTGCCAAATCTTCTTACTTTAGCAGAATTTTAATTTTTACGCCCTTATATTTGAAAAAATTTTCTAATTCAATTAAGGTAATTTAGCAATCACTGCCTGCCCTTTCTTAATCCCTTGCACAGAATAATCGCAATCTGCACTCACGAAAGCAGCTTCACCCTGTTGAAGATATTGATTTTCTTTAACATGATTTAATTGTAAAGCACCTTCAATGGCTAAGATGATTTCAGCACTACGGCTATGACATTCAAATACTGTATTTTGTTCAAATGTCAGCTCACAAAGTGCAAAATCTTCGACAAAATGCGAGAAAGTGTGATAGCTGCTTTTACTTTTAGGTAAAATATTAGGTGTGATCTCACGAGTATCCATAATTTCTAAGAGAGCAGAAATATTTACATATTTGGACGTTAATCCGCCACGAATCACGTTATCTGAAGTCGCCATTAGCTCAATATTTTGCCCACGCAAATAAGCATGAGGGATCCCTGCTGCTTGGAAAATAGCTTCTCCTTTTTGAAGGTGAACAAGATTTAAAAAGTAAAAACACAATAATCCTGAATCTAATTTATTTTCTGTGATATTCATCGCTTGCATCGTGTAGAGAACCCAATAATCTGGGTTGTCAAGATTTAATCGATTCTTTAAGAAAGTACGATAATTTGCTTGAACAATGGGCATCAACCAAGTAGCAAGTTGAGACTGATCTGCTTGCATAATTTCAGCGTAAACTTGGTGTAATTTGTGCTTTTTGAGGCGTTCTGCGAGGGGTGTTAATGAGGGATAACGACTCAAAAGTCGAATGATATCTTGTTTATGTCGAAAACCATGCAACAGCCAAAAATCACTGAGAGCAAGCATCATTTCAGGTTTGTGATTATTATCTTTATACGTCCGATAAGGATCATCTAAGTCAATCCCTTGTTGATTTTCGAGAAGGAATCCTTGTTCAGCTTGAGCTTTGTTTGGGTGCAGTTGAATCGAAAGTGGCTTGGCAACATCGAGAATTTTAAGCAGAAAAGGCAAAGTGTCTCCAAAGAGGATGCGGCTTTTTTCACCTAAAATTTGCGGATTTTCGGCAATAAATGTAGCTAACGGTACAGAAGAATTATGCATCAAAATAGTTGATGGCATAGCATTATGCGTCCCTAACCACCATTCAGCATAATGTTGACCTTGTTGGTAAGGTTGTTTTAAGAGTTCAGGTAAGTAATGCTCACCACCCCATGCATAATATTGCATTCCGCCTTGAAGCTTATAAATTTTTCGCATTGTCTATTCCTTTCGACTTGTTATTTTTGTTCTGATTGAGAAAAAATCAACGCCCCAAAATTCGGAAAAGTTGTCTTGAACAACTGAAAAAATTTCTGAATTCAGGGGCGTTAATAGTATTAAAGTGAGACTTTAGGCTAACCAGCCTGACCAAGCCCCAAAAATACCGACGCCGAAAATACCAATAATAATCCAAAGAGCATTAATACGGTTTCTTAACAGCCACATACAAGTAAAAGTACAAACTAACGCAAGTAACCCAGGCATCAAACTATCAAGAATAGTTTGAACAGTTGTCACTTGAACAGTACCATCTTGACGCATAATTTCAGATACTACAACAGGGACGTGAATTGATGTCCATTTTTGAACTAATGCCCCCATAATAAATAGCCCGAGAATAGAGGCTCCTTCAGTAAGTTTTTGCAAAAGACCGCCAGACATATCTTGGACAACATCTAAACCTTTTTTGTAACCATAAACAACACCGTAGTAACGTGTTGCTAGACGTAGAGCATTAAATAAAACAAAGAATAACAAAGGTCCTAAAAGACTACCTGTCAGTGCAATACCTGCCCCTAACGCGGCAAATACAGGGCGTGCTGTTCCCCAGAAAATCGGATCACCTACACCTGCTAAAGGTCCCATTAAACCGACTTTGATCCCATTGATAGCAGCATCATCAATTTCTTTACCGTTAGCACGTTCTTCTTCCATCGCAATAGTTACGCCAAGCACAGGTGCCGCCATAAAAGGCTGAGTATTAAAAAATTCTAAGTGGCGTTTAATCGCGTCTTTACGCTCTTGCGAGGTTGGATCGGGATACAAACGTTTAATAACAGGAATCATTGAAAATGCCCAACCTAGAGCTTGCATACGTTCGAAATTCCAAGAACCTTGAAAAAGGTTAGAGCGAATCACCACTTTATTCAAATCACTTTTCGTTACTTTTTTCATTTCTGTAGTCATAGCTTATATCCCCTAATCTAATCGGTTATCAAGATCATTAGTTACTGAAACAACTTGCACTGTCTGCTGTGGTTTGTTGTATTTTGGACTTAAATAAATATAAAGGTAAGCCATTATTCCACCAAGAATACCGAGAGCAACAAGGTTAAAATCAGTGAATGCAGCAATCACAAAGCCTGCAAAGAAGAACGGCATTAAACTGGCTGCTCGCATCATATTGATTACCATCGCATAACCAACTACAGCGATAATTCCACCTCCAATCTTAAGACCCGTAGTTACTACTGGTGGAATTGCATTTAACATTTCTTTAACAGTATCTGTGCCCGCAGTTAACGCTACGATAAGAGCTGGAATCGCAATCCGCATAGCTTGTAATATCAAAGCTGTGCAGTGTACCCAACTTAACCAAGAGAGGTTGCCATCACGAATTGAACGATCGGCAGCATGTTGGAAACCAACAGTAATTGCCCGCACTACATAAGTTAAAACTTGTCCAGCTGCAGCAAGTGGAATTGCAAGAGCAATACCTGTGCTAATATTTTGTTTACCAACAATAACTAGAATAGTTGAAACTACTGAGGCTAAAGCAGCGTCTGGTGCTAATGCAGCCCCAATATTCATCCAGCCAAGTGCTAACAATTCTAATGAACCCCCAACAATAATCCCTGTTTTCATATCACCAAGCACTAAACCGATCAACGTACAAGCGATAAGCGGGCGGTGAAATTGAAATTCATCTAAAATAGATCCTGCTCCTGTTAAACAGGAAACAAGGAACACAAGTACGATTTGTAAAGTTGAAATTTCCATAGGTCATTCCTTTCTTAATTAAGCAATCAATTTATTTTTCTTAAGTAAAGTCATCATATATTGGCGAGTATCATTCGACACTTTACGTACATCAAGCTCTATGCCCATATTATGAATTTCTTCAAATGCTGCAATATCTTTATCATCAACAGCTACGGCACTAGTAATCATTTTTTTACCCTCACTGTATGCCATACCACCAATATTAATTGACGACATTTCAACACCTGCTTTTAATAAAGTCACAACATCACTCGGATTTGTAAATAGCAACATCATGCGTTCGCCTGCGTATTCAGGATTATTCCAGACGCGAATCATTTTTTCGACACTTACGACGTGAACCATCACACCTAGAGGAGCTACTCCTTTTAGCATCGTAGAACGTACTTGATCTTTCGCAACATCATCATTAACAACAACTATCCGTTTAACTTTGCTTTCTTTCGTCCAACGAGTTGCTACTTGTCCGTGAATTAAACGATCATCAATGCGTGCTAGACCAACAACAAGATGCCCTTTTTGATTTGCTGTTAGATTAATTGGTGCACTGACAGCTATTTCTTCAGTTTCTATCGTGTTAGGAACTTCTATATTCATCTCTTTTTCAGTATATTTTAGGGCTCTAACTCCCATACGCCCTGTTTCTAAAGCAACGCTAACTAATTCATTTAAACTCAGATTATCATCACGTGCCATAAAAGTTTCTACCAGCATCGGGATATTAACCCCTGTAATAATATCCATATTATCTTTATCATCCACAACACGGTTAGCAGCATTAAATGGGCTTCCTCCCCAAGTATCTACAAGGAAAAGAAAATGATCACAATGCGATAAGTCATTTTGAATCTTTTCTCGATATTTCGTTATTATAGTTTCCGCATTTTCGCCTGCTACAAAATCTATTGTCGCAACATCATTTTGTTTCCCAATTAACATTTCAGTAGTTCGCAATAATTGTTCTGCGGCTATACCATGAGTAGCAATAATAATACCAACACTCATTTCGTCTCCTCTCTATTTAAAAAATCTAACGTTATTATCATAAAAAGCAGATAAACTGCTCTTTTAAAGCGAATTTTCTACAAAACATCTTCAAAAAAGCCATTTTATTATATGAAAAACGGAGCAAACTATATAATTTTGTAACGTGATAAAGATCACATAATAAAAAATTTTTTATTATTCTTACTTTCAAGTGGATATTTTTCACACTATTTGACAATAAAAATTAAATACATTGTGTAAACACGCCACTATTTTCAATTTATTTTTTCTAATTTGCTTACTAACAAAAAAACGCACTTTTGCTCTGCCCCCAAAAGTTGGACTAAACAATCAACTTATTAAGGTGCAGATTTTTTATGACCA
>JAHHRA010000032.1 GCA_020026055.1 Actinobacillus sp.
TAAATGGTGGGTCGTGAAAGATTCGAACTTTCGACCAACGGATTAAAAGTCCGCTGCTCTACCGACTGAGCTAACGACCCAACATGATACAACGGGGCGTATATTACTGGATTTATTTTAATAATCAATAAAAAAATTTATTCTTTTGTGTGTTTGTTGAAATATCAAGCGATTATTTCTGCAGGTTAGGCACGAATAAAATAAAGTAGCAAAACATTCGCACTTTAAAATCATTGGATAAACATTGAGGTATTTTATTTTAATTTATGCTTTATAAGCATTGTCACTTTTCAAAAAATCTATGTTTTGTCTGAAAATTTTTCTGAATTTGTAAGCGTATTTCTCAGTCTCCTTTTTTTGGAAGCCCAAAATGACGGTAAGTATTTTCAGTCGCAACTCGTCCACGTGGCGTCCGTTGTAAGAAACCTTGCTGAATCAAAAAAGGTTCAAGTACATCTTCAATAGTTTCACGTTCTTCTCCGATCGCAGCAGCTAAGTTATCTAATCCAACAGGACCACCACTAAATCGTTCAATAATAACTCGCAGTAATTTGCGATCCATAACATCAAATCCTGCTTGATCTACTTCTAGCATTGTCAGAGCATTACGAGCGATTTCTACACTAATATATCCGTTGTTTTTGACATCAGCATAATCTCGCACTCGTCGTAAAAGACGGTTAGCAATCCGTGGTGTACCACGAGAACGGCAGGCAATTTCGTGAGTAGCGTCAGATTCAATTGTTAAATTAAGACAATCACCGCTACGTTGTACAATCGTACTTAAATCAGGTATGGAATAAAATTCCAAGCGTTGTACGATACCAAAACGATCGCGAAGTGGTGAAGTGAGTGAGCCTGCACGCGTTGTTGCACCGATTAATGTAAAAGGAGGTAGATCTAATTTGATAGAACGTGCAGCGGGACCTTCACCAATCATAATATCAAGCTGATAGTCTTCCATCGCAGGATAGAGGACTTCTTCAATTGCTGGTGATAGTCGATGAATTTCATCAATAAACAATACATCATGCGGTTCGAGGTTAGTGAGCATTGCCGCGAGATCACCAGCTTTCTCAAGGACAGGACCAGAAGTAGTACGAATATTAACGCCCATTTCATTAGCGACAATATTTGCTAGTGTAGTTTTGCCTAATCCAGGAGGACCAAAAATTAATAAATGATCTAGTGCATCTTGGCGCATTTTAGCAGCTTTAATAAAGATCTCCATTTGCTCTCGTACTTGTGGCTGCCCAACGTAGTCCGCCAATAATTTAGGGCGAATAGCACGGTCGATCATGTCTTCATCAAACTGTGCTTCACGACTAATAATTCTATCTACTTCAATCATTACGAAACCTTAGAGCATAGATTTTAAAGCTTCACGAATGAGTTGTTCACTCGTCAATGCAATGTTTGACTGAGCTTTAGCGATTCGTTTAACTGCTTTGTCAGCGTCTGCTGCCTTGTATCCTAAAGCAATCAATGCGTCAATAGCATCTTGCAGAGTTGTGTCTTCAAACATCTTCTCACTCGCCGCTGTTTTCGGCAAAATTTTTCCTTGCAAGAAGAAATCCGCTTTGGGACTATCCTTGAACTTACCTTTTAATTCCACGACTAACCGTTCAGCTGTTTTTTTACCTACTCCTGGAATTTTTACTAAACGCGAGATTTCTTCACGTTCTATTGCATAAGCAAAATCTTCAACTGACATTGCTGATAAAATAGCAAGTGCTAATTTGGGACCTACACCATTAGTTTTAATTAATTCACGAAATAAATGACGATCAGCTTTGTGAGCAAAACCGTAAAGTTGCTGAGCATCTTCACGAACTACAAAATGTGTAAATAGTGTAACTGTCTGATTTAATTCAGGAAGGTTATAAAAACTTGTCATCGGCAGGAGCAACTCGTAGGCTACACCATTCACATCAAGCAGAATTTCAGGAGGCTGTTTTTCAATCAAACAGCCAGTAAGTCGACCAATCATAGATGCCTTTAATTTTGCAAAAGAGGAAGAGAGTATAAATCAATACTGTATAAATATCCATTTTTATTCTAATTTTAGGCGAAAACGACCTCGGCTATAGCGACTTTGGAGCAGATTTTGATTAATATTGAGACCAATTTGCTGGCTTTGCTGATAACTATGTGCGTGTGTAATCGCAACAGCCAATGCATCAGCAGCATCAGCTTGTGGCGTAGCGGAAAGTTTAAGGAGTTTTACGACCATTGCCTGTACTTGAGCTTTTTCAGCAGAACCAATCCCTGTCACTGTTTGTTTGATGCGACGTGCCGCATATTCAAAAACGGGAATATCATGATTCACTGCTGCAACAATCGCACTCCCTCGTGCTTGCCCAAGTTTTAGGGCGGAACTGGCATTGTTTGCCATAAATACTTCTTCGATAGCAAACATATCTGGCTTAAATTGCATAATGATCTCTGCAACACCTGCATAGATACGTTTCAGCCTTGTCGGTAGATCGTCTGCTTCAGTACGGATCGCACCACTCCCTAAATATTCTAATCTTGTCCCTTTTTGGCGAATAACGCCATAGCCTGTCGTGCGAGACCCTGGATCAATGCCTAAAATAATTGTCATTTGCAATTCACAATTAGCCATAAAAAAGCGAGCTAATGCTCGCTTTTTCATCAATATTTCATTACTTTTTAACGATGCAGTAATTCACTAAGATTTTATCAGCTTCAGCAGTGCGTTGCATCAGCATCATTCCGTCTTTTTGCATCACATTGTCTAAATCAATGTTATCCACTAACCACGCCCATTTATCAGCATTTTCAAATTGCGTGACGTCATTTTTCGCTTTGACACGAATCATATTCGCATAAATTTTGCCTGCAAATTTTACATTCGCATCAACAGCTTTTTTACCTTCAAATGAGTAGCTCACTTGCATAGGTTGATTGTGTTTTGCACCACACAGATAAGTAACTGTTTTCATGGTTTTTTCAGGCATTTTTGTTTGCTCTACTGCATTATTTGCACAAGCGGTTAAAACTAATATAGAAGCAAAGCTTAGGATTTTTAAACAATTTTTCATTTGTAACTCCTTAAGTTGATTAAAGCATCGCAGCAATTTCATCGCTGATTTCTGCATTGTGATAAACATTTTGTACATCATCACAATCTTCTAACATATCTACTAATCGCATAAATTTAGGAGCCGTTTCAGCATCTAATGCGACTGTAGTAGATGGGATCATTGTCACTTCTGCACTTTCAAGTTTATAACCTGCGTTTTCTAAAACATCACGCACGCTACCTAATTCTTCCCAAGCGGTAGTGATTTCGAAACTGCCGTCTTCTTGGGCTTCAATATCTTCTGCACCTGCTTCAATAGCCACATCAGTTAAAGCTTCTTCATCACCTTCTAAGATTAAAATTAAACCTTTTTTGCTAAACATATAGCCAACAGAACCTTCTGTTCCTAAATTACCACCACATTTAGTGAAGCTTGGTCGTACTTGAGAGATGGTACGGTTAGCGTTATCGCTTAAGCATTCTACGATCAAGGCGGTACCGCCTGGACCGTACCCTTCGTAGATACGCGTTTCCATATTAGTATCATCGCCACCGCCGACGCCACGGTCAATCGCACGATTAATGGTGTCACGAGTCATATTAGCTGCCAACGCTTTATCTACTGCAGCACGCAATCGTGGGTTTGCGTTTACTTCTCCACCACCGATTTTAGCAGCAGTAACTAATTCACGAATTAATTTAGTAAAAATTTTGCCACGCTGTGCATCTTGGGCGGCTTTGCGGTGTTTAATATTTGCCCACTTACTATGTCCTGCCATAAATTCCTCTTATTTAAATTAAAAACACACTCAATAGCTTTGTAGTCAAAACAAAAACTCGGAAAAAGCCTTGAAAGCAGGAAAAAATTCCGAAAATTGAGGCGTAAAAATACATGTGTATTTATATCGAAAATACGTCAAAATTTCAATTTTATTCAAAACACATCTGTAAAATGCTCCTTGAAAGGATGCAAAATGTACAAAAAAAGAAACAATTACTCAATATAAAATTGATTAAAAATAAATATCTATCAAAGAGAAGCCAAAATTGCTTCTGCATTATTCCAAGATTTCGTCATTTGCCGTGCCTGATTAGCACTCACCCAACAATAAGCTGAATGTTCAGTAAGTTTAGGCGTGATTTTTTCAGTTAAAGCTAAGGCGAACCAATGCTCTAAAACGTGAGTAACGTCGGGAGCATAGCGGTGGCGATATTGGGGAAAAATCTCAAAATAAATCTGTCGATTAAGATCAATCAAATTTAAGCTTTGGTTTAGAATATCAATCCCTGTTTCTTCCAGCACTTCACGCATTGCTGCTTGATATGGCGTTTCGCCACTTTCCAAAGAACCTGTTACTGATTGCCAAAAATCAATATCATCATGACGTTGAAGCATTAAGATTTCTTTAGTTACAGCATCATAGATAACGACTAACACAGCCTCATTTCTTTTATAAAGCATTTTATTCCATTCTGCTAATTTTCTGAAGAATCAGTGAAATATACATCCCATACAGCTCTTGCTCTGCCCAACACTTCTCGAGCTAAGACATAACTGCCAAAATTTTGCCATTGCTCTTGAGCATCAAAACCAATCATGTCTAAATTTTCTTGTTTAGCAAGATAAAGTGCACGCTGATTATGGAAGCCTTGAGATATCACAATTCCTTTTTGATAGCCATAAATATTTTTAAAATTACGAATAGAATGAATGGTTCGATAGCCTTTATTATCTTGTACAATCACATCTTTTGATACACCAAGAGCCATTAAACTGCGCCGCATACGGATAGTTTCACTGCGATCACCTCCTGAAAGAACAAAATTAGAACATTTGTGAAATTTAAAAGCCTGTGCAGCAGCTTGCATACGATCTATATAAAAGAAATTAAGTTTACCACTTTTGAAATATTTAGAAGTCCCTAGTACAAGGCAAGGTTGATTATTAGGAAGATCTTCAATGTTTTGAAAACGCAGGCTAGGAGTTGCTAGTACAATAATATTAGCAACTATTAACAAGATGAAAATGATTCCAAATGGAATGCTGACAAGACAAAGAATTTTATTAAGCTTCATCGTTTTTTAACGTTGAATTGAAGTAGATAAAAAGTGAGTGAAAACTCACTTTTTACTTGAATTAATCTTTTTTCTCAACTTGAATGTTTAATTCTTCTAACGCCAATGGATTAGCAGGGCTTGGTGCATCAGTCATTAAGCAAGCCGCGGCTGTCGTTTTTGGAAAGGCGATGACATCACGAATATTAGTAGTGTCAGTAAGCAGCATCGTTAAGCGATCTAAGCCAAATGCTAAGCCCGCGTGCGGTGGTGTGCCGTATTTCAAAGCGTCAAGCAAGAAACCAAATTTTTCACGTTGTTCTTGTTCATTAATACCTAGAATATTAAACACCACTTGTTGCATTGGTGCTTCGTAAATTCGGACAGAACCACCGCCCACTTCATAGCCATTAATCACCATGTCATAAGCATTCGCAACTGTATTAAGCGGATCTTGACGCAATTCTTCTGGGGTTTTATCTTTCGGTGAGGTGAATGGATGATGCATTGCACTTAAATGCCCTTCGTCATCAAGCTCAAACATTGGGAAATCGATAACCCACAATGGTTTCCAAGCATTCAAATCAGTTAAGCCAAGATCGATTCCCAGCTTCAAACGTAATGCACCAAGTGCATCTGTCGCCACTTTATTGCTATCAGCACCAAAGAAAAGAATATCGCCAGTTTCTGCACTAACACGCTCATACAAGTTCTTTAAAATTTCCTCGTTTAAAAATTTCGCAACGGGACTTTGCACGCCTGCCATACCCGCATTGACATCATTAACTTTTATCCATGCCAGCCCTTTCGCCCCATAAATACTGACAAATTGTGTGTATTCATCAATTTGTTTACGCGTAATGCTATTACCATTTGGCACACGAATAACAGCCACACGTCCATTCGGATCGTTCGCTGGTGTGCTAAATACTTTGAAATCTACGTCTTTGACAAGATCCGCCACATCAACTAATTCTAATGGATTACGCAAATCAGGTTTATCAGAACCAAAACGACGCATCGCTTCAGCAAAAGTCATCCGTGGGAAAGCACCAAGATCGACATTTAAAATCGCCAACCACAAGCCTCGCACCATTTCTTCCATAATAGCTCGCACTTCAGAGGCGGTTAAAAAACTAGTTTCAACATCAATTTGAGTAAATTCAGGCTGCCGATCAGCACGCAAATCTTCATCACGGAAACATTTCACAATTTGATAATAACGATCAAAACCCGACATCATTAATAACTGTTTGAATAATTGTGGTGATTGCGGAAGTGCGTAAAATTTACCTTTGTGAACACGACTTGGGACTAAGTAATCACGCGCACCTTCTGGCGTTGCTTTAGTAAGCATCGGCGTTTCCACATCTAAAAAACCATGCTCATCCATAAATCGACGCACAAAGCTGGTGATTTTGGCACGCACTTTGAAACGTTGAGCAATTTCAGGACGACGCAAATCTAAATAACGATATTTAAGTCTTTGTTCTTCCGTATTATTTTGATTGAAATCCAACGGTAACACATCAGATTCGTTATAAATATGTAATACCTTCGCTAGTACTTCAATTTCACCTGTTTTCATATTTGGATTAATTTGATTATCTGGACGTGCGATAACTTCACCTTCAATACGAATACAATACTCATTTCGCAAACTGCTTGCTTTTTCGAGGGCTTCTTTAAATTTTGGATCGAAAGTCACCTGCACAATGCCTGCCCGATCACGCATATCAATAAAAATCAATCCCCCTAAATCACGACGGCGATGCACCCAACCGCTCAAAGTTACGCTCTCACCGATATTTACACGGTTCAAATCCCCGCAATAATTTGTACGCATCATAACTTATCCTTTAACCTTAAAAATTTGAGGAAAACTTAGAAATTATAGCTTAAAAGCTATCCTCAAAGAATGGGCAACAGAAATTTATTTGAGAGCTTGATAAACTTTCTCTAAAATAAGCCAACTTCACTTTTTATTAACTCTTAACAAAAATTATGAAAGATCGCATTTTTTCTGCTCCTATTAAAAATATTGGCGACTTTACTTTTGACGAACAAGTTGCCGAAGTTTTTCCTGATATGATCTCCCGCTCTGTGCCAGGCTATTCCAATATCATCACCGCAATTGGCATGCTAGCAAGTCGCTTTGTTACTCCCAATTCTAATGTTTATGATCTCGGTTGCTCTCGAGGTGCCGCAACACTATCCGTTCGTCGCAATGTAGAAAAAGTAAAAGGCGTGAAAATTTTAGGTATAGATAACTCTGCACCAATGGTTGAGCGTGCAAGACAATATTTAAATGCTTATCACAGTGATGTAGTAGTAGAAGTATTAGAAGCGGATATTCGTAAAATTGAAATTAAAAATGCGTCAATGGTAGTACTCAATTTTACTTTGCAATTTTTACCGCCAGAAGATCGTGTCACACTTTTAACTAAAATCTATCAAGGGTTAAATAAAGGCGGTGTGTTGGTTTTATCTGAAAAATTCCGTTTTGAAGAAAACGCAATGAATGAGCTGTTAATTGATTTACATCATCAATTCAAGCGTGCAAATGGCTATAGTGAACTAGAAGTCAGCCAAAAACGCACCGCACTGGAAAATGTCATGCGTACGGATAATATTGAAATTCACAAAAAACGTCTAAAAGAAGTAGGCTTTGCACAAGTTGAATTATGGTTCCAATGTTTTAATTTTGGCTCGATAGTAGCCATCAAGAATTAGGATAGAAAACGCCAAACTTTTCTGACATTCCAATTCAAAATACGCAAAAATACGATCAATAGATTTTAAGTAGTGTGCTTGAATGATTTCATTTTGTGCAAAAATAGCACTTCCATTCTAGAAAAATAAGCACACGTTTCTTTCAAGACTTTTTCGTTCATTGAGGCAAAACGCAATAACTAAATGTTACATATATATTCCATATTAAAAAATAAAGAGCAATAATAAATATCGTCTTTGAATGATATCCAATTAAATTACTAATTACTCTGAAACTGGAGTTTCTAAAATTGCTTTGACATCAAGCTTATCAACAATCGTTTCTGCATATGGGTAAGATGACCGAAATTCTCTTTCATAATCAACAATAATTCTGCCCGTAATACTTCAATTTCTTCAAATTGATAACAATAGTACTTCTTCAATTGATGATTTTTCTGTAAAAGTTATCCCACCAATGACTTTTCTAAGCACCAAGAAATACTCAACTTTTTTCGTCTACTGTAGGCGAATTAAAACAAATAAAAGCAAAATAAGACTTCTCATTATCCTATATTCGCCATAATGCATAGCGATAACAACGATCTTCTGAAAATTTGGCACTATTTATCATTTTATTAATCCCATATTCGTAATATTTTTTTTAATTTTAACCAGATTTATTTCCCTCATAGCACAAGATAAAAAGGAAAAGTTTATTATCTTTGGCTTGGTGTTATTTAAATAAAGTGGTGTGATTTGGAAAAATATTTTGATTTTTGGAGCGTGATAGGAATAGACTGGGAAGTTAATGTTAGTTGGCTTTAGCTTGTATGTAGCGGAGAATTAAGTCTACTGGAAAAGGAAAATAGGATTAAATGGTGGGTCGTGAAAGATTCGAACTTTCGACCAACGGATTAAAAGTCCGCTGCTCTACCGACTGAGCTAACGACCCATTTGGGATTACGTTGAGATTTGAATATCTTTTTTATTTAATTGGTGGCTGGCGGTGTCCTACTCTCGCATAGGGAGTCCCTACACTACCA
>JAHHRA010000033.1 GCA_020026055.1 Actinobacillus sp.
GCCCTTTAACTTCAATAAGTTTAATTCCATTAACTGTTTGAGCCCCTTTTCCGCCGTTATTGACGACGTGAACATAGGTATGACCACTGGTATTACCGTCGACAATTAATTTATTAGTTTTTGAATTATCGTCTCCGAGAACAGTTACAAAATGCAAAGATCCACCATCACTATTGAAATCATTTTTAATATGAATATTTCCATGTGGTGGCAGAACACTACCAATGCTGGAGAAAATGAAATAAACATCACTTTGCATTAAAGTGAGGTTATTTAGAACACTACTTTGTGCATTTCCCCACATGGAATTATTGACTATGGAAAGATTCGTGATAGCACTATCTGATGATAAAGTTTGTCCTATTAGAGAAGAGCTATTATCTGCAGTAAGATCAAGTTTTCCACCTTGATTATTAACTAAAACAGAGGAATAGTCGTCTAAATGACTATTATTCATATCAACTACGGCATTACCTGTGTGTACATTAATCGCGGGACCAGTGTCAGTTCGCAGTCTAGTACTATTAAGCACAACATGCATGCGTCCTGCAGTATCGTCACCATTGAAAAGAATACCATCACCTTTCTTAGACTCAAGATGGGAATCAGAGAGCACTAATTCACCACTATTGTATAACGTTATTGCATTTGCGTCAGTACCTTCAATAATGAATCTCATATTGTTGCCTATTACAGTACCCTCACGAATAGCAATACCATGTGCTCTATCTCCAGATGTTGTAATAATATGATAACCATTACCAACGAAATTTAATTTTGCTTTTTGACCATTAGCGTAGATTCCGTAGCTATCTGCTCCTGTTGTATTAATACCAGAACCGTTGGTTTGTATATTAATTATTGCTAAACTTGCTTCATTAGGATCATCACCTTGTTGTTGACCTTCGATAGAAGATACACAAGTGCGACCACTGCTTTTATCCGAAAGTGAACAAGAAGCAATGCCATAAGCGTTTGCACCGGAAGTTTCAATTGAAAGATCTACTTTTGCATTAATAGAAGTATCTAAATCTTTACCTCTCACTTGAGCTAATAACCCAACGGCACTATCGCCACTAGTCATGATGTGATTGTAACCTTCTAATACTACTGTTCCACCGAATTCAGATACTATTGCACTCGACGTTGAACCATTTGGAATGCTATCTCCTTTAGTTTGAATACGACTGTCAGTAATAGAAACGGTTGTTCCTTTACCTTGACTTAATATTCCGTAGCTCCCTATTCCAGAAGTGGTGGCTACTACGTTATCCAACGAAACAACAGCACCAGCTTCAGCACTCACGGCTTTACTGTGAGCTCCTTTAACAGTTAAACGTTCGTCTTTAAAGTTTAGTTTAACTATTCCATTCGCATGAAGAGCATGAGCACCTTCGCCTGAAGTCGTTATTTGTGAAGAGGTAATAGCTATTTCACCAAAATTTGATGTAAGGTTAACGCCATGTGAATTTTTGCCAGTTGTTGATATTGTAGTCCTGTCCACTTTCGCTTTCGCTTTATAAATTTGTATTCCTGAACTATCTTGTCCCGATGTTGTCAATGTAACTCCATGAACTTCTAGTTCACCATCGGTTTGAGCAAGGAGACCTGCAGATATATTACCTGATGTATTAATTTTTGTACTGCCAATATAGACTTTCCCTTTCCCTTCTGCCGCAACAGCAGCAAAGTTAAAAGCTTCTTGACCATTTCCTGATGCAATTATTTTTGAATCTATAATATCGATTTTTGCATTATCTTTAGACAATACACCATAGCCGAAAGTGGAAGAAACATTAGCGTTATCAATTTTAACTACTGTCCCCATATTTTCAGCTGTTATTAATGTAGTGTCCTGGTTTGTAGCACTTTGATTTCCTGTAAGCTCATGTGTGCCATTTTCAAATTTTTGGACAACATTTGCTGCTAAAGCACTGTTAATTGATGTAGCTAACAACCCTATAACAAAAACATTTTTAGGTCTATTTTTCATTTAAAATCCTTGGCTTTCTTTTATAAAATTAAACAAACTAAATATTACAATATTTTAAATAAAATACAACAAGATAATAACATTTAATCAATTTCATTTAAAATAAAGAAAATGATTTATCTTGGATGATTTTTGTACAAGACAGGGAATAATTAGTTGTCAATGTAAAATGATTTGACTAATGAAAATTAACAAATTATTCACGCTTCAAAATTCGAGAAAAATTTTCTTAAATTCGAGACGTAGATCGGATTTTTTAGTGATTTAAATCTTTATGCATTGATTATTAAATTATTCTTCTCTGTAGATTAAATATCAGAGGAGAATTTTTATGTGGAAAGAATGGTTGCATCTAGGGTTAATGTTAGTTTTGATTTGTTGTGGAGTAAATGTACAAGCTCAAGAAATACAATATCTACCGCCTAAATTAATGCTTCTTAAAACTTATCATGGGCAAAATCTAAACGGTTGGGTGATGAGTGAAAAACTAGATGGAATAAGAGGGTATTGGACAGGTAAACTATTATATAGTCGTCAAAAACGGATTTTGACACCGCCAGCTTATTTTATAAAAGATTTTCCACCGTTTGCACTTGATGGTGAACTTTTTACTGAACGTGGGGATTTTGAGAATATTTCGCGAATTGTGCGTTCACAAAAAGATAAGGGGTGGGCAAAAATGAAATTATATGTATTTGATGTGCCGAATGCTGAAGGCAACCTTTGGCAACGTCTTAACAAATTGCAAACTTATTTGAAAACACATCCTAATCTGCATATAAAAATTATTCCACAAATTCCTATCCAATCGAGAACACAGATGATGGCGTTTTTTCATCAGATTGTAGAAAACGGCGGTGAAGGGATTGTAGTGCGGAACCCTACTGTATCTTATCAATTTGGGCGGAGCGATCAAATTTTGAAGTTTAAGCCTTTATTTGATGAAGAGTGTAAAGTTGTAGCGTACCATGCAGGTAAGGGTAAATTTGCTGGAATGTTAGGTGCCATTTCTTGTAAAAATAAACGTGGTACGTTTAGAATTGGATCAGGATTTTCAGATAATGAACGCCGAAATCCGCCACCAATTGGTGCGATAATTACTTATCAATATCGTGGATTAACTAATAAAGGATTACCTCGTTTTGCAACTTTTTATCGGGTAAAATCTGATGTCTTTAAAAAAGACAAGTAGGAATAAAAATGACACAATTTAATCATCACGATCTCACTATCATTAAACAAGAAAATCTGTACGATGGTTTTTTTAAACTCAAAAAAATTTGTTTCAAACATAAGCTTTTTGCAGGAGGTGAAAGTGGTATTGTTGAACGTGAAATTTTAGAACGAGGCAATGCAGTAGCAGTTATTGCTTATGACCCCATTTTAGATAGGTTAGTTATGGTTGAGCAACTTCGGATTGGTGCTTATGTACCAGATTCTGAACGTTCGCCTTGGTTATTGGAATTTATTGCTGGAATGGTTGAAGAGGGGGAGGACTTTGTTGAAGTAGCTCGTCGTGAAAGCCAAGAAGAAGCTGGGATTCACTTTAATCGTCTCCGTTATGTTTTGAGCTTTTGGGTGAGTCCTGGCGGTATGACTGAACGTATCCATCTTTTCGTAGCCCAAGTCGATAGTGCACAAGTACAAAATACCTCAATTCATGGTTTACAAAGTGAACATGAAGATATACGTGTGCACGTTTTGGGACGTCAGCAAGCTTATCAGATGTTGCAAAATGGTGAAATTGATAATGGAATTGCAGTGGCTGGCTTACAATGGTTACAGCTGAATTATTTAATGCTCAAAAATGATTGGCAATAAATATAGTTGATTGAAAAGTATTAAACACTTCAGCTGATGAAAGAAAAAACAAAATGATTTCTTTGAAATATGATGCATTCATATTTTTGGACGGGAATTCGCAAGTTATAAAAAAAGTGATTGTTTAACTTTTTGCATATAAATGTGTGCCAGTAATACGTTTGGAAGATGGGTATGGATAAGGATTGATGCTATCATATTCTTTATGAAGTATTAAATGACTTCTTTAACTAAGATTAAGTTTTTAGCAAGTAAACTTGTATCAGAAATTGTTGGCGTATCTTCTTTATCAAAAGCAATATCACCTTCAATTCCCGTAGGGATACTACCTTGACGGATATTTTTAAAATCAAATAGATTAGGATCGCATAAATGTGATGCCGTTATATTTTGCAAAGCACTAAACATAGTCTCAATTCGTCCAGGGTATTGACGATCCCAAGTTTGCAACATTTCTTTAATTACTTGACGTTGTAAATTTGGCTGTGAACCGCAGAGATTACAAGGGATAATTGGGAATTGTTTGGCTTCAGCATATTTTATTAAATCTTTTTCTTTGCAGTAAGCAAGTGGGCGGATCACGATGTGTTTACCATCATCACTTATTAATTTTGGTGGCATAGATTTCATTTTGCCTCCGTAAAACATATTCAAAAACAGAGTTTCAAGCATATCATCACGGTGATGCCCTAAAGCAATTTTAGTTGCACCTAATTCTGTTGCTGTACGGTATAAAATGCCACGACGTAAACGTGAACAAAGTGAACAAGTAGTTTTACCATCGGGAATTTTTTCTTTCACAATCCTATAAGTATTTTCTTGTACTATTTTAAAATCAACACCAATACTCGCTAAATATTCAGGTAATATTTGTTCTGGGAAATTTGGCTGTTTTTGATCAAGATTGACAGCAATAATCTTAAATTGGACAGGTGCATTATTTTTAAGATTTAATAAAATATCTAATAATGCATAGCTATCTTTACCGCCTGAAAGGCAAACCATCACTTTATCACCATCTTCAATCATATTGAAATCAGCAATAGCATTGCCGACATTACGACGTAGACGTTTTTGAAGTTTATTGAAATTGTAGGTTTGCTTTTTGTTTTGTATATCTTGCACGTTATTCATTCTATATAGCCATAAACATTGAAAGTGCCATATCATAAAGTGAAAGTAGATATTTGCCAAATACTTTACTGAGTAAAGGTAGAAAATTAGACATTTAAATTAAAAAAACAAAATCCCATTAGGAGGATAATGGGATTTTGTTTTTTTGGAAGGTTTTTATAAAAGGAGGTAAATAAAAAACCAAAGTCAAATTTGGCTCCTCCTGCTGGACTTGAACCAGCGACATACGGATTAACAGTCCGCCGTTC
>JAHHRA010000034.1 GCA_020026055.1 Actinobacillus sp.
AAGTGCTTTTTTCACACTTCCTGCTTGAACCAAAGATGAATCAGTGTCTGAAGTTACAGTTGCTAAGTCTACGCCAACATTATTACCAAAAGTTTTCTTCGCCGCAGCATCACCTATGTTTGTACCATCTTTTTTCAAGAAGTTTTCAAAAATAAGTCCTTTAGTAATATTATGTTGAGCATTATTAACATCATCGCCAACTAAGCCTGTAAAAGTATCTTTGAGTTGTTTAAGGTTAATAGCATCAGTATCTAATATTCCTGCTTTTAAGTTAATAATTCTTTTATCAAACTCACGATCTATATTTTTAGAATCTCCTACAGAAATTACTCTATCATTATCTATGCGATCTTCAGCGTATGTCTTTGAGCCATAACCAAATGCAACACTATCTTTAGCACTTGCTTCCGTATAGGTACCAATTGCGTAAGCATTATCCACATTGGCATGAGCAGAGTAACCGAAAGCATAACTATTTTTTCCTTTTGCTAGTGAGGCATTACCAACAGTGTAATTCCCATCCGATTTGTCTGAATTATCTTTATCAGCCCCTGTTTGAGCTTGATAACCGATAGCAACACTCTGTGGTGCATAAGTTCTAGCTTGATAGCCAATCGCTGTCGATGCGAAATATCCTGCTTGAGCTTCATAACCAAATGCAATAGAACCTGTCCAGTTCGTTTTGGCTCGATATCCTATTGCGTAAGAACCACCACCTTTTGCTTCTGCTTCCTTGCCTATTGCCACAGCATAATCACCTCCTAAGGTGTCCTGATTTACAGGATGAGCATTTCCTGCTGCTGCATCATATCCCATCGCAAGGCTTCCTTTACCAAATGCTTTTGGTAAAGCACCAGGAGCTACAGATGATACATATAATGTACTACCTTCACGAGGTTTTGGAGCCACATTAGAAACATTGTAAAGTTGTTCTTTTTTACATTGCATCGTATTTTCTGGTTTTGTGCAATCAAGTTTTGTGTCTTCTGCTAAAGCGACAGTATTCATCCCAAAACAAATAGCTAATGTAGCAAGCACTTTAGCTACTTTTGATTTCCTATTTTTTTTTGCGAATTCACTGGCTACGACATAGCATCCTTGATTAACATTGTAAATAACTTTGTAAATAAGATTCATAGTAATTACCTTTTATGATTAAAAATGATATTTTTGGAAACCTAACTTAATTTTAACCATTTTTTATCAAAAAATTAAATATTTTTGAGCATTATTTTTACAATAAATCATCTTGGGCTTTTTAAAATTGCTTTAAGAGTGGATAATATATGAGTGTGGGCGAATTTTTCTTTCCCTCACCCTCGGGTTAGATAAAACGGATTTAACTATCCTTTCTTTTTTATTTTTTACATTTTAAATAAAAACCCCATCACTTAATTAAATGATGGGGTTTAGTTTTATAAGCAAATAATCTTTTGTTTGGTACTAAACTTATTTTAATTGACTTAAATCGATCTCATACAAGGCAAATCCTGTCTCATTCGTACCTATTTTTTTCATTGGATAATGGCTGTGATTTTGGATAAATTCAGCAGCTTTTTCGCTCGGCGAAGTTTCAAAATAAACATGAAGATTTGAATTCGGGATCAATTTAAATTGCCAATTATGATCCGCACTCGGCTTGACTATTCCCTGTTCTTTGGATATACGACGAATATAATCCGCCAACACTGCACGGTTTTCATCAGGTGCGGCAAAGACTAAATGAGCTTTATCAGTGCCTGCAAATTTATTGCCATAAGCCCGATAGTTATTCGTCGCAATTAAAAACTGTTGGTGAGCGTCAACTGCTTTACCTTGATAAGTAAGCTTGCTAATACGGTGAGCATTAGGATTGATCAGTTTACATCCTCCATCATAGCGGGCAGGTTGAGTAATATCGATTTCATAATTAACACCATCAATCACATCAAAGTTATAACTGCGAAAACCATCCCAGTTGATCAAGGCTTGCGGTTTATTGCTGTTTGGATCGATTTGATTAAATTGCCCCGCTGCACATTCTAACCATTCTTTTATTTCTGCTCCACGGAGTTTTAATACAACTAAAGTATTTGGATAGAGATATAAATCCGCTGCATTGCGAAAAGTGAGCTGACCTTTTTCAACTTGCGTGAAGTTTTCAGGATCATTTTTACGTCCACCTGTCTTGAAAGGTGCGGCAGCTGAAAGAACAGGCAAATTTGCTAAATTCGGATCACCTTGTACCATTCTTTCAACATAATCTTTTTGAGCAAGATTGACAATCTGCACAGTAGGATCATCTTGTACTAATGCTAAAAAGCTATACATTGGTGCGTCTGCTTTCCCTAAAGGTTGATTAACGTATTTTTGTGTACTAAGATGAGCTTTTTTTAAAGCTTGACGTAAAGATTGATCAGGCTTCGTTAAAGGTTTTTGAGTAGCTTTATCATAAATTGCTCGCACTGTGGCTTTGCCATCAACAACTTGCCATTTACCACTGTCATTATTTAGCATCAAATCCATCACGCCAATATGGCTACCCCAACGTCCAGGCATCATAGCGACAACACCATTGACTTTACCCGTATTGATATCCACATTTGGTAGATTTGCAAAATCTGTACTTGGGAAGACGGCATGCGAATGCCCAAAAGCAATGCCATCAATACCTTTAACTTGTGACAAATAATAAACTGAATTTTCTGCTAAATTTTTATAAGGCTCTGTCGAAAGCCCAGAATGAGGAATAGCAATGATAACATCTGCCCCTTTGGCTTTCATTTCTGGCACATATTTCTCTGCAGTTTGCTTAATATCCGCAACTGTCACCTTACCTTCGAGGTTCTTTTTGTCCCAAATTAAAATTTGTGGTGGCACAAAACCGATATAACCAATGTTAATCTTTTGTTTTTTACCTGCTTTATCCATAAATTGATATTCTTTAATGATATAAGGTGTAAACAGATTCTTACCTGTTTTAATGTCATAAACATTAGCATTAATATAAGGGAATTTCGCCCCCGCAAGAGCTTTGTGTAAAAAGTCCAAACCATAATTAAATTCATGGTTACCAATATTGCCAACTTGATAAGGTAATAAATTCATCGCTTGATAAACTGGATGAATTTCGCCTTTACTTAAACCTTTAGCTGCCATATAGTCTCCCATCGGACTTCCTTGAATTAAATCACCATTGTCAACTAAAACACTATTTTTCACTTCGTTTTGTGCTTGTTTCACTAATGTCGCTGCCCTTACTAAGCCTAAATCAGCCGCTGGTTTATCACGGTAATAGTTGTAATCCATCATATTGGCATGCAAATCTGTAGTCTCAATAATTCGCAAATCCAACTGCTCCGCTTGAACCATAACACTTAATAAACACATAGCAAAACTGAGTTTAAATTTTGATTGCATAAAGAACTCCTT
>JAHHRA010000035.1 GCA_020026055.1 Actinobacillus sp.
CACCATTATGGATATTAATGTTTTGAGCGGAGATTAGTGAGGTTTTATCGCCGTATACTCCTACTTTTACTGTTCGTTCGAGAATTCGATGTTCATCATCCCAGTCATGCCAAAAACTACTGCCTTCAATAGATTGGAATTTAAAATGAAATCTTAAAGAAATGTTTTCATCCAATTTTTTTCTTGTGTTTATCAATCTTTTAGTATTAATGTCTAAATCACTATTTGCTAAGATGTTTCCTTCTTCATTCAAAATATCATCAGCAGATATTTTCAAAGTTTTACCTGATTTTATAACGGCATTATGGCTGACAAGTTCAGAAATAATTTCTTCTGCATGCTCTAACCATACAGGTTCAGAGCGTCTAGTATGCTTTCCAATATTATCAAGAATACTTTGTGTTTCTTTATTTAAACTGGTAACTAAATCCTTATTATCTTGCCAATCATATGAGCTTTCATACCCTTTGACCCATTTTTTCTCAAAACTACCAGTTAACGCCCCGATATTGTTCACTTTATCCATGATAATGTTCATATCGCCCATACTTTCAATATTGGCTTTACGAGCAATAGCTCCTGCAGGCGTGACTTCAATTATTTGTGGTGGCAACTCATCAAGTGTCGGTTTACAAGGACGAAATAAGCCACAACGCCTAAATGTAGTTGCAACATTGCTTAGCGTCTCACTTTGAGTCGATGCTGGTTGTACATCAGTAAAATCCAACAACGTTTTATTATTCAACGTCCCGCCCGTTAACTGCATCGTTCCTTGACTTAAGAGGTTACCACCTAAGTTATTGATGGTTTGAGCGTTGAGTTTCATATCTTGTTTGGCAAAAATCGTGCCGTCGTTAGTGATATCGCCTTGGGCGTTGATGTTGAGATATTGGTTGCTGGCAAAGGCATGTCTACCTTGGTTGGCAAAATTACCTACCGCATTAATCTCAATCCCCGCATAGCTTTGATAGTCTTCTAAAACACTGACATCATAAGCAACTTTAGTGTAATCAATATTTTCTAACTTTCCTTGATTAGCAATAACTTGCCCTTGATATGAGGCTAAACTAATTTTCAGTAATTTCATATTTTAAATTAATCTTCAAATCTAATTCTTTAATTTGTGATAATACTTCTTGTATATGTTTGATTAATTTTTTGCAATTTTCTGTTATAGGGTATTTGAATTTTATATCTATAATGAATGTATTATGATTTTTAGCTTCTAAGTAAGATGAATAAATACCTCCTGATTCTATACAGTTAATATAAACATTAACTTTATCTTGTAATAGAAGTAAGTGATCATATTCATCTTCCCAGTTTAGATGATCAAATATTGCTAAAACTACACTATTATTTTCTTTATCAATACCAATCGCATCAATCTTATTAATATCACATATATTGGACATTTGTATTTCCTTATTTTTGGGTTTTTAACTTATGTTCAACACCATTTGAATATTTGATTTTTAATTCTTCAATTTGTTCAGGTTTAATTTCTGTACCACCTGTAAATTTACCTTTTCCACTACCTTTAATAATAAACCCTTCCGTGGTTACTTCAGGAAATCCTTTTTTCTGATTAGTAGTAAGCCCTGTAGTAGGCTTAATTTTTTCAGGTGGTAATTTTGTTGCTTTAGTTTCTAAAATAACAACTTTACCTGTTTTTTTATTTATACCAACCGCATCAAATCTAATCTTAGTTCCACTAGATTTAGTAATAGCAGTAATTTCCTGTTCTGGGTGATCAACTGTTTGTTTGAATTTATTAAACTCATTATCAGCATATTTAGCTCCATTAGCTTTATTTTGCTGTAACTGTTCAGGTTTATTAGACTTCGCCATCTGCTGCCCGTTTGAAGCTGTGTTGGCAGATGGTTTAACAGTTGTCGCACTATTCTGAGGTTTTAAATAACTCGGTGTTTCAGCATTAAGGGATTTTAAAGCCGTACCTGAAGCATTCAGTCCCTTTCCTGCACCTTTTACAATTGGGTGGTTAACAAGGCTAATTATGTTACCTCCCACCACTAAACCTGTCGCTATTGCATCTTCGTTACGTGTAACAAAATCAATCGCCGCATCTACTTTGTTATATTGATGAAAAACAGGGCTTTCTGTAAGTCCGCTGTAATTTATTTCGGTTTGGCTTAGTAGTAGCGTTCTTTCAGCTTGATAATCTGCACCCGAGCCTTTTCTTTCAAGCTCAAGAGCAATGGCTTTACTTGGGTCATCATCAGGAATGCCTGCCGAGCAATGGTTTATCGCACAGCCAGCCGCTAATAACCGTTCTTCTTTTTCTTTATCACCCTTGGCTAAGGCTTTGATTTTATTAAGCTGATTTTGATGCAATTCACGATTATATTTCTCCGCATTCAATGCAACATTGGCGTTGATGAAAACATCATTTTTATTGCCTGTGATTCCGCCCACTGCGGCACCAACGTATTCACCAAAGGCTTTGGCATGATGATTGCAATTTGAATAATATACAATTACAATGCCATCATATTGCAATCATATTGAGGTTATTATGGCGACTATTTCATTACGTATTGACGATCAATTAAAAGAAAATTTGCAGCAACAGGCGAAAAACTTAGGTTTGAGTTTGAATCAATTAATCAACTTAAAATTGCATGAATTTATGCAACAAAAGACTTTAAATTTAGATTTGAATTTTGCGGAATTTGAA
>JAHHRA010000004.1 GCA_020026055.1 Actinobacillus sp.
CTTGTGACCCCAACATTATGAGTGTTGTGCTCTAACCAGCTGAGCTACATAGCCAAAATCTATTGAATTTCCTCATCAGGATTGCGGGGTGCATTATGCTGATATGAGCTATTTTCGTCAACTATTTTTTTTGAAAAAATAGAAATTTCTGTTTATTCGCATAGAGAACAAACAATTTGAACTAAAGTCAAGTTCATCATAAAGAAAATATTAATAAATCTTTTATCATTTTTCAAAGAAATAAAATTTATAAAAAACAACTTGTAAATAAAATATAAAGAGAAGTGAGAAATATAAAACAGCTCATTTTGTATTATGCGAAAAATCTTTTATAATTCTAAACATTTTAAGAATATTTAAGAGGCTATCTTAACGATGACTACACAAGAAAATTACGTTATTGAAGTAAATGAATTAATGAAATATTTACCGCACCGTTACCCGTTTTTGCTTGTTGACCGCGTTTTGGGATATGAGAAAGGAAAGTCGTTGCGTGCGATTAAAAATATTAGTGTTAATGAACCCTGTTTTACAGGACATTTCCCAAATGAACCTATTTTCCCAGGTGTACTTATCTTGGAATCTCTCGCACAAGCTTCTGGCATCTTAGCTTGTTTAACGAATGGAAAATTAGACAATGAACTCTATTATTTCGCTTCCATTGATAATGCACGCTTTAAACGTCCTGTTGTACCAGGCGATCAACTTATTTTAGAAATTACTTATGTAAAAGAACGTCGAGGAATATCTGTTTTTCATGCACAAGCAAGTGTTGATGGGAAAGTAGCTTGTGAAGCAGATCTTATGTGTGCAAGACGTAAAAAAGCATAAGGTGAGATAGTATGGGATTCATTCATTCAACAGCACAAATACATCCAACAAGTATTATAGAAGATGGGGCTAATATTGGTGAAAATGTGAAGATTGGCCCTTTCTGTATTATTGGTAAGGATGTAGAAATTAGCAAAGGTACTAATTTACATTCTCATATTGTAGTGAATGGCAGTACTAAAATTGGCGAATATAATGAAATTTTCCAATTTGCGTCGATTGGTGAAATCAATCAAGACCTTAAATATCATGGCGAAGCAACTAAAACTATCATCGGTGATCGCAACCGTATCCGAGAAAGTGTAACTATTCATCGAGGAACTGTTCAAGGTGGGGGTGTTACACGAATTGGTGATGATAATCTGCTTATGATCAATGCACATATTGCACACGATTGCCAGATCAAAAACCGTTGTATTTTAGCGAATAATGCAACTCTAGCAGGACACGTAGAATTAGATGATTTTGTAATTGTTGGCGGAATGTCAGCTATTCATCAATTTGTTATTATCGGTGCTCATGTTATGTTAGGTGGTGGGTCGATGGTAAGCCAAGATGTACCGCCTTATGTTGTAGCTCAAGGCAATCATGCTAGACCGTTTGGTATCAATATTGAAGGTTTAAAACGCCGTGGGTTTGATAAACCAACTTTACGTGATATTCGTAATGTGTATAAACTTATCTATCGTAGTGGCAAGACTATTGAAGATGTTATGCCAGAAATTGAACAATACGCGAAACAAGACAGTGCTATCAGCTTCTTTGTCGATTTTTTCAAACGTTCTACTCGAGGCATTATTCGTTAAGATCACGCCCCGATTTTTGGAAGAATTTCTCACCGCGTCTTAGTACGCGGTGTTTTTCATTATTGAGGACATTATGCAAAAAAATAATCCAACAATCGGACTTGTTGCAGGAGAAGTATCTGGCGATATGCTCGGTGCTGCTCTAATTCAAGCCCTAAAAAAAATCTATCCTCATGCGAAATTTGTCGGTATTTGTGGTGAGAAAATGCAAGCGCAAGGAGCAGAAACTTGGGTGAGTATGGAAGAGATTGCAGTGATGGGGTTAGTAGAAATCCTCAAACATTTGCCACGATTACTCAGAATCCGCAAACAAATTACAAAACGAATGTTGACTATTAGACCCGATATTTTCATCGGTATTGATGCCCCTGAATTTAATCTTTATGTTGAAGAAAAGCTCAAACAACAGGGTATCAAAACAGTGCATTATGTTAGCCCCAGCGTTTGGGCATGGCGACAAAAACGGATTCATAAAATCAAACGTGCTACTAATTTAGTACTAGCATTTTTACCGTTTGAAAAAGCATTTTATGACAAATTCCACGTGCCATGTCAATTTGTTGGACACAGTATGGCAGATCAAATCCCACTTCATCCTGACATGGATACCGCAGCAAAATTGTTGGGCATTGATCCGCATCAAACTTATTTGACCATTCTACCAGGAAGTCGTCATGCTGAAGTTGCTTTTCTCAGTAAACCTTTTTTGAAAACTGCTATTTTGCTCAAAAAACAATACCCTGATTTACAATTTCTTGTGCCATTTGCAAATGCAAAACGCCGATCTCAATTTGAGAAAATGAAAGCAGAAATTGCTCCTGAATTACCAATGATTTTTTTTGACGGTAACGCACGCGAAGCAATGCAAGTAGCAAGTGTAACTTTGTTAGCGTCAGGTACAGCCTCTTTAGAGGCGATGCTCTGCAAATCACCGATGGTCGTAGGGTATCGAATGAAACCTCTGACATACTGGTTTGCAAAAAAATTGATAAAAACACCATATATTTCGTTACCGAATTTGCTGGCAAATGCAACACTTGTGCCTGAATTAATTCAAGATGACTGTGAAGAAACGAAATTAGCCGCTGCATTATCGCTGTATTTAAGTAAAGATCCGCAAGCGATCATCACAAGAGCAGAATTGATTGAACATTTTACTGCATTACATAATAAAATTCGTTGCGATGCAGATAAGCAAGCTGCACTTGCAATAAAACAATTGCTAGAAAGTGAGTAAAAATGATAGAAATGCTTTATCCAAATGTGAAATATATTGCAGGCGTTGATGAAGTTGGGAGAGGACCTCTTATCGGAAATGTTGTCACAGCTGCCGTCATTTTAGATCCCGCACATCCAATTGCAGGGTTAAAAGACAGTAAAAAATTAAGCGAAAAAAAACGTGAAGCATTAGCAGAAGAAATTAAGGAAAAAGCTCTTGCTTGGAGTATTGCTTATGCTACGCCAGAAGAAATAGATAAACTTAATATTCTGCATGCTACAATGTTGGCAATGCAACGAGCAGTAAATAGTTTAAAAATTGTGCCTGAATTTATCTTCGTGGATGGAAATCGCCTTCCTGAGTTTTCGATACCAGCTCAGGCTGTTGTAAAAGGAGATGATTGTATTGCCGAAATTAGTGCTGCATCCATTCTTGCGAAAGTGACACGTGATGCGGAGATGTATACATTAGACATAAAACATCCAGAGTACGGTTTTGCTAAGCATAAAGGGTATCCGACAAAATTACACTTTGAAAAAATTGCAGAATATGGCATTTTACCTGAACATAGAAAAAGTTTTGCACCTGTAAAAAAGTATATGAAATAGTTTATTAAACATTGGAATACTGGAGAGAAATATGCTTGCACTGTGGCAAAGTGGAAATCAAGCGCTTATTTTGACGTTAATTTTCCTCTTGATTACGATTTTCTTATTCTTGCAGAATAAAATCCGTATGGATGTGATTGCTTTGCTCGTAATTCTTGCTTTTAGTGTTTCAGGTATCTTAACTATCCCTGAAGTTTTCGCGGGATTTAGTGATGCTAATATTATTTTAATAGGGCTACTTTTTATCGTGGGGGAAGGTCTTATTCGGACAGGTGTAGCGTATTCTGTCAGTGAATGGCTTATTAAACGAGCAAAAAATAATGAAGTGCATGTCATAGTGTTGTTAATGCTCTCTGTAGGTAGTCTTGGAGCGTTTATGAGTTCTACTGGTGTTGTAGCTATTTTTATTCCAGTCGTTATGGTCATTTGCCGAAAAATGCAAATTTCACCACGTCGTTTGATGATGCCACTAAGTATGGCAGCATTAATTAGTGGAATGATGACATTAATTGCAACACCACCTAATCTTATTGTCAATGCTGAACTTTTACGGATCAGTCAACAACGATTATCTTTCTTTTCTTTTACACCGATTGGAATTGTGATTTTATTTTTAGGTATTTTGTATATGCTCTTTATGACTTCTAGATTGACAATGTCTAGTGTGAATGAAGAAAAATCACCTCCTCGATTGTCTATTCTAGATCTTATCGCTGAATATAAAATAACGGAACAGATGAAACGTGTAGTCGTGCGTGATAGTTCAGATTTTATTGATAATCCGATAGAAATTCTTGGGTTGCGTTCTCAATTTGGTATAAATGTCATTGCAATTGAGCGTTGGAAAAGATTGCGTTCTACTTTGCACGTTGAAGGAATTGGTAAAATGGAAATTAAAGCAAAAGATATTTTGCTTATTGATATGACCGATCCTACACTTGATTTTGAAGATTTTTGTCATCAACACAATTTAGTGCCAGCTGAGCTTTCAACTATTCAATTTAATCAACAAGCTCGTCTTTTGGGGATGGTAGAAATTACACCTGTTCCTGACTCAGATTGTATTGGAAAAGAAGTAAGCCAATTGCATTTACGTTCGCGTTATGGGATCAATATTGTTGGTATTAAACGTAATGGTGAGATCTTAAGAAGTAATCTTATGCAAGAAAATTTACAACTTGGAGATCTTTTATTAGTTGTAGGTGCATGGAAATTGATTGAGAAAATGCGTCAAACGACTAAAAATTTCTTTGTATTAGATTTTCCTGATGAAATTGAACAAGCTGCCCCCGCCTTAAATCAAGCACCTTATGCATTATTTTCAATTACCATTATGGTGGTGTTAATGGTATTTAACTTTGTGCCAAATGTCATTGCTGCATTAATTTGTTGCCTTATGTTAGCAAAATTCGGTTGTATTGATGCAAAATCAGCTTATCGCTCTTTGCAATGGTCAAGTTTAATTTTGATTATTGGTATGATGCCGTTTGCGATTGCTTTGCAGAAAACAGGAGGAATAGATTTTATTGTCGATAAATTGTTACTTTTCACAGGTAATTGGAGCACACACACACTTTTGATGATATTATTCATCGCTTGTGCAGTTGTTGGTTTATTTATTTCAAATACTGCGACAGCGATTTTAATTTCGCCGATCGCAGTAGAAATGGCACAACATTTACAAGTTTCACCTGTGCCATTTGCTATGGTAGTAGCCATTGCCGCATCTAGTGCATTTATGACACCAATTTCTTCACCTGTAAATACAATGGTGATGGGATTGGGAAATTATAAATTTAGTGATTTTATGAAAATAGGTGTGCCTTTCACTATCATTGTGATGATCGTAACGGTTTTACTTGTTCCTATTTTATTTCCGCTTTGACGGGGGAGATTTTATGACGATGTTAAAAGTTGGATTAGTATCTATTTCGGATCGTGCTTCGCGAGGTGTTTATGAAGATCAAGGTATTCCATCGTTACAAACTTGGTTAAAAAATGCATTACAAGATCCATTTTTAGTTGAAACGCGATTGATTCCAGATGAACAACCTCTAGTTGAGCAAACGTTGCGAGAGTTAGTTGATGAGCAACATTGCCATCTTGTATTAACCACAGGGGGGACGGGACCTGCTAAACGAGATATTACACCTGATGCAACGCTTGCGGTTGCTGATCGCGAAATGCCAGGATTTGGTGAACAAATGCGTCAAATCAGTTTGCATTTTGTACCAACAGCAATTTTATCTCGTCAAATTGGCGTAATTCGTAAACAAAGCCTTATTCTTAATTTGCCTGGTCAACCTAAAGCGATCGCCGAAACGTTGGAAGGCGTGAAAGACAGCGACGGTAATATCGTTGTGAAAGGTGTCTTTGCAGCGGTGCCCTATTGTCTACAATTAATTAATGGTATTTATATCGACACCAAGCCAGACATAATCAAAAGCTTTCGTCCAAAATCTGCTCAGCAGGAGAAATAGAGGGAATGATGAAGAAAATTGAAGCGATTATTAAACCTTTTAAATTAGATGATGTTCGTGAAAGCCTTTCAGATATTGGAATTAATGGAATGACTGTCACCGACGTGCGAGGTTTTGGGCGTCAAAAAGGACATACAGAATTGTACCGTGGCGCAGAATATACGATTGATTTTTTGCCTAAAGTAAAAATTGAAATTGTTGTACCTGATGAAATGGTTGACAAATGCATTGACACAATTGTTGAAACCGCACAAACGGGCAAAATCGGTGATGGTAAAATTTTCGTTTATGACGTAATAAGAGCTGTACGTATTCGAACTTTAGAAGAGAACGAAGATGCATTGATTTAGAAACTGTATAACGCCTCAATATGCGGAAAATTTTTACTAAAATTGAGGCGTTATTATTTGATGAAAAACTACTCTAATTTAGCTTGAAATTAAAGAAAAAAGTATGCTGGCTATTAGCAAATACCAGATGAGAAATATAATTACACTTAAGATGAGAATTTAAAACACAATATGAAAATTTGGAAAAAAGAAATCACAGTTAATGAACTCAACCAACGTTGTGCGAATTGTGCTGTTTCCCATTTAGGAATTCGCTTTACAAATTATGGTGATAATTGGCTTGAAGCAGAAATGCCAATTACTGATAAAACAACTCAGCCGATGGGGTGGTTACACGGCGGAATTTCTTGTGCATTAGCCGAAACAGTTGGATCCGCGGCAGGCTTTTATTGTGTTGAAGATAAGTTAGTTACTGTAGGAGCGGAAATTAATGCTAGCCATTTACGTCCAATGAAAAAAGGAGACGTAGCACGTGCAGTAGCAACACCATTGAAAGTAGGTAATAAATTACATATTTGGCAAATTGATATTTTTAATGCTGAGAATAAGCTTTGCTGTCGTTCACGGTTAACTTTATCGGTGATTGAACAATGAACCAAAAAATCGGTGTTATTTTAGTCAATTTAGGTTCACCATCTGCCCCAACGCCCAACGCAGTGTCAGATTATTTATGGCAATTTTTGAGAGATAAACGTGTTGTCGATCTGCCAGCGTGGAAATGGTGGCCATTATTAAAAACGATTATTCTTCCACATCGAGCTAAACGTGTTGCTGAGCTTTATCGACAATCATGGACGAGCCAAGGTTCATTATTAATTGCTATTTCACAACAACAAAAAAAATTAGTACAACGTTATTTATCTGAACAAGGGATTGATGCACAAGTTGAATTAGCGATGACTTATGGTGAGCCGAGCATATCACATGCTGTTACAACTTTAATGCAAATTAAAGTAGCGAAAATCATCGTGTTGCCACTTTTTCCACAATACAGTAGCACTACAACAGCAGCCGTTTTCGATGCTTTTGCAAAAGTTTGGCAAAAGCACCGTGATTTTCCGCCTTTTGAATTTATACATAATTATGCAGATAATCCAGATTATATTTATGCATTAGTACAAATAATTTCTCGTTATCTTAAAAAAGAAACATTCCTTTTATTTTCTTACCACAGTATTCCTCTTCGTTATGAAAAAGAAGGGGACAACTATCGCCAGCAATGTGAACTTACTACTCAAAAAATTGTTGAAAAATTGGGATTAAAAGAGAATCAATGGGGAATAGCATTTCAATCGCGTTTTGGGCGAGAGGAATGGCTTTCTCCTTATACAGATGAATTTATGAAAACTGCTTTTGCAAATGGTATTCATAAAATTGCAGTTGTTTGTCCAGGATTTTCAGCAGATTGTTTAGAAACAATAGAGGAAATTGCTCAAGAAAATCGCTCCTATTTTTTGCGGAATGGAGGTGAAGAATTCCAATACATTCCTGCTTTAAATACACAGCAGAATTATATTGTGGCACTTGGCAAAATAATTGCAAAAAAATGTAGGGATTAAGCTTTACATTTACGATAACTTGTTGGATTTTAAAGCAAACGAATGGCAAGTTTTATTTTTTAGTTGCAAGCAAAAAATAACTTCGTATAATACCCCCACATAAATCACCTCCTATGCCTAGGTGGCGAAATTGGTAGACGCAGCGGATTCAAAATCCGCCGGTGAATAACTGTGTCGGTTCGAGTCCGACCCTAGGCACCAATACTGTTTTTCTTATTTTATATTCTTTCAAAGTCGATTACTCAAAAAGTAATCTTGTCCAATAACTCTATCGCCGTCAATTTCGCTAAAATTTTCTTAAAATTTAACGAGTAAAAACCATTTCGCTAACAGGCTAATTTAACTTTGAGAGCATATTGAAATTAAAAAGATGGAAATATTTGAGTTAATCCTTTGTACATTAAAAAGTTCTAACGTTTTTGCTAGTTACACATGGACATCGTTACTCACAGCGAATTATAAGCCTCATCACAAGAGGACAGATGAAAATATTTTTTCCGAATCTTGTAAGAAAAACTAAAAAATTAAAGATGACTTCAATAGAAAACACATAGAAAAAAGAATTTTTTCATAAATATATCTGTTAACTTAATTTATTGAGTTTAAACAGACCAGAGTTTATCAATGCTTTCGTTTAAGATATTTGCAAATATTTAAATACCCAATTGCTATTTTCCAACTTTATATATGATGAATTTGTATAATACGAGATAGACAATGTAATACAGCAAAAATAGCAGAATAAGGATTTGTAAAACAATTTGAAAGGTGATGGTCCCCCCTGCCGGACTTGAACCAGCGACCAATCGATTATGAGTCGACTGCTCTAACCAACTGAGCTAAGAGGGGAAAGAGCTTGGATTATATGGAAATTTTTATATAAAGTCTAATGAATTAGACTCAATGTCGTGTAATTATTATGCAAATAGCATATTTTATTGTGAATTGTTAGAGATTTTTGAATAGAAATAAAAAATATTTAAAATTTATGAAAAAGATCTGTAGGAATTTTTTTGTTTATCTATAATGATCAGCTTCTAATCGGCAAACTTTGAGGAAATTTTTATGCAAAATGCAAGAGTAGTTGAAAGAGTGTTTTCATTAATTAAAGAAAACAATGTGAAATTTGTCGTGTTACATTTTACAGATTTGCAAGGTAAAGAGCATGGAGTGTCTATTCCTGTTCAACTAGTTGATGAAGATTTATTTGAAGACGGTAAAATCTTTGATGGTTCTTCAGTAGATGGTTGGAAAGCAATCAATAAAGCAGATATGTTGCTCATTCCAATTGCAGAAAGTGCAGTGATGGATCCGTTTTATCAAATTCCAACACTTTCTCTTCGTTGTAATGTTTTTGAACCCCATACAATGCGACGTTATGAGCGTTGTCCTCGTGCTATTGCTTTACAAGCAGAAGAATACCTACGCAATACAGGTATTGCTGATGATGTTTTTATTGGACCTGAAGTTGAATTTTTCCTCTTTGATGATGTACGTTTTGGCATTGCGAACAATGGAGTAAATTATATAGTTGATGATATAGAAGGTGCTTGGAATAGTAATAAAACTTACACAGATGGTAATAAAGCTTATCGTCCAATGCATAAAAGTGGCTATTGTGCAGTTGTGCCACAAGATCATGGGCAAGATATCCGTAGTGAAATGTGTTTGATTTTAACGGATATGGGGCTAGAAATTGAAGCACATCATCACGAAGTTGCAACTGCGGGTCAAAATGAAATTGCAACAAAATTTAATTCACTCGTGAAGAAAGCTGACGAAACTCAAATTTATAAATATGTAGTACGTAATGTTGCGTTAAAATATGGTAAAAGTGCGTGTTTTATGCCAAAACCAATCACAGGAGATAATGGTTCAGGAATGCATTGCAATATCTCTTTGACTAAAGATGGAAAAAATCTTTTCCAAGGAGAAAGTTATGCAGGATTATCTGATATTGCACTTTATTTTATCGGCGGGATCATTAAACACGCAAAAGCATTAAATGCTTTCACTAACCCAACGACTAACTCTTATAAACGTTTAGTTCCTGGTTTTGAGGCTCCAGTTCTTCTTGCTTATTCAGCAGGGAATCGCTCTGCATCCATTCGTATTCCTGCAGTAACAACACCAAAAGCGACGCGTATTGAAGCACGTTTTCCAGATCCGATGGCAAACCCATATCTTGCTTTTGCTGCTTTATTAATGGCGGGTATTGATGGTATTCAAAATAAGATTCATCCAGGTGATGCAATGGATAAGAACCTTTATGATCTCCCTCCTGAAGAATTACGAGATGTTCCTACTGTTGCAAGTTCTTTGGAAGAAGCGTTAAATGCGTTAGCAGCAGATAATGGTTTCTTGCAAAAAGGTAATGTGTTTGCCTCTGATTTTATTGATGCATTTATTGAGACTAAACGTAAAGAAGTAGAATATTTAAATATGACACCACATCCTGTGGAATTCGAAATGTATTACTATTAGAAATACAGTTAAGATAAAAATGCCCATCAAACGATGGGCATTAAATAGGCATAGATTTGATTTCTATTTTTCGAACAGATATGAACCATTTGCTTGACGAATAAAGCGTATACCATTTGGAAGAGTAAGTTCTCTAATATGACGTGATGGTGTTAATTTTATCTGAACTTTGTCACCAGCTTTAAGTCTTGTGAAAGGTTTTCCTTGAGCTATTTTTGTCATTGCATTGATGTCAGCTAAAGGCAAACGATTTTCGCGGAAAAGTTGCATTAATGAAGTACCATGTCGCATTATTAGGATCATACTTTTATTTGGTGTCTTCATTGATTTTGAAGGAGTAGATGCTTTAATTGTTGGCAGTAAATGTGCTTTTTCCGCCGCCATAAAAATATCATCATTTTCTAGTAATTCACTTTGGGCATTAACTGATGTTGGTGTAGCAGTACTTTCACCATTAACCATATCATCATTTTCTGTTAATTCATTTTGAAGATTAACTGGTGTTGACGTAGTCGTGCTTTCACTATTAATCATATTATCATTTGATCGCACTTCATCACTTAAGAAAGTATTTGGAGCAAAAATAGGTATACTTAATGCTTCACTACTTATTGTTGCTGTGTTTGTTCCAGTAAGAACTTTGTTAAAATTATCTGCAATAGTAGTATTTTCTGTGTTATGAGTTGCTAAGCCTGAATTACTAGCAATTTGTAAACTGTCATTATCAAAAGATTGTATGTTACGAGTTTGTGGTTTCAAAAGACTTATGATAATTAAAATAATAATGCTCATAATCAGCAATACTAAAGGGCGACGATATTTAGGTGGTAATGCTTGTAAACAACGCCAATTTTCAGGATGTAGTAATTTTCGTTCTGGATCTAATTGAGAAACTGATGGAGATGTACATTCGATGCTTTCTTCTTTCTGAATAGCATCTTTAATAGTTCCTTCACTATAATCGTGGAAATGATCGTTTGCAGACCATGTTGGTTTCTCTGCTTTGAGGTAATCAGCTTCTCCAGAGTACGTAATAGAATATTCTCGTAGAAACATATCAGTTTGTTTAGCTTCTTTGTCATATCCAGAAGCAGATTGAGCATCAATTTCTTGGTTTGCAGATGATTCTTTATCAGTAAACTCCTGTACTTCTTTTTCGGGATTATTAAAAACGGATTTATCTTTTACATCATTTATTTGTTTCCGTAATTTATCGTCCTGTGTTGTTGGTGTTGAGATAGGTGGTATATTTGACTCATTGTTCAACATAGTGATAACCCTTCTTTATTTGAATTAGCATTTAAACTTATTATTTCATTAATTCTAAGGGAAATTGATGATTTTTCCTATGAAAATAATCGTTTATTTTTTTCTCCACCAATTTCACGTGCAAGCTTAGGGACAAGATAGCCAGAAGTCAGAGTTTGTAAATGGTGGTAAATCTGCAATGCTTGTTCATCCGAAATATAATAATGTGCAGCACCTTCTACTTTATCTAATAGATGCAAATAATAAGGCAAAATCCCTACAGCAAACAGCTTATCGCTTAATTTTTTTAATATTTCTGCGTTATCATTAATATTTTTTAACAATACTGATTGATTAAGTAAAGTTACACCCACTTTTTTTAATTTCGTCATTGTTAAATAGAGTTTATCGTCAATTTCATTTGGATGATTAATATGAGTAACAAGTATAGTTTGCAGAGGTAATGTTTGTAAAAGCATACAAAATTTATCAGTAATGCGACTTGGGATCACTACAGGTAGACGAGAGTGAATGCGAAGACGGCGGAGATGTGGGATTTTTGCGAGTTCGTTGAACAAAAATTCAAGCTCTTCATCTTTCGCCATTAATGGATCTCCTCCCGAGAAAATGACCTCTTCAATTTCGTGATGCTGAGCGATGTACATTAAAGCTTGCTGCCAATTCTCTTTACTTCCTTTATTCTCTGCGTAAGGAAAATGACGCCGAAAACAGTAGCGACAATTTACTGCACAACTATTTTTTATCATAAATAATAAACGGTTACGATATTTATGTAAAATATTGGGGGCAGGGAAGTGTTGCTCAGCAAGAGGATCTTTAGAAAAACCGTCTACTTGTAAAAATTCTTGCTCTTGACAGATCACCTGTAAGAACAAAGGATCATTAGGATTGCCTCGTTCCATTTTGGCTACAAAATGAGGTGGCACTAGCACTGGAAAGAGCTTACGAGCGTGTAAATGTTCAGAAAAATGGTTAATGTCTAGTGCCATTTCTTCAATGAGTTTAGCGGGATCTTTAATTGCTTGCGAAAGCTCCACAAGCCACTGTTCTTTGGATTGAAATTTTGAATTTTGCATATCGTTGAACCTAATTTATGCCTCGAAATGAAATAACGTTACTTAGAAGAGTCTTTAAGGCATAATTAAATTTTTTATTCTACAACTTATTTTCGAAACTTATGAATAATTTCTCTTTGAATTTTAATTCAAAGAAAATTTAGACTAAATTAAATCGTCTTAGTAAATTCATACATTGTATTAGTCATCAAAATATTTTAAGAACAATCGCACTCGTTTAGCTACAAGATCGCCCTCAATTTCGGTCGTAATTTTCCCTGTCAAATCTTCAATTATGAATAGATTTATCGTCGTGCTAAGTTGTAGTCAGAAAAGCACAGTTTAGGAGCAGTATCAAGCGGAAGTCTTAAATTTTATTGGAAAAATTTAGTATCAGCAATAGAAGCACAATTTTTTCATTCCAGCGATGCTCACTACTGGATCTGCAAGTTTGATGTTAGCAACAAAAATAAAAGGCAGTAATAATTTGCTATTTTTAGCGTAAATAGAAAGATACTTTTAATTACTCTTCACTATGTAAACCAAAGTGTTACAAGTAATTATCATATTTAAATTTTTCTAAGTTTGTTTATAAAGTACAAACAGTAAAATTAATTATTTGGTAGCGTGTTAAATTTTTTAGAAAAATTTAACTGCTTCTTAAGATTTCATTAAGATTTATAATATTTAATATATAAACGTAAGGAAATGAGATATTCTCTAATCTTACAATCTGTTACTCACTTTAATTATTTGATATAAACTAGGAACAAATCATGAAAAAAATCGTTTTAGCAGCTATTGTTGCTTTATCTTTATCTACAGTCGCTTTTGCTGGTCATAAACATCATTACGATAATTGCAATGGATGCCAAAGTGGATACCAAAACACATATCAAGGTGGTTTCCAAGGCGGTTTTCAATCCCCACAAATTACTGTTAAACAAGCTTTATCAGCAAAAGATAACACAATGGTAACCCTAGTAGGCACACTTACTCAACAAATTGGCAAAGATTCCTACATTTTCAGTGATGGCACTGGAGAAATTAAAGTAGAAATTAACAAACGTTTGTGGAATGGGTTAAGTATTACTCCTAAAGATAAAGTCCGTATTTATGGAAAAGTTGATAATGAAACTTTTGATTTTGATCGTATTGAAATTGATGTGATCAGCATTGAAAAAATCTAAACATTAACTTAAGTTAAAATGGTAGGTACAAAACCTACCATTTTTTTTAATTTATACTTTAACTTCGATAAAAATTAACGGAAAGATTATGCGAATTCTATTAATTGAAGATGATGCTTTAATCGGCAACGGATTACAGATTGGGTTATCTAAATTGGGTTTCTTAGTAGATTGGTTTAGCGATGGCGAGAGCGGGGCGAAGGCTTTGCTGGCGGTGCCTTATGACGCAGTTGTCTTGGATTTGACGCTGCCAAAATTGGATGGAATTTTTATTCTAAAACAGTGGCGTGAACAGCATCAAGATGTGCCAGTTTTAATTTTGACCGCACGAGATAGTATTGAAGAGCGCGTCAAAGGGCTACAATCTGGTGCCGATGACTATCTTTGCAAGCCTTTTGCTTTAGCGGAAGTAGTAGCACGCCTGCAGGCTTTAATTCGTCGTCGCTATGGGCAATTAAACCCCATTATCGAATATGGTGCAGTCAAACTTGATCCCTCTCAACGAAAAGCGTGGTTAAATAATCAAGAGATCATTTTAACAGGTAGAGAATATAGCTTACTGGAATTGTTTATGCTGAATAAAGAACGAGTACTTTCCCGTGAAACGATTGAGGAAAAACTCGTGAACTGGGATGAAGAGCTAAGCCAACGAGCGTTGGACGTGCATATTTACAATTTACGTCAAAAACTGGGTAAACAATTTATCCGCACTGTGCATGGTGTAGGATATGCTTTAGGACAAATTAATGAAAAATAAACGACTTAGTATTCGCCTTTTAATCGGCTTAGCTTCAACAGCACTATGCGTGTGGTGTGGCGTCACTATCGTTGCTTGGAATATTGTTAAAAAAGAAGTGAAAGAAGTGTTTGATGCACAACAAGTTTTATTTGCACAACGCCTAGCAACTTCCGATTTGCACGATTTATTGGATCATCATGGGAAATCAATACCCAGTAGAGTTAAAGCTTCAAAACGGCATTATGATGATGACGCCTTAGCTTTTGCTATTTTTTCTGCTCAAGGGGAAAAACTGTTCACAGATGGACATAATGGCGATAAATTTATTTTCGAACATAAATTTGGCTTTAGCCAAGGACATATTTTAGATGATGATGAAAAGTGGCGGATTTATTGGCTACCTGTTCAACACGGCAAATTCATTATCGCAGTAGGGCAAGAACTTGAATATCGTGAAAAGTTGGTAAACAAAATGGTTTTCAAACAAACTAGTATTTGGTGTGCGGGCTTACCAATTTTATTAGTAGTGGCTTTTGTAGTGTTTTATCAAGCTTTAACGCCAATTCGTCGCTTAAGCCAAAATGTACAAACTCGCCAAGCAGGCGATGTTTCGTTGTTATCTACTACAAATATTCCCGCAGAAATCTTGCCTTTAGTCAACAATCTAAATCAATTTTTCGCTCGTATAGGCGAACAATTAGAACGGGAACGGCGATTTGTTTCTGATGCCGCCCACGAACTATGCACTCCTTTAACTGCTCTTCGTATTCAGGCAGAAGTAGCACAACTTGCTGACAATGATCCCAAAACGCGCGATGAGGCATTGAATAATCTCACTAAAGGCATTGACCGCACCACGCAACTCATCAAGCAATTGCTCACGCTTTCACGCATTGAAAATTTTAAAGAATTAGAAGACGTGGTGCCCATTCATTGGTCAGAATTAGTCATTTCCGCTATCAGCGACCTATACGGAGAAGCACAAAAACGGCAAATGAATTTGGTCTTTGATAACCAAGGTGAGCCAAAAATACGCCAAGGGCAGCCGCTGTTGCTGACTCAAATGTTGCATAATTTAATTTATAACGCCATTAAGTATTGCCCTGTGGGGGCGGAAATTAAAGTCATGCTTACGCCAGCACGGCTCATTATTGAAGACAATGGCGAAGGCGTTCCGCCAGAGGAACTCAATAAGTTGGGACAGCGTTTTTATCGTATTGCGGGGCAAAATGAAAAAGGTAGCGGCTTGGGATTATCTATCGTGACAAGAATTGCCGAGCTTCACCATTACCGATTTCGGTTAGAAAATGTCGTGAAAAATGGCGAAATTCACGGCTTGCGTGCCATGATTGAATTTTAAAATGGGAAATTTTGATTGGAAGAAATAAAGAAAATCTGAATAGATTGAAAAGAAATTGAGAAGAATTTACGCCCCGATTTTCGGAAAAATTTTCCAAAAATCGGGGCGTAATTTTAGGTTATTGCAAAAGCGAGATATCCGCGACTTGTAAGAATAAAGCTTGTAAGGCGGACAAAATAGCTTGGCGGTTTTGACGAAGTTTTAGGTCATCAACATTAACCATCACTTGCTCAAAAAAACGATCAACTGGCGATTGAAGTTGTGCAAGTGTGGACAATACCGCTTGGTAATCGCCTTTTTGGATAAGGGGCTGCAATATGCTTTGCTGCGCCACCACCTCTTTTGCCAAAGCAATTTCCGCGTCTTCCACACACAAACTGAGATCAATTGAAGGCAATGCACCGTCCACTTTCGCGAGAATGTTGCTCACGCGCTTATTCGCAGCCGCAAGCGCTTCGGAAGCGGCTAATTGCTTAAAGGCGGCAACGGCACGCACTCGTGCATCAAAATCGGCGGGACGAGTTGGGCGACGTGCTAGCACAGCTTGGATGACGTCGACACTCACGCCAGCTTCTTGATACCATGCTCGAAAACGACCGAGCATAAAATCAACCACATCTTTGACGACGTTGACATTAGTTAATTTATCGCCAAACAATGCCACGCTCTGTTCGGTGAGGCTTTGTAAATCAAGCGGTAATTTTTTCTCCACAATAATGCGAAGCACACCGAGTGCGGCGCGGCGAAGCGCGAACGGGTCTTTATCCCCTTTCGGCAATTGCCCAATGCCAAAAATGCCCGCAAGGGTGTCCATTTTATCGGCTAAGGCAACGGCACAGGCAACCTTTGAAGTCGGCAAACTGTCGCCAGCAAAACGCGGCATATATTGCTCATTCAAAGCGACGGCGACTTCTTCGTCTTCCCCGCTAGCACGGGCGTAATGCATGCCCATTACGCCTTGGGTATCGGTAAATTCAAACACCATGTTGGTCATCAAATCACATTTTGAGAGCAATCCTGCACGTTTAGCTTTAACAGGATCGCCGCCAATTTCGGCTGCAATTTTCCCTGCTAGCGTTTCAATACGCGCGGATTTATCACGTAAAGTGCCAAGCTGTTGTTGGAAAAGCACGGTTTCGAGCCGTTCAAGATTGGCTTCGAGTGGTTGTTTTAAATCTTGTTGGAAGAAAAATTCAGCGTCAGCAAGGCGTGGTCGTACGACCTTTTCATTTCCAGCAATAATCATGGCTGGATTTTCGGGATGAATGTTGGAAACAAAGATGAAATGCGGTAGCAATTTGCCATTCTTGTCGTATACAGGAAAATATTTTTGGTCGCCTTTCATGGTGTAAACCAAAGCTTCGGCGGGCACTTTCAAAAAACGTGCTTCGAAATTGGCAGTCAAAACATTCGGATATTCCACGAGGGCGGTCACTTCTTCGAGCAAATCGTCTTGAATATCCGCCACGCCGCCCATTTCTTGAGCCTTGGCCTGTGCTTTTTCCAAAATTAAGACCTTACGTTCAGCGAAATCGGCATACACCGCACCGCGTTCTTTGAGAATTTGCGGATATTGATCAGCGTGTTGAATTTCAAAACAGGCTTCCCCAAGAAAACGATGACCACGAATTTTGCGGTCAGATTTCACGCCCAAAATTTCGCCAGAAATTACTTCATCGCCATAAAGCATGGTGACGGTATGCACAGGTCGCACGAATTGCACATTTTTATCGCCCCAGTGCATTGTTTTTGGAATAGGTAACGCGCTCAAGCTATCAGCGACGAGCTGAGGCAACAACGCCTGCACAGCTTGCCCTTCTACCTTCGCGCGATAACACAACCATTCGCCTTTATCCGTTTTGACGCGTTCTGCTTGCGCCACTTCAATGCCACACCCTTTTGCCCAACCAAGTGCAGCTGGCGTCGGGCAACCATTGGCATCAAAGGCTGCAGTCACAGCGGGACCACGTTTTTCAACCATTTTGCTAGGCTGCTGTTCCGCCAAGCCTAACACTTTCACGGCGAGACGACGTGGGCTTGCGAACCATTCAACCTTGTCAAAGCTCAAATCCGCTTGCTTTAACCCCGTCTCCACATTCTGTGCAAACGCCATTGCTAATTTTTTCAACGCCTTAGGAGGCAATTCTTCAGTACCGATCTCGGTGAGAAATGTTTTTGTTGTCATAAAATATTCCTTAACTATTTTTTACATCCTGGAAAACCCAAGGCTTCGCGGCTGGCGTAGTAGGCTTCGGCGACGGCTTTAGTGAGGGTGCGAATGCGGAGGATGTAACGTTGGCGTTCGGTGACGGAAATGGCTTTACGTGCATCTAGTAAGTTGAAGCTGTGAGCAGCTTTGAGAATGCGTTCGTAAGCCGGTAAAGGAAGTGGTTTTTCAAGCTGCAAGAGTGTTTGTGCTTCTTTTTCGTATTGGTCGAAACATTGGAACAAAAAATCGACGTCGGCGTATTCAAAATTGTAAGTGGATTGTTCGACTTCATTTTGATGAAAAACATCGCCATAGGTGGTTTTGCCTAAATTGCCATCTGACCAAACTAAATCGTAGACGCTGTCAACGCCTTGGATATACATCGCCAGACGTTCTAAGCCATAAGTAATTTCTCCTGTAACAGGGCGGCATTCCAAGCCACCAACTTGTTGGAAATAGGTAAATTGTGAAACTTCCATGCCGTTTAACCAGACTTCCCAGCCCAAGCCCCATGCGCCTAAAGTTGGATTTTCCCAGTTGTCTTCGACAAAACGAATATCATTTTGCGTTGGGTCGAAACCGAGCATTTTGAGGCTATTTAAGTAAAGCTCTTGGATATTGTCAGGTGAGGGTTTGATGACGACTTGGAATTGATAATAGTGCTGCAGGCGATTCGGATTTTCGCCATAGCGCCCGTCAGTCGGGCGACGTGAGGGTTGCACATAAGCAAATGCCATAGGTTCAGGTCCTAAAGCACGTAAACAAGTCATTGGGTGCGATGTGCCTGCACCGACTTCCATATCAAAAGGCTGTACGATGGTGCAACCTTGCACCGCCCAGTATTCTTGTAAGGCTAAAATCATGCCTTGGAAAGTTTTAACATTGAAATGCGTTTTAAATTCTGGAGTGTTCATATGCAATACTTTTGTTAATAAAAAATGTGAGCAATTATAAAGGAAAAACAGTAAAAAACCGAGAGATGGAAAGATGAATATTTTTTAATTGATCAAGTTGGGAAAATTTTCTTGATTTTGCCTGCGTGAAAAAAGCTTAAAAAACAATTTGTCTTTTTGAATTTGCTTATAAACTACTTCAGTTTTGTCTAAATTTAATTTTATTAAGGTAATTAATATTAAAAAATTACGATTCTTTGGTAAGAAAATTTTTCTCAATTTTGCTCATAAATTTTGAGTAAAACGACTTTGGTGATGTAAAGTTGAACGAGTTTCAACAGATTTTGATTTTATAAATTTTTATTAAGCAAGGAAAAACAGCACTAGATTACTTTCTGGTACAAACAAGAAAATAATCTAGTGCGTTATAACGAAGAAACAAGATACTAAAATGTAGTAAAAATATCTTCTAAAGCAAATCTAGACTTTGGTAGCGTTTTGTTGAAGTCGTCAGCTGTGCTGTAGCCCAAGGCAACGATGACTAGGGGTTCTAGATTCTTTTCTTTTAAATTTAGTACTTGAGATAAAACATCTTTATCAAAACCTTCAATTGGCAAGCTGTCAATGTTCATATCGGCGGCGGCTAATAAGAATTGTCCAAGATTTAAATAAATTTGATAACTTGCCCAAGATTTAAGATCTTTGATGACGTTAGCGTGTTGGTCAATAAACCAGTTTCGTACTTCTTTAGCACGTTGCATCACGGCTTCATCAGTGTAGCGTCCGTCTGCAAGCTCTTTGCGAGCTAAAGTATCAAAATGAGTGTCGTTTAAATTTGTTTTTAAGCAGAAGATAAAAATATTTGAAGCTTCAAGGATTTTTTTAGTGTTGAACTTAAAAAATCCTTCCGTGCTTTGTGTAACTAATGTTTTGCCAGCATCACTATCAGTCATTAAAAGATGCCAAGGTTGACAGTTCACACTTGAAGGACTAATGCGGATAATTTCTTTTAAAGCTTGAAGTTGTTCAGTTGGTATTTTACGAGTTGGATCAAAATGTTTGCAAGAATAGCGACGTTGTGCACTTTTTAAAATAGACATAATTAACTCCTTGTTATTTAATGAATTTCTAACATATAGAAGAAATAACTTCTTATTGTAATCTATGCAAAATAAAAAGCCAGTATGGGTTAGTCAGAAAAAAGATCTTGCCAAAGAGATTGTATGAATTTTCGTTCTTTTGCGAACATATTTTCATCTGTATAAGCAGTAGTGCCCATTAAATTTTGATGGTGAATTTGGTTGCGAAAAGCTTTGTAACAGTGGATTAAATATATGCAGGTTTCGTTAGGTAAAATATTCCCTGCTTGCAAAATGTTTTCAAAAATACGTACGTTGTCTGACCATTTAGCTAAATGTGGATAATTAGGTGCATTAGCAAGAACGAGATATTGAGCAATAAATTCAATATCTGTGATCCCTCCTCGATCTGTTTTCAAATGAAATGAATGAGTGGAATGAGATTGCCACATTTTTTCACGCATTGCACGGACATCTTGGCGGAGATCTTTTTTATTTCGGGCAGTAGTTAAAATTTGTTGTCGTAAAGTTTCAAACTGTGCTTGCAGTGCTTTATCACCACAAATTGCACGGCTTCTCACTAGTGCTTGCGTTTCCCAAGTCCACGCTTCTTTTTGTTGATAATGAGCAAAAGATTGAAGAGAACAACAAATAAGTCCTGAATCTCCCTCTGGTCGTAAGCGAATATCTAAATCATAAAGCTGTCCACTTGCTGTTCTAAGCGTAAAGAGACTAATAATTTTTTGAGTGAGTTTGGCATAAAAGAGAGCGTTATCAATGCAACGTCGACCGCCTTGTGTCTCACCTTGATATTGATTATCAAATAAGAAAACTACATCCAAATCTGATTTATAACCTAATTCAATTCCGCCTAATTTGCCATAAGCCACTATTAAAAAACCTTTCTGATTTTGGGGTAAACCTTGTGGTACACCAAAGCGTTGTGTGACTTGCTGCCAAGCAAAATCCACTACTTCTTGCATCAAACTTTGTGCTAAATAAGTTAAATGGTCGCTCACTTTCATCACTGGAAGTGCTTCTAAAATGTCTGCTGCCGCAATTTGGAAGAAAATGCTTTGTTTAAATTGACGTAAAGCATCAATAAATACTTCTTCATCTTTTGGGGGAAGGCGAAGCAAATATTCACGTAATAATTGTGGATATTGCTGGAATGGTGTTGGGTGAAGTAGAGCATGTCGATTAAGCAATTCATCTAATAGAATAGGGTGTTTTGCTACTTGTTCGGCGATCATTTGCGAACGGCTGCAAAGTTCGATTAATTGTTGACGAACGGGGGGATTTTCGAGCAATAATTCCAAATAAGGTGTTCGTGTCAGGATTGCTTGTAGAATGGTTAAAATCCGTATGAAAAATGGGATAGCAGGTTGAGGGAGTTCTGCAATCATTTGTGGTAATAATTTTTGTATAACTTGACGACCACGTTCACCCATAGGACGTTTATTGATATATTGTTTAAAATTTAGTAGTTGTGGTAATAAAGAGGTAAATTGCGGTGAATCTGCAAAAATATGAGCTAACTCGTTGTTTTCTTCTAACCAATTTCCCCATTGAGAATGATATTCTCCTTGTCCTTCTTCATTGATCAATTGCTGAAAAATGCAATGTACATTTTGCTGATGCTGTGCGAGAACTTGGCAATAATCCTGCCAGTTTTTAATTGTGTAATGTTGAATTTGAGGTTGATTTTCAGTATTTAAAAAATAATATTGTTGACAGCTTTCAATTAAGCGTTGTTGGTCACGTGGATGTGTTGGTAAATTTTGTGTTTGTTGATCCGCTATTGCTTGTAAGCAATTTTCACTGTGTCGCAAGAAAAGGTAAGCAGCATGAAGTTGTTGACATTGGTGAGGGAGAAGCAAACGCAGACTTTCAAGTTTAGGCAAAAGCGACAAAAGAGAAGTATTTTGCAAAATAGGTTCACGTCCACCACGGATCAATTGAAAGACTTGCACGATAAATTCAATTTCACGAATGCCTCCTGTTCCCAGTTTAATATTATTTACTAATTGACGTCGTCGCACTTCTATCGTAATTTGGTTTTTCATCTCGCGTAGGGCTTGAATTGCACTAAAATCAATATAACGGCGGTACATAAATGGGCGTAATATTTGCGTTAGTAGGTGATTTTCATCTTTGCCAAGCACTCGTGCTTTCAGCATCGCATAACGTTCCCAATTGCGTCCTTGAGTTTGGTAATATTGTTCCAATGCAGCAAAACTTAGGACTAATGCACCATCTTCACCAAAAGGGCGTAAACGCATATCTACACGATAAACAAACCCATCTTCGTTAAAATCATTTAAGGCTTGAATAAGCCGTTGACTGAGACGAGTAAAAAAGATTTGGTTATCAATTTCACGGCGTGTACCTTGTGTCATTCCTTTTTCGGGATAAGCAAAAATTAAATCAATATCTGAGGAAAAATTGAGTTCACGACCACCCAGTTTCCCCATTGCTATGACGATCAGAGGTTGAGGGTTCCCTTTGTTATCACAAGGTGTTCCCATTTCTTGGCAAGCTTGGTGATAAAGCCAATCACGTGTTGCGAGGATCAAACTTTCAGCAAGTTCGGAAAGTGCTAATAGAATTTGCTCTACAGTGGCAAGTCCTAAACTTTGCCAAAGACAAATTTCTGCTAATGCACGATGACGGAATAAGCGAGTACATTTTTGCAATTCGTGAAAATTTGTAACAGTTTTCAATTGGTTAGTAAGAATAGTTTGATAAGTAAATTGAATAGGGAAAGGGGGCAATTTGACAAGACATTGCTGGAAAAAAACTTTTTGTTTCAACCATACATCACCAAGAAAATCAGATAATGCTAGGGCTTTGATTAACTCTGCCCGTAATGGAATAGAGATATTTTCTAATTGATGATGTTGCAACAGTTGATTAAATCTCTGTTCAGCAATTTGCATAAGCTTAGCATTCATAGCTTTGTTCCTGTCGAAAAATGAACGAAATTTACACCTTAAATTTATTACAGAATGTGAGATTTTTTGTGATATTCATTTTGCAAGGTTGCATGGTATAAATATGCCGTTTTTAGTTAGAAAATCTATTTTTGACTAAAGAAAAATCTTCAGAATTTGCTGGCGTAAAAATTGAAACTATTGTAATTGTGTTTTTAACCAATTACAAAATTCAAGGAGAGGCATTTGCCAGTTTGGATTTTGTTTTGCTAATAATTGCAATGCTGGTTGAATATTGTTATTTGTATACAAGTTACAACGTAACGTTTCTTTAATCGCTGCGATCATCATTATGTCTAAAGCATCTGAATAAATAGTAACATCAATGATTTTCCCTTCTTCAATTTGCAAACGCAGATCAACAATCCCCCAATCAAAACGGGTCTCTAATTGATGTGTAAATTCAGGTGTTTTACCAAAACGCCAATCCCAATCTGCCATTTTTGCATAATATTGTTGCAGAGTTGGTAATTGAGTAAGTTTCTGTTCATCTAAGATCTCGATGTCAACTTTTTGTTCATAATGGCGTTCAAAAGCTTGAATAATTGTATCACACAGAATTTGGTGATTAATCTGGGAGTTGAATTCGACTAAATTCGCAACTCTTGAACGCACAGATTTGATTCCTTTAGCTGCGAGTTTTAAAGGATGAGGTTGCAAATAATCATTTAATTTATCCATATTAGCTTTAAGAAGCATTGTGCCATGATGAAAAGCACGGTCAATTTTTTGTTTAAATGCACTGCCTGAAATTTTTTTATCCCCAACCAGTAGATCATTGCGTCCTGAAAGCTTAGCATCAATGCCAAGTGTAGCAAGAGCTTGGCAGATGATCTTAAAATTTGTATGTTGATCGAAATCCTGTTTTGGGGACATAAAAGTGAAATTAGTATTGCCAAGGTCGTGAAAAACGGCACCGCCACCACTTTGACGACGAGCAAGAAAAACTCCATCGTTTTCCATTTTATCGATCTTGCATTCCAACCATGGATTTTGAAAATGTCCGATGACGACAGTATCAGTGTTTCGCCACAAAAACAGAATTTGTGTATCTGCGGCTAATTCATTAAAAATCCAATCTTCAATTGCAAGATTAAACCAAGGATTAGTGACATTCGAAATTAACACACGCAGTTTTTTACACATAAAAAGTCCCTTTATTATTAAAATAAAGGACTCAATTTCCCATTAAAATGCAATTTTGTAAAGAAAAGAGAAAAATTGTGTAAAATTTGAATAATCTCAAAATGTAATTGTGATTATTATCATGAATTATTGTTCAATTGATTGTAAAATAACAGCAAATATCAAATAATAACCCGATTTCATAAAATGTAAGGAGCTAAATATGAAAAACATTATGGTTGTGTGTGGTAATGGCTTAGGGACATCTTTAATGATGGAAATGGCAGTAAAAGAAGTGTTGCAAAAATTAGGCAAAGATGCACAAGTTAGCCACGAAGATCTATCTTCAGCCATTTCAAGCCAAGCCGATATTTGGGTCGCCGCCAAAGATGTTGCTAAGCAATTAGAAGAAGCAGGCAAACAAAATATTGTCAGCTTAACTAATATTTTTGATAAAGCCGATATTCAAGCACAATTAACGGCACTGCTTTAATGGGCAAAGAGGAAAATATGATGCAATACTTTTTTGAGTTTATGCTGGGATTGTTAAAAGAGCCTGCCATTATGGTGGGCTTAATTGCGTTTATCGGCTTGATTGCACAGCGTGCTGATATATCGACGATTCTTAAAGGTACGAGTAAAACTGTACTAGGTTATTTGATTTTAGGCTTTGGTGCGAATGCATTAATTGGGGCATTAGGGAATTTCTCGGCAGTTTTTAGCCACGCTTTTCAAACTTCAGGTGTTATACCAAATAACGAAGCTATTGTTGCAGTCGCTCAGAAATCTTTTGGTTACGAAATGGCGTTGATTATGTTCTTCGCTTTTGTAGTTAACATTTTGTTAGCACGTTTCACACCGTTGAAATACATTTTTTTAACTGGACATCATACGATGTTTATGTCGATGTTAGTAGCAGTGATCCTTTCAACCGCCAAAATTACGGGCATTCCAATGGTAGTGTTAGGTTCATTGATTGTTGGTAGCTTGATGGTGATAATGCCCGCTATCGTACAGCCTTATACTAAAAAAGTGCTTGGCAATGACCAACTGGCAATGGGGCATTTTTCGACTTTGTCTTATTTATTAGCAGGCTTTGTAGCAAGCAAATTTGGTAATAAACAACAAACTACTGAAGATTTGAATGTACCGAAGAGTTTAATGTTTTTACGAGATACACCAGTGGCAATCGCGGCAACAATGCTCATTTTCTTCTTACTCGCTTCTTTAGTGGCAGGCAAAGAATTTGTCGATACTATTGCTAATGGACAGAACTGGATTGTGTTTACTGTGATGCAATCTTTCATTTTTGCGGGCGGAGTTTATATTGTGCTACAAGGAGTGAAAATGTTTATTGCCGAGATCGTGCCAGCTTTTAAAGGGATCTCTGATAAACTTGTTCCGAATGCCAAACCTGCTCTTGATTGTCCAATGGTCTTCCCTTATGCTCCAAATGCAGTCCTCATCGGATTCCTTTCTTCATTTGCTGCAGGGCTTTTGATTATGCTTGTGCAAGCAAGTATGGGATGGACAGTGATTGTTGCAGGTGTCGTACCACATTTCTTTGTTGGCGGTGCTTCTGGTGTATATGGTAACGCACTGGGTGGCTTACGTGGTGCTATTTTAGGTGCATTTGCTCAAGGTATTTTGATCTCAATTTTACCGATGTTACTTTTACCTGTTTTAACTGGATTAGGTTTTCAAGCCACGACATTTGCTGATTCAGATTTCGGTATAGTGGGCTTGATTTTAGGCTGGATCGTTTCAAAATAATGCCATCAAAAAGGAAAATTTTTATGAATTTATCGACGTTGATTGGTAATAATGTACTGATTTCACAGGCTTCTAATTTGAATGCTGATCATGCTATTGAACTGATGTGTACCAAATTATTAGCAACACAAGCTATCACTCCAAATTATGTTGAGGCTATTAAAGCCTCACATCATAAACTTGGAGCTTATTACGTTGTCGCCCCTAAGATTGCGATGCCACATGCCCGTCCTGAAGACGGAGTAGTGCGAGATAGCCTACAATTGACCGTTTTCAAAAACGGTTTGGATCTAGGCGATGAAGATAACGGTGATGTTTATCTCGCTATCACTTTAGCTGCCACTGGTGCTGAAAACCATTTACAACTTATTCAATGTATTGCTAATTTTTTCCAAAATGAAGAACTCATCGAACAAGTTATTCAATGTAAAACAGTGGCTGAAATTCAAACTTTGCTACAAAATTTATCAAATTAAACTAACTGGAGAAAGTTATGACTAAAAAATTTCGTCGGACTAAAATCGTATGTACTCTCGGACCTGCGACGGATCGTGATGATAATTTAGAGAAAATCATCGCTGAGGGTGCAAACGTAGTACGGATGAATTTCTCTCATGGAACACCTGAAGATCATATTACACGTGCTAATAAAGTACGTGAAGTGGCGAAAAAACTAAATCGTCATGTGGCGATCCTTGGTGATTTGCAAGGTCCTAAAATTCGAGTGTCGACTTTTAAAGATGGTAAAGTAACCCTCAAAATTGGAGATATATTTATTCTTGATGCCGATTTGCCAAAAGGCGAAGGAGATCAAAATGCAGTTGGCATTGATTACAAAAATCTCCCACGTGATGTGAAAACAGACGATATTTTGCTACTTGATGATGGTCGTGTACAACTTAAAGTATTACGCATTGAAGGCAATAAAGTTTTTACTGAAGTCACTGTTGCAGGTGTACTCTCTAATAATAAAGGGATTAATAAACTTGGTGGAGGTTTATCTGCGGATGCTCTAACTGAAAAAGATAAAGCTGATATTATCACAGCTGCTAAAATTGGCGTTGATTATTTGGCTGTTTCATTTCCACGTTGTGGTGAAGATTTGCGTTATGCTCGTCGTCTTGCTGAAGATGCGGGTCTTTATGCAAAAATTGTTGCTAAAGTTGAGCGAGCAGAAACTGTTGCCTCAGATGAAGCAATGGACGATGTGATCTTAGCTTCAGATGTGATTATGGTCGCACGTGGTGATCTAGGCGTAGAAATAGGTGATGCGGAACTTGTAGGCGTACAGAAAAAACTTATTCGTCGTACTCGCCAACTAAATCGTGCAGTAATTACTGCTACTCAAATGATGGAATCAATGATCACAAACCCAATGCCAACTCGAGCTGAAGTAATGGATGTTGCCAACGCAGTATTAGATGGCACTGATGCTGTCATGCTCTCAGCCGAAACAGCAGCAGGGCAGTATCCAGCTGAAACAGTGGCAGCGATGTCAAAAGTCTGCTTAGGAGCAGAAAAAATGCCAAGCATTAATATTTCTAAACACCGCTTGGATCGCACATTCGACAGCATTGAAGAAACTGTAGCGATGTCAGCAATGTACGCTGCTAACCACTTAACGGGAGTGAAAGCAATTATTGCTTTTACTAGCACAGGGAAAACACCATTATTTATGTCACGGATCCGCTCAGGGTTACCTATTTTCGCTCTTTCACGCAATAAAGAAACGCTTAATTGCTGTGCGTTATATCGTGGCGTGATCCCTGTTTACTATAATGCTTTAAGCAGCCGTACGACAAATGCCGCTCGTGAAGCAATTCAGCTTTTAAAAGATAAAGGCTATGTCCATACAGGAGATTTAGTTTTACTGACTCAAGGGGATGAATTATCACTTGATGCTACAACGACTTGCCGTACATTAATAGTAGAATAAATTTTCACGCAAAATATCCAAAATTTAGATAACTTCGCAAACTAATGGACTGATTTCTATATTTAATAGGATCAGTCCTTTTAATTTTTTGTATTGTTGACACAATATTTTTGCTATTTTTAACAGTTTTAAAAGCTTAATCTTTATCTAATAAAAAATATCTTCAAAAAGTTATAGTTAACTTAGGGAAGAATCAATTATTACAATTGTAAGTTATTCAAACTTCTTACAACATGTTGAGTTTACTTTATGTAGAAAAGCTAGCTTTCAAAAAAACGGCTTCTTTTATATATGGTGAAAATTTTTTTCGATTTTAAAGGCGTACTAACTAATTTTTAAACAATAAAAAACCCTAAAGTGATAGCTTTAGGGTGTATTAGTTTAGATTTTTAAATTAATCTACATCAATGATAATTTTCATTGCCTGTTCTTTAGCAGCGTTTAAGAATACATCGTAGGCTTTTCTGATTTCGCTAAGCTTGAAGTGATGAGTGATTAATTTTTTAACTGGAAGTTTTCCAGTGCCTACCGCTTTTAGTAACATCGGTGTTGTATTAGCATTGACTAAGCCCGTTGTGATAGTGAGATTTTTGATCCAAAGATTTTGAGCTTGAAATTCTACTGGTTTACCGTGTACGCCCACTATTGAAATATTACCACCAGCTTTCACAATTTTTTGGCAAATTTCCCAAGTCTGTGGGATACCGACTGCTTCAATAGCGACATCAACACCATCTTGACCAACAATTTCCGCAATTTTTGTTTGGACGTCATCAGTTGGCGTAACAGTATGTGTAGCTCCCATTTCTCTTGCCATCTTTAAACGATTTTCATCAAAATCGACCATAATAATTGTTGCTGGTGAGTAGAATTGTGCTGTTAATAAAGCAGACATTCCCACAGGACCTGCACCAACAATTGCCACAGTCGAACCAGGTTTTACTCTGCCATATTGAACACCGATTTCATGTCCTGTAGGTAAAATATCGCTCAACATTACTGCTATTTCATCATCCATATTCAAAGGCAACTTGTAAAGGCTGTTATCAGCATACGGCACACGCACGTACTCGGCTTGAGTGCCATCAATCATATGTCCAAAGATCCAGCCGCCATCACGGCAATGGGAGTAAAGTTGTTGTTTACAATAATCACAGCTTCCGCAAGAAGTAATACAAGAAACAATCACTTTATCGCCTTTTTGGAAACGATTTACACCACTTCCAATTTCCTCAACAATACCTACACCTTCGTGACCAAGGATAATACCATCTCTCATATAAAGGTTTTTTCCTTTATAAATTCCTAAATCTGTCCCGCAAATTGTGGTTTTCAGCATTTTTACAATCACATCAGTGGGTTTTTGAATAGTCGGTTTCGCCACTTCCTCAAGAGCGATATTGTGTTCACCGTGATAGATAAGTGCTTTCATAAGTAGTCTCCTTAAAAACAGTAAAAGTCAGTGTATTATCTAACTAAAATAAGAAAGAAAGGAAATAAAATTTGTCAAAAATGTGAACAAAAACATTTTAAAATTTATTTATAAAGTGCCAAAGTGTATACCGTATCAAGGATATGTTAATATTCATTTTATGTCTTGAAATGACATCTGAAATCACGCCCGCAAAATCAGGAAAATTTTCTGAAAATATTTTCGTGCTTTGAACCATCTTGAGGCGTGAAATTTATTATTTTTTAATCGTTTTGCCAAAAACGCTCATCTAATCGAAATACAGTATCGACCCAGTCAAATAACTCTCCACGGGCGAAGACAACTAAACCTTGGATTTTTTCAAAGCCTTGAGCTTGCACTTGGTCGGCGATGTTTTGTTTGGCTTCTAACATTGAACCACCTGTCGTAAATACGTCGTCGACAAGTAAAAAAGTATTAGATTGTGGATTGATATATTTTCGTAATGCTTGTTCGAATTTTACTGCTCCACTAGGAATACCGTGAACGCCGCCGAAATCGTAAACACGTGAAACTAAAAAGGCGAGAGTTGCCCAATCTTGATCACTTAACGCATCGCATTCAAGTTTAAAATCAGAGTAGCCACCAGAATGCATTTGAAAACGTTTTTGCATAAATAATGAAATCATTGTTTTTCCTTAAATTAAGTTATCAGTTTATACCCACATTGAAAAAAGCTTGGCATTGATGAGGGTCATTTAAAATAGGACGCCCAACGATGATAAAATCTGCACCTGCTTCAAAAGCTTGCTTAGGAGTAAAAGGCATTGCATGATCATCAGGAGCTTGAAAACGAATACCTGGGGTGTAAATCCCAACTTCTGAGCCGAAATACTGGCGAAGGCGAGCAATCATTACACTTGGCGTGATAAAGTTGGAAATGCCACAGATGAGATTACGCTCGACTTGGCGTAAAAATTCACTTTCGTCAGTGACATCACTACTGAGGCTGATTACCGCTAATGCCTGAGCTGTATTTTGTTCAGCACTTACCGCTTTTAGTGCTTTATCACTCATCGTTCCCCAAATTGTGAAAAGTGCTAAGTTAGTATAATTTCGTTGATAGTTAGCGAAAGCTGTTGCCACAGTGTTGGGGATATCGTGGAGTTTGAAATCAAAAAAAAGCGGAATATCTTGTGTCAGTTGTTTGATTTTTGCTGACCCCATTGCCATCGGAATATGCCCAATTTTTACGTGCGAAATCATCGGTTTGGTCTGTTCAAGCACTTGCGATGCTTTTAATTCATCGCAAGTGTCGAGGGATAAAATCAATTTCATTAGAGTAAACCTTTCATTTGTAGTGCAGACATCAAACGAGTAACGCCGATGCCACCACCACAACGTTTGAAGAAATCAAAACTTAAGTAATCTTCCAATTCTTTGATGACGCGATCTTTGCCGAATTTATCGAACAATAATTGTGCGTATTCGCCGTTTGACACACTATGGAAACAGTCCCACATTTCTTGTTTGTCGGTAGCACGCTCAGCACTGCCGATAGTTTCTTGACCACCGATAATAACGTCGATTTTGCGTGAAGTTTGAAGATCATCATAAAGACGCATATTCCAGAATGGAGAAGTGTAAATAGGGAAATCTTTTAAAAGAGCTGCCATACCGTAGTCTTCAAGAATGCGTTTTTCTTGTTCAAATTCTATTTCTTGCACGCCGTATTTATTTGCAGTGGCAACGTAATCCAATTCTGGAATGTCAGCGATGTTGTCGACTAAACCTAAATCCACGACTAATTCTTTTTCTAATTGAGCAAGATCTTCAATACCACCGTGTGTTTCAAACTCAAACATTGGGAAAATAGTACGATGGCGTCCTGCAATTGGGTTTGGCTCAGCACGGTATGAAGTAGATAAACAGAAATAGCCTTGTGCGTCTGGACGACTGAGCAATTCATATTCCAACCACATTTGCCCTGTCTGCGGTAAAGGCCAAATTTCGCCACTAAAATCAAAAGTCGTGACAGTTTTTGGATCTTCACAGGCTGCCAAAATGGCAAGGCGACTATTAGTTGGCACTTCGATAAAGCCTTTTTTCACAAAGAAATTGCGGAGTTTTGCTACAGTACGACTGTATTCAGCAGAATTGATAAGATCAGCTGCGTAAACGCCAGTTTTGAAAGTTTTAGTTGGGTTAGCCATTATTGAATCTCCTTGTGTTCATAAAATTTAGGCAAAAAAAAACATCTCCAAAGAGATGTTTAACAAAAAATAAATTGAAAATTTTGCACCAGTAAAGACAACGAAAAATATTTAACTTGCGTCATTTTTTTGACGAAAGTTAGCGATTGATGAATGATTTTTGACAATAGTCTCATAACAATTCTAATCCCGATATTCTCATTGCCATTTTGACATTTACTAGGCACAAAATTGGACGGGATTCTAATGATAAAAAATCGAAAGTCAAGCAGTTTTTTAACTATTTACATAAAAAATTTTTCACGTATAATGCCCCGGATTTTTTTGCTAGAGTTTATGAAACCCAATGTTTTATCAAAAAATGATTCGTCCTATTCTATTTCGATTAAATCCAGAAATTGCTCATCATATGGTTCTGGAGTTGTTAAAATTTTCTCAAAAGTTTCCTTTGTTATTGTCGCTTTGGCGACATTTTTTTTGCCCTAAAAACAAAAATCTCGAATGCACACATTTCGGTATTACTTTTCCGAATCTACTCGGAATGGCTGCAGGCTTTGATAAAAATGCGGAAGTGATGCACGCTATTGAAGCCATCGGATTTGGATTTATGGAAATTGGCACCATCACGCCAAAACCGCAAATAGGCAATTCCCGTCCTCGGCTTTGGCGGTTGGCGGCAGAGCAGGGGATTATCAACCGCATGGGGTTGAATAATCAAGGAGTGGATGCTATTGTTGAACGCCTCAAACATCGCCCACAAAAACTAATCATTGCAGCGAATATCGGTAAAAATACAGCTACGCCCGTTGAGCATTGGATTGCAGATTTCGCAACGTGTTTTGAGAAATTACATCCGTATGTAGACTATTTTGTGCTTAACCTCAGTTGCCCGAATGTGGGTACACAAAACCATTTCAAAGATCCGATATTTCTCCAGCAACTGATTGAAAAATTGGAAAAAATTAATCGAAATTTAGGGCGTAAAAGACCTATCCTTCTCAAAATTTCTCCTGATTTAAATTGCAATGAATTTGATACTGTCATCAAAATCGTTAAACAAAATCAACTTGCAGGTATTGTTGCCACTAACACTACTACTGATTACCAAAGCTTATACCAACCAATAACGCATCAAGGTGGATTAAGCGGTAGACCGTTATTCGAAAAAAGCACTGCAGTCCTTCGTTATTTAAATGCTCAAAAGCAAAACGATCTTACTCTCGTTGGTGTTGGTGGCATTACTAACGCTGAAACAGCCCAAACTAAAATCCAAGCAGGTGCTAATTTGATTGAAATTTACTCAGGATTGATTTACTACGGATTTGGTATCGTAAAAGCGATTTTAGAAAAGCAAGACTAGGAAAATAGGTTTAAATTACTCACAAAGCGCTGATACTTTTTATTCAGACTTCATTCATGAACAGTATTTTGAAGCAGGATCAAGTTTGTTTAGAGTAAAATGAAAAATATTTCGCCGTTTGACGCCCACAAATTCAAAAAAATTTCTTTAATTTCAGCTGGCTGAAAATGTAAATCAACAGTTTACCCTCTTGGGTGATATTGTTGATGGAGGCGTTTTAATCTTTCTTTGGCAACATGAGTATAGATTTGGGTAGTAGAGAGGTCGCTGTGACCGAGAAGCATTTGTACTACACGAAGATCTGCACCGTGATTGACGAGATGAGTAGCAAAAGCGTGGCGGAGTACGTGTGGAGAGAGTTTGTTCGTGTCGATTTCGGCGAGAACTGCATAGAATTTAATACGATGCCAAAAAGTTTGACGAGTCATTTGTTTACCTCGGCGGCTGGGGAAAATAGCATCGATGGGGTTATCGTGCAGAAGGCAGTGTCGCCCTTCGTTTAAGAATTTGCGGATCCAAAACACCGCTTCTTCACCCATTGGAACGATACGTTCTTTGTTGCCTTTGCCGATAATGCGGACGACACCGTATTCAAGGCTGATGTTGTCTTGAGTGAGGCTGACTAATTCACTGACACGTAATCCTGTAGCGTACAACAATTCTAGCATTGCTTTGTCACGTAATTCTAATGGATCATCACTGTTAGGTGCGTTGAGTAACATTGTAATTTGTTGTTCGCTCAAAGATTTTGGTAAACGACTCGGCAATTTAGGGGAAGTTAACAGTGTGCTGGGGTCATCGGAACGATAATTTTCTTGATACAAATAATGGAAAAATTTGCGTAATGAGCTAAGCATCCTAGCTTGGCTAGTCGTTTTATAACCTTTTTCAAGACGAATTCCTAAAAAAGTCTGTAAATCTACATTATCAATTGCTTTCAAATCAAGCTTATGTGCATCAGACCATTTTAAAAAAGCATTCAGATCAGAGCGATAAGACTGAATGCTGTTGTCAGATAAGCCTTTTTCTAACCATAATTCGTTTAAAAAATATTCGAGCAATTGCATTGGTTGCATTTTTTATCCTTTCTTTATTCTTTCTTATTTTTTTCTTGAAACCACGTTCACAGTTGCTAGTTTCATCTGCCGAGGAATAAATGGAATCGCTAAGAAAGCAAAAACTGCCATCATCAAGAAAGCATAATTTGGAGAGTTACCATAAAGCGGTGCTACTAACATTGATAGCAATGCGATGCTAGCACAAGAAGTTGCATTGTAAAGCCCTTGTAGGTTAGCAAAAGCACGAGGCGGTTGGTACGAAATATAACGCACAATTGCATAATGATTGAGTGCAAAGCTCAAACAATGCATAAGCTGTAAAGGGAAAATTTCGATGAAATTATGGGCGTGCGGAAATAATAACCAGCGAATACCTGCCATAATAGTTGAAAAATAGAATAAGTTTCGCAGTTGCCATTTACCAAATAATTTAGTGACAAAAAAGAAAAAAATCACTTCTGCTGCGACACTTAAACCAAAAAGTAGGCTCGTATTTTCAACTGAAATTCCAATCTGTTTCCAATAAATCAAACTGTAGACATAATAAGCTGCATGTGATCCTTGCGTTAATGCTGTTGCTATCATAACGCTCAGCGTGATTGGATTTTTAAGCAAACTAAGAAAAGAAAGAGGTAAATTGGATTGTTCTGAGTCGTGGTGATTTTTCGGCATAATACTTGGTGGTAACATTTGAACCAATGCATAGCAAAATAATAGCGAACTGATTACCCAACCGACATATTGTTCACCAATTTTACCGATTAACGCACCAAAAACTACTGTGCCAGTCATAAATGCTAGCGAGCCAGTTAAACGCACTCGCCCATAATCAAGTTTAACTTGGAATTGCCACGTTGTAGCGAGTGTATCGTTTAATGGGACACCTGCTGAATTGACGAAAGCAAACAACCATAATCCAACACAAAGCCATTCAAAATGTCGTACAGTTAGTGTCATATAGATCATTACGGCAAAACTTGTCCATGCCAAAGCACGTAAAGCAGTGAGAAGTTGTGGTGCATCTTTGATAAACCGTGTAAAAAAAAGGTTTCCTACAAAGCGAAAAATATATGCGGACGCCATCATAAAACCAATAGTTTCTGCTGTGTAAGATTCTAGTTTTAACCATACTGGAAAAAATGGCATAAATACGCCATAAGCACAGAAATAGCCAAAAAAACTTAAAATAAGCCACGGATAAGGAGGTAATTTCATTAAAGCACCTTTATATGATATGAACGTTAGATAGCATTTGGTCTCGCCTTAAAACAAAGGTAGAATAAGTTGCTTATTGTATCGAAATAATAAAGGAACGACTATGCTTTGGTTTAAAAACCTGATGATTTATCGCTTAACGAAACCATTGGATTGGTCTGAAGTACCTTTCCAAGAAAATTTACAAAAAGCTCATTTTACGCCCTGTTCACAAGGAGAAATGAGCCGTTTTGGTTGGATTAATCCCTTGAAAGATAACGAATTATTTTATTTTCAAAGTGGTAAAAATCGTTTATTAAAAGCACAAAGAGAAGAGAAAATTTTGCCTGCTCCCGTCATCAAACAAGCACTTGATGAACGCATTATTGAGCTTGAGCAAAAACAAGGACGGAAATTACGTAAAATCGAAAAACAAACCTTAAAAGATGATGTTATTGCTACTTTGCTTCCTCGTGCTTTTAGCAAAATCCAAACAACCTCTCTTTGGATTGATATCGAAAATCAATTGATTTTCGTTGATAGTGCGTCGACTAAACGTGCAGAAGATGTGCTTGCTTTATTACGCAAAAGTCTCGGTTCGCTACCAGTTGTCCCTTTCAATTTTGCTGAAGATATAGGCGAAAAAATGCGTGATTGGCTTATTAATGGTAGCACTCCACAATGGTTGACAATTTTAGATGAAGCAGAGATGAAAGGAGGTGATGATGCTATCATTCGCTGTCGTAAACAAGATCTTACTTCTGACGAAATTATTGCTTTCTTACAAGCAGGCAAAATACCGTCTAAACTAGCAATGGAATGGGAGAATCATTTAAATTTTGTTCTTAAAAAAGAAGCTATTTTACAACGTTTGAAATTTGCCGATGAACTGCGTGATAAAAATGCCGATATTGATAAAGAAGATCACCGCCAACGCTTTGAAGCGGATTTTGCACTAATGACAGGCACTATTGGGCAATTAATCCAACACTTATTGGATGTTTTTGGCGGTGAAAAAGAACGCCTTTAATCTGATCTTCCTCTCTTCTTCAATTTTACTCGCAAAACTTTTTTAATGTTTTGTGAGTAAAAGTGACTAAAAAAAGTCCAAATGAATTGTTGTTGAATCGCATAGATGATTTATTTAAAACTTTCAAGTTAATTGAAAATCAAGAAGGTTATTCAATTGAAATGATGAGAATTGCGATAGTTTTTATTTTATATTAGTGATTAAAAATCGGAAATTTTTTCTCGATTTTCGAAGCGTGATATTCAAATTTTTAGTATAATCGCTACAATTTTTTGCTCATTTTAAAGTAGGGAAAATATGTCTGATACATCTCAAACTATTCCAGAGCTCGTGAATTGGATGAGGGGACGTGAGTTTTCGTTAAATTTAACTACTGAACGACTCGCATTTTTGCTGACTATTGCTATTTATAATAATGAAAGCCTCGATGGTGAAATGCTGGAAGCTGATTTAGTGGATTTGTTTCGTCACGTTTCAGCAAGCTTTCAACAAAGTGAAGGAACGTTAGTTCAACGAGCAAATAATGCGATTAATGAACTAGTGAAGCAACGATTAGTTAATCGTTTTACTAGTGAGTTCACTGAAGGATTAGCCATTTATCGTCTAACACCGTTAGGAGTAGGCATTGCGAATTATTATCTTCGCCAGCGCGAATTTTCGACGCTGCGGTTGTCTGTTCAGCTGTCGATTGTGGCGAGCGAAATTCAACGAGCAGCGGAAGCGTCTGAGGAAGATGGTGATGAAGTTCATTGGCGACGCAATGTGTTTGCTCCTCTCAAATATTCAGTAGCAGAAATTTTCGATAGTATCGATCTTTCACAACGAGTGATGGATGAAAATCAGCACATTATCAAAGAAGAAATTGCGAACTTGTTGAGCAAGGATTGGCAGGCAGCGATTTCAAGTTGCGAGAAATTATTAGATGACACCTCAGGCAATTTACGTGAATTGCAAGACACACTCAATGCAGCAGGCGATAAATTACAAGAAGAGCTATTACGTATTCAAAGCTGTGTAATTGGGCGTGGTGAATTAGATTTTATTGATAACTTAATTATTGAATTACAAAACAAACTTGACCGCATTATAAGCTGGGGACAGCAAGCAATTGATCTGTGGATCGGCTACGATCGTCACGTACATAAATTTATTCGTACCGCGATTGATTTGGATAAAAACCGCATTTTCTCACAACGCTTACGCCAATCGATCGTCAATTATTTCGATGCACCGTGGTTTTTATGGGTAGCGACAGCAGAACGTTTGATCGATATGCGAGATGAGGAACTTGTTCTTCATAACGAAGAAGCACTTGGTGAGCTCCCCGATGATTTACAATACGAGCAAATTTCAGTGTTGCAAGATGAGATTGCAGAAAAAATGCAAAGCTTATTGGAAGCTTACCGTGATGCTAATCAGCCGATTGATTTGAGCGTAGTATTGCGTCAGCAATTAGCAAAACGTCCGCTAAGCCAGCATTTTGATGTGGCACGGATTGTCGTCGATCAAGCGGTGAAATTAGGGTTAAGTTCTGCCGATTTAGCGGGCGTACCTGCTATATGGCAGGAAATTACGCCACAAGGGGCTGCCGTTCAAGCTAACCCAATCAATCAATATCAACCGAAATAGAGAAGCCATATGTTAGAAAATCAATCCGATATCCTGCCACCAAATTTAATTAAAGCCTTAGCTAATCCGTTTTTCCCAGAAATCGATAGTCAATTGCGAATGGGAAAACACATTTGCCTTGAGCAATTGGATTTTCATAGTTTTTTGCTTGATTTTCATCATGAATTAGAGGAATTTTACCGTCGTTATCAGGTGGAATTAATCCGTGCTCCAGAAGGCTTTTTTTATTTGCGACCACGAGCAAACACACTCATTGCAAGGTCAGTTTTAAGCGAGCTTGAAATGCTGCTTGGCAAAGTATTGTGTTATCTCTATTTGAGCCCTGAACGCTTAGCACAACAAGGTATTTTCACGACGCAAGATGTGTTTGACGAATTGCTCAATCTTGCGGATAAAGATAAATTATTAAAAGCAATGAATCAACGTTCGTCAGGTTCGGATTTGGATAAGCAAAAATTAGCCGAAAAAGTGCGTGCTGCGTTGAATCGTTTGCGTCGTCTTGGAATGATCATCACGATAGGCGATCAATATAGTGGCAAATTTACGATCACTGAGGCAGTATTTCGCTTTGGGGCGGAAGTACGGACAGGCGATGATGCTTTAGAAGCACAAGCACGTTTAATTCGTGATGGCGAAGCCGCTAACTGCCAATCCCTAGCCGAATTGGCACAACAATCTACTTCCGCGGATGCCGAGATGCTTGAGCCTACCGCAGAGCCTTCAGAGGAGAATGAATAATGGAAAACCAAAATACACCTCTCAACCGAGTTCTTCGTGGTAAATTTCGCTCACTGACGCTCATAAACTGGAACGGTTTTTTTGCACGTACTTTTGACATCGACGCTTTAGTGACCACTTTGTCAGGTGGAAATGGGGCAGGGAAGTCAACAACAATGGCAGCATTTGTTACCGCATTAATTCCCGACCTTACCCTTTTGCATTTTCGTAACACTACTGAAGCAGGCGCGAGTGGTGGTTCAAGAGATCGTGGCTTACACGGCAAACTCAAAGCAGGCGTGTGTTACGCTGTATTGGAAGCAGAAAATTCACGTCATGAACGCATTTTAATGGGTGTTCGCTTGCAACAAGTAGCAGGGCGAGACAAAAAAGTGGATTTAAAAACTTTTTCACTTTTAAACCTTCCTGCAGAGATTAGCCCAACAGCATTATTGACAGAAGTTGTCAGTGGTCAACAAGCTCGTGTGCTTTCACTTATAGAACTTGCAGAAAAAGTTGAACAATATCAAACAGAATTTAAGCAATACCACTCGATCAGCGATTATCACGCCGTGATGTTCGACTTAGGCATGCTTCCAAAACGCTTACGCAGTGCAGCAGATCGTGCCAAATTCTACAAGCTCATCGAAGCCTCGCTGTACGGCGGGATCTCCAGTGCGATCACGCGTTCTTTGCGAGACTATTTATTACCCGACAATCAAAGCGTCAAAAAAGCTTTCGAGGACATGGAATCGGCATTGCGTGAAAACCGAATGACGTTAGAAGCGATCAAAATGACGCAAGGCGATCGGGATTTATTTAAGCACCTCATCACCGAAACGACGCAATATGTCGCGGCGGATTACATGCGTAACGCCAATGAACGTCGCGGCAATGTGGAAAAAGCTCTCGAGGTGCGTCGTGCTTTGTTTCAAGCTAAAACAGAGCAGGATTTAGCACAGCATCGCCTTGTGGAATTTAGTCGCGAAGCCGCTATGCTCGCCGAAAGCGAAGGCACATTGGAGCAAGAACACCAAGCTGCAGCAGATTTCCTCAATTTGGTGTTGAATGCTAGCCGTCATCAAGAAAAAATCGATCGCTATCAAGATGACGTTGCTGAACTTCGCGAAAAAGTTGAAGAGCAACAAATAGTTTTGGCGGAAATGACGGAAGAAGAGGAAGCCCAACAAGCGGCACTCGAAGACGTGGATGCACAAATCGAAGCGTTACGTGATGAATTAGCGGATTATCAACAAGCGCTGGACGCACAACAAACCCGCGCTTTGCAGTATCAACAAGCAAGCCAAGCATTAGAAAAAGCTAAAACACAATGCGGATTACCGCAACTTACGCCCGAAAATTCGGCAGAATTTTTCTCCGAGTTTGACCAACAGCTCGAAACGATGATGGAAACTGTGTTGGATTTCGAACAAAAAATGGCGATTTCGGACACTGCGAAAAATCAATTCGATAATGCTTATCAGCTTTTGCAAAAAATGGTTGGTAAAGTTGCTCGAGAAAATGCTTGGCAAGTGTCACAAAATTTGTTGTCTCTCTATCCGCAATACAAAATTCAAGCTCAGCTCGCGCCTTCTTTACGCAGCAAATTGCAGGATTTGGAAAAGCGATTGGCACAGCAAAAAAATGCAGCACAACAATTGCGAGAATTTAATCAACGCACTGGGTTAGCACTTAAAGATGCGACGGTCTTAGCTGATTACGCTGAAGAAAAAACCGTGGAAGCTGAAGAGTTAGAAGCGACTTTGATCGAACTGACCGAAAAGCGGTCAACGTTGCGTCAACAACAAGCTACTTTAAATGCACAAACTCAAGAAAAATCAACTCTTGCGCCAAGCTGGTTAGTGGCACAGTCTGCTTTAGAACGTTTGAGTGAACAAAGCGAAAGTCAATTCAGTTCTAGCCAAGAAGTGACCCAATTTATGCAGACGCTACTAGAAAAAGAACGTTCGCTTGTGGCTGAGCGTGAAAAATTGGCGATACAACGGCAGAAATTAGATGAGCAAATTGCGTGCCTTAGCTTGCCTGACGGTGCCGACGATCCGCGTTTAACTCAGCTTGCCGAGCGTTTCCAAGGTGTCTTGCTGTCTGAACTTTATGAGGATGTTTCTGTTGAGGATGCGCCGTTTTTTTCCGCCTTGTATGGTCCTTCACGTCACGCCATTGTAGTTCGTGATCTTAATGCGATCAAAAATGAATTAATTGATCTGCAAGATTGCCCAGCAGACTTGTATTTTATTGAAGGTGACCCCACGAGTTTTGATGATAATGTCTATACTTCCGAAGAATTGAAATGCGGTGTGATCGTTCAGGTTTCGGAACGTGAACTTCGCTATTCGACTTTTCCTGACATTCCACTTTTTGGACGAGCAGCACGCGAAAAGCAATTAGCGTGTTTGCAAGCTGAGCGAGAAACTGTACAAGAAGCCTATGCCAGAGTGGCTTTTGATGTACAAAAATGCCAACGCCTGTCCGAGCACTTTAGTCAATTCGTTGGCTTGCATCTCGCCCTTGCCTTCCAACCTAATCCAGAAACACTGCTTGCTGAAATTCAACAGCAACGCAATGAAGTTGAGCGAGAATTAACCCAAGTGCAAAACCAACAACAGCAAGCTCAACAACAACTCAGTATCCTCAAAGGGCAGTTGCAATTGCTTGCCAAAATTACTCCGATGTTGGATTTATTGGCAGACGATCAACTGACGGGCGAATATGATCTTTGTCGCAATGAATTAGTTCAAGCCGAGGAAGGTGAACAATTTGTACAGCAACATCAAGCCACAATGATACAGTTTATGCCAATCGCCGCCGCATTACGCAGTGACCCTGCAAACTATGATCAAATGGTCATGGACTTTGCACAAATTCAACAAAAACAAAAACAATTACAGCAATATCGTTTTCTCATCGGCGAAGTTGTGCAACGTCGAGCACATTTTGCGTACACTGACATAGCGATGGTTGAAAGCAGTGATTTAAACAAACAATTACGTGCACAGTTGGAACAAGCACAACAGCAACGTGAAAGCTTGCGGGAAAGTGTACGTCAGAAATCGACTCGTGTTACTCAATATCGTCAAGTTTTGATCGAATTGAACAGTGCCTTGCAAGAAAAAAATAAAATGTTACAAGAGCTTATTAGCGAAATCGGTCAGCTTGGTGTTCGCGTCGATGCTAATATTGAAACTACAGCACGCGAACGGCGAGACAACCTCCAACAACGGCTTGTGACTAATCGCCAGCGCCGTCAATTCGTTGAAAAACAGTTGACACTCATCGAAAGTGAAAGTGAAAACCTTACGCGTGAAATTCGCAAAGCAGAACGTGATTACCATCAGCAACGCGAAATCGTTGTAGCCGCGAAAATCAGCTGGGAAGTAGCACTCCATCTCTCTCGCCAAGCTAATATGGAAAAACGCCTCAATCGCCGCGAATTTGCCTATCTTTCTAGCGAGGAATTGCGTTCAATGTCGGATAAAGCTCTTGGTGCGTTGCGAATTGCCGTCACCGACAACGAATACCTTCGTGATAGTTTGCGAGCTTCAGAAGATAATCGTAAACCTGAAAATAAAATTCGTTTTTTCATCGCTGTTTACCAACATCTTCGCGAACGCATTCGCCAAGACATCATCAAAACTGATGATCCTATTGATGCCATTGAGCAGATGGAAGTTGAGCTTGCTCGCCTCACTGAAGAACTTACTAGTCGTGAGAAAAAATTAGCGATCAGTGCTGAAAGTGTCGCAAATATTATGCGAAAAACAATTCAACGTGAACAAAATCGTATTCGCATCCTTAATCAAGGGTTGCAAAATATTGCTTTCGGGCAAGTTAAATCCGTACGATTAGTTGTCGATATCCGCGAAAGCCACGCGACTCTATTAGATGCCCTTAGCGTCAATAAAAATGCCCACCAAGATCTGTTCAATGATAATCGCATCACCTTTTCCGAAGCAATGGCAAAACTCTACCAACGCCTTAATCCACAAATTGAAATAGGGCAAAGTTCAATGCAAACTATTGGTGAAACCCTACTGGATTATCGCAACTACCTTGATCTTGAAGTCGAAGTCTTCCGTGGGGCTGATGGGTGGTTACGTGCCGAAAGTGGTGCACTCTCGACTGGGGAAGCCATCGGGACAGGGATGTCGATTTTATTAATGGTCGTTCAAAGCTGGGAAGAAGAAAGCCGTCGCATTCGTGCGAAAGACATCCTGCCATGTCGCCTCCTTTTCCTTGATGAAGCCGCACGCTTGGACGCGAAATCTATCGCCACATTGTTTGAACTTTGTGAGCGGCTGGATATGCAACTTCTTATCGCTGCACCAGAAAACATCAGCCCTGAAAAAGGCACGACTTACAAACTGATGCGTAAAATCACCAATAATCATGAACATGTCCACGTCGTTGGGCTTCGCGGTTTTGGGACAGTAGAAAACTAACTTTCACGCCCCTATTTTGGGAAAATTTTTCCGAATTTTGGGGCGTAGTTGTATAGGAAATAAAAACAATGTTACTAAAAGAACGTAAATTTTTACCCCTTTTTATTACTCAATTTTTAGGGGCTTTTAATGATAGTTTATTAAAAAGTACAGTAATGACTTACATTACTTTCGCTTTGCCTGCGACACCGAGTGAGCGAGGGATGTTGTTGACGGCAGTGTTGATATTATTTATTTTGCCATTCTTTCTATTTTCGGCAACTGCAGGGCAGCTAGCAGATAAATACGATCGCAGTAAGATCGCACAAATGACGAAAATTACTGAGCTGGGTTTGATGATTTTAGTGACGATCTGTCTAGTAAATCAATGGTTAACTGCCACTCTTGCGTTGATATTTTTAATGAGCGTGCAATCGGCTTTTTTTGGTGCAGTGAAATATTCGCTAGTGCCGCAACTATTAAAAGAAGATGAATTGATTACAGGGAATGCGATTATTGATGGTTCGACTTTCTTTTCCATTTTATCGGGGACGATTTTAGGGGTATGGTTATATCATTCGCCAGCTGGTGTAGGTGGAATTTTAATTATTTGTTCTGTCATTGGTATGCTAGCGAGTTTTTATATTCCGCAAGCACTTGCACCACGTCCTAATTTAAAAGTTAGTGCAAATATTCTGATCGATATCAAACTGACACTGAAAAAGACGATGGAAAAACGTAGTATTTTCATCACGATTTTGGGGATTTCGTGGTTTTGGGCATTTGGTGCTGTCGTCACTAAATTAATTTTTGATATCCCGAAAGATATTTTGCATTTGCCTGAAAGTAGTGTTGCCGTTTTTATGGTAATTTTCTCCGTTGGCGTTGCGTGTGGCACAGTGATTTGTAACAAAATAATGTGCGGTTTAATTCATCCGACTTTTGTGCCGTTAAGCTCGATTGCAATGGGATTTGCTACGCTTAGTATGTATTTTTTCAGCCGTGATTATATTCCTATGACTGCAAGTACTTCAGCTTTTTTTATTTCAATTGCAGGGTTAAAAATCAGCTTGATTTTATTTACGATGTCTTGTTTTGCAGGAATTTATATTGTTCCACTCAATGCTTTTCTACAAAATAAAGCCCCAAAAGCTTATTTAGCTACGATTATTTCAGGGAATAATATGTTTAATTCATTAGCGATTTGCCTACTTTCAGGGATGTTAATAGGTTTAGAAGCTCTAATGGGGAAAACCAGTATTATTTTAGTTTTGGCATTCATTTCTTTTGTGATTAGTTTTGTGATTATGAGCATTATTCCAGATGCTTTGCCAAGATCGATGGCTCAAAGTCTTTTGTCTTTTTTCTTTAAAATTAAGATCAAAGGATTAGAAAATTACGAAAAAGCAGGAAATCGTGTTTTATTGATTGCTAATCATACGTCGTTATTGGATGGACTATTAATGGCAGCTTTTATGCCAGAAAAAATTATTTTTGCAATTAATACTGAAATTGCGAAGAAATGGTGGGTGCGAATTTTTAATCCATTAGTTAAACTTTATCCACTCGATCCGACGAACCCTTTAGCTTTAAAACATTTGATCAACGAATTAAAAGAAGATCAAAAATGCCTTATTTTTCCAGAGGGCAGAATTACTGTTACGGGTGCTTTGATGAAAATTTATGAAGGAGCAGGGATTGCAGCAGTAAAAGCGGAAGCTAATATTTTGCCAATTCGTATTGATGGTGCCCAATTTTCGAAATTCTCTTATTTGAAAGGTAAAACTAAAACGAAATTTTTTCCACCAATTACAATTACGATGCTACCGCCAACGCGTATTGTATTAAATGAAGAAGATAAAGGTAGTCGTCGCCGTAAAAAAATTGCTGATCAGCTTTATGACATTATGTCAACAATGATCTACAAATCGTCGCCACTTGAAGTGCCATTATTTGAAGCTTTACTACAGGCTCCAAAAACTTACGGTGAGAAACATATTATCGCTGAAGACATTAATCGCACACCGATTAATTATAAAACTTTCATTATGAAATCTTATGCACTTGGAGCTGCATTTGAAAAATATTTCCCCGAAAAACACCTCGGCTTAATGTTACCTAACTCTCTTGCTAATGCGGTGGCATTTTTTGGTTGCCAGTCTGTTGGTAAAATACCTGCGATGATCAATTTCACTCAAGGCATTTATCAAATTCTGTCTTGTATTGCCACTGCACAAGTGCAAACTGTGATCACTTCGCAAAAAATGGTAGAAATGCTGAAACTTGAGGGATTGGTTGATACTTTGCGGGCTCAAAATATCAATGTAGTGTATTTGGAAGAATTTAAAGACAAGATAACATTGGGAATTAAGCTTAAAGCTTTTGGTAAAAAATTATTGCGTATAACGCCAAATACTAACCCAAATGACCCTTGTACAATCTTATTTACTTCAGGCTCAGAAGGAGTCCCGAAAGCAGTGCTGTTAAGCCACGTCAATTTGCAAGCGAATCGTTATCAATTATCTGCTATTTTCGCTTTCACTACGCAAGACGTGATGTTTAATGCTTTGCCAATGTTTCACTCTTTTGGCTTAAGTGTTGGCACTATTTTGCCTGTACTCTCAGGTTTGAAAGTTTTCTTTTACCCATCGCCTGTACATTACAAAATTGTCCCTGAACTTTTCTACGATACTAATGCGACTATTATTTGTGGTACGGATACTTTCTTCGCGGGTTATGCTAAAAAAGCAAATCCATTCGATTTTTACAACGTCAAATATGCAATTGTTGGTGCGGAAAAACTTAAAGACAGCACCTATTACAGTTGGGTAGAAAAATTTGGTGTACGGATCCTTGAAGGTTATGGCGTTACAGAGAGTAGTCCAGTGCTTTCTGTCAATACTCCGATGTACCAGAAAAAAGGCAGTGTTGGGCGTCTATTGCCTGCGATTGAATATAAACTTGAAGCTATTCCAGGTATTGAACAAGGTGGTAAGCTTTTAGTGAAAGGCGACAATATTATGCTCGGTTATCTTAAAGACCAACAAATTATCGCACCAGAAAATGGTTGGTATGACACTGGTGATATCGTTGATTTTGACGAGCATGGTTATATGAGTATTCTCGGACGAGCTAAACGTTTCGCTAAGATCGGTGGTGAAATGGTGTCGTTAACGGCTATCGAAGATATTATCAATAAATTTATTCAAGATAAACTCAGCGTTGTCGTTTCGATTCCTGATGAGAAAAAAGGTGAACAGCTTGTCCTAGTTACTGAAGCGACAGGTATCACTAGCCGGATGTTGTTAGAATATTTCAAGCAAAATTTTTATAGCGAACTTTGGATCCCCAAAAAGATTGTTGAAGTTGAAAAGATTCCACTCCTCGGCACGGGAAAAACGGATTATGTTACTGTCAAGAAGAACGTAGTCGACAGCCTTGGTTTAGAATAAAAATACTTACGCCTCAAAAATCGAGAAATTTTTCGCTAAATGAAAGCAATGATCTATCTTAAATGCTCTTGTTACTTATTTGCATAAGCAAAAATAAGAAAATATCAGCAAAAACCGATAGCGATTAACAGAGAACTAAAAAATATAACAATTGAACTAAATAAGAATTTAATATGCAAAATATCTTTCTTGCCATTTTATTTAGCGTGTTAGTTTCCGCATTTTTAAAATTGGCTAAACGTTGGCAGTTACAAATTGAACAAATCATTGCATTTAACTATGTGTCTGCGACTGGGTTGGGTTATTTTTTGTTAAACCCTCACTTTGATGATCTGAGCTTCAATACATTTGTAATGAATCATCAAATGCCAATCTTTTTTGCATTGGGTATTTTGTTACCCAGCGTGTTTATTGTGATGGCAAAAGCGATCGATTTAGTTGGTATTGTGCGATCTGACGCAGCACAAAGGCTTTCTTTATTTTTGCCGATTTTGGCAGCTTTTGTGGTCTTTGGACAAACGTTCAATTACGCCCGCATAATCGCCATTATTTTCGCATTTTTAGCACTGATTTGTCTGCTTAAAAAAAATGTACAACAAAGTCCGAAATTGGGGTGGGCAGGGAGCGTAAGCCTTATTCTGGTTTGGTTTGGTTATGGTGTGATTGATATTTTGTTTAAGCAAGTTGCGAAAATAGGTATAAATTTCACTAACATTCTCTTTGCTACTTTTGTGTTAGCTGGCGTGATGTTGTTTATTTATCTGATCTTGCAAGGCACGCAGTGGCAGTTACCAAACGTAGTAGCAGGGCTATTGTTAGGGAGCTTGAACTTTGGCAATATCTTGTTTTACATCAAAGCTCACCAATATTTCAGCAGTAACCCGACATTAGTTTTTGCGAGTATGAATATCGGCGTTATGATTTTAGCGACACTTGTTGGTGGTGGATTATTTAAAGAAAAAATAACCAAAATCAATTTATTAGGCATCGTTTTTGGCGTGATAGCGATGTTGAGCCTGTTTTATTTAGATAGACTGCCTTTCTAAAATGTCTTTGCGAGGAGAACAAAAAATGCCTCAGGATTTCAGTTTCTTTATTTATGATTACGAAAGTTTTGGCGTTGATCCCGCTCGCGATCGTCCTGCACAGTTTGCGGGGATCCGCACTGATGCCAACTTTAATCCAATAGATAAACCTGTGATGTTGTATTGCCAGCAAACTAATGATTACTTGCCTTCCCCTGAAGCTGTGCTTATCACGGGTATTACGCCACAACAATGTAATGCAGAAGGCATTGTCGAATATCAATTTGCTGAACGCATTTTGCAAGAATTTAGTCAACCTAACACTTGCATTTTCGGTTATAACAATATTCGTTATGACGATGAAATGACACGCTATACTTTTTTCCGCAATTTACTTGATCCTTATGCCTATAGTTACAAAAATGGTAATTCACGCTGGGATTTATTGGATTTAGTGCGTGCGTGTTATGCTTTACGTCCAGAGGGGATACAATGGGTTTACGATGATGGTGGTTTGCCATCATTTCGATTGGAGTTGCTCACTCAAGCCAATGGCATTGCCCACGAACACGCTCATGATGCGATGTCCGATGTTTACGCTACGATCGCGATGGCAAAATTGATCAAACAATGTCAACCAAAACTCTTTGATTTTTATTTTCAAAAACGCGATAAAAAAGCAGTTGCAACGATGCTGGACACTACTAATTTCACACCATTAGTACATGTTTCAGGGATGTTTGGTAATGCTCGTGCCAATGTATCAGTAATCGTTCCGCTTGCATGGGATATGAAAAATATGAATTTAGTGCATTGTTGCGATTTAATGGGCGATGTTGAATCGATGCTCAACCGTACTGCATCGACTAATCGACAAATTTTATATACTAAAAAAACGGTTCTTAGTGCTCAAGGAACCGCATCTGTACCTTTGAAAGGCATACATATCAACAAATGTCCATTTATAGCTCCATTAAATGTGTTAAGACCACAAGATCTCGAACGTTTAGCTATCGATCTCAACAAATGTCAGCACAATTTAACTTTATTACGTAATAAACAATTTATCCGTGATTTCACTTTAGAAATTTGTACGAATGAGCGAGAATTTTCTGTGGATGGAAATGTTGAAACCGCTTTATATGCAGGATTTTTTAATCAAAATGATCGTAATAATTTAAATATTATGCATAACCTGCCAGCAGAAAAATGGGCGGAAGCAGGGCTTCATTTCGAAGATCCTCGTATTCCTGTTTTATTATTCCATTATCAAGCAAGATATTTCTTCAAAACGTTACCAAGAAGTGAACAAGTTAAATGGCAAAAATATCGTCAACGTAAACTTGAACAAGAAGCAACAGATTTAGAACAACGTTTTCAAACATTATGGGAAGCACATTTAGGCGATGAGAAAAATTTGCAACTTTTGCAAGAATGGCGAGAATATGTGGAGAAACTGCTTAGATGAGAGAAAAATACTTGCAAAAATGGAAAATTTTTTTGATTTTGCGAGCGTGATTTAATTTCTTTTTCCATTTGCTGATGCGGATTCAGTTTGTAGTCAGTAGAAAAAAGAAAATGTCATTATGTTCTAAAAAGAAAAATTTTTCTGATTTTACTAGCGTATTTTCTGTGTTTAATTACAACATATACTGTTTATTTTTACAGTAATAAATAGTAGACTAATATCGTTTAATATTTGTTTTTATATTGCTTATGAACCAATATTCCTCTAAATCTCGCAAAATAATCCACATTGATATGGATTGCTTTTATGCATCAGTAGAAATGCGAGAGAATCCAGCATTGCGGGGGTTACCTGTGGCAGTGGGTGGAGCAACTCATGAACGAGGAGTGCTTTCAACTTGTAATTATGAAGCACGGCGATATGGGTTGCACAGTGCAATGTCAACCGCTCGAGCACTAAAAAAATGTCCTCACTTAGTATTATTACCTGTGAATATGGCACTTTATCGACAAGTTTCGATGCAAATTCAGCAAATTTTTCGAGAGTATACAGAGCTTGTTGAGCCATTGTCGTTAGATGAAGCTTATTTAGATGTTACAGATTGTTGCTCTTGTCAGGGATCTGCAACTTGGATTGCCGAAGAGATTCGTGCGAAGATTTTTGCAAAAACGAAATTAACAGCATCAGCTGGAGTTGCACCGTTAAAATTTTTAGCTAAAATCGCTTCTGATCAAAATAAACCAGATGGAATTTTTGTAATTGAACCTCATCAAGTGCAGGATTTTGTGCGTAATTTGCCGTTAAGTAAGATTCCAAATGTTGGTAGAGTAACAACACAAAAACTAGCAAGTTTAGGGTTGCTAAAATGTTGTGATGTGCAACAGGTGAGTAAAAATCTGCTGTTAAGCCAATTTGGTAAAATCGGCGAGCAAATTTGGCAGTTTAGTCACGGTGTAGATACCCGACTTGTTCAGCCTTCAAAACAACGTAAATCCGTTGCGGTTGAACACACTACTTTTCAGGATCTTACTCGTCTTGAACAAGCTCAGTCATTATTAGTACAGTTGTTTGAGCAGTTGCAACAGCGTCTTAAACAGACTTGTCCTGATATCCCTTTGCAAGCGTTCAACAAATTTGGTGTTAAGCTAAAATTTGACGATTTCACCCAAACTACACTAGAAAAAACAGGTTTAAAATTAGATTTGGCGACTTTTCAACTGTTACTCAATCAAATTTGGCAACGTTGTCAGGGTAGAGCAGTACGCCTAATTGGGGTGCAAGTACAGCTTCCCAGCAAAAAAAAGAAAATAGAAAAGCAGATGACATTGTGGTGAATATGATGAATTGTAAAGAAATATCCCGCTTTTAGTTTCTAGCAAAATAAATAACTTCATAAAATTATCGCGTAATTTTCTACTTGAAGCTTAATTTACAAATAGATATATTCAGTTTTGATTACAAAATTTATTATTTCAAAAGGAGGATTTTTATGATGCGAATTTTGTTATTCCTTGCCACGAATATGGCAGTATTATTTGTGTTTAACATTATTCTTACTTTGACAGGTGTTCATTCGCAAGATGCATTAAATCTTTTGATTATTGCAAGTTTGTTTGGCTTTGTTGGTTCGTTTATTTCATTGATGATGTCAAAAACGATAGCATTACGTTCTGTGGGAGGGGAAGTAATCACTAATCCAACTAATGAAACAGAACGTTGGTTACTACAAACAATAAAAGCATTAGCTGAAAAAGAAAATTTACCAATGCCTGAAGTGGCAATTTACTATGCTGACGAAATGAATGCGTTCGCAACAGGAGCAAGTAAAAAATCTTCATTAGTTGCCGTGAGTTCAGGCTTATTGAATAATATGACTAGAGATGAAGTTGAAGCCGTATTGGCTCACGAAATGAGTCATATCAACAATGGCGATATGGTGACGATGGCATTATTACAAGGTGTGCTTAATACTTTCGTCATTTTTATTTCTCGCTTGCTTGCAAAAATCATTGCGGCTTCGCGAAGTGATGATGAAAACAGTAGCATAAATCACGGGATTTATTTTTTAGTTTCAATGGTATTAGAAGTAGTATTTTGTGTGTTAGCTAATATTATCGCAATGTGGTTCTCTCGCTATCGTGAATACCGTGCGGATGCAGGGGCTGCTCGTTTGGTTGGTAAGCAAAAAATGATCAATGCGTTAAAACGCCTTAATGCCATTAATGATCCACAGGATATGCAAGGTGGATTGGCAGCCTTTGGAATTGATGGTAAACGGGGTTCGGTAATGGATTTATTTTTAAGCCACCCACCTATTACGAAACGCATTGAAGCCTTGGAAAAATCAAACACGATTAGTGTGTAAAATAGATGGAAAAAGCAGGTAAATCCTGCTTTTTTTGCTAAAACAAACGCTTTTAACCTTTAAACCAAAACAATAAGCTTATGATGATGTAAGAAAATCACAAAATTGAAGATATTATTCGCATTTTTAACCAATATTTTAGTCAGAAATATAACACGAGATTAGTTAAGGGCGGAGAAGAACCGATTTTCTGCTCACTTACAATGTTCATATAATGCGATTTATTACTACACTTTGCATGAAATTGCATATTGGCTGATCGCAGGCAAAGAACGGCGAAAATTGGAAGATTTTGGCTATTGGTACGAACCTGATGGCAGATCGGCTGAACGCCAACGTAAATTTGAAAAAGTCGAAATCAAACCGCAAGCAGTTGAGTGGATTTTAGCAACAGCTGTTGATTTTCGTTATTACGCTAGCAGCGACAACCTCAATGACAATATAGGAGATACCACACTATTTAAACAAGCAGTTTACATCCAAGTGCAAAGCTATATCGAAAATGCTTTATCCGCAAGGACGCAAAGATTAAGGCTGGCGTTATGCGAATTTTAATGGCACGCCATAGGCATTGTGAATTGAGATTTTGATTGGACGAGGATTTAAGCTTATTAAAGTAATTATTTTTTTACAGAGAATATTAGATTTGAAAATTTTCACATATCAAAAGTAAAAAAGTTAAATATCATTTAAAGGAGATTAAAATGAAAAAACATTGTTAGCCACATTGGTGCTAGGTTTAACAGCTGTTTCAACTGCTCAAGCTGAGCTTAAATATTTTACGCAGTTGGATTTGGGAATGAGTCGTTTAAAATTCAACGGAAAATTTGAAGGTGATGACATAAGCAGCAATGATAGTAAGACTAATTTCAGCCAACGTATTGCCTTAGGGTTGGATTTTGATGGAAGCAACCGTTTGGCTTTTGATTTCTCTAATTTTGGTAAGGCATATGATGAGAGTTGGAATGAAAAAATAGATCATGGTACTGCAAGTCTTCGTGCTTATAGTATAGGTGTAACCTATAGTTATGCGTTTTTACTCGAATCTATTATTCGCCCTTATATTGGTGCACGTCTAGGACTTGGTTTTATAAGAGCTAAAGCGGATAGTACTGATTTATGGGGATTTGAATCATTTAGATTGAATCAAACAAAATTTAGCATTAGTGCAACAGCAGGAGCGGAATATAAAATTACCGATCGTTTTAGTACAGGTGCAGGGTTAGAATATAATCGTTTTATTGGTACTTCTCCTTACACGTTACAAAATTTCGGAGCCAATGTTTTCGCCCGCTATACTTTTTAACCGCATAGGTGGATAACGCTACCAAATTCGGCAAAAAAAAGCACATCATTTGATGTGCGTTTTGATTTGCAATGTCTTATCTGATTATTCAACTACTTCGCCAATATCCGTAATCGTGGCTCGTACTTTTTGTTCAAAGGCTCGGGCAGTTTGGATGATTTGTTTTTCATCAACTGTAGTTAGCTTACGATCTTGCATGAGGATTTTGCCATCAACGATTGCATGTTTTACATCATTTGCATTAGCTCCATAAACTAAAGCAGAGTACGGATCATACATAGGATTCATATGTGGAGCTTGGGTGTCAACAACAATAATATCTGCAAGCTTATTTGTTTCCAGTGAACCTATTTTATCATCCATTTGTAAAACTTTTGCACTACCAATAGTTGCCATTTTTACAACTTCAATAGCAGGCATTGCCATGCGATCTTTGTTCGCAAGTTTATGAAACTTTCCAACAAGGTTTAGCACATTCATAGTACTTAATGTGTTGCTAGACATTGGACCGTCTGTGCCCAAGCCCACAGCAATGCCTTGTTTTAACATAGCAACTACAGGTGCAATTCCATTAGCTGATTTAGTATTTGCACCAATATTATGAGCAATTCCAACTGAGTGTTTTTTTAACAAAGCAATGTCGTTATCATTTAAATGAATAGCATGGGCTGCCACTACTTTGTTATTTAAAGCTCCAATTTCTGCCATATACTGCACAGGGGTTTTGCCGTTAGTGCGTTTAGCAATAGCATCTTTTTCACGCTGGGTTTCTGCAAGATGAATTAACATAGGCACATCCATTTCTATGGATAATTTCGCAATTTTCTGTAAATCTTCAGTGCTATTGGTGTAAGGAGCGTGAGGGGCAAAGGCAGGGGTTATACGAGGATGGTTTTTATATTGCTTAATAAATTTAATAGCATAAGCGAGACCTTCCTTAGCATTTTTTGAGTCGCCAACGGGAAACTTAATTACTGTTTCACCCAGTACTGCACGCATACCGATTTTGTCTACAGTTTTAGCAACTTCATCTTCAAAGTAATACATATCAGCATAAGTAGTTACTCCACCTTTTAACATTTCGACATTAGCTAAATCAGCTCCAATGCGTACCATTTCAGGAGAAACTAGTTTTTTCTCCAAAGGGAACATATAGCGATGTAATCTATCAGGTACATCATCAGCGAGGGAACGGAAAACCGTCATTGAAGCGTGGGTGTGAGTGTTAATTAACCCTGGCATCACAATATCGCCCTTAACATCTAAGACTTTAGGGGATTGATAGTTTTTTAATAAATCAGCATTTCCCACTGCCAGAATTTTATTCCCTTTAATTACCACTACTCCTTTTTCAAAAATTTGATGTTGAGCATTCATGGTTAAAACTGTGCCATTTTTAATGATCAAGTCAGCCTTTAAAGGTTTGGTTTGAGCCACAGAAAAGTTTAGCATTGTCACATTCATAACAATTGTCATCATGAGTTTCCAAAAAGTTTTACGCATAGAAATGAGTTTCCAAAAAGTTTTACGCATAGAATTTTCTCCTTTAAATTTGAAACATAAAAAAACAGCCGAACATAATATGCTCGGCTGTAGGTATTTTAATAGACAAAACAAGGATTGAAGCTTGTGTTCGTTTCTGATTTCTTCGTTTTCTAATTTTAATCATCAGCTATTTTCATCTTCAATCTAAAAAATTTGGTGAATTATATGCAAGGATTTTGGAAATGCAAGTTTTTTGAAATTATATGCAGTAAAAATGTTATTTTGAATTGTAATAAAGAAACTAGCTTCCAAGCGAAAGCAACTCAGACAATAAGTTAAAACAAAAAATTTTACTTATTTGTATCTTTCAATAACGCCTCTAAACTCGATCGAATATCTGTGACGTGTTCGACATATAAACTCTTTTGTTCTTGAGTCTCAATCATATAAAGAATAGTCTCTGATAGAGTCATATTCATTTTTTGTGAACAATCAGCAAGACGTTTCCAAACTTGAAAGTCGAGATCGATTGATTTTTTACGAGTATGTGGATGTTCAGCGTTGAAAAAGCGTTTACGTTTGGCTCGTATTGCTTGGTCTAGCTTAGTTTTGAGAGCAGGGTGGAGATGACGTTTGATCCAGTTTTCAATAAAATCAGTATTATTTTCATTTTCAATCAAGGCTTGAATCTGTTGTTGATTGAGGCTTTTTTCTTGATAACGGCAAATTTGTTCATTATTACGATATTTTTGGATCAAATAATCCCATTTCCATTTAGCTTCTTGATTGCTTAATTGTTGGTATTTCATAGGCAGTTTTAAATTTCGTCATAAGTTAAAACAGGTTATCTGTTACTCCGTTACGTTGTAACTCGCATCAATTCTAAAATAAAATTGCTCAAAAAACGAGTCCTTTTGTGAATTAAATTTTAATCTTGATAATTAATTTCATAGCAAGGTTCATATGGTGTTCCTGTCGGGATTTTCATTCGATGTTGTTTTACAAATGCTCGCAATAATTTATCCATTTTCTGCATCAAACTTGGTGCACCATTAAGTTTAAATTTACCATATTTTGCTACTTCTGCTTTACTTTCTGGTTTAATATTTCCTGCTACGATACCTGAAAAAGCACGTCTTAAATTTGCAACTAATTCCATTTCGGGTTGATCAGTATGTAAATTAAGGTTTTGCATATTTTCGTGAGTTGGGATAAAAGGTTTTTGTAAAGCTTCTTCAACGAATAAACTCCAATTAAAACAATAGGCATCATTATTTGCTTGGCGTTGTGCAGTCACGTTTTCAATACTTTGTTTCATTTGTCTGGCAACTCGCACAGGGTCATCAATGATGATGTCATAGTATTGTTGCACTTTTTCACCAAAAACTTCGACCATAAATTGATTAATTGCGTCGAAATAATCTGCACATTCTTTTGGACCAGTGAGAATAAGTGGTAGAATTAATCCCTCGTTTTTCGGATGCATTTTAATGCCTAAAATATATAAAAATTCTTCAAATGTGCCAGGACCACCTGCGAAAATGATGAAACCATGACCCATCCGTACAAAAGCTTCAAGGCGTTTTTCGATATCAGGCATAATAATTAATTCATTGACAATTGGGTTTGGAGCTTCTGAAGCGATGATCGAAGGTTCAGTAATACCAATAAAACGGCTGGCAGAATAACGTTGGTTAGCATGCCCAACAGCAGCACCTTTCATTGGTGCTTCCATTACTCCTGTACCACAACCCGTAATGATATTAAGCTCACGTAAACCTAGCTCAGAACCGACTGCACGGCAGTAAGCATATTCCACATCATTAATTGAATGTCCACCCCAGCATACGACTAAGCTTGGTTTTTCTCCTGTTTTGAAAGCTCGAGCATTACGTAAAATATCAAATACTTGATTAGTTAAGTAATAACTATCTTGGTTATCTGAATGGTTATTGCGGTGGTTGAGGATGTGTACAAATAAAATATCGCGTAACACCGCAAACAAATGATATTGAATATTTTGAATCATTTTTCCATCAACAAAAGCACTTTCAGGCGGATTATGTAGTTCAAGTCTTACTCCACGTTCGCTTTTGAGTAATTTAATATCAAAATCTTGATAACGGCTTAATAAAGCGTGGCTGTTATCCGTGATGAATCCTGAACTTAATACTGCTAGTGAACAGTTACGATAGAGTTGATAAAGTGGGGTTTGAGCAGTTTGATTGAGGTATTTAACTTCTAAATGTGAGAGTTGCTCCATACTGCCTTTAGGATTAACTTCATAAATTTTTTGCATAGAAAACTCCGTAAAATAACTGAGATTGCCATTCTCTAAAACTCTTTCTGATAAATCAATGCTAAATATAAATTATTAGATAATTATCCTCAAAATCAAAAAATATGTCATAATGACAAATTTGATTTTAAACGTGTGAATATTTAAGAAAATGAATACAGTGAATGAAATTAGCTCTGATAAATCTTGTAAAATAGGGGATAAGTACCAGCTTCAAACAACACAATTAACGCCTTGTATTGAAAATTTTCCGTTAGCAACTTTTCCTGAAGAATTAAATTTTTTTTCTTTTCAATTACAAAGTAAAAAAGTGCTAGAAACGTTTTTGCAATTAGATACACAAAAGTTATTGGTGTTACAAACTGAAAATATAGCGGAATATGCTCCCTTTGTCGCAGATTTCATTCAAGATTTTTATCAAAAACACGCTTTGAAAATCGAAAAATTTTTCTATCAAGCTAAACGCAATAGAGAAGGACAAACAGTCTTTACTCGATTGTCTAAATATCAATCTCCTAAAGTGATGACGGGTTTGTATGTAGATAGCACGAGCCTTTTTGGTAAGCTTTACTTCGATGAAAAATCAAAACAAAGCCACATTCAACTTGGGATGGTACAAGAAGCTAGCGGAGGCGTGTTACTTTTAAATGTAGCTGAATTGTTGAATAATTTTCGTCTTTGGCAACGTTTAAAAACGTTGCTAGTAACACAGGTTTTAGTCTGGCAAGGAGAAGATAAACGAGGATATTTCCCATTTGAACTTGCTGATTATCCATTGAATTTAAAAGTCATTTTGTTAGGTACGCGAGAAGAATTAGCACGTTTTCATGATGCTGAATTTAATCTTTACCAACTTGCTGATTATGCTGAATTGGAAGAAATGGTTGATTTAAGACAACATAATAATGCTAACAAATGGTTTTGGTGGGTGAAGTCCCTAGCAGAACAACAGCATAAAAAAATTGAAATCGAGGCAATTAATCTCTTATACCAACAATTTGTTCGTGAAAGTGAAAGTCTCAATTGGGTGAGCTTATCACCGTGGCGAATTGAAAAAATTTTCCAGCAAGCTACTTTGCTTAACAAAACACAACATGATGAAAATAGCGTAAATTTATTGACAGTTGATATTTTACGCCAATATTTCACACAGAAAGATCAGCAACAAAGCCAACTGCGTGAGCAAGCTTATCAAGCCATTTTGCAAGATCAAATCTATATTGCTACTGATGGCGAAAGAGTAGGGCAAATTAATGGTTTATCAGTGGTGGAGTATGCAGGTGTGCCAAAGACTTTTGGAGAGCCTGTGCGGATCAGTTGCCTTGTGCAATTTGGTGATGGAGAAGTGATCGATATTGAACGTAAAAATGAACTTGCAGGAAATGTGCATAGCAAAGGATTGATGATAGCAGAAGCTTGTCTTGCTAATGTATTACATCTTCCAGCTCAACTTCCGTTTTCTGCTACCGTCGTTTTTGAACAATCTTATGGCGAAATTGACGGTGATAGTGCTTCATTAGCGTGTTTTTTAAGCTTAGTTAGTAGCCTTGCTGATGAATTATTGCCCCAAGCTATTGCTGTAACAGGTGCAATTGATCAATTTGGGCGAGTGCACACAGTAGGGAGTGTGAATGATAAAATTGAAGGTTTTTTTGCGATTTGTCAGGCGAGGGGATTAACTGGGAAACAAGGCGTCATCATTCCTAAAGCCACACTTGAACAATTAAGTTTATCTGAGGAATTACAATCTGCAGTTGATAAACGAATTTTTTCGCTTTGGGCAGTCGAAAATATCAATCAGGCTTGCGAGATTATGTTTAAGCAACCATTATTGTTGAATGAGGAAACATGGCAAGTAGGGAAAGGCAATGTTTCACTTATTGATAAAATTCATCGCCGCTTAGGAGAAAATGCTGAAAAAAGTGGCTTTTTCACACGATTATGGCGACATTAATTAATTATTAACTTTAGTTACAAAATACGGAGTTTAGTATTCAAAATTTGTCTTGTTAATATGGTTACGTTCAACATGCTTGTAATTTTTTATAAGAAATTTTTTCTGATTTTACTGGCGTGAACAATCAATAAAAAACGCTTCAAATGAGGCGTTTTTTATTGATTATTCTAAAAGCGTTTACTATTTATAATTAATTTTATGTATTTTGTTTTATTGCATTGGTAATTTTTTATCAGTCTTGTAATTATTTAACGAATAGATTGCTTATTGTCGCAGGGAGCCAACCAGTAAGTGTTCTTTGTAAAAGAACACAAATAATTCTTGAAATAAGGCATTAATAGTGAAGAAAGTCAACTAAAGTATAGATAAAGCAATAAGAAAACGCATAAATTCCTCTGTTTACGGTTTAGCATGAGAAGTATGACTGTATTAAAGAAAGAACAAAATATCAACTAATTGTTTGCTTTTCATTTTTTAAGAGCGCTGTAAATATTCTTCTAAATTTTCAATCGCATTCAGTGCTTTCTGGCGCCTTTTTTGTTGAAATTCAAGCTGTTTACTGAGATGTTGTTGCTCTTGTTGAGGGCAGATGGCGAGCCGATCTTGGATTTGATCGATTTTGAGATTTAACTCAGTTAATGCTTCATAGTATTTTGCTAAACGTTCACGAGGGGGAAGCGTATGGATTTGTTGGCGTAGTACTTCACGAGAAGTATAGTTTTGAATGTTAGGAATAACGTTTTTAGTCGGTGTGCTAAATTGACGATCTAATGCTTCCCGCAATGCAGCACATTGGTTGATAATTTTTTCGCTAAGATAATGGGCTTTCTCTGTGTCATTTGCTTGAAGCTGAGAGAGGTGCTCAAGCGTGCGATGTATTTCGGTAAAATAAAAATCAAGGGTTTCGAAATTTTGAGTAAAAAGCCCATTTTCAAAACACATTTGGATAGTATGATTCCGTTTATCTTGGAATTGTTTTTCCCAACGTTGTAGACATTGATTGAGTTGTTGGTAGCGTTGTTGGTATAGCTGAGTGTGTGTAGTATAAGTCATAAAATAGCCTAAATCGCAGATGAGATGTGCATTTTAGCTTAAATTTGGAAAATATTCCTTAAAACCTTGATTTTGATATGTTATAAAGGCAAACCATTAATAATAAAGGATTTTTATGCAAGTATTTAACCAAGAATTAGTCACAAAAATTGAAACTGACGGAATTGTGCAAGATTTACAAACTATCCAAGATTTTTTACGCTGGGGGTATAGTGTTTTCAATCAAGCAGATATTTATTTAGGACAAGGGAGTGATAATCCTTGGGACGAAATGTTACACCTCGTATTAGCGACATTAGCTTTGCCACTTGATGTGCCAGAAACTCTTTTTAATGCTCGTTTAACACAATCAGAAAAAAAACAGTTAGTTCAATTGGTGATTGCTCGAATTTCAACACGAGTACCAGTAGCCTATTTAACTAATCAAGCGTGGTTTTGCGGGTTGCCGTTTTATGTTGACGAACGCGTAATTGTACCCCGTTCACCGATTGGTGCATTAATTGCAGATGAATTTGCGGAAGTAATCAAATCTGAACCACGGCGTATTTTAGATATGTGTACAGGCAGTGGTTGTATTGCGATCGCTTGTGCAATAGCATTTCCTGACGCTGAAGTTGATGCTGTTGATATTTCTATTGATGCGTTGAATGTCGCTGAAATCAATATCGAACGTTATCAGCTTGCAGAACGTGTTATCCCTTTGCAATCCAATCTTTTTGAAAACTTATTGGATGAAAAATACGATCTCATCGTCACTAACCCGCCTTATGTCGACGCAGAAGATCTCGCTGATATGCCAACAGAATTTTACTCTGAGCCAGAAATTGCATTAGGGTCAGGCGTAGATGGGCTTACTATCACTAAACAAATTCTTGCTAACGCCAGTGATTATCTAAATGACGACGGTTTACTTATTTGCGAAGTAGGCAACAGTATGCTTGAGCTTGTAGCTACTTTCCCCGAAGTGCCTTTTAAGTGGTTGACGTTGAAAAATGGCGGTTTAGGTGTCTTTGCATTATCTAAAACAGAGTTAATGAGATTTAAGAGCATATTTTTTAAAAATTAATTAACTAATTTACGCTTTGAAATTCGAAAAAATTTGCCATTTTTCCTTATAATGCTTGGTGTACTACTTTTACTTTTTTCCCCATTTGAGCAAAAAATGCACCTATCTTTTCGGCGAGATAAACTGAGCGGTGTTTTCCACCTGTACAACCGATAGCGATAGTTAAATAGCTGCGATTATTAGCTTCAAGTAGTGGTAGCCAATGGGCAAGATAGTTTTGAGTTTGAGTGAGAAATTCTTGAACAGAATTTTGAGCGTCGAGGTAATCTTGGACGCATTTTTCTAAGCCTGTATGAGGACGTAATTCAGATAACCAATGTGGATTGGGCAGAAATCGAGTATCGAAAACATAGTCTGCATCCAATGGTAAACCATATTTGAAACCAAAAGACTGAATGATAATTTGTAATTCTTTATCATCTTTGCCTAGTGTGAATAAGCGTAACTTACTAGCAAGTTGATGGGTAGAAAGTTTTGAAGTATCGATGATAAGATTGGCTTGTTCACGTAATGGCAACAATGATTGGTATTCATGATCAATCGCATGTTCAAGGGGAAGTTCATAAACTTGAGAAACAGGGTGAATACGTCTAGAATCGCTATAGCGCCGAATTAAAACATTACGATCGCAATCTAAAAAGACAATTTGAATTTGATGTTTATTTTCAAGTGGATTGACAATGGCATTAATACTGTCAGTATTGTTGGGAAGATTACGGATATCAAGACTGATAGCAATAGATTTCTGACTTTTACTTAAAAGTTCAATTAGTTGAGGAAGAAGTTCTAATGGAATATTATCCATGCAATAGTAGCCTATGTCTTCTAAGGCTCGTAGAGCAACAGATTTACCCGCACCCGATCTCCCACTGATAATAATGATTTTCATAATTTCCTTCTAATCTATTGTTATCTTTTACAGTTGTTTCTTTATATTCTCACAATCATTCTCATTATTTTCAACATCAAGAATGTGAGCTGTTTGTTCAAGATATTGAATATCATTTTCTTTGAAAATTTGCCATATTTCTTCTTTACTTTGGGCGATACGAAGTTTTTTACAAAGATTCTTATCCATTAAACGTTCTGTAATTTCTTGTAATTTAAGTGAGAATTCACCACAAAGTTCAGTAGGAATAAGAATAGCGAGGATAAGATCGACATCACGATGATCAGGTGCATCATAATCCACGCCTTCTGAAAGTTGTAAAAAAGTAGCAAGCGGTTTTGTGCCTCGTGGGAGGCGACCTTTTGGCACTGCAACGCCATTACCTAAGCCTGAGTTACCAATTTTTTCGCGAGTAAAAAAATAATCTGTACAGCAAATTTCTTTTTCTTTAGCGATGTCTTTTTCTTGCGTTTCGTTTTCGTCATAATTAAAAGGGATATCCGCTTCTGGTGCAAGAATTTCGCCTATTATTTCGAAAGTACGTTTTTTGCTGGCACAATTGATGCCTTGACGGATATTTTCTAAAGTTAGGAGTTGTGTAAATAACAAAATAACTATCTCAAATTAAAGTTTAAACTGTTCACCGAGGTAAACACGTTTAACATGTTCATTACTTAAAATCTCATCTGGTGTTCCTGCAGCGATCATCTTCCCACTACTTACAATATAAGCACGCTCACAAACATCTAAAGTTTCACGTACATTGTGATCAGTAATCAAAACACCTAACCCACGATTACGGAGCTCAAGGATAATTTTTTTTATATCAATCACCGAAATAGGATCAACTCCTGCAAAAGGCTCATCTAATAAAATAAATTTGGGGTCAACGGCTAATGCTCGAGCAATTTCGACACGGCGACGCTCACCTCCAGAGAGAGATTGACCAAGATTATTACGAATATGTCCAATATTAAACTCTTCAATTAAATCATTTGCTTTATTGCGGCGTTGTTTAGCAGTAAGCTCTTTGCGGATTTCAAGGACTGCCATGAGATTATCGTAAACAGAAAGTGCTCGGAAAATAGATGCTTCTTGAGGTAGATAGCCTAATCCTTGTTGTGCACGTTTAAACATTGGCAATTGAGTTAAATCTTCATTATCAATACAGATTTTCCCTGCATCATGATTTACAAGCCCTACGACCATATAAAAAGAAGTCGTTTTACCTGCACCATTTGGTCCAAGTAGCCCGACAATTTCATTAGAATGGACATCAAAACTCACATCAGATACGACCTGACGTCCTTTATAACTTTTGGCTAAATGTTGTGCCGAAAGCGTTGCCATAAATTATTCCTTGCTTAATTTTGTTGACGTATTGCCATTAGACAACTTATTCATATTTTGCGAAGAGTGGGTATTTATTTTCTTTTCATTTCGCAATTTTTGTGTACCAGATGTCTGAGTCAAAGGTGCACGAGTATTAAAGTTAATCGTTGGTGGTGTTTCTTCTTTAGGTTGATGTGCATTTTTCCCTCCATTTAATTGTGTTGGAATTAAGATAGTTCGCACACGACGCCCCGTCTCACCACTGTCTGCTTTTAATTGTTGTGTTTTGACATCATACGTAATTTTACGCCCTTCAATTTGGCTATCATCTTGATGTAATTGTGCATTGCCGATAAGCGTAACAAACTCGTTTTTTATATCATAATTGACAAGTTCGGCTGAGCCTTTGACGATCTTCCCATCGTCTAAAGTTTGTTGGAAATAAACTGGTGTACCATAAGCATCTAAAGTTTCACTTTTTTTATCTTTTGATTGTGTGACAACTACTTTTTGAGCTTTTATCTGAATTGATCCCTGAGTGATATAAACATTTTGTGTAAATACTGCTTGTGATGAAACAAGATTCAAAGATTGTTTATCAGAAAGCACATTAATTGGTTGATGAGTATCGTTTTTTAACGCAAAAGCTTGAGGAATCAATGAAAAGATTATGCTTGCTAGCATAACTGGCAAGATAATTAATTTACGGTTGTTTGAATTCATAGTGAGTATCGACTTGATTTTCTAGAGTGATAAGTTGCTGATTAAAGTTTCCTGACATAGATTGTCCATTAGAAATAAGTTGGGGTCCTGTCACTGTTGTTGGCAAAGGTGAATAATAATCACCTGTTTTGATATTCACAAAAGCTTTTGCCGTTGTTAGTGTTTTTACTACAAATTCTGGTTGCAGATTTAATATTTTGACATTTTCGTCTAAAGATAACTGTTCTTGTTTGTTTAATACCGCACTTTGTGCCGTAATTCGCCAAGTTGGTAACATTTCTCCTGCATTATTACGAAATAAAACAAGTTGTGGTTGCTGAAATAATGCTTTTTCAGACTGTTGAAAGTAAGTGACTTTAGGAGCAGTGAGGGCGTACTCTCTCACTCCCGCTTTATTAAAAGCGATAGTGTACATATCTTCTCCAACATAAGTTGGTGTCTCTACACCTTCTTTTTTATTAGACAAAATAAGCGACTGAAGTGTAGTTATTTGATTAAGATGATAAAACCATCCTAAAAGAATAACAACAAGAGTACCTAAAAAAATTGTCCAACGTTTACTCATAAAAAAATACCGATGAAAAACCGATGGAATTGTACCATAAATTTTATCTCTCATTGAAATTATTCAAATCAAACGTCTAAATATTAATTCATTTATCTATTATTTAACGAACATGCTTTTTATGTTTAGAAAAATTTCTATAAAAATCACTTGGTTAGCAAGCTACATGTTTTTTTAGACAAAGCAACTTGTTTGAATTATAACTTTTCTCTTCTCAGATTTAAGTGAAATGTTATAAACCACTTAAAATAGTCTTACGCTTTTTAAAGCAAAAGAGTTTGTTTGAATCACGATCGGTGTGAGTAAAGATTGTTTTCAACCGTTGAAATTGTTTAATTATCACTTCTTTATTAGCTCATCACGCCTTTAAAATCGGGAAAATTTTACTCGCAAAAAACGGATAGAGTTTGTTACAAACAAAGCCCCGTCGGTAAGATTGCCGTTTAAAAACGGCATTTTTATTTGAAAATCGGGGCGTAGTGAGTTAAAGGACTTGAGCAATAGCGTGAGCAATTGTGCCAATATTAGTGGGCGTGATGCCGGCGACGTTAATTCTGCCAGAACCTGCGATATAGATTGCAAATTCTTTTTTCAAGCGTGCGACTTGTTCTGGCGTTAGGCTACTGAAAGAGAACATACCGTTTTGAGCAGTGATAAAACTAAAGTCTTGGTTAACGCCATTTGCTTGGAGGCTTGTAACTAATTGGTTACGTATTTGTTTGATGCGTTCACGCATTACGAGTAATTCAGTTTCCCATTGTTGGCGTTTAGCGGTATCGGCGAGAATGAGGTTGACACAAGCAGCACCATGGAAAGGTGGATTAGAGTAGAGTGTGCGAATAATACGTTTGATTTGGCTTTGTGCTTTTTGAGCAGAAGTTGCGTCTTTGGCGACGAGTGTGAAAGCTCCAACACGTTCATTGTAAAGCCCAAAGTTTTTAGAATAGGAACTTGCGACGAGAAGTTCAGCATGAGTGTCAACAAAAGTGCGTAAACCTTGAGCATCTTCGTCTAAGCCGTTAGCAAAACCTTGATAGGCAAGGTCAAAAAGCGGTAGCCAGCCTCGCGTGGCACTGAGCTTAGCGAGCTCTCGCCATTGAGCAGGTGTTGGATCAATGCCTGTTGGATTATGACAACAACCATGGAGTAATACTAAATCACCATTATTAGCTTGGCTGAGATCAATTAGCATATTTTCCCAATCAAGTGTGTGACAATCGTGATTGTAATAACGATATTCGGCGATCTCAATGCCGACAGCTTGGAAGATAGCGAGGTGATTTGGCCAAGTTGGATTTGAAATCCACACTTTTTTAATGCCGATGAGACGTGCTAATTCTGCTGCAATGCGTAATGCACCAGTACCACCCAAGCTTTGACAAGTGACAGCACGCTTTGAACGGAGAATTTCGGCATCATTGCCGAATAATAAAGTTTGCGTAAAGGCACTGTAAGTTGCGATGCCGTCAATACTGAGATAATTTTTGTTTTGTTCAAGCTTAAGCAGTTCTGTTTCAGCTTGTTTGACGCAAGCGAACATTGGAATTTCACCTACAGCATTTTTGTAAACACCAATACTGAGATTAATTTTATGTGGACGTGGATCTGCTTTAAAGGCTTCGACTAGACCTAAAATTGGATCGGCTGGAGCTTGAGAAATATGTGAAAACATTGCTGACCTCGCTTGATAAAATATTTAACGGTGAATACTGTAAGTTAAATCTGTTGCTTCGTCACCTGTCATCCCTCGGAATCCCCAGCAATGAGCAGGTTGTTCTTTGATGGTGATTTCCACATCCATCGGGGCGATATTGAGTTTGTGTTCCAATTCACTAAACAGCATTTTGATTAGACGTTTTTTAGTAAATTCAGTACGTCCTTGCATTAAGTTGATTTCAATCACAGTGAAATCATCCGTTCTACCATCGGGGTAATAAAAGTCTTCTCGTGCCAACCCGATGAAACGTATGGCGTGTTTTTTGGGTGGAATCCCTAATTCTAATGCTAAACAAGCAAATATAATTTCCATTAACTGTACTTTGCGTGGTTGGATTTTTTCTTTTAGTCCGTAAATAATAATCATTGTTTTAATCTTCAGTAAATTGTATGTCTTAACTATTGCATACCAAAATTTATCTTAAACGAGTAAGGAAAATCTTGAGTAAGCAAGAAAAATTTTTACGATTTTTAAGGCGTGATCCGCTGGATTAAAACAAAAAAAAATGAAATTTAAAAGATTTTTTTAAACGAATGCTGTTTCTTTATGGAGGAATGAGCAAAAGAAGTAGATTTTTTTCTTTTTATACCTTGCGGTATAAAGAGAACAATAATTGTTAAATTTATTTGAGGAAAATATAATGAAAGTCCCAACTCCATTAAAATAGATGATGCTCACGTCTTCATCGCTTGTATCTTAGCTGGGTGTGTTCTACCACCACAAGCAGAAATGATGCATTTTTCTACCCCTGAGGAATGTAAGCTTGCTTGATAACATATGCAATATTTTATTAATACGGAAAGTAATATGAAATTGCAAATTGCGATCGATACTGTTTTGGATACTTATAATGAGATAAATCCTTACAGTCTTACACCATATGACGGAACTAAACATATTCAAGCTAGTAAGTTAGATGATAGAAATGGAGGTTGTACAGTTTCTCTTGAAGCTTCTGTAGTTGATTATGGTGGTTGGACAACAGATCAAGAAATGGCATCGAATTGGCTGAATTTTATGAAAAATGCAAAATAAATTTCAGTTTTCTATCGCAAAACAAAACCCGATCCATTAGATCGGGTTTTGTGTTTAAGGGTTATTTCTTCTTCGCTTTAGGATTTGGTAAATCTGTAATTGAGCCTTCAAAGATTTCGGCTGCCATACCGACGGACTCGTAAAGGGTGGGGTGAGCGTGGATAGTGAGAGCGAGGTCTTCTGCATCACAACCCATTTCAATAGCTAAGCCAATTTCGCCGAGTAATTCGCCGCCATTAACACCGACAATAGCCCCACCGATAATACGGTGACTATCTTTGTCAAAGATGAGTTTAGTCATACCTTCTGAACAATCAGAGGCGATAGCACGCCCTGAAGCTGCCCAAGGGAATTTTGCTACTTCGTAGTTAATGTTTTCGGCTTTACATTCTTTTTCCGTTTTGCCGACCCATGCCACTTCTGGTTCAGTGTAAGCGATAGATGGAATGACTTTCGGGTCGAAGAAATGTTTTAATCCTGAAATCACTTCAGCTGCAACATGTCCTTCATGGACACCTTTGTGAGCCAGCATTGGTTGACCGACGATATCACCAACTGCAAAAATGTGCGGCACGTTAGTTCGCATTTGGTTATCCGTTGCGATGAAACCACGATCATCAACGTTTATACCCGCTTTTTCGGCAGAAATGAGCTTGCCGTTTGGTGTGCGTCCAATAGCAACGAGGACAGCGTCATAAACTTTAGTTTCGATAGTATTATCGCCCCATTGTTTTTCCATTGAAACGTGAATACCATCATCTTTGGCTTCAACAGCAGTGACTTTGGTTTGCAACATTAAAGTAAATTTGTTTTGAACTTGCTTAGTGTAAAGTGCGACTACATCTTTATCAGCAGCAGGAATGATTTGATCAAACATTTCAACAACATCAATTTGTGAGCCGAGAGCGTGGTAGACTGTTCCCATTTCTAAGCCGATAATGCCACCGCCCATAATAAGTAATTTTTGAGGCACTTCTTTTAAGCACAAAGCATCAGTGGAATCCCAAATGCGAGGGTCTTCGTGCGGAATAAATGGCAACTGAATTGGGCGTGAACCCGCAGCGATAATAGCATTATCAAAGTTAATTTTAGTTTCACCCTCAGTACTAGTGACGATCATTGAATTTGGGCTGTCAAAGTTGCCATAACCATTGATAATACTTACTTTACGTCCTTTCGCCATACCTGCTAACCCTGTTGTTAGCTGGCTGATGACTTTTTCTTTCCAAAGACGAATTTTAGTTAAATCAGTAGTAGGTTCGCCGAAAATAATGCCGTGTTGCGCCAAAGATTTGGCTTCGTCAATTACTTTGGCAACGTGCAACAAGGCTTTGGATGGAATACATCCTACATTTAAACAAACCCCACCAAGAGTTGAGAAACGTTCTACTATCACAGTTTCTAAACCGAGATCGGCACAGCGGAAAGCGGCTGAATAACCAGCAGGACCACCACCTAGTACGACAACTTGAGTTTTTATTTCTTTCATTTTTTACCTCTCAATTTAATTACATCGCTAAACGGCGTAAATCGGCAAGCACTTGGCTTAAGAAAGTGATGAAACGTGCACCATCTGCTCCGTCGATTACACGATGATCGTAAGAAAGTGATAATGGTAACATTAAACGAGGTTCAAATTCTTTACCGTTCCACACTGGTTCAAAATCAGATTTAGAAACACCTAGGATTGCAACTTCAGGGGCGTTTACGATAGGAGTGAATTGTGTACCACCAATACCACCAAGGCTGGAAATTGTGAAACAACCACCTTGCATATCAGCAGCAGTTAATTTTCCCGCACGGGCTTTTTGCGAGACTTCCATCAATTCACGCGAAAGTTCAAGCACGCCTTTTTTATTGACATCTTTGAAAACTGGCACGACCAAACCGTTTGGCGTATCAACAGCTACGCCAATATTGACATATTTTTTCAAAATTACGCTTTCGCCATCTTCACTTAACGAACTATTGAAGAGTGGGAATTGTTCAAGGGCTTTTGCCGCCGCTTTCATAATGAAAACTAACGGTGTGATTTTGAGATCTTGTTTTTTCTTAGCGAGCAAAGCGTTCTGTTCTTTACGGAAAGCTTCAAGGCTGGTGATATCAGCTTTATCCCATTGCGTTACGTGCGGAATCATCACCCAATTACGATGAAGATTGGCACCGGAAATTTTCTTGATTCGAGATAAAGCTTGCACTTCAGTTTCGCCAAATTTGTTGAAGTCGACTTTTGGCCAAGGTAATAAACCTAAGCCTGAGCCATTCGTACTTGCATTTGCAACTGAACCGCTTTCTACTGCTTTAATTGCAGCTTTCACATAAGCTTGAACGTCTTCTTTTAGAATCCGACCTTTACGCCCAGTCCCTTTTACTTTATCAAGATTTACGCCAAATTCGCGTGCTAACCGACGAACGACGGGTGTCGCATGGGTGAAAGCTTGAGCCGCTTCCACGTTAGTGTTGTTGGCGACAACTGCACTTGAAGCTGGCACTGCTGCGGGCGTTGGTGCAGGTGCTGAAGCCGCACTTACGGCAGGTTGAGCAGGGCAAACATCAGCGACTTCAAAACGCATGATTAAAGATCCTGTTTTGACCTTATCACCGACTTTAATTACGATTTCTTTCACGATACCTGCTTGAGGAGCTGGCACTTCCATTGAAGCTTTATCGCCCTCAACAGTGATCAACGATTGTTCTTCAGTGACGTTGTCACCAATTTTAACCATAATTTCAGTGACATTCACTTCATCGCCACCGATATCTGGTACATGAATATCGACTACGGTGCTGGTTATTGGTGCCGCTGGTGTAGTTTGAATGGGTTCAGCGGCTGGAGTAACAGGTTCTGCGGTCGTATTTCCCAACATTAACATCGGGCTACCTGTTGACACTTTATCACCAACTTTCACGAGAATTTCTTTTACCAGCCCAGCTTCGGGAGCGGGAACTTCCATCGATGCTTTATCGCCTTCAACATTAATGATTGATTGATCGGCTGCAATGACATCGCCTACTTTAACCATCACTTCAGTAACAGTGACTTCATCACCACCAATATCGGGAATATTGATTTGTTTTGCCATATTCTTTTCCTTAGTTTTATCAAGCGGGTTTTGACTCAATCACGCCCGCAAATTCGGGGAAAATTTTCTGAATTTGCGGGCGTTTAGACCCACTTTGGAGTTAAACGAGATTATGCGTAAAGTGGATTAATGCGATCGGCATCAATGCCATATTTTGCGATTGTTTGAGAAACAACTTGCGAGTCAATTACCCCTTCTTTGGCAAGCGCAGAAAGGGCAGCGATAACAATGTGCTGTGCATTCACTTCAAAGTGTTCCCGTAAATTTTCGCGACTATCTGAACGACCGAAACCATCTGTTCCTAAAACGCTGTAATTTGTTGTTGGAACAAAGGCACGAATTTGTTCAGCGAAAAGTTTTACATAATCTGTCGCCGCAATAGCAGGCGCGTTGTTCATGATTTGAGCAATGTGTGAAAGACGTGGTTTTTCTGTTGGGTGAAGTCTGTTCCAACGGGCAACGCTTTCGCCATCGCGAGCAAGTTCAGTAAAGGAGGTCGCACTATAAACGTCTGCGCTGATGCCGAAATCTTTTGCCAAAATTTGAGCGGCTTTGCGAACGTGGCGAAGGACAGAACCTGAACCTAGCAATTGCACTTTGCCCATTTCTTTGCCCTGTGCAGAAACGGTTTCAAATTTATATAGCCCTTTACGAATACCTTCCTCAGCACCCTTTGGCATTGCTGGTTGGTCGTAAGTTTCGTTGAGTGTCGTGATGTAATAGAAAACATCTTCTTGATCTTCACCGTACATACGGCGGATACCATCTTGAATGATTACTGGAACTTCAAAAGCGAAGGCTGGATCGTAAGATACGCAGTTTGGAATGATAGAGGCTTGAATATGGCTTTGACCATCTTGGTGTTGTAAGCCTTCACCATTCAAAGTGGTTCGACCAGAAGTACCACCGATCATAAAGCCACGAGCGAGTTGGTCGCCAGCGAGCCACATAAGATCGCCAATGCGTTGGAAACCGAACATAGAGTAGTAAGTGAAGAATGGAATCATTGGTACATCGTTGACGGAATAAGAAGTCGCCGCTGCGATCCAAGAGGCGGTCGCCCCTTGTTCGTTGATTCCTTCTTGCAACACTTGACCATCAGTGGCTTCACGATAGTAGGCAACTTGATCGCGATCTTGTGGTACATAATTTTGACCGTGTGGATTATATATTCCCACTTGACGGAATAATCCTTCCATTCCAAAGGTACGTGCTTCATCAGCGATAATTGGCACGATATGTTTACCTAAACTTTGTTTTTTCAAAAGAATATTTAAAGTACGGACAAATGCCATTGTAGTTGAAATTGGACGTGCTTGTGCTTCAAATAGAGCGGAAAATTCTACTAACTCAGGTAGTTCTAACTTTTGTGTAAAGCGTGGTAAACGACTTGGCACGTAGCCGTGGAGCTCTGTACGGCGAGCTTGTAAATATTGGTATTCTTCAGAATCTTTATTAAATTGGATATAGGGGAGTTTTTCAACTTCTTCGTCGGTGAGCTTGATATCAAAGAAATCACGGATATGCTTAACACCGTCTAAGCTTAATTTTTTAACTTGGTGAGCGATATTGCGACCCTCAGCCTCTGCACCCATACCATAACCTTTAACTGTATGCATTAGGATCACACAAGGTTGGTTTTTTGTCGCTTTAGCTGCTTGATAAGCCGCGAATACTTTAATTGGATCATGCCCACCACGTGTTAGTTTTGAAAGCTCTTCATCAGTCATGTCAGCCACAAGTGCGGCAGTTTCTGGGTAGCGACCAAAGAAGTGTTCACGCATATAGGCACCGTCTTTGGATGAAATGGTTTGGTAATCGCCATCGACAACTTCCATCATTAATTGCATCAACTTGCCACTGCTGTCTTTTGTTAACAAAGCATCCCATTTGCTACTCCAAAGCACCTTGATGACTTTCCAGCCTGCACCAGTGAAATTGCCTTCAAGTTCTTGCACAATTTTGCTATTTCCTGTTACGGGGCCATCCAAACGTTGCAGATTACAGTTGATGACGAAAATGAGGTTATCTAATTTTTCACGAGCGGCAAAGGCTAATGCACCACGAGATTCGACTTCGTCCATTTCACCATCACCTAAGTAAGCGTAGACAGTTTGCTCGCTAGTATCTTTTAACCCGCGGTTGTGTAAATATTTTAAGAAGCGAGCTTGATAAATAGCATTCAATGGTCCAAGACCCATTGAAACAGTTGAAAATTGCCAGAATTCAGGCATTAGTTTTGGGTGTGGGTAAGAAGAAATCCCTTTGCCGTCGACTTCTTGACGGAAATTATCCATTTGTTCCTGTGTTAAACGTCCTTCTAAAAAGGCACGAGCATACATACCTGGGGAAGCATGTCCTTGGAAATAGACTAAATCGCCACCGTCTTTTTCATTGCGTGCACGGAAAATATGATTATAAGCTACTTCATAAAAAGTCGCTTCAGCTTGATAAGTGGAGATATGTCCGCCGAGTTCTAAATCTTTCTTAGAAGCACGGAGTACCATCATTACAGCATTCCAACGAATTGCCGCACGGATACGTTTTTCTAAGTCAAGGTTGCCTGGATACTGTGGTTGTTCTGAAACAGAAATGGTATTGATGTAATCAGTGGTGAGACCAGAAGGGAGAGAAACTGCTTGTGAGCGAGCACGTTGCATAAGTTGTTCAATAATATATTGTGCTCTTTCTGTACCTTCCTCACGAATCACTGAATCAATAGCTAATAACCAATCTTGAGTTTCGATTGGATCTACGTCGTGGAATTTGTCGGACATAGGCATTCCTTTGTTAATAAAAAGTTAAAAACAGGCTAAATTTAAAGCTAAATTGAGCCACAAATCCAATTAATTATCATTTAAAAGTAGGTAAATGTAAATTAAAAGTTAATTATTGCTCTGATTGAGCAAATGAATATATTATGCATTTAAATTTAAATAAATATGGGAAAGCACAATGCAAGCTCAATTAGCAGAAACAATCAAATTAGCTCAGAGGCTTGTTCAACGCCCAAGTACAAGCCCTAATGATGCAGGTTGTCAACGAATCATTGCTGAACGTCTTATCAAAAAAGGTTTTGTTATTAACGAATTAAATTTTGAAGACACTTATAACCTTTGGGCAACCCATGGCAAGGATGAGCCTGTTTTTGTCTTCGCAGGGCATACTGATGTTGTTCCTGTAGGCGATGAAACTCAGTGGAACACGCCTCCATTTTCGGGAAAAATATTCCAAGATCGTCTTTTGGGGCGAGGGGCGGCAGATATGAAAGGTGGATTAGCCGCAATGGTTGTGGCTACTGAAAAATTTATTGAAAAAAATCCTGATCATCAAGGCACTATCGCTTTTTTGATTACTTCTGATGAAGAAGATAGCGGTAAAAACGGCACTAAACGTGTAGTGGAATGGCTTATCGAACAACAGCAACCAATTAATTATTGCTTAGTTGGTGAGCCAAGTAGCGATACACAACTTGGTGATGTGATCAAAAATGGGCGACGTGGCTCATTGATTGGTTACTTACGCATATTTGGTATTCAAGGACATGTTGCTTATCCACATCTTGCTGATAATCCAATTCATCGCTTATTGCCGTTTCTTAATAAATTAGTGAATTACCCATGGGATAATGGTAATACTTACTTTCCACCGACTAGTTTGCAAATCACTAATATTCACGCGGGTGGAGGAAGTAGTAATATCATTCCACCATATGTTGATATCCAATTTAATTTGCGTTACAGCACTGAATTAACGCATTCACAAATTGAGCAAACTGTCGTAGCATTACTGCAAACAGAAAGTTTGAAATACGAATTAACATGGCATCTTTCAGGCAAGCCTTTTTTCACTCCAGTAAGTGAATTTACGCAGATTGCAAGCCAAGCTGTGAAAACCGTCACTGGTATTGTTCCTGTATTAAATACAGCAGGGGGAACTTCTGATGGACGATTTATTGCTCAAACGGGAGCGCAAGTCATTGAATTAGGGGCAATTAATGCCACGATTCATAAGGTCAACGAATGGACAAGTTGCACAGATTTACTCAAACTTGAAAAAATTTATTGTAAAATTTTGCAAGATTTGTTGATAAAGTAAGAAAGGAGCAAAAAATGGAAGCGATTTTGACAGGAAAAACGCGAAAACATCTTGTTGCATTGAACGAACATCATTTTTTGCAAGCCGAAGTTGCGGCTGCTTTTCAGGAATTACAACAAGCCGCCCAAAATGCAGGGTTTTCATTGCAAATCGCTAGTAGCTTTCGTGATTTTGATCGTCAGAAAGCCATTTGGAATAACAAATTTACAGGGCAACGTAAAGTACATGATGATCACGGTAGAGTGATCGATTTCGCTCAATTTGACGATTGGCAAAAATGCCAAGCCATTTTACGTTGGTCAGCGTTGCCGGGACTCAGTCGGCATCACTGGGGGACAGAAGTCGACATTTACGATCCGACCCTTTTACCTCTCAATAAAAGTTTGCAACTTGAACCTTGGGAATACGAAGAAGGAGGGTATTTTTACACTCTCACTAAATGGCTTAAAGATCACGCTTTGAAATTCGGATTTTTTTTCTGCTTTTTAGATTTGCCCAAGCCATACTTGATAGGACGTGAACCTTGGCATTTAAGTTATCAATTAATCTCTCAAAACCTTGCTTTACAAATGACACCAGAAATTTTATTAAATGCTTGGAAGGATGAAGAAATTGCAGGGAAATCACTACTTATTGCTAAATTAAATGAAATATTTAGACAGTATTTTATTCAATCTCGCTTTGTATTGCTGTCTTCTAGCAAGGTGATATAAGGCATACAACGCAACCTGTCTATAAAATTCTCCAGTGCTAACTTTTTAGTTTTGGAATCTCTGTTGGTGCAAATCCTATCTCATATTGTAATAAATGAAATATTTAGACAGTATTTTATTCAATCTCGCTTTGTATTGCCGTCTTCTAGCAAGGTGATATAAGGCATACAACGCAACCTGTCTATAAAATTCTCC
>JAHHRA010000005.1 GCA_020026055.1 Actinobacillus sp.
ACCTCTAACCGCTCGGTTCGTAGCCGAGTACTCTATCCAATTGAGCTATGGGTGCATAGCATTAAAATGCATTTCAAAATGGCGCACCCAAGAGGAGTCGAACCTCTAACCGCTCGGTTCGTAGCCGAGTACTCTATCCAATTGAGCTATGGGTGCTTAACAAAGAAATGGCGGTGAGAGAGGGATTCGAACCCTCGATGGAGTTTCCCCCATACACCCTTAGCAGGGGTGCGCCTTCAGCCTCTCGGCCATCTCACCGCAACTGGTTTGTGCGTCGTATGATACGGAATTATGAAAACAAGTCAAACTTTTTTTTAGTGAATGCATTTATTTGCATAAAAAAAGGGCATTGTTATCTATTGCTTACTTTTGTTGCTTTTTTAAGCTAGCACGCATCGCCGCAAAAGCATTTTTTGCGATCAATTGCTCTTCAGCACGTTTTTTTTCGGCGTTATTTTTTTCCCATTCCAATTCATCTTGTGGTAATTCAGCTAGAAAACGACTCGGTTCTGGACGTAAGCTTTCGCCAAATTGCGAGCGTTCTTTGCAAAGGGTAAATGTCAACTTTTCTTTAGCTCGGGTGATGCCAACATAAGCTAAGCGCCGTTCTTCTTCTACATTATCTTCATCAATGCTAGTTTGATGAGGCAAAATGCCTTCTTCCATTCCCATTAAAAAAACGTGCGGAAATTCTAAGCCTTTAGCAGCGTGTAATGTCATTAGTTGAACTTGATCCCCTTCTTCATCATTTTCGGTATTGCGTTCTAACATATCTCTTAAACTAAGTTGTACTACTGCTTGATTAAGTGTCATTTTTTCGTTGTATTCATCACCTTTTAGCATTTTTTCAATCCAAGCAAATAACGTTGCAACATTACGTGCTTGCATTTCAGCCATATTCGGTGAACTGGCTTGTTCGTAGAGATAAGCTTCATATTGCAATTCGCTCAACATTTCTTTTAAAAGTTGTTCAGGATCGCTATGCTCAAGAGCATCACTTAGCCGCACTTGCCAATTCCCGAAATTTTGTAATGCTTGATAAGCTTTAGGGCTTAAAACTTGGGTTAATTCGAGACTAAAAATTGCCTCAAACAAGCTACTACTCTTAGTTTTTGCTACTTCACCGAGTTTTTGCAAACTCATAGTACCAATCCCACGCTTGGGCGTGTTGATAATTCTAAGCAAAGCGGCATCGTCATCAGGATTTACGAGTAAGCGTAAGTAAGCCATCATATCTTTGATTTCAGGACGTCCAAAAAATGAAGTCCCTCCTGAAATTTTATAAGGGATCCGATTTTGTAATAATTGTTTTTCTAACAATCGTGCTTGATGATTGCCACGATACAATACTGCAAAGCGTTTATATGGCATTTGGTAAAGCATATGTTGCGTTAGAATTTCGCCTGCAATGCGTTGTGCTTCGTGTTCTTCATTCCGAGCTTCAAGCACTTGTAATTTTTCCCCTTTTGCGAGCGAGGAAAATAAACGTTTGTCAAAAATATGTGCATTATTAGCAATTAAAATGTTAGCACAATGCAAAATACGTTGGCTGGAGCGGTAATTTTGTTCTAATTTAATCACTTGTAAATTAGGAAAATCTTGGTTTAAACGCATCATATTTTTTGGCTCTGCTCCACGCCAAGTATAAATCGACTGATCGTCATCTCCGACTACAGTAAAATTGCCCGTCTTACCTACTAAGGCTTTTATCAATCGGTACTGGCTCGTGTTAGTATCTTGATATTCGTCTACTAATAAATAACGAATTTTTGCTTGCCAACGTTCGCGGACAGTTTGATTTTGTTGTAATAGTAGACAAGGCAACATAATCAAATCATCAAAATCTAAGGCATTATAAGCTTGAATTTGAGTTTGATAACGCTCGTAACACTTCGCCGCTAAGATATCATTCGTTAAGTGAGCAATTTTAAGTGCGTGTGTAGGATCAATTAAATCATTTTTCCATTGGCTTATTTTAGTTAACACTGCTTTTAATTTTTCACGATCTTCTAACAATAGATCGTTTGTGACTTCTTTAAGCAATGCTATTTGATCTTGATCATCTAGTAAGGTGATCTTAGCTCGCATTTGCAAGGCTTTATATTCTTGTTTGATGATGTCAAAACCCAAGGTGTGAAATGTGCAGATCCGCACGCCTTTCGTTTGTGCCTTACCAATGGTATGTGCTATGCGTGCTTTCATCTCTCGGGCGGCTTTATTGGTAAAAGTAACCGCAGCAATTTGTTGTGGGCGATATAAACCTTGGTGAATAAGATAGGCGATTTTGTTAATAATCACTCTAGTCTTGCCTGAACCTGCTCCTGCGAGAACAAGACAAGCACCTTGAGTTGCGTGAACAGCTGTTTGTTGTTGAGGGTTAAGAGGCATCGTCTTCTCTTTTGTTTTCGCCCTAAAATGAGGAAAAATTTTCCGATTTTTAGGGCGTGACTTTTCTTTTATTTCTTCATAAAAACCTAATATGCACAATTGAACTTGCTATTGTTGGCATATCTTAATCGATGAGCTTAAGTAGCAATAAAAAGAGGTGGGAATTATACCGCTTAGAAAATATTTAACTTTTTAGTGCTTCATTGCAATTAACTTCATTAAGATCACAAGTGAAAATGTGCCTTCGTTGCATTTTCAAACCGTTCTGCTATGTAATCCCAGTTGATGATATTCCAGAAAAAATCGACATATTCTAGACGACGATTTTGGTATTTTAAGTAGTAAGCATGTTCCCAAACATCCAATGCAAGGAGAGGGTAACCTGCAAAACCGACGTATTTTTCTCCCATTATGGGATTATCTTGATTAGGTGTTGAGGCAACAAACAGTTTGCCCGCTTTGCTTAACACTAACCAACCCCATCCTGAACCAAATTGACTAACAGACGTTTTAGCTAACGCTTCATGAAGTTTTTCAATTGAGCCAAAATCACGGATGATAGCGTCTTTTAATGCACCTTTTAATTCAGTCCCCACTTTCATGCATTTCCAAAGTAAACAGTGATTGGCATGCCCACCTACATTGTTGCGGACAGCCAACCGCTTTTCGCTAGGAATTTTATCTAATTGAGCTAAAATTTGCCCTGCACATAAACCTTTAAATGCAGTTAAGCCTTCCATCGCTTTATTGGCGTTATTGACGTAAGTTTGATGGTGTTTTGAATAGTGAATTTCAATCGTGCGAGCATCAAGGTAGGGTTCTAATGCTTCGTAGGAATAACCAAGTTCGGGTAATGTAAATGTCATTTTTCGCCTCCATTAGCAACGTTATTTATTCTTCGTAAACCTTTGCTAGATCCTAGCATGTTCTTGATTTAGATCACATTCATTTTTGCCTCTCCCCAAGGAGAGAGGCTCTATTCTCATTCTCAATCAAAAATAATGACGCCCAGAAAATCAAAAATTTTTTCTTAAATCATACAGAAAAATTCTTCGACAAAAACTATCGCTTTTTAAATATCAACCACGAACAGCATAGGCTATATTTGCAATTGATTTTAAAGAGTGAATTATTTCCCCTGTCTTGCTGATAATTGTGCAATATAAGCTGCCATATCTAAGATGGGACGTCGTGCTACCCCTGTTGCCATTGCAGCTTTTGCAACAGCAGGAGCTACCGTGGTAATTAAGCGTGGATCAAATGGGCTTGGGATGAGATATTGTGCCCCGAAACTTAAATTCACGTTACGGTATGCTTCTTTGATTTCTGCAACAGGTTCTTGGCGTGCTAATTCAGCGATAGCTTTAACAGCTGCCATTTTCATTTCTTCGTTAATCATGGTGGCAGAAACGTCAAGCGCACCACGGAAAATAAATGGGAAGCAAAGCACATTATTAACTTGATTTGGGTAGTCTGAACGTCCTGTACAAACGATAGCATCAGCTCGAGCAGCTTGGGCAAGAGCAGGCAAAATTTCGGGTTCGGGATTTGCTAATGCTAAAATTAGTGGATATGGTGCCATGGTTTTAACCATTTCTTGGCTAAGCACACCTGCCGTTGAACAACCTAAAAAGACATCAGCGTTTTTAACTGCATCTGCAAGGGTTCGCATTCCGTTATCAGCAATCGCATATTGTGCTTTAGTGGCAGTAAGTTTTTCGTCTCGTCCTTGATAAACTACGCCTTTTGAGTCGCAAAGGATAATGTTTTCTTGTTTTACACCTAAAGCAACTAAGAGATTGAGGCAGGCAATTGCTGCGGCACCAGCACCTGAAGTAACTACTTTAATATCATCAATTTTTTTATCTTCGATATGAAGTGCATTTATTACTGCGGCAGCACAAATAATTGCGGTACCATGTTGATCATCGTGAAAGACGGGAATATTCATACGTTCACGCAGTTGTTGTTCGATATAAAAACATTCTGGTGCTTTAATATCTTCTAGGTTGATCCCACCAAAAGTTGGTTCGAGTGCGGCGACAATGTCAATGAACTTATCTGGATCAAGTTGATCAACTTCAATATCGAAAACATCTACGCCTGCAAATTTTTTAAATAGCACGCCTTTGCCTTCCATTACAGGTTTACTTGCTAATGCACCAATATTACCTAGCCCTAATACTGCTGTCCCATTTGAAATAACAGCAACAAGATTGCCTTTGGCTGTGTATTTGTATGCATCTAAAGGGTTATGCTGAATCGCCAAACAAGGTTCTGCAACACCTGGTGAGTAAGCAAGAGCGAGATCGGAAGACGTTGTTAAAGGTTTAGTTGGTTCTACTGAAATTTTTCCAGGCATTGGAAATTCGTGGAAATCTAAAGCAGCTTGTTTTAATTTTGGATCCATAATTCATCCTCTTTTATTAGTATATATTTGGATTGATAAAGGGCTGATTATAAAGAAATCTGTGATGAAAAAATTTGAAGTAACGCATGTTTTAACATTTTTTTAAATATTCTTTACTTTTATACTTTATTCAGGTGTTTTGGGAGTCGATAAATCATCGCGCAATGACACCATAAGTTGATCAATTTTAAAGTTCTCTGTATCAATAATTTCGAACTTATAGCGATCAAATAAAACAAAATCCGTTTTTTTAGGAATTTTGCGTAAGCTATACATCATAAATCCTGCAATAGTTTCGTAGTGCTCATCATTTGGAAAAGCATCGATATTTAGTGCACGCATTACATCTTCAAGTGGTGTTGCACCATCAATTAACCACGAAGTTTCATCACGACGAATAATTTGATCTTCTTCTGTTGAGACTAATTCTCCCATTACAATATTCATTACATCTTTGAGTGTAATTAAGCCTACAACTAATGCATATTCATTAACTATTACCGCAAAATCATCACCTGCCGATTTGAAAAGCTCAAGCACTTCAAATAAAGAAAGCGTATCTGGTATGAATAATGGTTTCCTCAAGATGTTGGGATCAGTTAGTGCTATTTCTTGCTCATGTAAATATTGAGTAAGTAATGTATGAGTATCAACATACCCTAAGATATGATCAATTGTTTTATCGCAAACGAGGACTTTGGGATGAAGGTTTTCTTGTATAGCGGTAACGACTTGTGATCGATTAAATTTCACATCAAGGAAAATAATATTTTCACGTGTTGTCATTGAAGACGTGACTGTGCGTTCTTGCATATCAAAAATATTTTCAATCAGATAATGTTCATGCTCTTTTAATACACCTGTTTGAGCACCTTCTCCGACTAAAGCAACAATATCTTCTGAAGTTAAACTTTCTTCACGTTCAGTCGAAATACCAAAAATTTTAAACACGGCGTTTGCTATACTATCTAAAATCCAAACGATGGGTTTTAGTACAAAAATACTAAGTTTCATAATTTGTACTGTACGCAAAGATGTCGCTTCTGGATAGCTCATCGCAATACGTTTAGGGATAAGATCAGCAAACAAAATAAAACTTGTAGTAACGAAGATGAATGAAATCCAGCTTGCACTTGTTTGTACGCTCTCGGTAGACAAGTAATTTGCTAGAAATTTTTGCAAGTAAGGGGTTAATGTTCCTTCACCAATAACACCTGCTAAAATCGCAACCATATTCAAACCAATTTGGACGACTGTAATAAAACGTCCTGGTGATTGTTGTAGGGAAAGAACTTGAATCGCTCTCTCATCCCCTTCATTAGCTAAAGTTTGCAACTTTAATTTTCTTGCCCCTGCTAATGAAATTTCAGCACAAGAAATAATCGCACTAATACTAATTAATAGTAGAATGATCAGAATTGCAGTCAATACACTCATTTTAAATTTTCTCTTATCTCTATCAGATAACTTACGCTTGTTCTATTTTACTCTTAGTCTCTCAAAAGAGTAAATTTCTCTTTGAATAACGCACTAGTTTTCAAAAAAATTTTCCACTTTTGTTTTACATTTCAAGGAAATTTGTTAACTGAAACATTAATGTTTTGAGATATTGAGACTAATTGTATTCGCCAACGCAATCTTTAATGTTTGACAGTATAAAGTGAAAAATTTTTCGAAAACAAGAGCGTATTGGATCATTCTGGAGTAATCCAAGTCAGGTACCAATGCCCTGTTCCTTCTGGCGTAAGCACTCTATTTAAATAGGGTAAAACTTCTTGCATTTGTTTTTCTAACTGCCAAGGCGGGTTGATGACAATCATACCACTTGCTGTCATTCCCCGTTGATCGCTATCAGGACGCACGGCTAACTCAATTTGCAATACTTTACGGATGGCTGTCGCTTCTAATGCTTTAACCATTTTCTTGATATCCGCACGGCGAACAACAGGGTACCAGATAGCGTAGATACCTGTAGCAAAACGTTTATACCCTTCAACAATGGCAGTCACGACACGTTGGTAGTCTTCTTTCAATTCATAAGGTGGATCAATCAATACTACTCCTCGACGTTCTTTGGGTGGGAATGTAGCTTTAATCTGTTGAAATCCATCGCTTTGTTTAGTCGTTACATTTGAATATGATTTGAAATTCTGACATAGTAATGGATAGTCATTTGGATGGAGTTCCACGAATAAAGCACGATCTTGTTCTCTAAGCATCTGTGCTGCAATCAATGGCGACCCTGCATATTCACGAAGTTGCGATTTGTTGTGATTAACTTTTTTGATGATATTGATATAAGATTTCACTATTTCAGGCAAATCATCACGTTCCCATAATTTAGCAATGCCTGTTTCAAATTCAGCATTTTTTTGTGCTTGAGCACTCAACAGTCGATAAAGTCCAACCCCAGAATGGGTGTCTAGGTAATAGAAACCTTTTTCTTTTTGCTTTAAATTTTCTAAGATCAGCATTAAAACTATGTGTTTTAGTACATCTGCATGATTTCCAGCATGAAAACTGTGGCGATAACTTAGCATATTCCCTTCTTGCCTATAAGATATGAGTTAATTAAGAAATGACACCGCACTCAGCATGAGTGCGGTGCAGAAATCAAAAGAGTTCTTGACTCGTAGGTGTATCACCCATTTTATTCGGCATTGTCGCTTGATCGAAGATTAACTCTCCTTGACCTTGTGGAATGAACATTTGTTTTGGTTCTGTTCCTTTAATATAATATTCAGTTACGCTCGGTTGATTTGGCGAAGCAAGTAAGCCTGTCACAGGATCGATTTTTCTTGTCACAATATCGTTTGGTATTGCGAAAGATTGTTGTGGTGTATCTTTTAATACATTTTCCATATAATTAACCCATATTGGCATTGCAGATCTAGAACCAGACTCGCCGCGTCCTAAATTACGTGCATTATTATCAAAACCAATATAGACTGCGGTGCTTATATTACCACCAAACCCTGCATACCACGCTACTTTATTGCTATTAGTTGTGCCTGTTTTTCCACCTACATCTTTACGGTTAATGCTGTTACGTATACGCCAACTCGTTCCCAACCAGCGTTGTCCAGGTTCTCCATAAATCGCTGAATGCAAAGCACTGCGAATGAGATAAGCAACCTCACTGCTAATCACTCGAGGGGCGTACTCAGTTTGTTTTTCTGTTGTTTGAGGATTAGAAGCAGCTGCTTTTGATGCATCCATAAAGTTCGCTGAATAACTGTCTAATCCATTTACTCCCGCCAAAGCATAGCCATCATCTTTTTTATTCACAGGAGTAATATCTTTGATATCACCTGTGTTTTGATCAATTTCTACTGCTTGGGTACCATCAACGTTAATCACATCAGAATTAGCAAGATTTGTTTCTAATCCTTTAATTTTTTCAACTTTGCTGTACGCCAGCGGAATATTATCGCAAGTTAAGCAAGCAATTTTAGGATTTGCTTCGTAAATAACATCACCATTATTATTTTCAATTTTTTGAATAAGATAAGGATCAATTAAAAACCCACCATTATCGAATACAGCATAAGCTCTTGCCATATCTAATGGTGTGAAAGAAGGCGTACCTAATGCAAGTGATGCACTGGCAAAATATTGATCATGTTTGAAACCAAACCGTTGTAAGAAATCAGCTGTAAATGAAATACCTGCCATTTTGATCGTGCGAATTGCAATCATATTTTTGGACAATCCTAAACCTACACGTAAACGCAAAGGACCTTCAAATTTATTTGGTGAATTTTTAGGTTGCCAATCAGGTTGTCCTATTTGACGTAAAATGATTGGACTGTCTTGAAGGACTGTTGATAAAGTTAATCCTCGTTCCAAAGCGGCGGCGTAGATAAAAGGTTTAATTGCCGAGCCAACTTGCACTAAAGATTGCACAGCACGATTAAATTTACTTTGCTCAAAACTAAAGCCGCCGACTAATGCTTCGATCGCACCGTTATTGCTATTAAGTGAAATCAGTGCAGCATTCGCCTCTGGAATTTCACCTAATAACCAAGAGCCTTCTTCTTTCTGATGGATCCAAATTAAATCACCTACAACTGGAGTATTACGACCTTTGATCCAATCCATAGATTTTTTAGGCAGTAACATTTTTGTACCATTTGCTAACAAAATATTTAACCCATCAGGTTCTGTTGATAAAACAGCGGCTGGAATAAGTGGATCTGCAGGTTGTAATCCGCTTAGATAATTCATAATCTTGTTCTCACTCCAAGCAGTTTCTCCTGTTTTCCAAAGATAAGCAGGCTTACGATAACCATGACGCATGTCATAACCAATTAAACTATTCCGTACTGCTTGTTGAGCTGCAAGCTGGTTTTTCGATATTATCGTCGTGTAAACTTTAAAACCTTTATTGTAAGCCACTTCTTCACCAAATTTATCTACCATTTGTTGACGAACCATTTCAGTGACATACCCTGCATAAAAAGCAATTTTAGCACCATGGTAAGAAGAAACTATAGGTTCTTTTATTGTTGCCTCATATTGTGCTTGCGTAATATATTTCATACTTAACATTCGAGATAACACAATATTACGACGTTCTGTTGCACGTTTAACAGAATAAATCGGATTCAGACTAGAAGGTGCTTTTGGTAAACCTGCAAGCACAGCCATTTCAGATAAAGTTAATTGATTAAGCGTTTTACCAAAATAAGTTTGAGCTGCTGCTGCTACTCCATAAGCACGATTTCCGAGATAAATTTTATTAAGATAAAGTTCTAAAATTTCATTTTTTGTAAGGGTGCGTTCAATATCTAAAGCTAAGATAGCTTCTTTAATTTTACGTGTAAGCGTCTTCTCACGACTTAAAAAAAAGTTTCTCGCCAGTTGTTGAGTAATAGTACTTGCACCTTGTGTTGCACCTTTTTGACTAATTGCAACGGTTAACGCACGCATAATTCCTATTGGGTCGATTCCTACATGCTCATAAAAACGACTATCCTCTGTCGCCAGCACTGCATGAATTAAATCTTGAGGAACTTCACTTAGAGGAACAGGGATACGACGTTGTTCACCTACTTCGCCAATTAATTCTCCATCTGCTGTATAAACTTGCATTGGTTGTTGTAATTCTACTGTTCTTAGAGTTTCAACATCAGGTAAATCCTTTTTAAAAATAAAAAAAAGAATGCTACCTATAATAGCGCCTAAAAATAGCAGAGTTAATAAACTACTTAATATTAATTTTGTGATCCGCATCGTAAAAATCTCTCTTTATTTTATGCAGTAAATGCCAGCTTCTTCAAAATAAATTCATAAGTATAAAGTTTCATAATCTAAATCCAAAGTAAAAAATCAATTTTTTATATAAATATAGAGTTAACTTAATTTATTAAGGAGAAGTATGCGTAATTTTACTTCAAACAAAAATAAACAAATTATTGTCGGCGTGTGGAAATTTAACTCCCTTCAAACTGGGTGTTGCGTTTGGTTTGATAGCGAAAATATGCCCCAATCGTTAATCTTAGAAAATCTTGATGAGAGCGTGATCAGAGAAAAAATCAGGCAAACTTTTCCATCATCAAAAGCATTTAAATTAAAATTTGTTACGGCAATCTTGCCTCACAATATTTTCTTAAAGTCTGTTATTCTACCTCATGATCTTAGCCCTGAAGAAGTAGAAGCTCAATGCATCATTACGTTAGAAGAACATCTGCCGCTTCCTCTAAATGAAGTATGGTTCGATTTTATAGAAACTCCTCTGCCTCAAAACCAGCAACTGAAAAATCGGCGTATTGATATTTTTGCTATTGTTAAAGAAGTAGCTATCAAATATGTCAACACTTTTGAACCGTTAAATATCCAAGTATTAGACTGTGTAATTAATGCACTATTACGTGGATTTCAATATCTTTATCCAGTGGAAGAGGAAGAAAAATATAATACTCTTTATCTTTATTGTGATGATGATTACGTTATTCTCTTATCTAACCAACCACAAAATTGGCTTTTTCAGTCTAAAAAACGTACGGATCCTTTGGCATTAATTACTTCATTTTTACAACAACACACATTTTCAGCAAAACACATTATTGTTTACGATTGTGCAAAAACACCTACTCATTACCCTAAAGATTATCATCTGACCTCAAATCACTATCCACTTATTGCATTAGGTTGTGCTTTATGGGCAGGCGAGGAAACTACTGTATGATAAGTTTATTCATGAACTTATTGCCTTGGCGTGATTTGCAAAAACAACATTGCATTAAAAAATTTATCCAAGCCGTCTGTCTGTGGGGTATTTGTATCATTGCTACGCTTTATTTATTTTATTTCTTAAGCAATGAGCACAACCAAAAACACCGTACGATGCAAGAACAAATTCAGCAACAGCTCAAATTATTAGCGGAATATCATCGTAAAATTCAATTATTAAAACAACAAAAAATTGAAGCCAATATTGTCCCTTATATAAATATCCCTCATTTACTAAAGAAACTATCTTATCTACCGTTAAAACAATCTGCATTAACAGAGCTGAATTTACAAAACAATAATGTAATTTTAAAAGGCATCAGTCGTGATCAAACAGCACTAGATGAATTAACTACTTTCCTTAAACAACAACCTGAAATTATGCGATTACAACTCCAAGGAATGAATAAAGAAAAAGCACAAATCACATTTAGCGTTCAATTTACTTTGCAAACAGATAATCCAAAATGAAATCCTTGTTACCATCTTTTTTATCTTATTTATATCCATTAGCATCAGCTAAGAAATGGGAAAAATGTTTTGCTTTTGCACTGGTGAGTTTTGTCTTACTTTTTATACCTGTTCAGCATTTACATCAAAATTGGCAACAATTACAACAGACAAAACAAGAATGGCAAAAGTTGCAGAGCCAACTATCACAACTGCAACAAACTTACTTTTCACAAAAACGACACGATAATGCTAAGCTAAATCAAACCTCACAAACAACTATAACGGATTTTTTACTTCATCAGAAAACTCAACTTCATATAACTCAAATGCATTGGGAAACTGATAGTCCATATTTAATACTGGCAGTAGAGGCAAACTATGGACAAATTATCGAATTTATCCATTTAATGAATAAAAATTTCCCCAATCTTTGCCTATCGCAACTCAAAATTCAAAAAAAGACTTTGAATGAACAAAGGAAAAATTTTTCCGAATTACGGGGCGTAATTAATCTCCTTGTTATCAAAATGATTTGGAGATTACAGCTGACAGCCAATTAATTTACAGTAACGAATAGTGAAAGGAAAATATATGAACAAAATTGCTCTTATTCTATGCTGGCTGATGATTTTCGTATCACCTGCTATTAGTACATTGCAAGACCCCTTTAATCCAGAAAGTGATGCTGATCTTGATAACAAGGCGTTATCAACAAAAGAAAACACAAATAGTGCAATTATAAAAACGATTTCACTTAAACACAGTGATGCAATTCAACTTGTAAATAAATTATCAGGAATTTTTGGTAATGGTGTACTCGCCGCAGATCCTAGAACGAATAAACTTATCGTCCACAGTTCGCCAAGCATTCTTTACAAAATCCAAAATATATTAAAAGAATTAGATAAACCAATGCCACAAATTATGATTGAAGCTCGAATCGTCACAATGAATGACTTGAGTTTAAAAGAATTAGGCGTACGCTGGGGAGTTTTTGATAAACTTGACACCAATCCACACTTTAGTGGTACAAATGCAAGTTTTCCTGCTACGCAGTCAAATATCAATCTTCCTGTACCGAATCCCAGCATTAAACTTGCGTTGCAGTTAGGCAGTATTAATGGACGTTTACTGGATCTAGAACTTTCTGCATTGGAAAAAGAAAATTCTGTCACAATTATCGCTCGCCCTAAATTACTCACAACTTACAAACATACTGCAAAAATTCAACAGGGGACAGAATTGCCTTATGTCATTAATGGTAAAGACGATACGCAAAATATAGAATTTAAAGATGCTTTATTAAGTTTAGAAGTCACACCACAGATTACGGAAGGTAATCAAATTTTGCTTGATTTAAAAATTACTCAAAATACTCCTGGTGAGCAGTCTCAAGTAGGAAAAAATGAATTTGTCGCAATTGAAAAACAAGAAATCGAAACTCAAGTTTTAGCTCAAAATGGGGAGACTATTGTTCTAGGTGGAATTTTGCATGACACTGTTGGTGATTTTGTGGACAAAGTTCCACTTTTAGGAGATATTCCACTTATCAAACATCTATTTCGCCATAAAGGTGAACGTCATCAAAAACGAGAGTTAATTATTTTTGTCACACCCAAAATCGTCGATAACAATTATAAACCACGAGAAATAGTAGACATTAACTCAAATAATTCTTCAATTTTCCGTCAAAATTTTCCTCTTGATATAAACTAAAAAAATATTAACTAATGATAATAGCCCAGTAGTACGGCACAAGATAAACAGATAATAGCTAGTAGATAAGTGTTATTGTTTTTATGGTTTGATTTTTGACTAAAAAATTTAGCCGAAAATAGAATATATTCAATCAATAACCCTATTTTAAGCAACAACCACCAAACTAAACCAATATCTGTCAGAATCCACAAACCCACGCCACTTAAAATCAGTAAGCTGTCGGAAAAGTGAGGTAACGTTAGCAACAATTTATTACTTCGCCAATCTTTAGCTTTGATCTGCCAACTGCCACGTACAATTAATAGCAACATACTTAAAAAAGCACAGCTAATATGGATAACTAAACAGAATTTCAACATCATGTCCTTAACGTTCAATCTAGATATAAACTTCAAATAAAAAGCCGTACATAACTTGTACGGCATTTTGTGATTTATTCATTATATTCTGATGTGGCTTCAGCTGTATATCCACTATTCTCATTTTCTTCTGTAGCATCACAAATTCTTTCCAAACCAACTACATATTCATCATCATTAGTACGGATAATACGAACACCTTGTGTATTGCGACTAACAAGGCTGATTTCGTGAACACGAGTGCGAACTAGAGTACCTGCATTAGTAATCAACATAATTTGATCTTGTTCTTCAACTTGACTTGCACTCACGACTTTACCATTACGCAATGAAGTTTTAATTGAGATCACTCCTTTAGTATTGCGTGATTTAGTTGGATATTGCTCAAGGCTAGTACGTTTACCAAAACCGTTTTCAGTAACTGTTAACACTGCACCAGCATCTTTTGGAATCAATAATGAGACTACTTTATCAATAGTTAAATCGACGTTAGTATCTTCACTATCAATAGCTAAATTATCATCATCATTCTCTTCGATTTCTTTATCGCTAAGTTGAGTTAAGGCAAGTTTGATCCCACGTACGCCAGCAGCACTTCTACCCATTGCCCGCACTTGATCTTCAGGGAACCGTACACAGCGACCCTGAGAGGAAAATAGCATAATTTCATTAGAACCATTAGTGATATCAACACCAATAAGTTCATCTTCATCACGTAAATTCAAGGCATTCAAACCATTCGCACGTACGTTACTGAAAGCTTCTAGTGCAGTTTTTTTAATCGTACCACCTGCTGTTGCCATCACGATAAATTTGTCTGCATCAAAACTTGAAACTGGCAACATTGCTGTGATGCGTTCGTTATCTTGGAGAGGCAAAATATTGACAATTGGGCGTCCTCGAGCACCTCGGCTGGCTTCAGGCAACTGATAAACTTTCAAACGATATAAACGCCCACGGCTAGAGAAGCAAAGCAAATTGTCGTGCGTATTTGCTACTAACAAACGCTCAATAAAATCTTCTTCTTTCATTTTTGTTGCCGACTTACCTTTGCCACCACGGCGTTGAGCTTCGTAATCGCTAATTGGTTGATATTTGACATAGCCTTCGTGAGAGAGTGTGACAACGACATTTTCTTGTGCAATTAAATCTTCAAGATTAATATCACTTGAAGCATTAGTGATTTCGGTACGACGTAAGTCATTAAAAGTAGTTTTGATATTGACAAGCTCTTCACGTAACACTTCTCTTAAACGTTCGGCACTGTTTAAAATGTGTAATAATTCACCGATTTCTACTAGAATGGTCTGATATTCATCGACAATTTTTTCATATTCTAAACCAGTTAACCGTTGCAAACGTAAATCAAGAATTGCTCGAGCTTGTTCGTCAGAAAGATAATATTGACCATCACGAATGCCAAATTCCACACTTAAACTATCAGGGCGTGAAGCGTTAACACCTGCTTTCGCAAGCATCACTTCAACATTTCCCAACGCCCAAGGACGAGAAAGCAATCCTTCACGAGCTTCATCAGCTGTTTTGGATGCTCGAATTAGATTGATGACAGGATCAATATTCGCTAATGCGATCGCTAATCCTTCTAAAATATGAGCTCGTTCTCTTGCTTTACGTAACTCATAGACTGTGCGACGAGTGATGACTTCGCGACGATGTTTGACAAAAGCATCAATAATTTGTTTTAAATTTAATAATTTAGGTTGTCCATGATCCAATGCTACCATATTGATCCCAAAAGTGACTTGCATTTGGGTTAAGGCATAGAGATTATTCAGTACGACTTCACCAACGGCATCACGTTTCACTTCGATCTCAATGCGGATTTTATCAGTGGAAACATCAAGTACATTACTAATGCCTTCTACTTTTTTCTCGCGGACTAATTCTGCGATTTTTTCTAACAAACGAGCTTTATTGACTTGATAAGGAATCTCTGTGATCACTATTGTTTCACGCCCTTTGTCATTCGTTTCAATTTCGGCTTTAGCACGAACATAAACTTTGCCTTTTCCCGTTTTATAAGCTTCTTCAATACCTTTGCGACCGTTAATAATCGCTGCAGTTGGGAAATCAGGTCCTGGAATATACTGCATCAATTCATCAATGCTGATATCTTCATTATCTACAAATGCTAGGCAACCATCTAACACTTCACCTAAATTATGAGGTGGAATATTAGTCGCCATTCCTACTGCGATCCCAGATGAGCCATTGACGAGTAAAGCAGGAATTTTAGTTGGTAGCACGTCAGGAATCATTTCTTTGCCGTCATAGTTAGGCGAAAAATCAACTGTTTCTTTATCTAAATCAGTTAATAATTCTTGTGTAATTTTTTGCATCCGTACTTCAGTGTAACGCATCGCTGCAGGTGCATCGCCATCGACTGAACCAAAATTACCTTGCCCATCAACTAACATATAACGCAATGAAAATGGCTGAGCCATTCGCACGATGGTGTCATATACGGCACTATCACCATGAGGGTGGTATTTCCCGATCACATCCCCCACGACACGAGCCGATTTCACATAAGGCTTGTTAAAAGTATTACCACTTTGATTCATCGAAAACAGCACCCGTCGATGTACAGGCTTCAAGCCATCTCGCACATCAGGCAACGCTCGCCCCACAATCACTGACATCGCATAATCAAGATAAGAAGATTTTAATTCTTCTTCGATGCTAACAGGTGTGATATTTGGAATAAAATCAGACATATACATTCCTAAAATAAATAAAAAACTTCGCCAATTGTAGCATATTTTCGCCTTTATCCTCAAATTAGATATCAGCTGATTCAACTAAAACAAACGCCCCTAAATTCGGAAAATTTTTCCAAATTTAGGGGCGTAATGACAGGTAATCAATGAAGTTAATTAATTTTGATCACTTATTAAAATTGAATCTAATGCAATTTCAATCATTTCATTAAAAGTGAGTTGACGTTCTTCTGAAGTGGTTTTTTCACCCGTGCGAATATGGTCAGAAACAGTACAGATACAAAGTGCTTTTGCACCAAATTCCGCCGCGACACCGTAGATCCCTGCTGCTTCCATTTCTACCCCAAGAATGTTGTATTTTTCCATCACGTCAAACATTTGCAAATCTGGCGTGTAAAATAAATCAGCGGAGAAAATATTACCCACTTTGACGGGGACATTTTTGGCTTTAGCTGCTTGTACAGCAGCCTGTGCCATCTCAAAATCGGCAATCGCCGCAAAATCATTGTCTTTAAAACGGATACGGTTCACTTTTGAATCGGTGGAAGCACCCAGACCAATAATGACATCACGTACTTTCACCGTTTCACTGACAGCACCACAAGAACCAACACGAATGATTTTTTTAACACCGTAGTCTTTAATTAATTCAGTCACATAAATAGAACAAGACGGAATGCCCATTCCATGTCCCATCACAGATACACGTCGACCTTTATAAAAACCTGTAAAACCTAACATATTACGTACGTTAGTGACTTCTTTTGCATCATCTAAGAAAGTTTCAGCAATATATTTTGCTCGAAGCGGATCACCCGGCATTAAAACAACATCAGCGAAAGCCCCTTCGACTGCATTAATATGTGGGGTCATTTTTTTATTCCTTTTTAAATCAATCTATTATAAAACTGCACCACTTATACCAATAAATAAGCCAGCAATTGTTGCACTCATCAAATTAGCTAAAGAACCAGCAAGGACTGCTCGTAGACCTAAACGAGCAATATCACCTCGACGATTTGGTGCCATTCCACCAAGACCACCAATTAACACTGCAATTGAACTAAAGTTGGCGAAACCACAAAGTGCAAATGTGATAATCGCTTTAGTTTTATCACTTAATTGCACAACAGCATCTTGAGCTAAATATGGTGCAAATTCTAAGTAACCAACAAATTCGTTAACAGCAAGTTTAATCCCGATCATACGTCCCGCAATTTCAGCATCATTCCAAGGTACACCAATGATCCATGCTAATGGACGGAAAATAAAACCAAAAATCGTATTCAAGGAGAAGCTATGATATCCGAAAATACCTCCGATAGAACCAAGCAAGCCATTGATTAAGGCAATTAACGCAACAAACGCAATTAACATTGCACCAACATTTAAAGCAAGTTGCATACCAGTAGAAGCACCAGAAGCTGCTGCATCTAATACATTAGAAGGACGTTCTTCATCGCTAATTTTGATATCGTCATTAAAGGTTTCAGTTTGAGGGACAATGATTTTTGCAAATAATAACCCTGCAGGAGCTGCCATAAAAGATGCTGCAATCAAATAGGTTAAAGGGACTCCCATACCTGCGTAGCCTGCCATCACAGAACCTGCAATTGAAGCCAATCCACCTACCATCACAGCAAACAATTCTGATTCAGTCATTTTAGCAATAAAAGGTTTTATAACTAATGGTGCTTCAGTTTGCCCAACAAAGATATTAGCAGCAGCTGACATTGATTCACAACGAGAAGTGCCTAATGCTTTTTGTAAACTACCTCCAATAATACGGATAAAAAATTGCATAATGCCTAAATAGTAAAGCACTGAGATAAATGCTGAGAAGAAAATAATGATTGAAAGCACATTAACGGCAAAAACAAAACCTAGCGGTCCATCTGGCTTAGTTACTACGTTACCGAAGAGAAATTTAATCCCCTCATTACCATAGTTAATAATGCTTTGCACACCATCAGCAAGAAGTTTTAAAAAATCACGTCCCCAAGGAACATATAAAATAAACGCACCAATTGAAATTTGGATTGCTAACGCACCAAAAACAGTGCGTATATTAATTGCCCTCCTATTTACAGAAAACAGATAAGCAATGAACATCAGTACTAATATACCAACAATACTAATTAATGAACCCATAATGTCACCTTATAAAAAAACAAAACCTGAAATAACGATCAAAACCTCCGATCGTTTTGCAATTATATTCGTTTTATTTTAAAAAATCTGCTCAGTATTTGTGCTGTTTGACTTAGATCTCGCTTTTTAATTTTTTTAGCTCAAAAATAAAACAAAATAGAAGACTATTTTCATCGTTAAATTCTTTTTCTATTGGTTAAAGAATCGATTGTATGGTAGCTTATTTTGCTGTTGCTTAGAGGAATTTGCATAAATCATTAATTTAAGAATTTAAGGAGAAAATATGTCTTTTGATATTTATCAAACTATTGCACTTGCTTGCTTAGTATTGTTGTTTGGATATTTTTTAGTGAAACGGATTCCCTTACTAAATCAATATAATATTCCTGAACCTGTAGCAGGTGGTTTTGTTATCGCATTAATTCTCACGATTATCCATTATATTTGGGGGTTAAGTTTCCAATTTGACAGCACATTACAACACGCAATGATGCTAATTTTCTTCAGTTCTATCGGACTAAGTGCTAACTTTGCTCGCCTTGTCCAAGGTGGGAAACCGCTTATTATTTTTCTGATTGTCGCTTTTGGTCTAATTATTTTACAAAATACTTTAGGCGTAGTTTCTGCCATAATGCTTAAATTGGATCCTACATATGGACTTATTGCAGGTTCAATGACTCTAACAGGTGGGCATGGCACTGGCGCAGCTTGGGCAGAAACGCTAAAAAATAATTTTCATATTCAAGGAGGATTAGAGCTTGCAATGGCATGTGCTACTTTTGGTTTGGTCGCAGGAGGCGTGTTCGGTGGTCCCGTAGCAAGTTACCTTTTAAAACGTATTCATCGCAAAAAAATTGGAGAACATGAAAATATTGATGATGTGAAAGAAATTTTTGAAAACCCAGAATGCCGTCGTAAAGTAAATACACGTTCCGTTATTGAAACAGTTGCTATGCTTTCAGTCTGCTTATGGGGAGGTCAAGTAATAGAAGAATTCACTCGCGATACAGTATTTCAATTACCAACTTTTGTCTGGTGTTTGTTTATAGGTGCTTTAATCCGTAATCTTCTAACACATACTATAAAATTCAAAGCTGCTGAATCTACGATTGATCTCCTTGGCTCTGTTGGTTTATCTTTATTTCTCGCTATTGCGTTAATGTCATTAAAACTTTGGCAACTAGCTGATCTCGCATTACCTGTTCTTTTCATTTTGGCTTTACAAGTTATCCTAATGGTGACTTATGCAGTTTTTATTACTTACAGAGCAATGGGACGTGATTATGATGCTGTTGTGTTAAGTGCTGGGCATTGTGGTTTTGGATTGGGTGCAACACCAACAGCAGTCGCTAATATGCAAGCGATTACTGATCATTATGGTGCAAGCCATAAAGCTTTCTTAATCGTACCAATGGTCGGTGCTTTTTTCATTGATTTATTAAACAATATCGCTTTAAAATTCTTCCTTGTTATCGTTCCTTTTTTACGTTAAGTAAACAACTGAGAGGATAGACACAGTCTATCCTTTTATTACTGTTGATTTCTTAGCCTTCATATTAACAATCATATCACCTCAATTTTATTCACAAAGCTAAACTCTTTTTTCTCGCTTTGCTTTTGTCAGCAAAGCTAAACTTTCAAAAGATCTACAACTTTTATTCGCCAGAAAAGCTTCCATCTTATTGTATTAATATTATTCGTTACTTTTCTAATCAAACCCTTTATAATCTCGCATCTTTATTTCACTACTATTTCAACACTAAAATCAACAATGAAATTAGCTGATCAAAAACGCAAAACGATTGAAACTGTAGAGTTTACCGAAGATGGGCGTTATAAACGCAAAGTCCGTAGCTTTACACTAAGAACAGGACGTTTTAGTGAATATCAACGTAATATGATGAACAATCACTGGAATGAATTTGGGCTTGATTTTCAAAAATCATTATTTGACTTTCCTCAAATTTTTGGCAACGACAACCCAATTATTCTTGAAATTGGTTTTGGTATGGGGAAATCTCTTGTTGAAATGGCTATCGCAAACCCAGATAAAAATTATGTTGGCATTGAAGTGCATACTCCTGGTATTGGTGCTTGTATTGCATTAGCGGTCGAAAAAAATGTCAAAAACTTGCGTGTGATCTGCCACGATGCAATTGAAATTTTAAATAATTGTATTCCTAATCAAAGCCTCGCTGGTCTACAGTTATTTTTTCCAGATCCTTGGCAAAAAGCACGTCATCATAAACGCCGTATTGTGCAACCAAGTTTCTTAACTCTTATTTTACCAAAACTAAAACAGAATGGTTTTATTCATTTTGCAACTGATTGGGAAAATTATGCACAACAGATGCTGGCAGTTTTACAGACAGAAAAAGGCTTAATTAACACTTCTGTAACGAATGATTTTATTCCACGCCCTAATTCTCGCCCTTTAACAAAATTTGAAGAGCGTGGCTATCGCCTTGGACACAAAGTGTGGGATTTATACTTCACTAAAAACTAATTTCGATCATCATGTAAGGAGAAAATTATGGTTACTCGTAATCGTCGTCAACGTAAAAAAATGCATCTTGCTGAATTTCAAGAATTAGGTTTCTTAGTAAAATGGCAGTTTCCAGAAAATACGGCTGTTGAACAAATTGATGATATCGTAGATCGTTTTATTGCCGACATCATCCAACCAAATGGTTTAGCATATGAAGGAAGTGGCTACTTACATTGGGAAGGTTTAGTTTGCTTAGAAAAAATTGGCAAATGTGATGAAAGCCAACGTGAACTTGTTAAGAATTGGTTAGAAGCCAATGGATTACAACAAATTGAAGTAAGTGAACTTTTTGATATTTGGTGGACATATCCAACTAAGTAGCGATAAAAAAGCATAATAACAAAAGCGATAGTCATCTGAGATGACCCAAAAGTTAAACACAACGTTGACTTTATCTCTGCCTGTCGCTTTTTTATTTTTATCTTCGTTTTTTGCTAAAAACTACATATCCCCTCAAAAGTTCAAATTCGTATCTTGACGGTCTTAGTATTCCAGCGTAACATCACAAAGCTTTAACTAACATTAAGGATAAGCCCGTTGGACAGTCACAGTCGATACCCAATTATATTTTTCTGATTTCTCGCCTTTTGATTTACTTATCGGCAGAAATCGCAGGTAAGTTTCCTACATAAGGTATCATTTAAAAATTTTTCATCAAATCCACATTTTTGCGGTGAAATCTTTACTGTTCCGCTTGTTTATACTGCAACAAGAGACAACAAGTATGATAAATGTTTTTGCTATTGAAAAAGATCGTTTAGTGCATCTTGATGAATCCACTCAAGATCTCAACCAATCTATCTGGATCGACCTTATTGCTCCAACACCTGATGAACGCAGATTGTTGCGAGATAACTTAAAGCAAAGTCTCGCTACTTTCCTTGAGTTAGAAGATATTGAGGCATCTGCACGTTTTTTTGAAGATGAAGATGGCTTACATTTGCATTCTTTCTTTTATTGTGAAGATGAAAATAATTACGCTGATTTAGCAAGTGTTGCTTTTACTTTGCGTGATGGGCGTTTATTTACACTACGTGATCGAGAACTTCCTGCTTTTCGTCTCTATAGAATGCGTGCTCGCAACCAACGTTTAGCAGAATGTAACGTTTATGAAGTGTTGTTGGATTTGCTTGAAACTAAAATTGAACAACTCGCTGACGTTATCGAGAATGTTTATGCTAATTTAGAAAAATTAAGCCACGTAATTTTGGATGGTAAACAAGGCGAAGAATTTGACGAAGCGTTAGCAACACTCACAGAACAAGAAGATACTAGTTCTAAAGTACGTTTATGTTTAATGGATACTCAGCGTGCTTTAAGTTTTCTTGTCCGAAAGACACGCTTGCCCACAACTCAACTTGAGCAAGCTCGTGAAATTCTCCGCGATATTGAGTCTCTACAACCACACAATGAATCTTTATTCCAAAAAGTTAACTTCTTACTGCAAACCGCAATGGGATTTATCAATATTGAGCAAAACCGCATTATTAAAATATTCTCTGTGGTTTCTGTTATCTTCCTGCCACCAACACTCGTTGCTTCCAACTATGGAATGAATTTTAATTTTATGCCAGAATTGCACTTCAAATATGGTTATCCGCTCGCATTGCTACTAATGGCACTAGCGGCATTTGCCCCATATTGGTATTTCAAACGCAAAGGATGGTTATAATGCAAGCATTTCAATTTCTAATGAGCACAATTATCGGTGCTTTGAGTGTAATTTTTATATTACGAGTGTGGTTTCAATATTGTCAAGTCGATTTTTATAGTCCAATTTCGCAGTCACTCGCCAAATTTACGAATCCTGTGCTTAACCCTTTAAGCAAAATTATCCCAACTTTCAAACGTATCAACTTTGCAGCGCTATTTATTGTGTTTTTACTTGGTTTTGTTAAAGCTTTCTTTATAAATTTCTATATTCAAAATGTTATAGGCTATACTTTAGGTGTTATAGATTACGCATTGATTGGCATATTGCAGATTTTCAGCATTAGTGGTCAAACTCTCTTATATCTACTTTTTTTTAGTGCGATTATGAGCTGGTTTCAGCGCGAACCAAATCCAATCCAATATATTCTCTACCAACTGACAGAACCTCTATTAAAACCTATTCGTCGCATTTTGCCACAAGCAGGGATGTTGGACTTCTCGCCAATGGTACTCGCTTTTATTTTGATATTTATCAATAAGTTATTTAGTCAATATATTCCATACTGGAACTTTGTCTAAATACGCCCTTAAATTTAGAAAAATTTTCCATGTATCCTATTTATTGGCATCAAAATGAGCTTCATATTCACCTTTTGTTACAACCTAAAGCCAGCAAAGATCAGTTTGTTGGCATTCATAATGACGAGCTCAAAATCACTATCACTGCCCCGCCGATTGATGGCAAAGCGAATGCTCACTTGCTTAAATTTTTAAGTAAAAGTTTTCGTGTCGCTAAAACCGCAATCATTTTAGAAAAAGGTGAATTGAGTCGCCATAAATATGTTCGTATTCAAAGTCCTAAACAATTGCCAGAAATTATTCGGAAATTATTAGATGAATTTAATCAATAATCACATTCTGATCACAATTTAAATACTAAAAATTTGTTACAATCTCTTCAGTTTTTTAATCATTCAAAAATGGAGAACATCTATGAAACGTCGTCCTTTAGTTATGGGGAATTGGAAATTAAACGGCAGTAAAAATTTCACTCAAACATTGATCACTGAGCTTAAAAGCAAAGTTGCTGACATCAAAAATTGTGATATTGCCATCGCTCCACCAGCAATGTATTTAGCCGAAGCCGAAGCTTCTTTAAAAGGCAGTCATATCGCTCTAGGTGCACAAAATGTCGATACTAACCTCAGTGGTGCCTATACTGGTGACACCTCAGCAGAAATGCTAAAAGAGTTTGGTGTCAAATACGTCATCATTGGGCATTCTGAACGCCGTGCTTACCACAATGAAAGCAATACTTTCATCGCTCAGAAATTCGCTACTCTCAAAAAAATGGGCTTAACACCTGTGCTTTGCATCGGTGAAAGTGAAGAACAAAACGAAAAAGGCGAAACTGAAAGCGTTTGTGCCCACCAAATTGATGCTATCATCGACAACTTAGGTGTCAATGCTTTCATGGACGCAGTTATCGCTTATGAACCCATTTGGGCAATCGGCACTGGCAAATCAGCTACCCCTGCTCAAGCTCAAGCTATCCATAAATTCATTCGTAATCACATTGCCCAAAAAGATCCTAACGTCGCTGCACGAGTGATCCTCCAATATGGTGGTAGCGTCAACGATAAAAACGCTGCTGAACTTTTTGCTCAACCTGATATTGACGGTGCTCTAGTCGGTGGTGCTTCACTTAAAGCCGAAGCCTTTGCAGCAATCATCAAAGCTGCTGACGCTAGCTAATTCATATATAAAACTGATATTTCACGCCACTAAATTTGAGAAAATTTTCTTGATTTTAGTGGCGTGTTTTCTATAAAAATTGTTTCACTACGTTTTAATAAGAGAAATATTTTGAGCAAAAAAAATATAACTCACATTGATTGTTAACAAATGTTATCTTTTATTCGTCTCAAAAGTTATTAAAAAGCGAACTTTTAACTATAATAAAGAAAAATTAAGCACTAACGTTAACCAACTTAAAAAATCATTCATAAAACGGCAAGAAACAGATAAATTCCTGCCGTTTTGTTTTTTATTACGCCGACAAAATCGAAAAAACTTTCCTAATAAAAATAATAGTTTTTTAGGCTTTAACATAATTTTTGGAGAATAGCGTTGCCACATAAAGTATACTTGGGTATAGTATATTTGTTTTAAAGGAGGGACTATGCCAACAACACCCGAAGAAAAGAAAAAAGTTCTCACTAGAGTTAATCGTTTGAAAGGGCAACTTAATTCACTTGAACAAGCACTAGAAAACGAAACAGAATGTAAAGCAATTTTACAACAAGTCGCTGCCGTCCGAGGAGCCGTTAATGGGCTAATGGCTCAAATTTTAGAAAGCCATCTCAAAGAAACATTTGAAACAGCAGATTTACAGACCCAAAAAACACTCAATAATACCGTAGAACTCATTCGGACTTATTTAAAATAATTTTATTCTTCATCTATAAGGAAATAGCAATGACTAAAACTTACAAATCTCGTGCTGCTGTAGCATTCGCACCGAATCAACCTCTTACATTAGTCGAAATTGACGTTCAAGCCCCCAAAAAAGGCGAAGTGTTAATTCGCAACACTCATACTGGTGTTTGTCATACCGATGCATTCACTTTATCAGGTCAAGATCCTGAAGGAATTTTCCCTGTCGTACTAGGACATGAAGGTGCAGGAATTGTCGTTGAAGTTGGCGAGGGGGTTAGTCATGTGCAAGTTGGTGATCACGTGATCCCACTTTATACTGCTGAATGCGGTGAATGTGAATTTTGCAAATCAGGTAAAACTAATCTTTGTGTCGCCGTGCGTGAGACTCAAGGCAAAGGTTTAATGCCAGATGGCACAACTCGTTTCTCTTACAACGGACAACCCATTTATCACTATATGGGCTGTTCTACTTTCAGTGAGTTAGCCGTTGTTCCTGAAGTTTCACTTGCTAAAATCAATCCAGAAGCGAATCACGAGCAAGTTTGTTTATTAGGTTGTGGTGTAACAACAGGAATTGGGGCAGTACATAACACGGCTAAAGTCCAAGAAGGTGACACAGTTGCAGTATTCGGTTTAGGTGCTATTGGTTTAGCCGTCATTCAGGGAGCAAGACAAGCTAAAGCAGGACGCATTATTGCTATTGATATTAATCCTAATAAATTCGAACTTGCTAAACAATTTGGGGCAACTGATTGTATCAATCCTAAAGATTATGACAAACCAATCAAAGAAGTACTGTTTGAAAAAATTAACAAATGGGGCATTGATCATACTTTTGAGTGTATCGGTAATATTAACGTTATGCGTGATGCTTTAGAAGTCGCTCATCGTGGTTGGGGTCAATCTATTATCATCGGTGTCGCAGGAGCAGGACAAGAAATCTCTACTCGACCATTCCAGTTAGTAACAGGTCGCGTTTGGAAAGGGTCTGCATTCGGTGGCGTTAAAGGGCGTAGCCAATTACCTATAATGGTTGAACAAGCAATGCGTGGTGAGATTGAACTTGCACCATTCGTTACTCATACAATGGGTTTAAATAAAATCAATGAAGCCTTTGAGTTACTTCATCAAGGTAAAGCAATTCGTACTGTTATTCATTATTAGTTGATGAAGGGTGTGAAAATCGCCCTTTATTTTAGGATCCAAAAATGAAAATAATTGAAACACATTTAAGCTTTGGCGGTAAACAGCATATCTGTCAGCACCAATCACAAACTTTAGGTTGTAAAATGAATTTCGCCGCTTTTATCCCAAGCAAAGCTAAAACTGATGCTTGTCCAGTCTTATATTTTCTCTCAGGCTTAACTTGTACTGAACAAAACTTCACGACGAAAGCAGGTTTTCAAAAATACGCAGAACAACACAGTTTAATTATTATCACTCCTGATACTAGCCCTCGTGGTGAAGCAATCCCAGATAGCCCTGATGATGATTTAGGGCAAGGAGCAGGTTTTTATCTCAATGCTAATCAAGAGCCTTGGGCAAAAAACTTCAAAATGTATGACTATATTACTCAAGAATTACGCACATTAGTGAATACTCATTTCCACACTAATTGTCAGCAAAGTATTTGTGGACATTCAATGGGGGGATTAGGTGCAATTGTCCTCGCATTACGTAATCCCGACCTCTATTCAAGTGTTTCTGCTTTTTCGCCAATTTTAACTCCTAGTTTTGTGCCTTGGGGGCAGAAAGCTTTTCGTACTTATTTAGGGAAAGAGCAAAACACTTGGGCAGAATTTGATCCAGTACAGCTAATTTTAGCGGGTAAAAAAGTTGATGAAATTCTCATTGAGCAAGGCTTAAGCGATCCTTTCTATCCTGAACAATTAAAACCCGAATCTTTTGCTGAAGTCTGCGAAAAAATGAATGTCAAAGTTAGAATTAATTACCGTGATGGCTATGATCATAGTTATTATTTTATTGCGAGTTTTATTGAAGCACATATTGCGTATCATTCTGAAAAGTTGAGGTAATCACTATGCATCAGATCCCAGCTCAAGCCTTGATATCAGGAGTTAAAATACGAGAATGTTTTGTGCAATTTCTCTCTATCAGCAAAATTAACATTCAAAAAAACTCACTTTTTTAAAAAGTTTCCGTTGAAACTCAACTTGTTGGAGTGTGAACGACTTTAGTCACTTTTACGCTAGCAAAAGCGAAAAAATTTTCTACTTTTCTTATCGTTGTTGCTAGCATAAATTTTCCTAAAGCTATACATAAAAATAATTTTTAAGTAAACTAATTCTTCTTTTATTGGGACTGGTTATTTATTTAGATAATCGGATAATTTTAATTGCAGTCTTATGGCTTCTAATCTTTATTAAAAGAGATTCATTATGCATTCATCATCTTCTTTCTTTAATCGTAAAAATTTTATTTTTATTGCAGATTCAATTTTATTTTTTGTTTTGTTGTTTTCGTTACCATTTGAAGAAAATGCTAATAAGGGTTTGGCATTGCTCGTGTTTATTGCAATTTTATGGCTTACGGAAACATTAAACGTTTCTGTAACAGCGATTTTAGTACCAGTGCTATCGATCTTTCTCGGATTAGTCAGCACACATGAAGCTTTAGTTTCTTTTTCAAATCCGATTATTTTTCTATTTTTTGGTGGTTTTGCACTTGCTACTGCCTTGCATAAACAAAAACTCGATCAAATTATTGCTAATAAAATTATGGCATTAGCTCGAGGTAAACTATTGATCGCCGCATTGTATCTATTTGGTATTACCGCTTTTCTTTCAATGTGGATGAGTAACACTGCTACTGCGGCAATGATGTTACCTTTAGCTATGGGAATTTTAAGCCAGCTCGATCGTAATACCTACCACAATACTTATGTTTTTATATTATTGGGGATTGCTTATAGTGCTAGTATTGGTGGGCTTGGTACAGTCGTTGGTAGTCCGCCAAATGCAATTGTAGCTTCACAATTAAATTTAAATTTTATCGAATGGATGAAATACGGTTTCCCAATGATGTTGATGTTATTACCCTTGATGGTAGGAGCATTGTATATCGTTTTTAGACCCCGATTGCATTTCTATTTTGAGCAAGATCTCACTAAGATCCCAATGACGAAAGAACGTATTATCACGCTAGCGATCTTTGTTAGCATTTCAGTATTATGGGTATTTAGTAAACAATTAAACCCTATTATTTCTAGTTTAATGGGCTTGAAAAACAATATTGCTAATTTTGATAGTGTAATTGCATTGTTGGCAGTAATTATTATCTGCGTTACTCAAAGTGCACGTTGGAAAGATATCCAAAGTAACACTGATTGGGGAGTCTTAATGCTGTTCGGTGGTGGAATTACGTTGAGCATGGTGTTGAAAAATTCTGGAGCAAGTAAAGTGCTTGCAGATGGCATCGTCTTCCTTATTCAAGGTGGACATTTTTATTTTATTGGTTTACTGGTCGCAAGCTTCATCGTATTCCTTACAGAATTCACTTCTAATACTGCTAGTGCCGCTTTGCTCGTGCCAATCTTTATCTCAATTGCCCAATCGCTTGGTGTTTCTGAACTCGGTTTAGCGTTAATTGTTGGTATCGGTGCATCTTGTGCATTCACATTACCCGTTGCTACACCACCAAACGCCATCGTTTTCGGAACAGGCGAAGTTCGCCAAAAAGATATGATTCGTGTAGGTTTAGTGCTGAATGTTTTGAGCATCTTATTACTTTCCGTAATGGCTTATTTTTTCTGGTTTTAAAGGTTCTAACAATAATAAAAATCTTAAAAAGAATGACACCCCAAAAGTTAGATATCACTTTTGGGGTGTTTTTTAAAGAAAAGAAATTTACTATGAAAGAACTTTTAAAAAAATTAATTAAAATGGTAAATAAAGCCAAATTTACTAATTAAATAAATAATCAAATAAAACCCTATTCCACTTACTAACAAGCCATATCGACTTAGCTTTGGTTTACGTCGATGAACAACATACCAAATTCTAGCTACTCCCAATAACAACACGGGATAACTCCACAAAAATACAATCATCATACGGATTAGCCCATCTGAGAGATGAGGGTTATCCATTATATTTGGTGATAACAATAATCCGATTGGATAGAATACAATTGGCGTACAAAACAAACCCAATCCCCAAGCGAAAGGACTAAACTTAGTTGGCAGTGAGTGAGATTTCTTAGTTGACATAATTACAAATTTAAACTTTTACAATCCAAGCGAACACAATTCTAGGATTAAGAAAAAAGCAGAAAAAATTTTCCGATTTTGCTAGCGTGAAAATACGTTATAAATCAAAAATTAATTCGTTAAATAAACTTTCTTGCTGATCACTATTTGTTGAACATAGCCAATAACAACTCCTAATAAGGCGAAAATAATCCAAACCATTTGTTCACGAATAGGGAAAATTTCAAGCCAAGTCATATACTGCTTAGCAATAACTAGCAACATTGATTCAATTGTTACTAAAGCAACTGCCCAACGCAATGAAGCAAGTGGAAGTTTGACGCATAAATTCAACATTAACAACACAACTATAGTGATTGTAATTGGATAGAGAATAATTAGTACTGGTAAAGAATACTCTATCACTGCTTTCAAGCCGATGTTAGCGATGAAAAAACTGATGACAGTAAAAATGACTAAATAAGTTTTATAAGAAATTTTTGGATAAATTTCATGGAAATATTCACTACTTGCAGTACCAATACCAATAGTAGTCGTAAGGCAGGCAAGGGTAACAATGATGCCAAGTAAAACACGTCCTGATTCACCAAACGCCATTACGGCAGCAGTATTTAAAATTTGTGGACCAATGCTTTGTTCACTATTCGATATTTCCACAGGTAAATGGTTGCCAAGCCAGCCAAGAGCAATATAGATCAAAGTTAAGAAAATAGATGCTACTATGCCAGCGTAAACGGTCTGTTTTGGGATAGATGTCCCTTTCGGACTCTTTTCTTGAATCGCCGTCAACACGACTAATGCAAACACGACTGAAGCTAATGCATCTAAAGTTGAATAGCCTTCTACCATTCCTTCAATGAAAGGGGCTTTAATGGGAACATCGATTTCTACTGCAGGTGAACCATTGAGCAAACTATAAGATTTCACAATCAAAGCAACTAAGCCTATCAATAACGCAGGTGTTAGAATTTCCCCAACACGATCTACCATCTGGGCAGGATTGAGGCTAAGCCATAACGAGATCGCAAAATAGACAACGCAAAAGCCAAATTGCACCATCGTACTTGATGTAGAGAAGTAGGGTTCAATAGCGATTGAATAAGCCGTTGCAGCAGTGCGTGGTCCTCCAAAAAATGGTCCTATCGCCAAATAAATCGCAACTAAAAACCCCAAAGCAAAAACAGGGTGGATTTGTTTAAGAATATCTTTATACCCTCCTCGGTAAAAAGAACTGACACTAATTCCAATCAGAGGTAAACCAACTCCCGTTACGACAAAACCTAAAATTGATGGCCAGAAATCCAGTCCAGATGCGGCACCAAGTTTTGGGGGAAAAATTAAGTTACCTGCTCCAAAAAAGATCGCAAATAACATAAATCCGACAACAACTGTATGTTTATTCATTTAATTCCTTTTTATTGTTTATTTTTCCAATTTTTTAGGGCGTCAGCAAATGCATTATTTAGCCCAGCAGGTGGATTGGATTGATGAGATTTTGATTTTCTTGCACGCTCGTTTAATTTATCGTTACTTTTCGCATCTGTACGCATGCTCAGAGCAATACGTTTTCTTGGTATGTCCACTTCAAGCACGCTGACTTTTACGGTGTCGCCTGTTTTCACTATTTGATGCGGATCTTCAACGAAATGATCGGCTAAAGCTGAAATATGAACTAAACCGTCTTGATGTACACCAATATCGACGAAAGCACCGAAGTTAGTCACATTAGTAACTGTACCTTCAAGTATCATTCCTTCTTTTAAATCAGAAATTTCGTTAACTCCATCCATGAAAGTCGCCGTTTTAAATGCACCACGTGGATCACGTCCTGGCTTTTCTAGTTCCTTGAAAATATCCAAAACTGTCGGTAACCCGAATTGACTATCAGTAAAGCTTTGAGCGTCAAGGGCTTTGAGTATGCTGATATTTCCCATAATGTCAAGAATAGATTGCTCACAACGTCGTAAAATTTTTTCTACAATTGGATAAGCTTCTGGATGTACTCCAGAAGCATCAAGAGGATTTTTGCCATCATTAATTCGCATAAACCCAGCACATTGTTCAAAAGCTTTTGCACCTAAACGCGGTACTTTTTTAAGTTGATCTCGGCTTTCAAATCGTCCATTTTCATCACGATAAGCGACAATATTTTGAGCTAAAGTTTTATTCATACCCGCAACTTGAGCTAACAAAGGAGCAGAAGCTGTATTAAGATCAACTCCTACTGCATTTACACAGTCTTCAACTACACTCTCAAGTTTTTTTGCCAGCTGAGTTTGATTAACATCATGTTGATACTGTCCTACACCAATTGCTTTTGGATCAATTTTCACTAACTCTGCCAATGGGTCTTGTAAACGACGTGCAATTGAAACTGCACCACGCAAAGCAACATCTATATTTGGAAACTCTTTAGCCGCTAGCTCTGATGCTGAATAAACAGATGCTCCTGCTTCGTTGACTACGACAATTTGTGGATTGTACCCTTCAAGCATTTTTACAACACTTTTAGCAAAACGTTCTGTTTCACGAGATGCAGTGCCGTTACCAATAGCGATCAATTCAACATTGTGTGTTTTAATCAAATTACTTAATGTTAACATTGCAACTTGTTCTTGCCCTGTATATGGGTAAATCGCATCTGTTGCTAACACTTTCCCTGTATTATCTACAACAGCAACTTTCACGCCAGTACGAATACCTGGATCCAGCCCGATAGTGGTCTTTGCTCCTGCAGGTGCAGCCATTAATAAAGCTTTTAAATTAGTAGCAAACACATCAATAGCTTCCATTTCGGCACGCTCTTTTAACGCTGCCATCAATTCCGTTTCTAAATGCAACGCAAGTTTAATTTTCCAAGTCCAACTAATCACTTGTTTACGCCATTTGTCTTGTGCAGAATGTCCTAAAATAACGCCTAAATGTTGTTGGATCATTTCTTCGCAATAGCTTGCATTTGCTGAAACATCTTCATTAGACGGTTCAATCTGCATTGCAAGGCTCAATATTCCCTCATTACGTCCTCGCAATAATGCTAAAGCACGGTGTGATGGGATATTTTTCCACCGTTCATGATAGCTAAAATAATCACGAAATTTCTCGCCTTGTTCTTCTTTTCCAGCAATCACATTTGCACTAATATCAGCATTTTTTTGCAAAAAATGGCGTAATTTCGCGATTAATTCTGCTTCTTCAGCAAAACGTTCCATTAAGATATAACGAGCACCATCAAGGGCTTCTTTAATAGTTGCAACATTTTCATTGAGAAAAGTTTGAGCAAAGCTTTCAGGGTCAAGATCTTTTTCAAACCAAAGCCGCTCAGCTAAAGGTTCTAAGCCATTTTCAATTGCAATTTGTCCCTTAGTGCGACGCTTTGGTTTGTATGGCAAATACAGATCTTCTAATGCTGTTTTACTCTCGCATCGGAAAATTTTTTCCGATAATTCTGGCGTGAGCTTCCCTTGTTCTTCTATTGATCGCAAAATAGTTTGGCGACGTTCATCAAGCTCCCTGAGATAGCTTAAACGAGTTTCAAAATGCCGCAATTGGCTATCATCAAGTCCACCTGTCGCTTCTTTACGATAACGAGCAATGAATGGAATAGTGTTGCCATCTTCAAGCAGTGTCATTGCGGCTAAAATTTGATTGGGGTTAACTGCTAATTCTTTGGCAATAATTTGAGCAAAAATTGAATTGTTAGAATTTGAATTTAACATTGTTTCACTTAGATCAGGAAAAATTTAAAGGACTATGATATCATCTTCACCCTTGTTTTTTAATGATTAATTTGTATGACAAAAGCAAACTACATTACTAGAACAGGCTACAACAACCTTAACCAAGAACTTAAATACCTTTGGAAAGAAGAGCGCCCAAGGATCACTCAAAGCGTTTCCGAGGCTGCAGCCCTTGGTGATCGCAGTGAAAATGCAGAATATATCTACGGTAAACGTCGTTTACGTGAAATAGATCGACGCGTTCGTTTTTTAAGCAAACGTCTTGAAGTACTCACTATCGTGGATTATCATCCTGCTCAAGAAGGTAAGGTTTTTTTCGGTGCTTGGGTCTGCCTTGAAGATGAAAATGGTAAACAAAAGCAATATCGTATCGTCGGTAGTGACGAATTTGACCCTGCTAAAAATTGGATCTCGATCGATAGTCCTGTCGCACGTGCTTTAATCGGAAAAGAAGTTGACGCTGAAGTAAAAGTGAAAACTCCAAACGGCTTGACTACTTTTTACATCAATAAAATTTGGTACAAAACTTCAGAGGATTAATCGTGCAAACTATAGATAAACATCAACGAGATATCACTAAAATCTGTGTCCGCACCGCATTATTACTGCTCCAATACGGCACGGAAAGTGCCTTAATCGTCCAGCTCACTAAGCGGTTAGGTATCGCATTGGGGATGGAGAAAGTAGAATGTGCGATCACGCCCAATTCCATCATTCTTACAACTATTATTGATGGTAAATGTATGACTACAGTTCGTAACAATCCTGGCATGATGATCAATATGCATGTGGTTACTGAAGTTCAGCACGTTGTGATTTTGACTGAACAACATTTGTATAATTGGGAGATGGTACGTGATCAACTTGATAAAATTCACCCAGAGCATTATAACCGTTATCTAGTCATATTGATGGTCGGATTGTCTTGTGCCGCATTTGCACATTTGGCAGGTGGCGACTGGACGATTTCATTAGTCACTTTCTTTGCCTCTGCTATTGGCATGTTTGTGCGTCAAACTATTGCTAGCCGTCATTTCAACCATATCATCGTCTTTTCAATCACTGCTTTTATTACTTCTTTAATTGCAGGCATAGCATTAAAATTCAATCTCGGTAATGACCCACAAATCGCAATGGCATCAAGCGTGTTATTGCTTGTTCCTGGCTTTCCACTAGTCAATTCATTTTCTGATATTCTCAAAGGTTACGTCAGTATGGGGATTGGACGTTGGTGCGTAGCGACAATTCTAACTTTTGGTGCCTGTATGGGCATTGTGATGGCATTAAGCTTATTAAACGTTAGTAACTGGGGAGTTTGATGATGGATTTTATTTTACATTTATTTGATGATATGTTATTCGCAACGCTTCCTGCCATTGGCTTCGCTTTAATGTTTAACGTACCTAAACGGGCTTTGAAATACTGTGCTTTTTTATCCGCATTAGGACATGGCGTACGAACCGTTCTTATTCAATTTGATTTCCCACTTGCCCTTGCTACTTTTTTTGGAGCGACAGTCATAGGCTTTCTGGGGGTCTACCTTTCTCATCGCTACCTCGCTCACCCAAAAGTCTTCACTGTCGCAGCTATCGTGCCAATGATCCCTGGCGTTTATGCTTATAAGGCGATGATCGCAATGGTAGAAATCAATCACTATGGCTACAGCCCAGAACGCCTCCAAAACTTTGTCAACAACTTCATTACGACGACTTTTGTTATTGGTGCATTATCATTCGGTTTGGCATTACCAGGGATGTTATTTTATCGACATAAACCTGTGGTATAACTCGTTAAATTTTAGTCTGTGATTTCAAAAATTTTTTCAATCTTGAAAGTATACTAAGCCGCCAAAATCAGAAAATTTTTCCTATTTTGAGGGCGAGATAAAGTACTTAAGGAAAATAATGTTTAAACATCAAAATATTAAACTAAGTATTATCGTAGCGATGAGCAAAAATTTAGTGATTGGACAGGGTAATAAATTACCTTGGCATTTGCCAGCAGATTTTGCTTGGTTTAAAAAACATACACAGGGCAAACCTGTAGTAATGGGAAGGAAGACTTTTGAGAGTATCGGCAAGCCACTTGCGAATCGCACGAATATTGTGTTATCACGTACGCCATTTGAAGTCGAAGGAGTAATGTGGGCAAATTGTTTAGAACAAGCAGTAAAGATAGCTATCCAACTCTCAAGTGCTACAGAAATTATGTTGATCGGTGGCGCAGAAGTTTATCAACATTATCTGAACTGGGTTGATCGAATTTATTTAACTGAAATACAAGCTGAAATTGCGGGCGATAGTTTTTTCCCTAAATTGAATTTAAGTGAATGGCAAATAAAAGAAGATCTATTTCGCCCTAAAGATGAAAAAAACCCTTACGATTTACACTTTTCTATCTTAGATCGGCTGAGATCTGATTCTATCAATAGTGAATAAGAAAGAGAATTTATCAATATTTGATCAATTGAACAGATTATTCCTTGATATAGAAACTCCTAAGATTCACTTTTACGTTCTCGACCAAGCAAATCTAATACGACATCTTTCGTGTCTTTACCACAGAATAAGACTTGATAAATCTGTTCAGTAATTGGCATTTCTACACCTTGTCGTTGAGCAAGTTTAAAGACTTCTTGAGTATTATGGTATCCTTCTACTACTTGCCCAATTTCTTTCATTGCATCATATGCAGACATCCCTTGTCCTAACATAATACCAAATCGACGATTACGCGACTGATTATCAGTGCAAGTTAGTACGAGATCACCCAATCCAGACATCCCTGTAAAAGTTTCTGGTTTAGCATTCAAACTCACGCCTAAACGACTAATTTCTGCTAACCCTCGAGTAATTAACGCAGTTCTTGCATTTGCACCAAAACCCATACCATCCGAAATTCCTGTGCTAATTGCAATAATATTTTTAATTGCTCCGCCTATTTGTACACCAATAACATCATCATTAATGTATACTCGAAGACTTCTGCTGCAGTGAATTCTCGCCTGTAATTCTTTAGCAAATTCTTGATCTTTAGAGGCAAGTGTAATGGCAGTTGGTAAACCTGTTGCGAGCTCTTTTGCAAAAGTTGGTCCAGATAAAACAGCGAAAGGATAATTTTTACCTAGTTCATCTTCTATGACTTCTTGTAACAGGCGTCCAGTATTAGTTTCTAGTCCTTTGCTTGCAAGTATAATACGGTTATCGGAATGTAAATAACATCTTATTTTTTTTATCAACTCGACAACAGCATGACTTGGAACAACAACAAAAATGTCTCGAGATCGAGTAATGACTGTTTCTAAATCTGACTCTACAGTTAATGCAAATGGAAAAGGAATATCAGGTAAATAGGCTTGATTTTGTCGTTCAATTTGTAGCTGTTTACAATGTTCTACATTATGTCCCCAAAGATAAGTAGGATCTCCATTTCTTGCAAATGCAACAGCCAATGATGATCCAAATGAGCCTGCACCGAGAACAGCAATACGATTTTGAGTAAACGAAGTCGCCGTCATGTTCACCACTTCTTTCTTTAAAAGTAAATTTTAATCGTGAGTATCAAAATATAAAATAGGGAAATCCTTGTTAGGATTTCCCTATTCTTCTTTCATATTAATGCGTAGTTTTATCTTTTGAATCACTTTCTTGTTTTTCTAACTCCGCTTGTTGACGTTGAATATAATCTATAAACAACGCATCAAAATTAATTGGATTTAAATTTAATGCAGGGAAAGTACCTCGATTTACAAGACTTGCTATGATTTCTCTTGCATACGGATAAAGTATACTTGGACATTGCGAAGTTAGGCAATGAGTCATTTGCATATCGTCTAAACCACTAATCGCAAATATACCTGCTTGTTTTACTTCACAAATAAAAGCTGTATCGTTACTCTCTTCTAGCGTCGTTTCAACTGAAATATTTAAACAAATTTCATAAAGATCGCCTTCTAATTGAGTCGTTTCAGTATTTAAGTCAAAACTTAATTTTGGTTTCCATTCTTGTTTAAAAATGTGCGGAAGATTAGGAGCTTCAAATGAGATATCTTTTACATAAATACGTTGAATATCTAAAACAGGTTGTGTTGTTTGAGCCTCATCTGTAGCTGTATTATTTTTGACTTCATTAGTCATATATTTTTCCTCAAATTATTTAGTTATTTTTTTACTAAAGGCAAATTAGCAGCATTCCAACCACTAATACCCTCTTTTAAAACATATACATCTTTAAAGCCAAGTTTGATTAATGTTTCAGCTGATTTAGTAACATTAATTCCCCCCATCCCCAGTTGATCTACAATAGTGACTGGAATAGTTTTGTACTTGTCTAAGTTTGTAAGATTATTTTCTTTAATTTCTTGTGGAAGTACATTTACACTTCCAATAATGTGCCCACGTCGAAATTCTTCAAGTGGCCTTAAATCAAAAAGCACTGCGTCATTATTGTTCATTAAACGAATAGCGTCATTATTCTCAATAACTTTGAATTTACGTGTACCATCTTTATAAAAAAAGTAAATTGTCATCACGAATAAAACAACCCACGCAATAATCAGAAAGTTATGATTTTTTGAAAACTCAACAAATTGCAGTAAAAATTCTTGAAAGTTAAATCCTTGCATAATTTTCTCAATAAAACAAAATAGAGCATCAGTATACCTGTTATTCGATAATATTTAAAGTTATCAGATATTATTTACTATTCTCCTGAAATTAATGTTCATTACTTTTGAAAACTAATAAGCCCAAAAATCGCTATTGTCTTTATAGACTTCCAAAAATAATCCCAGTGGCGGTCTTGAAGAAAATATTTGCTCACCATTTGCATCGAATTTTTCGTAGTCTCCCTTACGACTAAGATGATATTGCACATCATCAGGCGTAATGATGATATTCCATTTTTGATTACCTGTTTGAATCCAATCCCGATCTTTTTCTAAATCAAATAAATCTTGTCCTTGAGAATAATCAGAAATAGGGTTTTTTACATTAAAAATATGTTTCAACAAGGCTGGAACAAGATCTAAATGGCTACTTAATTTATCTACTTTGACCGCAGGTAAATTTTTCCAAAAAATATACATTGGTACTTCAATCCGAGATCGCACAAAACCATTCACTGTGTTAGACATCTTTTTGTCAAACTCATATCCTGTTGTGGCAGTTAAAATTACTAGCGTATTATCCCAGTCAATTTGAGCAAAAATATGAGCTAATTCTTTATCAAATTGAATAATCTGTTGTTGATATGTTTGTTTTGAGAGTCCAAGTGGAATAATCTTGTCAATAAAGACAAACGCTGGAAATTTAGAAATATTTTTCTGACAAAACATTGTCTTTTTGGCTATTGGTTCTGTTGATGGGACATAAGCTTGGACAAAATGCTTTGGTATTTCACGAGTGATTTGAAGACGCGATTGTTCACAATTCACAAAACCAAATTGACGATAAATCATTTCTGGGAAAAGCATTTGTTGCTTAATTCTATACTGATTGCTGTAGCAATAGCATTGTTGGTAATGATATTTAGCTAACGTCCTCAACAAAAGAGGAGGTAATTTTTGTTGAGTAACACTATCAATATATTCTGGCAACAAACCATAAAACAAGCTAAATTTCCCAGCACTTTCATTATTACTCGTACTATACTGATGCTCAAATTGAGTTGCTTTTGGTAAAAAAGCAGTCAAATTTGGCATTAAGTTTGGCGTCACACTGTCTTTTCGCCAACCTGTTAAATTGATCAAAACAATATTCGGCATAGTTGAAGGTGTTCCAAATTGTAAGGTCTGTTTTGGGTAATTAATTTTCAAAGCATCTGCTCGTCCTTCTGCCTTAACTTTGGCTAATAATTTTTCTTTGTTTAAAAATCCATGACGTTCTAAGAAACTACGTGCGGTCATTGGATAAGAAAATGGTAAATTAGATTTTTGCATCGTAATTGGTCGATATAACACAGCATCTGCCCACGCATACATAACATGCATAGCAATAAAAGAGAGTAGATAAAAAATACCAATATATTTAAGCCATTTTTGACGTTCAAGACTACGTAATTTTTGCCAAGACCAACGAGAATAAATCATTTGCATCAATAACATTAATGGCATGGGTGTAAAAAACAATTGCCATTGACGTGCTAATTCACCATTTTCTGGGTTAACTAGCAGATTCCAAACAAGATTTGAGAGATGAAAATGGAAGCTGGCAAAAATTTCAGTATCGACCAAAATTAAACTGATACCTATAGTTGCCAAAATAACGGAAATTCCTCGATAAGTCCGTTCATTTTTGATAATAAAACTCAGAGGAAATAATAAAAGCAGATAAAATGCAAAGACAATAAAACTGAAATGTCCAATTAGGCTGATAAAAAAGTAAATTTTTCCTAGTAAAGTATCAGGCCAATCAATTAAAAAAGCATAGCGCAAACCAATAATAATTAACCAGAGACTATTAAAGAAAACAAACCAATGTCCCCAGCTAATTTTTTTGGAAGTCAACTCTATATATTGTCTGCGATTTATACACCCAAACATGCTCATTTTTCCATAGCAATAGATTGTGTTAGTGCATCTGAAAATGCTTGTGCTAAAACTTTACGTTGTTGCTTTCCTACATTGTTATTTAATAAACGAGTTACCATATTTCCGAGTACAATCAATGATAAATCAGTTGTAGCTTGATGTCTTTCTAATACTGTCACTATATCGTTTAAAATTACGTTTACTTGGTTATCTTTAAATTTTGACTGTTTTATCATATATTCCCTTCTTAAACATTATCTATAAAATTACTCACCTAATACTAGCATATTTTATGAAAAATGCGGTTATAATAAACTGATTTCCATTAACACAAGGATTTTAATGAGTATTATTGTAAAGCACGCAGCATTACATCAATTGGTTCAGCAACCTCTGAATAATGAAGAATCCAAACATATTTCTTTCAAAACAAATTTACGTGAAACTCTACTCCCACTTTCCACTAATGTGGAACAACTGATGCTAACTCTTCACCAAGTTTATCAGAGTCGTAGCATAAACTATGGGATTTTCCGTGAGAGTTCTCCTTTCGCAAATCAATTAAACAAATGGTTGTCTAAAGAAGAGAGTTTTCTTACTTTCAGTTGCAACAACGCTACCTTATTAGCTAAAGTATTGGCTGAATACTCTTTTGCTCATAGTGGAACAATCTTTATGTGCCACTACAATTATTTAGCGACTGACTATCTCTTCATTGCAATATTAAATAGTCGTTCAAGTATGCTAGTCGATGATGAACTTAATATTCAACTTACTCAGTATTTAGATATGGCACAATTTGAAATTGCTTGTCGCATTAATCTAACTGATTTACAAAATCATGCTCATTCTAAAAGATATCTTACTTTTCTCAAAGGGCGTATCGGTTACAAAGTGAGTGAATTTTTTATGTGTTATCTTGATGCAGCAGAAGGACTCAATCCTAAAGCACAAAATCAATCCCTACTTCAAGCTATTCAAGATTATTGTGAAACAAACAATCTTTCAAATGCTCAAGTAGTTGAAGTGAAAAATCAAGCATTTGAATATTGTCAAACACAACTTAAAAATAATGAAGACATTCAAATAACCGAACTTTCTGCTCAATTACCTACTCTAAATCAACATTCATTCGACAATTTTACACAGAATAATGAAAAATATGATTTAGAAGAATCTTTTCCACCTGTTCGTAACAGTTTGAAAAAACTGACTAAATATTCTGGATATGGTAAAGGAATTAATATTAGTTTTGATGCTAATCTTTTGCATAACCGTGTTGAATGGGATAAAGAAAACGATCGTCTTATTATTAATGAGCTACCTCCAAATTTACGCAATCAATTAGAACGAATTAAACATTGATAGACTACAGTTGGCAGGATACAAAAGTTTCGGTATCATCTATCATTAATTTAAAAAATTAAGTACAAGGAATCATTATGTTAATAAAAAAAATGTTTTCTATTTTGGCTCTCATTTTGAGTCTAACTGCTTGCTCTGTTGCTCAAAAACTGGTTTATCGTATTGATGTACCACAGGGAAATTATCTAGAACAAGCACAAGTAGCAAAAATTAAAATAGGGATGACAAAAACACAAATTCAATATCTTTTAGGTTCACCTGCATTAGAAGATCCTTTTAACAATGACAATTGGTATTATGTATTTATTCAACGTAAAGCATATGAAGCACCACAACAACATACTCTCATCGTCAATTTTAATAAAATGGGCGTAGTAACAAATTTCGATTTAGATAAACCATTACCAAAAGATCCTGAAGCAATGATAAATAACGTTATCATATCTACGAAAACAGTTGAGCCTAATAGTAGTTGGTTTTCTTGGCCATAACTATTATCACCTAGCTAGTGCTGAGTGTTTTTAGTTGCTCATAAAACATAAATATCCAGAATTTTACAGGAGTACTTTTACATCGTTTGATTAAAATAAACTCGTGCTATTTATAGCATGCCACAAAAAGAGGAGAAATTTATGTTCCCAGAGTATTATGACCTTGTCATCCGTTTAAAAAACGATGATCCCCACTTTAAGTATGTTTATGATAAATATAAAGCACTTCATAGTAAAATTGCTCATTTAAAAAGGCATAAGACGACTGTCTCAGATCTAGAGCTACAGCAACTAAAAAAAGAAAAACTCTTCTTAAAAGATCAAGCTTATTTAATGCTTCAAAAAGCAAATGGCGAACTATAAGTTATCGTACAGCTAATGCTTTTTCCTAATTAGAAAAACGAGAAGTTTTCTCGTTTTTCTTTTTAAAGAAAAAATTTCTATTTCTTTATTCACTTTTCAATACAACTTCAATCAGTCCTTAGGAAAAAAGGTATAGTAACTAACATGAAAAAACCACTTAAAATTATAAAAGATTTCACTACTCGCTACATCGATTGGGTTATTCGTTTAGGGAAAGTTAAGTTTTCACTTCTTGGTGTCGCTATTTTGGCAATTTTTGCATTATTAACACAAAGTATTCTTAGCTTAATTTTTATTGATAAAATCCATTTACCCGATATAGTTCGTTCAATTATATTCGGTTTATCTTCCGCTCCATTTGTTGTTTATTTCTTCACTTTGTTAGTTGAACGATTGGAACGTTCTCGTCTACGTTTAGCTGCTTCAGTGGACTATTTACGTCATGAAATTTCCGATCGTATTAATGCTGAAAAACGATTATCTGAAGCTCTCTCTAACTTAGCTCAAAATCATCGTGAAAAATCTGCTTTAATGGCAACTATTAGCCACGAACTTCGAACACCATTAAACGGTATTATCGGGTTAAGCAACATCCTTTTGGATGATAATTTAACAGAAAAGCAACGTAATTATCTCCAAACTATCAACACAAGTGCTATCACTCTCAGCTATATTTTTAATGATATTATTGACTTGGAAAAAATTAACGCTAATCGTATTGAACTTTGTAAAAAAGAAACAGAATTTCCTCGCTTTATTAACGATATTTCAAACTTTGCAACACTAATGGCACAACAACACAATTTGAAATTTGTGCTAGATTGCCCAAAGAATTTACCACAATGGTTATTGTTAGATAGTCATCGTCTTAGTCAAGTACTTTGGAATTTAATTAATAACGCAGTCAAGTTCACTCCTAACGGAACTATAACGTTACATGTGGAACAACGTAGTCATACTGAATTTGCTTTTATTTTAGAAGACACTGGAATTGGAATTCCAAAAAAGGATTTACCTCGTATTTTTGATATGTATTATCAAGTAAAGTCTACTGGTCATAAACAAACAGGGAGTGGTATTGGTTTAGCCATTTCTAAAACGATTGCTAAATTAATGGGAGGTAATCTCACTGTCGAAAGTGAACTCAACAAAGGGTCAATTTTTACTATTACTTTCCAAGCTGAGATCACTCAAAAATCACTTGATATAATAAAAAAATTACCTACAACTTTGCATATTTTATTAGTAGAAGATATTGAAATTAATATTATCGTTGCAAAAGCTATGCTAGAGAAACTTGGTTATTTTGTTGATGTTGCAATGACTGGAAAAGAGGCTATTTATAAGTTTGAACATAATGATTACGATCTATTACTTCTTGATATTCAATTACCCGATATTTCAGGTATTGAAATTGCTCAATATTTACGTCATCAATATGAAAATGATAACTATAATTATCTTCCACCAATTATTGCTTTAACCGCAAATGTTATGCAAAGCAAAACAGATTATCAAAAATATGGCATAGATGATGTCTTACGTAAACCACTTGAATTTGAAGCATTAACTACTTGTATTCGTCATTTTTTTGCTGATGAAATCAGCACTATTACTCAAGACAAATTACTTGATCTTACGCCTACGTTAGAAAATAGTACTTTTGAACAATCTCTAACTAATACAGTTGAAGAAAATTCTGATACTCTCAACACCCAAATGTTAAAAGAGCTTCTAGAGATGCTAGGTAATGAATTTGTCGAAAGTAATCTCCGTTTATTTGAAAAAACGATGCCTGAATATTTAAAAGAATTAGACGACAGCTATCAAAATTATCAAAAAAATCCTGCATTATCTCAATCCATTGCGTCAATAGCACATAAAATTAAAGGATCTGCAGCATCTGTGGGGCTACTTAGTATCCAAAGAATCATGCTTAAAATTCAACAAAATGAAAGAGAAGAATGGAAACATAACGTCGACTTATGGGTAAATGAAATACATTCTATCTGGCAAAAAAATATTACTGAATTAAAGAACTGGCTTAAACAACAGTCTTCTTAAACAAAGTATAAGTACAATTAACTAAAACAAAATCCTATCGTAATAGAAAAAACTCTGTATAATGTTCAAGCTTTATTTTTCCAATGGCGTGCGACTAACAAAAATAATTTATTAGCCGATCTACAAACAAAGATTATTTTTGCTAGTCGCAATTGGAAAATGATAGCATTTCCAAATTATCTTTAATTTTAAAAGGATACAATATGATGACTCCAATTGTTAAACAATTCAAATACGGTCAACACACAGTAACGCTGGAAACTGGTGCGATTGCTCGTCAGGCAACTGCAGCAGTGATGGCAAGTATGGATAATACTTCTGTACTTGTTACTGTCGTCGCGAAAAAGGAAGTGAAAGACGGGCAAGATTTCTTCCCATTAACTGTAAATTACCAAGAAAAAACTTATGCAGCAGGTAAAATTCCAGGTGGTTTTTTCAAACGTGAAGGGCGTCCAAGTGAAAATGAAACGCTTATCGCACGTTTAATCGACCGCCCAATTCGCCCCCTTTTCCCCGAAGGATTCTTCAACGAGATTCAAGTTATTGCAACTGTAGTTTCTGTCAATCCACAAGTAAGCCCTGACCTTGTCGCAATGATTGGTGCTTCTGCTGCACTCACCCTCTCTGGTGTGCCATTCAATGGTCCTATTGGTGCCGCTCGTGTCGGCTTTATCAACAATCAGTTTGTATTAAACCCAATAACTAGTGAACAAAAAATTAGCAACTTAGATTTAGTCGTTGCAGGGACTGAAAAAGCAGTTCTGATGGTTGAATCTGAAGCAAAAATTCTTTCTGAAGAACAAATGCTCGCTGCTGTTGTGTTTGGGCATGAACAACAACAAGTTGTGATTCAAGCTATTAAAGAATTCGCTCAAGAAGCAGGTAAACCACGTTGGGATTGGATTGCTCCTCAACCAAATACTGATTTAATCAATAAAGTTAAAGCGTTAGCAGAAACACGCATTGGTGATGCTTATCGCATTACTGAAAAACAAGCTCGCTATGCGACAATCGACGAAATCAAAGCAGAAGTCGTTGCCAAATTACAAGTTGAAGATGAGACGCTTGAAGCGAATCAAATTATTGACATTATCACCGAACTAGAGAGTAACATCGTACGTAGCCGTATCCTAGCTGGCGAACCACGTATTGATGGGCGCACAAAAGACACTGTTCGAGCATTAGATATTTGCACAGGTGTTTTACCACGCACTCATGGTTCAGCATTGTTTACTCGCGGTGAAACTCAATCATTAGCAGTAGCAACACTGGGTACAGAACGTGATGCTCAAATTATTGATGAATTAACAGGTGAACGTAGCGATCATTTCTTATTCCACTATAATTTTCCGCCTTTTTCTGTCGGTGAAACAGGAATGATAGGTTCACCAAAACGTCGTGAAATCGGTCATGGTCGCCTTGCAAAACGTGGTGTCGCAGCAGTTATGCCAACTATCGCTGAATTCCCGTACACTGTCCGTGTCGTTTCTGAGATCACTGAATCCAATGGCTCTTCTTCAATGGCTTCTGTCTGCGGTGCTTCTCTCGCACTTATGGATGCTGGAGTACCAATCAAAGCAGCTGTCGCTGGCATTGCAATGGGGCTTGTAAAGGGTGATGAAAACTTTGTTGTATTAACCGATATCCTTGGTGATGAAGATCACCTTGGCGATATGGATTTCAAAGTAGCAGGTACTCGTGAAGGAATAACTGCTCTACAAATGGATATCAAAATTGAAGGGATTACCCCAGAAATTATGCAGATCGCTCTTAACCAAGCAAAAAGTGCACGCATGCATATTTTAAACGTCATGGAACAAGCTATCCCTGCACCTCGCGAAGAGTTATCTGAATTTGCACCTCGTATTTATACAATGAAGATCGACCCTAAAAAAATCAAAGACGTCATTGGTAAAGGTGGAGCAACTATCCGTTTTCTAACAGAAGAAACAAATACTTCTATTGATATTGATGATGACGGTACTGTAAAAATTGCAGCAACTGACGGTAATTCAGCAAAAGAAGTTATGTCTAAAATTGAAGAAATTGTTGCCGAAGTTGAGGCAGGTAAAATTTACCAAGGAAAAGTCACTCGCCTTGCAGATTTCGGTGCATTTGTTGCAATCCTCGGCAATAAAGAAGGTCTTGTCCACATTTCCCAAATTGCAGATGAACGCGTTGAACGAGTTAATGATTATCTACAAGTTGGTCAAGAAGTCGTTGTAAAAGTAATAGAAATCGATCGTCAGGGTCGTATCCGTTTAACAATGAAAGACATTACACCTGCTGCTGTTGTCGCCACAGATGAAGTCTTTGTTGAATCAACACTTATTGAAGAGTAATTTTAATCACACATAATGGAAAATTAAGTAACACTTTAGTGTTGCTTAATTTTCTTCTTTTTTGTTATAGATAGATATGGTTTTATTGGCTTGTCTAAGACGTTATCATTCTCCATTATTTCCATTTCATTTATTTCATATCATTTTGAGAATATTTAATGACAGAACACGAATCCACTTTTAATACTAATTTTAACAATTTAGGCTTGCCTGAATATCTCCTAAATGCTGTTGCAGATATGGGTTTCACACAGCCTTCTCCTATTCAAGAAAAATGTATTCCTGCCCTATTATCTGGACAAGATATTTTAGGAATGGCACAAACTGGCAGCGGTAAAACAGCCGCTTTCTCATTACCCTTGCTCGCACATTTAGATAACAATCAAAAATATCCCCAAATGCTAGTAATGGCACCGACACGTGAACTTGCTATTCAAGTAGCTGATGCTTGTGAACAATTTACTAAATATGCTAAAGGACTACATGTTGTGACTCTTTATGGTGGACAACGCTATGACATCCAATTACGTACTTTACGTCAAGGAGCACAAATCGTTGTTGGTACTCCAGGTCGCATTCTTGATCATTTACGTCGTAACACTCTTGATCTTTCTCATCTAAAATCCATCGTATTGGACGAAGCTGACGAAATGTTACGTATGGGTTTTATTGACGACGTAGAGACTGTAATGGCGGCTTTACCTGAAGATCATCAAACAGCACTTTTTTCAGCAACAATGCCAGACCCCATTCGACGTATCACTAAGCGTTTTATGCGTAACCCTCAAGAAATAAAAATCAAAGCAAGCAAAACCACTGCCCCTGATATTACACAAAGTTGCTGGTATGTACGCGGATTTCGTAAAAATGAAGCATTATTACGCTTTTTAGAAGTAGAAGATTTCGATGCTGCCATTATCTTCACTCGTACTAAAACTGGCACCACAGACCTCAGTTCACTCCTCGAACGCAATGGTTTCCGTGCTGCAGCATTAAATGGCGATATGACACAACAAGCTCGAGAACAAACTTTAGATCGTCTACGCAATGGTAGCCTTGATATCTTAATCGCTACTGACGTTGCCGCTCGCGGTTTAGACGTAGAACGCATCAGTCTAGTCGTAAATTATGATATCCCACTAGACGCAGAAAGCTATGTTCACCGCATCGGTCGTACAGGTCGAGCAGGACGTGCAGGGCGAGCTATTTTATTCGTTGAACCACGTGAAAATCGTTTACTTAGAAATATTGAACGTTTAATGAATAAACCAATTGAAGAAGTAAATGTACCAAATCATGAGATCTTACAGGCAAGTCGACGTAAAAAATTTGTAGAAAAAGTCACCTGTTATCTTGAACATCACGATCTAGTTCAGTACCGTAGCTTGTTAGAAGATCTTTTTACAGCAGATCAAGATCAAGAAGATATCGCCGCTGCAATGTTAATGTTATTACAAGGAAAACAAAAGCTTATTCTCCCTCCTGACCCTGTAATCGAATCTCGTCGTGATCGAAATAATCGAAATGAGCGTCGTGAACGTGAAAATTTGCATTCGCATGAACGTCGTGGTTATGGCAATCCAAAACCTATGGATCTTTACCGTATTGAAGTTGGTCGTATGAATGGTGTTGAAGTGCGACATATTGTTGGAGCGATTGCCAACGAAGGCGATATTAGCAGCCGCAATATTGGTCATATTAAACTTTATGATGATCATGCTACGATTGAATTACCACAAGGTATGCCTAAAGCATTATTGAAGCATTTTAATAAAGCTCGTGTATTAAATAAACCAATGCAGATGTCCTTCTTGCATGCTGTTGAAAGTCAAACTAAAGAACGTAGCAACCGCCAACGTAAAAGCTTTTCTGATCGCAATGAACGAAGTAAAAAATTTACAGAGAAAAAACTTTCTTTTAAAGATCGTCGTTTTTAATTCTTTGAAAAAGTAAAATTAACGCCTCTCAACTTGAAAAATTTTTCCTAATTGAGGGGCGTTTTTTTATACACAAATTAACTAAATAAATTGAAAATATATTAGCAATGGTCACTATCATAAGGTATCAATTAGTTAAACGGCAGAAAATAACATCAATAAATCATTATTGCATTCAACCTGTTTCTTTAAAGCTTAAATTTATTACAAATGGAGTACAAAAATACTTTTGTTTAAGCAACGAAAAAGTGAAAAATAACGCATTTCACGCCTAAAAATTCAGAAAAATTTTCCCGAATTCGAGGGCGTTAAATCAATCTTCGATTTTTATTCCACTATTATTCTGTAGATCTTCGAACGTATTAAAATTTTGAAAAGCGTGTGGTTCATCGGAAAAGTCAACAACAACACCTTCTTGCTCTTGTAAAAACTTTAAAATGCGTCGTTCACCCCTGTTCAAATAATGCTCTAATGCAGGAATAAGTACTCTAGACATCAAACAAAATGTAGGTTGAGGTCGCTCACCATTATGAGCATAAGCAAGCTTAGCTTGTTGTTGAATAAGTGCATTAAATAATCTTTGGCAAAGATGTGCGGATAAAAAAGGATTATCACAAGGAACAAATAATACATAGTCTGTTGTAGTGCGTTTTAGTGCAGTTAACATACCGCTTAAGGGTCCTTGAAAATTCGCTAATTCATCAGCAAAAACAGGGAAGCCATATTCAGCATAGCGATCTTGATTACGATTGGCATTGATACTCAGTGTGGCAACTTGCGAAGATAATCTTTCTAAACAATAAGAAATCATTGGTTTCCCTTGAAACATCACTAATCCTTTATCTTTTCCTTGCATTCGCAAAGCTTGACCACCCGCTAAAATTACTCCACTAATTGTTATTGTCATATTTTATTCCATTTTTAATTCGTGTATCATTCACGTTCTGTTTTAATCATAAGGAAAAGTGAATGAGATGTCACCGCCTAAATGAAATTTTGGAACTTTTGCAACCTTATTGGAGTAAACAACCAGATCTGAGTTTAATGCAAATTCTCGTTCGAATTGCCAAAGAAACAGGCTTTGAGCAAGACGTTACTCAGCTTTCAGATGAAGTGATTATTTATCATTTAAAAATGTATGATATGAACAAAACTGCACCTATCCCTGGCTTACAAAAAGATTATGAGGAAGATTTTAAAACAGCCTTATTAAAGGCACGCGGTATTCTTAAATAAAAAGCTCAATATATTTTATTTTCAATTTAACAGAGGTTCTCTATGAAAAAACTCTTTTTCGTCTTCATCGCTTTATTCAGTTTTATTCAGGTACAAGCAGCTGATGCTTACATCACTTTAGATCGTCAACCTTCAGCGAAACAAAATGTAATTGAATTTTTCTCATTCTATTGTCCGCATTGCTACACATTTGAATATGAATACCAAATTCCATCAAAGATCCGTGCTGCTTTACCAAAAGATGTGGATTTCAAACAATATCATTTAGGATCACAAGATGACTTACTAACCCAAGCTTGGGCTCTTGCAATGTTATTAGGAGTAGAAAACAAAGTGCGTCAACCAATTTTTGACACAATTCAAGCACGCCTTAAACAAGCAAATAAATTTATCCCTTTGAGCAAGAAAGATTTTCGTCGTATTTTCCTAAACGCTGGCGTGACAGAAGAGCAATTTAATGCTTTTGATAGCTTTGCTGTCACTGCATTAACGAAAAAACAACAAAAATTAGCTGAAGAATTAAACGTAAATAGTGTGCCCGTCTTTTTTGTTGATGAAAAATATCAAATCGACCCTAAAAAGTTACCAAACAAAAATCTTGAAAGTTTTATTAATGGTTATGTAAAAACAATTAGTGATTTATTGCAAAAACACTAAAAGTTTGTTCTAATGCGACTTTTTCAAAATCTACAATCACTATAGAAATACATTGAGGAAATTATGGCAGAGAGTTTTAGTGTTACTCGTCGTTACTTTGATGATGAACATTACCCTCGTGGTTTTGCTCGTCATGGCGACTATACAATCAAAGAAGCACAAGTTTTAGAACAATTTGGACAAGCGTTTAATGCATTAGATAAAGGTGAACGCAAGCCAGTAACAAAAGAAGAAAAAGCCTTTGTTGCTTTTTGTCGTGGTGAACACCCTGCTGAGACATTCTTTGAAAAAGTTTGGGGGAAATATCGTACTCGTATCGCATCTGCAAAACGTGTTTATACACTTTCAGGCGTTATTGCTGATAATATCGAAGACTTCTCTGGTGAATAATTCTTCGTTTAAGTTAACGAGAATAGCAAAACAGAATATCGCTACTGTTTTTAAAACTTAGAAACAGTGGCAATATACTTTATAAAATTATTTTAAATATCCAATAATACTAAAATTGCAGCATCCCCTCCCCATTCTCTAGGTGCTTGATGCAATGCTCTCACTCTTGGATGCTGAACTAACCAACGTGGAATTTGATTTTTAAGTGTGAAAGTTCCATACCCTGTCATAATACTGGCACAAAAAAAATGATCTTTTTCACAAGCCAAAAGCAAAGCAGCTAATTCTAGCTTCGCTTGTTTTTTGGTCACACCATGTAAATCTAAAAATATTTCTGGCGAAAAATCACCACGACGTAATTGTTTCAGTAAATGATTGTCCTCGCCATCTCGTAAGTAGCGTACTTTATCATCTTCATTTAATAAGGGTTCATAATTATCCGAAAAAAAGAAAAGTACATCTTCTGTCTTTCGAACATCTTGGAGTACTTGTTTTCTTATATTAACTTTTTCTTTTTGTGGTGCATAAGTATCTTGTTTTAATGGCTTCACTCCCTGCATCGCATTTCGAAAGAGCAGCTTATCATCAGAATCTTTTTTCATAATCTATACACCTTCTTCATCTAGATTTTTGATTTTGAAAAAGAAAAACCAATACTTTATTAGTAAAACACTGACAATAAGCATTTTTGCCCAAACAATAGGAGTAAAAATAAAACCAATAGTCAGCATAGTTGTGGAAAGGAGTAAAATCCAGCATTTTGATTTTTTAGTCAATGCCTTTCTTTCGTGAAAAGCTTTTAAATGGTTTTGGTAAATATTTGTCTGCAAAAACCATTGATGAAGACGATCTGAACCTTTTGTAAAAAAAAATAAAGTGAGCAATAAAAAAGGTACCGTTGGCAATATAGGTAACACTATGCCAATAATTCCGAGAATAAGAAAAAAGAATCCCAATAAAATATAGATAGTTTTCATAAAAAATTATAAATTTAAAACAAATGACACCTTTAAACCATACAGATTTTTTCTCTAAACTCAACTGAAAAACATTATTATTTAAATAAATTTTATAAGAATCTTTCTATAATTATCAACTGATGGCTTATAATGAGCGATCTTAACAGATATATAATGAACAAAAGGTTTTCTGATTTGAATATTTTTAATCGTATTTTTAATTGGTTTGAAACACGTATTGATCCTTATCCAGAAAGTGACACTCAACAATTACAAAAAGGATTATTTAAATTTGTTTGGTCAAGCCTTTATGGTATGAAAAGCTGGATCCTACTACTTGCATTTCTCACATTAGGAACTGGAGTCATCGAAGCACTGCTTTTTCAATTCATGGGAGTACTAATTGACTGGTTAAATAAATATTCTCCAAGCCAACTTTGGCAGCAAAAATCAGAATTCCTTTTAGGAATGGCTGGTGTTTTAATCGTCAGCATCTTTTGGTCATTTTTTTCTACTACAACGCGCCTTGAAGCATTACAAGGTAATTTCCCGATGCGTTTACGCTGGAATTTTCATCGTCAAATGCTAGGTCAAAGTTTAAGCTTCTACCAAAATGAATTTGCTGGACGTGTTTCGACTAAAGTGATGCAAACAGCCCTTGCTGTCAGAGATAGTGTTCTTAGTCTTGCTAATATTATGGTTTACATCATTGTTTATTTCATCACTTCAGGCATTATCTTAGTTTCACTCGATGGCTATCTCGTTTTACCTTTTTTAATCTGGCTAGGGCTTTTTGTGACTATTTTATATTTCATTATTCCGCGTTTATCTCGAACTGCACAAGAACAAGCTAATGCCAGAGCACTGATGACAGGTCGAATTACTGATGCTTATGCCAATATTACGACAGTAAAACTCTTTTCGCACGCTGCTCGTGAAGCCGATTATGTGAAACATTCAATGGATGAATTTATGATCACTGTCCATAAACAAATGCGTCTTGCTACTTACTTAAACAGCTTAACTTATACTAATAATGTCCTTTTAATTTTATTCACGTCCCTTCTCAGCATTTGGCTTTGGAGCAAAAACCTCATTGCTGTTGGTGCGATTGCAACTGCCATTGCTATGACGCTGCGTATAAATAGCCTATCACACTGGATTATGTGGGAATCAGCACGTTTATTTGAAAACATCGGTACAGTTAATGATGGTATGCAAACACTTTCTAAACCGCATACTATTTTTGATAAACCTCAAGCCTCCTCGCTCAAAGTAGACAAAGGTGATATTCGTTTTGAACATGTCAATTTTGCTTATACTTGCGAACCATTATTGAAGGATTTTAATTTACATATTAAAGCAGGTGAAAAAGTCGGATTAATCGGACGTTCAGGTGCGGGTAAATCAACTATCATTAACTTGCTCTTGCGTTTCTATGAAGTACAAGCAGGTGCAATTTACATTGATCAACAAAACATCAAAGATGTCACTCAAGAAAGCTTACGTGCTGAGATTGGGCTTGTCACTCAAGATACATCGTTACTGCATCGTAGTATCCGTGATAATATTATCTATGGTCGTCCAACAGCAACTGAGTCAGAACTCCAACAAGTTGCAGAACGAGCTAAAGTAAGTGATTTTATTCCTTATCTCACGGATTCGAGTGGCAGTTCAGGATTTGATGCACTTGTCGGTGAACGAGGTATCAAACTTTCTGGTGGTCAGCGTCAACGCATAGCTATCGCACGTGTGATGTTAAAAAATGCACCTATTTTAATCCTTGATGAAGCAACAAGTGCCTTGGATTCTGAAGTAGAGATCGCAATCCAAGAAAGTCTTGATGAAATAATGGAAAATAAAACAGTTATTGCTATCGCACATCGTCTTTCCACTATCGCAGCGATGGATCGCCTCATCGTATTAGATAAAGGACATATTATTGAGCAAGGAACACATCAAGAGTTACTTGCTCAAAATGGACTTTATGCAAAATTGTGGCGACATCAATCTGGTGGATTCCTTAATCATTAAGCCTCCAACTTTTCTTTGAAATGGCTTTAAAAACACCAGCATACCTTGTTTGCACTTCGTCTTATCAATAAGATCACGCCCTGATTTTCGGCAAATTTTATTGAGAAAAAATTACTGAAAATCAGGGCGTGACTTCAATTAAATAACATTTTAATTGATTTGAATATTGGCATTTTGGCGCAATAAATAAATCCAGTTTTTCTCCAGTACTCCTAATTTATCACGCATTAATATTTCATAAGCTTTCTGCATATAAACATCATTAGTCACATTCTGTTGACGATTACCTATCACTTCTAAAATATGCCAGCCAAAAGTACTTTTGAAAGGCTGTGAAATTTTACCTTGGGGTGTCGATAAAATTGTTTTTGCAAAAGTTGGTGAATACATTTCAGGGAATTGGTAACCTAATTCACCGCCATTTGCACCCGATAAATAATCTTTTGAATATTCTAATGCTGCTTTACCAAAACTTATTTTTTTATCCAAAATATCTTTGCGAATTTGCGTCAGTTTTGCTTTTGCTTCTTTATCGCTAAGCAGAGGGTTAGTAGTAAGTAAAATATGGCGTACATTATACTGTGTTGCAGTAATCGCCATATGCTTACCAGAAGCTTTTGTTTCTTCTTCTAATTTTGCTGCTAATGCCTGAAGTTCATTACGATTAATACTTTGTCGTAATATATTTACTTCTTGACCAATAATTTGACTACGTAATGTTGCCAATTGAATTTGCCGATATAGCCCTGGTGCAATTTGCTCAGCAAGACGAGCACGATATTGTTCAAGATTGACACCTTCTTGTGTCAAAACAACAATGAACTGTCCATAACTCATGCCATTGTGTTGTGCAATTAACTGCATTTGACGTTCAATTTCTTGGTTGAGAATTTGTTGAAATTGTTGAGGAGGCACAGTAATCTTTGATTGTTGCAAGGTTGTTTCTATCAATGCTTGGTTAATTAACTCATCTAATGCTTTCTGACGTGCAACAGGTGTTGCACTACGATTTTTCAATAATTGATTGACTTGACTCTGTAAGATCGGTGCTCCATTTACGCTTGCTACAACACGATCTCCTAAAGGTTGTGCATTTGCATAAAAAGTAGAAAATCCTACGCAGGAAATACAAAATATTTGAAATATTTTTTTTCTCATCAGCTTTCTTCCTAAAAATTTACTTTCTGTTTAGAATAAAATTCAAATAAAAAGTTCAGTTATTTTCTGTTAGTAACACAGCATCATAAAAACCATCAGAACGCTCAGTATGAACCTGAACTTCTTCTTGGCGTGTTGTAGCAACACTTTTTCCAACATAATCAGCCCGAATAGGGAGTTCACGATGCCCTCGATCAATAAGTGCAACTAATTTAATCCGTTTAGCTCGACCAAAATCAATAAGTGCATCTAAAGCCGCACGAATAGTACGTCCAGTGAATAAAACATCATCAACTAAAATGACAGTCTTATTATCAATATTAATAAAACTCGTTGCACCACAATAAGTTGGATAAAGTTCTTCGTGCTCATCTGAGAAATCATCACGGTAGAGCGTGATGTCCAAATCAAAAGCAGGTAAGTGTTGCCCTGTTAGTTTTTGGATATGTTCTCTCAATAAATGAGCAATATCTGCCCCTCTTCTTTTAATGCCAACAATGACTAGAGATGACAATTCCGTATGCTCTTCAACTATTTCATGAGCAATTCTAGAAACTGTATGCAGAAATTGAGAGCTATCAATAATATTTTGTTTACTCATCGCTATTTCCTCATATAATATTTTCTGGACATTATAGCCTAAATTCCACAAATTTTTATCGTTCAAGATAATTTTGCAAAATCATCTGTGTAAATTGTTTACGTAAATAAAATCCAAGTGGTAAAGTTTTTATAGTTTCCCCTCGCTCATTAATACCTGTCGTTAATGCTCGGCTGTTCGCTGCTTTTGGTCTTAACTGAAGCACTTCTCCTAATGTTGCATCAATCTCTTGCACTCGTCCTAGAATAATGTAATCCATAAGTTCCTCCCAATCTCGTTTTAATAAACGCTCTTGTTCTGCATTTGGCTGCCACAAAATAGGCGAACCAATTCGACGCAAAGCAAGTGGAACATCTCGACTACCTTCAACAGGGATCCATAGCACTTTTGCTAATTTATAGCGTACATGACTCGTTTCCCAAATTAATCCTGTTGTCTGAGTTAAGGGAGCTAAACTGACAAAAGTTGTTTCTAATATTTTGCCATTTTTGTCTATAGGTAGAGTTTTAAGTTCAATACCTAAAGATTGAAAATCACGTTCCGCTTTACTTCCAGCAGTTGCACCTAATGCTATTTCAATCAAATGACCAACCCAACCTTTATAACGATTCAAACTTTCAGGCACAATTAACTGGAATACTTCTGCAACTTCAGCAAAAGTTAATCCAGCAATTGCCCATGCTCGTTTAAGGAGTTCTGCCTCATTAGTTGGAGCAGAGTATTTTATTGTCACATATCCCTCTTACAAAAACGCACTGAAAACGGTACGTTAGTGATTTTTTAACAACAGTATTTTTCCCGATAAGCCACTAAATCTTCGATAGTCATTACGGGGTAATTAAATTTCTGAGCAAAGTCAATGATTTCTATAGTTCGTGCCATTGAACCATCTTCATTAGTAATTTCACAAATAACTCCTGCAGGTTTAAATCCAGCTATTTTTGCTAAATCAACTGCTGCTTCTGTATGTCCGCGCCGAACTAATACGCCGCCTGTTTTCGCACGTAATGGAAAAATATGTCCTGGACGATTTAAATCACTTGGTAGAGCATTATCAGCTATAGCAGTTTTGATTGTCGTCACTCGATCGCTTGCACTTACGCCCGTAGTCACGCCTTGCGATGCTTCAATAGTCACAGTAAATGCTGTATGGTTAACACAATTATTATTTTCAACCATTGCTGGCAGATCTAATTGCTGGCAATGTTCATCAGTTAAACAAAGGCAGACAATACCGCTACCATAACGAATAAGTTGTGCCATTTGTGATACTGTGATTGTTTCAGCTGGAAAAATAAGATCACCTTCATTTTCACGATTTTCATCATCTAGCACAAGAACTCCTTTTCCCGCTTTTAAAGCGTCAAGAGCACGCTCAACACGTTCTTCTGATGTTCCAAATGAAGATAAGATGGACTGATTCATAGTAAAATTTCCTTCAAATAAATTGTCATACTTGAATCAGGGCTTGATAGAAAAAGTAAAAAGATAACAAAATCTTGAGCAAAAGATTCTGTTATTAGTCAATAATTCTCTTTCATCCAGACTGTTACTGTCGGCTTTGGATTTTCACCAAATCTGCTGTCTTTGCTGTAGCAAACGCTCGTGGGCTCATTTTAAAACGGTTCAAAACTTACCACCGGTAGGGAATTACACCCTGCCCTGAGAATTTGCATAGTATAACCCAATTCTTTGATAAAAGAAGTGTCTTTCTGTTTCAAACAAATGAGAAAAAATTTTTATTTAACGTTAGGATTGCATACAATAGTCGTCCGCTATTTATTTAAAATGCATTAGCTTAAATTTTATTATAAGAAAAAACTTAATGCTCAAAACAGATTTCTCATTCTCAACTAAGGAAAATATGTATGACGGATTTTTCATACTTACAAACTAAGCGTAAGCAACTCAAGTTGAAAGTAAATGATGTTTGTCAAAAAGCACAAGTTACTCGTGCTTATTTCAATCAATTAGTGAGTGGCAAAATTAAAAATCCAAGTGCGATAAAACTCCAAGCATTACATCGTGTATTAAAAATTAATGAAGAAATTTTTATCCGCAAAGTTGGCGTGATCTTTGGTAAGTTTTACCCTGTCCATACTGGGCATATCAATATGATTTATGAAGCTTTTAGTAAAGTAGACGAATTACACGTTGTTATTTGTAGTGATACTAAACGAGATCTACAACTTTTCCTTGATAGTAAGATGAAAAAAATGCCAACAGTACAAGATCGTTTACGTTGGATGCAACAAATTTTCAAGTATCAAAAAGGACAAATTTTCATCCATCATCTTATTGAAGATGGTTTACCAAGTTACCCTAATGGCTGGCAGGGCTGGACAGAGCGCGTTAAAACACTATTTGAAGAAAAGCATTTTTACCCTTCTGTCGTCTTTAGTAGTGAAATTCAAGATAAGGTACCTTATGAAAAATATCTTAATTTACAAGTAGAGCTTGTTGATCCTCAACGTCATTTTTTTAATGTATCCGCCACTAAAATCCGCAACAATCCTTTCCAATACTGGAAATTTATTCCCAAAGAAGTACGCCCTTTCTTTGTTAAAACAATTGCTATCTTAGGTGGTGAAAGTAGTGGTAAATCAGTGTTAGTGAGTAAATTAGCCAATGTGTTTAATACAACATCAGCTTGGGAATATGGACGTGAATTCGTATTTGAAAAGCTAGGTGGTGATGAACAAGCAATGCAATATTCAGATTATCCTCAAATGGCAATTGGGCATCAACATTATATTGATTATGCCTTACGTCACGCTCATAAAGTTGCACTTGTTGATACAGATTTTATTACTACACAAGCTTTTTGTATTCAATATGAAGGAAAGCCTCACCCCTTTTTAGACTCGATGATTAAAGAATATCCTTTTGATGTCACTATTTTATTGAATAATAACACTAAATGGGTTAATGATGGTTTACGCTCATTAGGAAACCCAAAACAACGTCAACAATTCCAAGATCTATTAAAAAAACTATTACATAGATACAATGTACCTTACATTGAAATTAAATCACCGAGCTACTTGGAACGTTACAATCAAGTAAAAGTTATTGTAGAAAAAATTCTTAATAATGAAGAGATTGATTCTTTATTCACGCGGGAGTAACTAATGATTTTGTTCGCAGGAGATCCTCACGGTAAATTCGAACACTTATTTCCTTTTCTAAAACCTGATGAAAATGGTCAGCTTCCTGCTGTTATTTTACTAGGTGATATTCAAATTCATTCACCAAATGAATTAGAAGAGTTAGCGAACCTTTGTGAACTTTGGTTTATTCACGGGAATCACGATAACGACACTCCAGAAATTTACGATGCGTTATGGCATGATAAATGGCGTAATCGTAATTTACATAAAAAAGTACAAACGATCCGAGGTGTCCGCATTGCAGGTTTAGGTGGTATATTTCGTGGCAAAATTTGGATGCCTCCAAATAAGCCATTGTACATAGATCCGATTCATTTCTGTCAGTATTGCCCGCCCGAAAATTTATGGCGTCAAGGCTTACCATTACGCCATCGTGTGACTATTTTCCCTTCTGATATTGAAACTTTAGCTTTACAAAAAGCAGATATTCTTGTTACGCATGAAGCACCAAAGCCTCATCCACAAGGTTTTTCTGTTTTAAACAAACTCGCTGACAAAATGTGTATAAAACATATTTTCCACGGTCATCATCACGAAACTTATCTTTATCCAGATGAAGACAAGTATGCATATAAGGTTACAAATGTCGGATTTCGCGGTCTTAGCGATATAAATGGACATTGTTTACTGACCAACAATGATAACCATTAAGTTTACGTTTTCAATTTATTTATGAGATGCTATTTGTTCTATTTGGATATGTTCTGCCGATAACTAATGTTCAAATACTTTGTATTTTTAGGAAAATTTTTCGAAAATCGAAGCGTATTATTTATGCTGACACAACTTCTGAATAAGTTGATAGTTCGCAGGAGGAAAACTGCCCACATCTAAATCAGATTGATTTATCCACATGCCCATTTGCCCTTCACGTCCGAAAGGCTCATTCACCCATTCCTCAACAAGGTAAAAATAAAATTCAATCACTTTATGTGAGTAATCATAAGCAAAATGTTCAAATAACGTCGCATTTAAAACTTGGATGCCAACTTCTTCTTCCAATTCTCTATCTAAGGCTTGACGTGGTGTCTCACCGATTTTTATTTTCCCGCCTGGAAATTCTAATGCTTGTGCAAAATCTTTACCTTCTAAACGTTGAGTAAGATAAATCTGACCAAGTGCATTACGAATAATGCCTGCAGCAACTTGAAATTGTGGTTTATTGACCATTTTTATTAACTCCTAAAATAAAAAACGGTAAGCAAAAAGCTTACCGCTTTATTCATTATTAACTAAATTTCTTTGTTCGACTTCCGCAACAATATTTATATTTTTTGCCACTACCACAAGGACAGGATTCATTACGCCCAACTTTAGCATTCATATTTTCTATTTTATGCTCGTTGTTAGTGTAATAATTAGCTGCTTGATTTTCAGCTTCTGCTTGTAATGCGGCTTCCGCTGCTCGAACTTCTTCTTCACTACGCACTTGAACACGACTTAACGTACTAATTACACTCAGCTTTAATGCATCAAGCATATCAGTAAACATTTGGAAAGATTCACGTTTATATTCTTGTTTTGGATCTTTTTGAGCATAACCCCGCAAATGAATACCTCGACGTAAATGATCCATCGCAGAAAGATGCTCTTTCCAAAGCTCATCTAAAGTTTGTAACATAACGCCCTTTTCAAACTGACGCATCATTTCTTCGCCTACGAGTGCTTCTTTCGCTTTGTATTCTTCCACTGCTGCTTCAAGGATCCGCTCGCGTAATTTTTCTTCATCTATACAGTGATCTTTTTCGATCCAATCCACTAATGGTAAGTCCAAACCAAAGTCTTGTTTTAACCGTGTTTCTAATGCAGGTACATCCCACATTTCTTCTACAGATTGAGGTGGAATATATTCATCTATGATTTGATTAAAAACATCATTACGAATCGCATTCACACTCTCAGCGAGATTGTCGTTATCAAGCAATTTATTACGTTGTGCATAAATCGCATGACGTTGATCATTCGCGACGTCGTCAAATTCGAGCAAATTTTTCCGTCCGTCAAAGTTGTAATTCTCGACTTTAGCTTGTGCCGATGCGATCACTTTTGCTAACATTTTTGATTCCATTCCTTCTCCAGGCGTATTAAATGCTTTACGCATCAAGCTTAATTTACTTTCATTGAGGTATATACGCATAAGGGCATCATCCAGAGAAAGATAGAAGCGGCTTGAGCCTGGATCACCTTGACGACCTGAACGTCCCCGTAATTGGTTATCAATTCGTCGTGATTCATGACGTTCAGTGCCAATAATATGCAAGCCACCTGCTGCTTTCACTATATCGTGGCGTTTTTGCCATTCTGTTTTAATCGCTTCGATCTGTGCTGGAGTTGGATTTTCTAGTTTTTCTACCTCCACTTTCCAATTTCCTCCAAGCACAATATCCGTTCCTCGACCAGCCATATTAGTAGCAATAGTCACTGCAGCAGGTGCTCCTGCATTTGCGATAATTTCCGCTTCTTGAGCATGGAATTTAGCATTTAATACATTATGTGCAATACCTACTTTTTGCAAAGCTTTGGATAAGGCTTCGGATTTTTCAATTGACGCTGTACCGATCAATACAGGCTGGTTCCTTTTTATACATTCTTTAACGTCTTCAATAATTGCATCAAATTTGTATTGTTCATTTTCGAACATAATATCTGTAAAATCATTACGTTGAATTGGACGATTTGTTGGGATGACAACAGTTTCTAGACCATAAATTTGTTGAAATTCAAAAGCTTCTGTGTCAGCGGTTCCTGTCATTCCCGCTAGCTTTTCATAAAGACGGAAATAATTCTGGTAAGTAATTGAAGCAACTGTTTGATTTTCACCTTGAATTTTTACTCCTTCTTTAGCTTCTATTGCTTGGTGCAATCCATCTGACCAACGACGACCTGCCATTGTACGTCCTGTATGTTCATCGACAATAACAACTTCACCATTCTTAACGATATAGTCAACATCTTTTTCAAATAAAGTATTCGCACGTAAAGCTGCGTAAACGTGGTGTAAAAGTACGATATTAACAGGCGAATAAAGCGTATCATTTTCTGCCATTAAACCTTCTTTCACTAATAACTGCTCTACTTTTTCTTGTCCACGTTCAGTTAAATGTGCTTGTTTATTTTTTAAATCCAAACTGTAATCGCCTGTACCTTGGTATTCTTCACTATCCTCTTTATCTTGTTTGATTAAATGAGGAATAATTTTGTTGATAGTGATATAAAGTTCACTGCTATCTTCAGCAGGACCTGAAATAATAAGTGGTGTGCGAGCCTCATCAATTAAGATAGAGTCTACTTCATCGACTAATGCATAATGCAATTCACGTTGGCAACGATCTTCTGAGCGATGTGCTAAATTGTCACGTAAATAATCAAATCCTAGCTCACTATTAGTCGCATAAGTAATATCTGCGGCATAGGCAGCACGCTTTTGTTCTGACGACATACCAGGAATATTGACACCTACAGTCATTCCTAAAAATTCAAACAGTGGGCGATTAGTATCTGCGTCACGACTTGCTAAATAATCGTTTACAGTAACAACATGCACACCTTTGCCTGTTAATGCGTTCAAATAACAAGGTAAAGTTGCAGTTAGCGTTTTACCCTCACCTGTCCGCATCTCTGCAATACAACGATCATTTAACACCATCCCACCCACAAGTTGGACATCGAACGGACGCATACCGAGTACTCGTTTACTCGCCTCACGAACAGTAGCAAAAGCCTCGGGTAAAATATGTTCTAATTTTTCTCCCTGCTCTAAACGCGTTCGGAATTCAGCTGTTTTTGCTTTTAATTCTTCATCAGTCAGCTCAATAAATTGAGATTCTAATTTATTTATTTGTAATACTTTCTTGTTTAATTGACGTAAGATGCGATCGTTTCGACTACCGAACACTTTCGCCACTATTGTTCTTAACATAATTTTCTCTTTAAATAATAAATAAAACGGACTCTGCTAAGCAGATTAGCAAAAAAATAGTAAAAAATAATAAAATTAAAGTGTACTTAAGGTGCACGAATAAGCATATTTGGAAAAATAAATCTGGAAAGATTATCAACATCAAGCCACCAATATTTATGCTTTACTACTCTGCAAGCAATAACTTGCTGTGTTTGCTGTTGTACAACTTTCTGTTGTATTGTGATACTTGTCTTTTGAAGTTGAGATAACTGAGTAATTAGGATCTTAATATTTGGCACATCGTTACGAGGGTTTTCGGGATACGTATTTGCTAACGAAAAAACAGCAATTAATCCCAACCAAAGTGGTGACCAAAAAAAAGATTTATTTTTTAACACGAGTTAAATCCTCTATGACAAAAACAAGATAATTGATGAAAATCCTTACATTGTAGCGGAATTTCGCTACAATGTCATAACTATTACTATGTTATGTATTGATATTATGACTCATCAAAGTACTCCTCGGAATATTCGCCAACTCTTAAAAGCAAGTCATTTTCTCCGACATTGTCAAACGGAGCAACGCCAACAAAGCTTACAAAGTTACATCAAAACAATACTGCCTTTTTCAAATGAAAAACTTTATCGTTGTTATGAAACTGCTGAAGATATTATTTGTATTGAAGTACCGAATGCTTTGTTACGTTATGCTCTTTTAGCACGTAAAAACGAACTTTTAACTCATTTCCAACAACAAAATGAAAAATTAACTAACATTCAGATCTTAGTTAATCCTAAATTGCAAAATCGATAAAATAACACGCCCCAAAATTTGTAAAATTTTTCCAATTTTAGGGGCGTAAAGTAATAGTCTAATTTATTTCAAGCTACCAACCATATCTTCAGGTTTCACCCATTCATCGAATTGTTCAGCAGTAACAAAGCCTAAGTTAATCGCCTCTTCACGTAAAGTCGTACCATTTTTGTGTGCAGTCTTAGCAATTTTTGCTGCTTTTTCATAGCCAATATGCGTATTGAGTGCAGTGACTAACATCAATGAATTTTCAAGTTGCATTTGAATGCGAGCATAATTTGGTTGAATACCTTGGGCACAGTTTTCGTTAAAAGACTGACAAACATCACCGAGTAATTGTGCAGATTGCAAGAAATTTGCTGCCATAACGGGTTTAAACACATTAAGCTGAAATTGTCCTTGTGAACCTGCAAACGAGATAGCTGTATCATTGCCAAAAACTTGTGCACTTACCATCGTCATTGCTTCGCATTGGGTTGGGTTCACTTTCCCAGGCATAATGGAAGAACCTGGCTCGTTTTCTGGAAGCAGAATTTCACCAATACCACTGCGAGGACCTGATGCTAACATACGGATATTATTGGCAATGTTAAACAAGGAGATACCAAGTTGTTTCAACGCACCATGGGTCTCAACAATCGCATCATGAGTAGCAAGAGCTTCAAATTTATTTTCAGCTGTGATGAAAGGAAGGTTCGTGAATTTTGCGATGTATTCGGCAACTTTGATGTCGTAGCCTTTTGGAGTATTTAAGCCTGTGCCAACGGCAGTGCCGCCAAGAGCGAGTTGAGAAAGATGCGGTAAAGTGTGTTTAATCGCATCAATCGCAAATTTAAGTTGAGCCGCATAACCTGAAAACTCTTGTCCCAAAGTCAATGGTGTTGCATCCATCAAATGAGTACGCCCAATTTTAACAACATTTTTGAAGGCTTCTGCTTTGATAGCAAAGATTTTTTGTAAAGCATCTACTCGAGGTAAAGTATGTTCTATAACTTTTTTGTAAGCAGCAATATGCATTGCTGTTGGGAAAGTGTCGTTTGAAGATTGAGATTTATTCACGTCATCATTCGGATGAATATAGGATTTTTCCCCAAGTTTACCGCCGTGAATGACGTGAGCCCGATTCGCCACGACTTCATTCACATTCATATTAGATTGAGTCCCTGACCCTGTTTGCCAAATCACTAGTGGAAATTCAGCATCTAATTTCCCTGCAATAATTTCATCACAAGCTTGAGCAATAAGATTGCGTTTTTCTAGAGATAAAACGCCTAAATCATAGTTAGCATAAGCAGCTGCTTTTTTTAAATAACCAAAGGCTTCGATAATTTCTTTTGGCATTGATGCTTCAGCACCAATCTTGAAATTATTACGAGAACGTTCAGTTTGTGCTCCCCAATATTTATTGGCGGGCACATTTACTTCACCCATTGTGTCGTGTTCAATACGATATGTCATTGTAATACCCTTCTAAACATATAAAGACAGCTGAGTGTAACATTGCTTTTTTAGTAACTAAATATAGCAGTCATAAAAACGAGAACTAGATCACTTTTTTAATAAAAAAGGTGATAGTCCAAAATAAAATAAACCCTAAAAGCTGAAAACAACTTTTAGGGTCTATTCACTATTCTGGCGTATTATTGTTTAAGTACTGAAAGTAATAAATCAACAATATTTTGATAAAAATTTGTGTTAGTTGGTATTTTTTGCAATTTTTCATGAAAAGGTTCTAACCACGGCAACAAATAATCTTCAATAAAAACTTGTTGTTCTCCTTCAGAAGCCTTTTGAATAAATTGAACCAAAATCTCTAAATAAACACCAAGATGATCGCTTGGTTCTTTGACTTCTTTATTGAGTTGAAGTTGAAATTGATTGAGAGCTGTATCCATAAATTGCAAATGCAGGGCAAGTTGTTCTTCAGATAAGTAAACTGAAGCATAAGGCAATGCACTACTTTCACCATCTAATAAAAAAGCTTCAGAAAAATCTGCTGCTAATTCTAAATAACCCAAAGTATCTTCTTTCAAGCTAGTTAGAGCTTTTTTAATTCCAGCAATTTGTTTTACAAACCCATGTTCTTCTAATGCTTCAAACAATGGATCAAACAAACCATTTTGGTATTGATTAAACTGCTCCTGATTTAACTCTTGGCAAAGCACATTGCTAATCCATTGAATTAAGAAAGATTTTTGAGTTAATTCAAGATTTATCATAATTCAACCACAATAGGTCCAGTAAAACCATTCGGTGCAGGTGCTTTGCCATGATATTTTTCGACATTAACCAAACACGTATTTGATGAGACAGCTTGTGCAAGTTCAGAAGTAGGGATATCAATAGTCATTGTATTTGGATCTCCATAAGTATCAATTGCACCTACTTTGGCATCAAGAGGTGAATACCACGCCCCTTCTTGTAAGCGGACGATACCTTGTGGAAAATCATTGGATAAATGAGCACCTACGATAGCTTGCCCTCGATCATTATAAACACGCACCAAGTCACCTTGAGCAATACCTAATGTCGCTGCATCTTTTGGGTTAATATAAAGTGGCTCTCGTCCGTGAATAGTATAGGTTGCACGCAATGGTTCAGATTCACAAAGTTGTGAATGTAAACGTTTATCTGGGTGAACAGATTGCATCCAAAATTTATATTCATTTGATTTTGGTCCACCGTGTGAACGTTCTTCTTTTTCAAACCACATTGGATGCCCTTTACAATGAGTGTAGCCATAACTTGCAATCTTACGACTATAAATTTCAATGAAGCCAGATGGTGTGCCCAAGGCATTTAATTCAGGATCATTACGGAAGTCCTCCATAAAAGTAAATGGTTTACCCTCTGGGAACAACACATAACCTTTTTTCCAGAATTCTGTAAATGGTGGCATTTCAAATTCTTTACCTTTGGCATTATTTTCTTTACGACAACCTTCGTATAAGAATTCTAACCATTGCATTTCATCCATTCCACGTGAATATTCTTTTTCTTTACCAAATCTTGCACATAATCCTTTAAAAATATCAAAGTCAGAACGAGCTTGATACATTGGGTCGATCAATTTTTGCATCGCAATAACACCACGATTACTGTAACTTCCGTAGGCATCAATGTCGTTACGTTCGTATGGCGTAGTAGCAGGTAGAACAATATCAGAAAAACGACAAGACGCTGTCCAGCTATAGTTGACTGAAATCACTGTTTCTAGTCGTTGGAATGCCTCCTTCATTTTGTTGCGTTCAGGGTGACGATGCCATTGATTACAACCTGAAATTAACATCATTTTGTACGGAGGATAAGTGACTTTTGAACCGTTGTAGTTGATAGTCTCACCTGGATGTAACAAACAATCCGTCGTACGTGCGATAGGGATAACTGAGCTATATCCTTTATAATCAGTGTTTGGGTATTTCGGTGTTTGACCTGGATCGAGATTCAATGGGAATGCTCCAGGCATTGCAGCACCTGAACTTGGGATCCCGATAGAACTATAATGATGAGAATAACTAATTCCGCCACCTGGCAAACCAATTTGCCCTAACATTGATGCTAACACTGCTCCCATCCAATAAGGTTGTTCACCGTGTTGTTGGCGTTGTACTGCCCAGCCAAAAATCAATTGCGTGCGTTTTCCAGCTAACATTCTAGCAAATTCACGAATGCGATCAGCTTTGATTCCACAAATATTTTCTGCCCATTCTGGAGTTTTTGCTACTTTATCCTCAGTCTCGCCCAATAAATAAGGTAAGAATTTCTCAAAACCAACTGTATAAGTATCGAGGAAGTTTTGATCGTGAAGTTTTTCAGTATAAAGCACATAAGCAATAGCAAGCATAAAAGGAACATCCGTCTGCGGATTGATATATTGATGCGGACACTCCAAGAATTTTTGAGTTTTACTCACGATAGGATCAACACTGATGACATTCACTTTTTTATCAGCAATCTTTTGTTTAAGTTTCTCTAAAGCAGCATAAGATTCATGAGTTTCACAATTCCAGCCTACTTGTAGATTTTTAACAGGATCTGTTGACCAGAAAATAATATTTTCACTTTCTTTGAGCAAAATTTCCCAAGAAGTATTATCAGAATAAACCACAGTGGAACCAAGCACATAAGGTAGAATGACTTGACCTGCTCCAGTGGAATAGTCGCCTGTCGCACTTACGAAATTACCGTGCATACTCACTGCACGAATCATATTATTCACGCAACTATGCAATTGTCCTGTAGATCGCCAGCCACCACCAGCTACATGCAACGCCCAAGGACCATAATTTTGTTGAATACGTTCTAATTCTTGGTAAAACAAATCTAAAGCTTGATCCCAAGTAACTCGTACAAAACGGTTATCTCCACGTTCAGCACGGTTACTTTTTTCACGATTTTTAAGCCAATCTAAACGAACCATCGGATAACGAACACGTGCGGTACTGTAAACTAACCCTTGGATACCTTTAATCATCTCAGTTGGGTGTTTATCATAATCAAAAGCTTTAACCTCAGCTATTCGACCATTTAAGATTTTAGCCTTAAAAGCTCCCCAGTGCGAACCGCTTAATCGCCATTCGTCAGGCAATACTTCCGTCATTTCGGCAGAAACTTTACGAGCAATAAGGAAAGATGGCATTGAAAATGTAGCTGCCATTGCAGAAACATTAGTTAAAAATTGTCTACGTGATTGTTCCATAATTACTGCTCTCCTTATTTTTTATCAGATTGATTTGCACTCTCTGACATATCAGAAGCGTGCATTTGTAGATAACGTAACACTTGTTTGGCTTGTTCTGGCGTCAAGTTAGTAAAACCTTTCATACCATTAAACACACCTACCCAAGTATTGGAGTCGAAATGTTTAATATCTGGTTGCTTATGGCATACAGAGCAAGAAGTAGTAAACATTTCTTTTGCATTTGTCCAAATTGGCGTGAGATCAGCAGTCATTTGACCTTTTTTCACCCAAACTTGCATTTTTACTTTTTGCCAAGTAATACCCGTCAACTCATCAACTTTAGTTTCAATGCTCTCAATTTTAGGGTTACTTTGCATAAATTCTTTGCTTAAAACGGCATCAACAATACTTTTCGCAAAATCGTTATACCAAATACGACCAAAACCTTTTTCTTTACGCCACATATTAAGCTCAATTAAATCAGCATTTGAACCAGATTTTACAAAAATAACTGGTGCAAGCCCTTCTAAATAACCAATTTCAGTTTTGAGATCTTCGTCAATAAAAATTGGTGTCTGAACTTGAGTGTAATAAGTTTGATTAGTCTGCAAAGAAGAGGCAACAAGGTTCGGGTCCAAACCATTATTTTCAGCTTCTGATGGTTGTGGAATTGGGTGTGCAATACCTTTGTGGCAATCAATACAACTTTGATCTCTCTTGGCGGCAGCTTCCATTGCGACTCTCGCTTTATATGACATTTTGTCGAAATCCATACGTTCATATTTATGGCAAGCTTTACATTCTGCCGAACCATTGGCACTCATACGTTTCCATTCATTTTGTGCCATACGATAACGTTCTCTATCAAATGCTCCAGGTTCGTCATAAGCACCAATCACAGTTTGATAAACCTCTTTTAATGCTTGAATTTTACGCATATATTTCGGAATAGTGTCATGTGGTAAATGGCAAGCTGCACAATCTGCAGTAACACCATATTGGTTATGCCCGTGCGGTGTCTGCATTAAAGATTCTTTATTGCTTTCCATCGTATGGCAACTTACACAGAATTCTTCTTTACTAGTTTGGTGCAAAGTTTCGTCAAATACTGCTTTCCCTGCGATACCAACAATCGCACCAACGATAAGCAAAATGCCCAGCCCATACTTAGTAGATGGTTTGAAGAGAAATTTCTTCAAAGACTGATAGATTTTCATAAATTCCCCAATAAATTTTACATAAAACTACTGTACTATCTACTTCAATAACTTCCTTTATTAGAAATAAAAAGACAGCTAGAAGAAGTCCAACATTTTACTGATTTAAAAGTGCTATATCAATAAAATAGATACTTTTGAGTGTTATAACTAACAATATTTATCTAAAAAATGATAGTAATGAATACCAATTGCTGTCGCTACTTTTTTCACGAATTTTCCACCGTAAATGGATGGTACATGAAGCTGCTCAAAAATAGCTAAACGTTCATCATTACCAGTGATAGCTTCTGCAAGAATACGCCCAGCTAAGCCAGTTAACGCAACGCCGTGACCAGAATAACCATGTGCGAAATAAATGTTTGCTGCTATTCGCCCAAAGTGTGGTGTTGAATTTATTGTCATATCAATAGGACCTTTCCAAGCATAATCTATTTTCACATTTTCTAATTGTGGAAAAACATGCAACATACTTTTTCGCATCGCTTCATTTAGTGACCGATTAGGATCAATATCGCTACCAAACAATAAGCGATTATCTGCACTTAATCGATAATAGTCCAAAAGGTAATTGTTATCGCAAGCACTCATACCATTATTAATCAAAGAATCCGCAACGCTCTGTGATAAAGGTTCAGTCGCAATAATACAACTCTCAACTGGTAATATTTTATTAGCAATTCCGCGATGTATTGATTTTGGTAACTCCGTAATATACGCATTAGTTGCTAACACTATATCTTTACAAATTACTTTCGCTTTTGCACTTATTACCTCGGCTTTTAGATGAGCTTGCTTTATATCTAAAACTGGAGTCTGTTCATAAATTTTCACTCCTAGACTCAAACAAGCTGCTGCCAATCCCAAACAATAATTTAATGGATGTAAATGCCCAGAATTACTGTCGTATAGTCCCCCAACATAAATATCACTTCCTAAAAATTGCTGAAGTTGTGCCTTATCCCACAACTGCATATGTTGATAACCAAATCGCTTAACACTTTCTCGTTCAATCGCAATCAAATCATCCATTCGCCGATTATTTAATGCAAGCGTAACATAGCCTTTTTTCCAATCACATTGAATATCAAATTGCCTAACACGTTCATCAATAATATCAATCGCTTCTAAAGACATATCCCACAATTGATGAGCTTTCTCTTCACCAAGGTGTTTAATATATTCATCAATACCTTCTTCAAAACCATTAATTGCTTGACCACCACTCCGACCTGATGCCCCAAAACCAATTCTCGCACCCTCTAATATGATGACAGATTTTCCTTTTTGTGCTAACTCCAATGCAACAGATAACCCTAAAAATCCTGCTCCCACGACACAAACATCTGCTCTTGTATCTTCTACTAAGTTAGGACAGATGATCGTTTGATTTCTAGTATCAACATAGTAGGAGCGACAATGTTCTTTATAGGCAAATTCCAACATAAATATTCTCAGTTAGTAATAAAAAAGAGTGGCAAAATGGTACTCCCTTTCGATTATATGTCAATTTTTATGAGGCAATCTAAAAAGATCTGTTATACTCACAAACATGCATAAAAACAGTAGTATTTCCCAAAATTTCACTGCATCTAAACAACATTAAAGGAGAAAATAGAATTGAAGAAATTTATTTTAAACAACATAAAATCCCTAATCTTTACAGCCTACACTTTATTTTCAATTAATGCCTCCGCTAGTAGCAATGAACTTTATGTATATAACTGGACAGACTATATCCCATCTGATCTTTTAACTAAATTCACGAAAGAAACTGGCATTAAAGTCATTTATTCTACTTTTGAAAGCAATGAAGAGATGTATGCTAAATTAAAATTATTGAACAAAGACAAAGAAGGTTACGATCTTGTATTCCCTTCAAGTTACTACATAAACAAAATGGCATCTGAAGGTTTATTGCAACCTATTGATCATAGCAAAATTCCTAATTTTCATTATATCCCAGAAGAATTTCTAAATCAGAGTTTTGATCCTAATAACAAATATTCTCTTCCTTATACTTATGGTTTAACAGGTATCGGTGTAAACAGCACTTACATTGACCCTCAAAAAATAACTAGCTGGGCAGATTTATGGAATTCGCAATATAAAAATCAAGTATTATTAACAAACGACGCACGTGAAGTGTTTCACATCGCCCTTTTGCTAGATGGTGTGTCTCCAAATACACGCAACCCTGAACAAATAAAAACAGCCTACAAACGTTTATTAAAGTTAATCCCAAACGTTCTTGTCTTTAACTCTGATAGCCCTGAAGTTCCATTCGTACAAGGAGAAGTTAACATCGGTATGCTATGGAATGGTTCTGCCTACCTTGCTAACAAAGAAGATCCCAACATCAAATTTATCTACCCCAAAGAAGGTGCCATCTTTTGGATGGATAATTATGCAATCCCAGCAAATGCAAGACACTTAGACAATGCATACAAATTTATCAACTTCTTACTTCGCCCTGAAAATGTAAAAGAAGTCATTGAACGTATGGGTTTTTCTATGCCAAATGACGGAGTAAAGGCATTACTAACCACCAAACTTGCTAGTAATCCAATACTTTTTCCACCTAAGGAAGAAATAAAAAAAGGCATCATCCAAGCCGATGTCGGTTCCGCTGTTACAATTTATCAAAAATACTGGGAATTACTTAAAACGCAATTTGATAAATAACTTAACTTCTTCCCTCCTTCATTTGGGAGGGATTTTCCCTTATTTTCACTCACTACTTAACTGACAAATCTCTCATCTACAACATAACATTGCCTCGTCTTACTGCTAACTCAATAAAACAAGAAGTGAGTTCATAATTCTCAGCCTATTTATTATTTGATCTTCAAAACAGCTTCTTTGATGATTTCATCAATCGATTTATCTATATCAATCGTTATAACATCAGATTCGTTGATAGGTACTTCTAATGTATTGAATTGACTCTGGAGCATACTAGCTTTCATAAAATGACCTGTTCGACTTTCCATCCTCTTTAACAGCAAATCAAAAGATCCATTTAAAAATAAAAAAATAACTTTTTTATTCCCGTCACGAATTTGATCACGATATTTTTTCTTCAATGCTGAACACACTATAATTCCTTGTTCATTTTTATTTTCTAAGCTATAGCAAGCATCCCTAATTCTCTCAAGCCAAGGAGAACGATCTTCATCATTGAGTGGATTACCTGATGCCATCTTTTGAATATTCGCTTTTGGGTGGAGATCATCTCCATCAATAAATTTATAGCCTAATTTTTCAGCTAAAATATCGCCAATAGTGCTTTTACCACTACCAGAAACTCCCATTATTATGATTACTCTTCCTGTCATCAGATTTCCTTAACTTTTAACTTGTTTTAACATTGAGATAGTTAGATAATACCACGCCTGAATAATATTTAGATTAAATTATGAGTACATTTTATTTATTAAGCATTGCAGGGATTGCAATTTTCGCCCTCTTGGTTTTGATCATCAAATTAAAAGTTCACGCTTTTATTTCTCTCATTTTAGTAAGTTTTTTCACTGCCATCGCAACAGGCATCAGCCCTAATAATATTGTGCCAACAATGATAAATGGGTTTGGTGGAACCTTAGCATCAGTCGCTTTACTAGTAGGTTTAGGAGCGATGATTGGTAAAATTTTGGAAGTAAGTGGTGGTGCAAAAATCTTAGCAGACACTTTAATTAGCCGATTTGGAAAAGAAAAAGCGCCTTTCGCTCTAGGTATCGCTTCTTTACTATTTGGTTTCCCAATATTTTTTGATGCGGGTTTAGTGGTAATGATGCCCATTATTTTATCTGTTGCTGCACGTTTCGGTGGTTCCACTCTAACTTATGCTCTGCCTAGTGCTGGTGCTTTTGCTGTTATGCATGCTTTTGTTCCACCACATCCAGGTCCAGTAGCTGCAGCTGACTTATTAAATGCGAATCTAGGATTATTATTAATTACTGGCATTCTAATTTCTATTCCTACTTGGTATTTGGGAGCTTATTTATTCGGCTTATACTCGGGAAAACGTTTTAATATTCCATTAAACAAGCTATTTTTTAATCAAGAAAATGATGAAAAAGCTCAAAACCCACCTAAGTTCTCATCCGTACTTTTTATTTTAGTTCTACCTGTTTTGCTAATCTGTCTAAATACTGTATTACATACATTAAGTGTAGCTAAAGTTGTAAACGAAAATAACCAATTAATTCAAATTTTACGAATGCTCGGGCAAACACCAATTGCTCTATTAATTACTTTATTGCTCTCTCTTGTAGTTTTTGCAAAAAATTACGGAATGGCAAAATTAGAAAAACTATGCTCTGAATCTCTAGGTCCAATTTGTGGAGTTATTTTAGTTACAGGAGCAGGAGGAATGTTTGGTGGTGTTCTTCGTGCTAGCGGGATTGGTGATGCTCTAGCAACGCTCTTAACTGACACAGGACTTCCCGTAATCGTTGCTGCTTTTATTATTGCTACTTGTTTAAGAATTGCACAGGGCTCAGCAACAGTTGCACTAACAACTGCTGCAAGTTTAATTGCCCCAGTAGTTCTTAAAACACCAAATTTAAGCGAATTTGATTTATGTTTTATTGTGATCTCTATCGCAGGCGGAGCGACTGTCTTATCTCACTTTAACGACTCAGGCTTCTGGCTAGTTTCTCGCCTATTAGCTATTGATGAAAAAACAACTTTGAAAACTTGGACAATAATGGAAACATTACTTGGCGTAATTGCTTTTACAATTGCTACTATATTAAGTATTATCTTATAAGTTGAGAAGACATCCTGCACATAGTAAAAGCTTTAATATTAACGCCAACAAATTACTCACAAAACGCAAAAGTATTTTATTTAAGTTTTGCTCTATTAATAGAGCTTACATTCGAAAAACTTATAGATTTTTGTTGAGAAAATTTTTTCTAATTTGCTGGCGTTTAATTACTGAATATAAAATTTAAGATACAATAGCTATCTGAACTTTTTGTTTAATTTGTATAAACTGCAAATAACAATAGTAACTAAATATTCCCCACCAAACAAGCAATACATTTTGTAATATAATATTCATAATGATACAAAACATTATTCTATCTTCATTATATATTAATATATTTTGAACTATTGATGATATAAAAAATTTCAAGATATACAATAAAAAGTCCACACAATACATTACCAAATCTAAAGAAAATTAAGGATTTATA
>JAHHRA010000006.1 GCA_020026055.1 Actinobacillus sp.
CCGCCAGCCACCAATTAAAGAGAAGACCCCTTAGTTAACACTAAGGGGTTTTGTTGTTTTTGAAGAATAAAAAACTAGAGCAAATAATTGAGATTTATTTTATTGAAGTCCTTAAAAGATCGTTGTTTTTTTATAGAAAAATTTTTGTAAAATCCGATAACATTATTAAATCGATTGTAAAAACAACAGAAAAAGCATATAATTTGAACTAATGTCTTTGTTTAAGACAGAACTTTGATTTAGTTTAAGATAGGAGAAATTAATGAAAACGATTTTTAAAGTAAGTACAGCAATTTTAACACTTATATTTTTAGATGGTTGTAGTTCACAACCAATACATGAAGAAGTTATGACTTTTCCAACATCTCAGGATTGTAAAATCGCTTGGCAGCAAACGCAATATTTTATTAACAAAAAAAGTAATTTGAAAACACAGATTGCTACAGATACGCTAATTCAAGCCTACAGTGATGTGAATAGATATAGTACACCAACAATGATTTTAATGAATGGAAATACGGATCAAGATGTCGGTATGCTTTGGGATGTAAAATTGGGAACAAAAAATATTCGAGCGGCTAAATTAGATAATAAAGAAGGTGGATGTACGATTTCTTTACAAGCTGCTAAAAAAGGACTCGGTGGGCTTAAAGCCGATGAAGAAGTATTATCAGAATGGAAAGCGTTTATGTATAAATAGTATTTTTATGGGCTTATTTTCTAATAAGCCTTATTTTTGCTTGTAGTTTGTTTCTCTACTGGTAACTTTTCTCTATTCCACTCCGCAAATCCTCCTGTTAAGCTGTAAATATTTTTAAAACCAAGGTTAGCAAGATGTTCGGCAAAAATGCGACTATTTTTACCGTGGTAACAATAGACAATAATGAGTGTTTTATTAGTCCAGCAATGAAGATATTGTGGGATATTTTCCAGATTTAGATGAATAGCATTTTGAGCATGGCTTTTTTGGAAGTCAGCAAGTTTACGAATATCCACAAGGATCGCATGATGATTTTGGATTAATTTCCAAGCTTGAGTTGGACTAATTTCTTGAAAAAGCATACTTTTACATTTCCTTTTTATTCACAAAATATTTCTATTTTTTAAAATAAATATTTTGTTAGCAAAACTGATGTTTAAAAAAGTATTTTTATAAATATATACTATTTTAATTTGTTAAAAACGTTTTAACTTTGCTGATGATCTTTTATGAGAGTCAAAAAAGCCTCACCAAAGCGCTCCATTTTTATTTCACCTACGCCATTAATGTCCAACATTTCCAATTTAGATACAGGTTTATTACGTGCCATTTCTTGGAGCGTGGCATCATTGAAGACGATGTAAGGAGGGATATTATTTTTGTCAGCGATTTGTTTACGCAAGAAACGCAAGCGAGCAAAGAGATCTTTGTCATAATCAGCGATGATATTTTTTTGTGATATCGCACTCATATGACGTGGTAGGCGAGGTTCAGCTAATTTTAATGGAATTTCACCTCGTAAAATAGGTCTAGCTGCGGCAGTAAGGATAAGTTGGCTAGAAGAGAACATTTTGTGTTCAATGATAATTTGTTTGACAAAACCAAGATGGATGAGCTGACGGAGAATAGAAAGCCAATATTGCTGGCTTTTGTCTTTGCCTATTCCATAAACATTGAGTTTGTCGTGTTGATTGTCTTGGATTTTTTGATTATTCATTCCTCGCAATACAGCAATAACATAATGTCCACCAAAAGCTTGTCCCGTACGGTAAATAGTTGACATCAATTTTTGAGCATCAAGCAGTCCGTCGTAGCGTTTCGGTGGTTCGAGACAAATATCGCAATTTTGACAGTGTGTTTGGCAAGGTTGATCGAAATAATTTAAAAGAATTTGGCGGCGACAAATTTGGCTATCTGCGAATTCATCGATGCTTTTTAATTTATGTTCTTCAATCTGGCGTTGTTGGCTCTCGGGCTTTTCCATTAAAATTTTATGCAACCATGCGTAGTCTGCGGGATCATAAAACAACACTGCTTGTGCAGGTAAATTATCTCGCCCAGCTCGCCCCGTTTCTTGGTAGTACGCTTCAATACTGCGGGGCAAATCAATATGCACTACAAATCGCACATTGGATTTATTAATACCCATACCAAATGCAGTAGTAGCCACAATGATTTGAATATCATCACGTTGAAAACTTTCTTGAATCTTTTCTCTTTCAGTTGTTTCCATTCCTGCATGATAAGGTGCAGCTTGAATACCCTTATTACATAAAAAATCACACAGCTTTTCAACTTTTTTACGACTTCCACAATATACAATCCCACTTTTACCCTGTTGTTTGTGTAGGAACTTGTAAAGTTGTTCACTTGGCTTGAATTTTTCCAATACCATATAGCGAATATTTGGTCTATCAAAACTACCTATATAGCAATAGGGATTATTTAAATTTAAATGGTTAATGATATCTTGACGAGTGAGTAAGTCTGCTGTTGCTGTTAATGCCATAATCGGTGTGTTAGGAAAGGCTTGTTTAAGGTTGCCAAGTTGATGGTATTCAGGGCGGAAATCATGTCCCCATTGCGAAATACAATGAGCTTCGTCAATTGCAATAAAACTGATTTGACACTGAGATAAAAATTGAAAGAAACGCTCGCTCAAAATTTTTTCAGGCGATAAATAAAGCAGTTTTAACTCGCCTGCGATAGCTTGATTTTGCACCTGTTGCTGTTGTTCAAGACTTTGGCTAGAGTTGATGAAATCAGCTACAATACCATTTGCTCGTAATTGTTCAACTTGATCTTTCATTAATGAAATTAATGGTGAAATTACTAGTGTTAAACCGTCGAAATAAAGTGCAGGAATTTGATAGCACAAGGATTTGCCATTACCAGTTGCCATCACGACAAGGCTGTCTTGCAAATTTATAGTGGCGTTGATGCTCTCTGCTTGTCCTGCACGAAAAGCTTGGAAACCAAAGCGAGATTTTAAAATTTCAAGTACGGAAAGATTTGAAGTCGGCACGGGAGTTGACTCTAACGCAAAAAGCTCACTTGCTCGCCGCAAGTTTTACAAGCAGTTTCTAACAAATCCCAAAATTTTTCACCCGTCTGAGTGACCCATTCATTGTTTTCAAAATGGAAATGATACCCCCCAGCACGGCTTGCGAGCCAAAGTTCAAGCAATGGTTCTTGTTTGTTGATAACAATTTGTTGGTTGTTTGGGAAAAAAATTTCGAAAACGGCGCCGTGAATTTCGCAATCAGCGTCGCAATCTTGGTGTTCAAGCTGATTTTCGATGTTTTGCCACAAAGTGTCGATATATTGGTGATAAGTTTTGAGATCCATAACTTTGCCTCAAAAGAGAGTAAAAAGATAATTAAATATCTAGATTATAAAATTAAGCATAGCTTAAACCAAGCTTTCAAGATTAAAATAACAACTATTGTTCTGATATTCTGATTGGAGAAAATATGTTAAAGCACAGTATGTTATTATTTATTAGTATTTTTATGCTAGTGAGTTGTGGAGTGAAAGGTCCACTTTATTACCCAGTAAAGCCACAAAATCCTGTTCAAACACAAGAAGTTAAATAAACTTTTATTTTGAAAGTATTCACAATACGTAAGTTTTTCCAGTTAAAACGTATTAATTTTATTAGTAATTTGGATAACATTCGTTTCAAAGGAAAATGCAGTGGGATTTAGTTTTAAAAATAATCAACTTTATGCAGAGAATATACCTGTAGCAAAATTAGTTGAAGATTATGGCACGCCGCTTTATGTGTATTCGCAAAATAAATTAATTGATAATTTCAATGCGTTTAATCATGCATTTGGGCAACGCAAGCATTTGGTGTGTTTTGCAGTGAAAGCTAATAGTAATTTAGCGATTTTAAATAGACTTGCTGAAATGGGGGCGGGGTTTGATATTGTTTCGGCTGGCGAGTTAGCTCGAGTGTTGAAAGTTGGTGGTGAGGCAAAAAAGATCGTTTTTTCTGGAGTAGGGAAAACAGTTAAAGAAATTGAAATGGCACTAATAGTAGGCATTCGTTGTTTCAATGTTGAAAGTGAACAAGAGTTAAGACGCATTAACCAAATTGCAACCAAGCTTAGGAGACGTGCTCCGATTTCATTGCGTATTAACCCTGATATTGATGCTCAAACACATCCTTATATTTCGACAGGACTTAGAGAAAATAAATTTGGAATTGAAATCAATGAAGCTTTTGATTTATACCAATGTGCTTCTATTTTACCTGCGATTGAGATCGTTGGGATTGATTGCCATATTGGCTCGCAAATTACTAGCCTTGAACCGTTTAAACAAAGTGCAGAGAAAATTGCTATCTTAATCGAGAGATTGCAAAAGCAGGGAATTTACTTACAGCACGTTGATTTTGGTGGTGGTTTAGGGATTAGCTACGATGGTCGTGCCGTACCGACAATAAGAGATTACGTGCAAACACTTATTCAGGCAATGCAAGATTATCCCAATATTGAGATTGTGATTGAACCAGGACGAGCGATCTGTGGTGATGCAGGGATTTTGGTGATGCAAGTAGAATATTTAAAGAAGCAAGGGAGTAAATATTTTGCGATAGTAAATACAGGAATGCATCAAATGATTCGTCCTGCTTTGTATCAAGCTCAAATGCGTATACAAGAAGTGAATTTGAATTTAACACAGCCAGCACAACATTACGATATCGTGGGACCGATTTGCGAAAGCAGTGATTTTCTTGCTAAAAATTGTGAATTGCGTATCAAACAAGGCGATTTCTTAGCAATGTTTGATGCAGGAGCATATGGTTCAGTGATGACATCAAATTATAACAGTCAGCTTGCTGCTACAGAGATCATAGTGAATAACCAAGAGATAAAAGTCATTAAACATCGCCCAAGAGTAGATGATTTGTGGCGAGAAGAAGTATTTTGATCAAAGTTTAAGGACTTCTTTTACAAAAGGAATAGTTAATTTACGTTTTGCTTGTAAAGAGGCTTTATCGAGTAAAGAAAGCGTTTCCGATAAAGTTTTTAAATCGCGAGCCATTCGTTTTAAGAGGAAATTTGCTGTCTCATCAGGTAGTTCAACACCACGTTGACGAGCATTTTCTTGTAAAACTTGACGTTTTTGAGCTTCATTCAAATTAGCAAGTTGATAGCTTTCCCCCCAAGTTAGACGTGAAGCGAGATCAGGCAAATTGACTTTCAAAGCCTGTGGTGATTGATCAGCACTCATTATAAAAAGTGTTTTTTGTGCTTCTTTTATGCGATTGAAAAGATCAAAAATTGCTACTTCCCAATCAGGATCCCCCATTACGCATTGTAAATCATCTAAGCAAACTAATTCTTTTTGTTCTAAGTTTTCTAATACTGCGGGTGAGAAATAGCAAGATTTACTTAATGGTACGTAAATTGCTCGGCGATTTTTAAGCAAAAATTCATTGCTACAAGCTTTTAAGAAATGTGTTTTCCCTACTCCTTGGCTTCCCCAAAGGTAGAAAAAAGGTTGTTGCAGGTGATCGAAATTTTTACGCACGGAATTAAGGAGTAATAAATTACTTTCGCCGTGGAAATTAGCAAAATTTTCGTCATCTATTTGATGGATAGGAAGAAGTAGCTGTGTCAATATTAGATATTCCAAAAAATAAGCGTGCTTAGCCTATAAAAAAATACTGTTTTTGGCAAGAATAAAAAAAAGATTGCATACGGCAAACGTTTGCGTATAATGTGCGAGATTTTTTGTGTGAAAAGTGTTGAATGAAGACAATGTCCCAAGATATAAATTTGAGCAGAAAATTGTTCTTCTTAAGAAAAAGAAGGAATAATACATTGGATATTTTTTTAACTCGCACGATTGATAATAAACAGTTAAGTCCTTTAATACTTAGCTGTTTTTTTATGCCTCAAATAAATTAAGGAGAAAATAATGAATGAGACTAGCTATCAATTCCGCTTCAGGGATTGGTTAATTGGGTTGCAATTTTTGTTTGTTGCCTTTGGATCTTTGGTTCTCGTACCAATTTTAACAGGATTGGATTCAAGTGTAGCGTTATTTGGAGCAGGTGTGGGTACTTTGCTGTTTCAACTTACTAATAAAGTATTAGGAAAAGGTGAAATTCCGCCGATTTTCTTAGCGAGTTCTTTTGCTTTTATCGCTCCCATTACTGTTGGTGTGCAAAAATGGGGGATCCCTGCAACATTGTCAGGGCTTGTTGCTGCAGGATTTTTTTATATTGCATTTTCGTTTTTAATTCGATTTTTTGGCAAAAATTTCCTCAATCGTTTACTACCACCGACAGTTATTGGTCCTGTGATTATGTCGATTGGGCTGATTTTATCACCTGCTGCTGTGAATATGGCAATGGGGAAATCTGGTGATGGGACGACAGTATTAGTTGAGCAGAGTCAAGCCTTATGGATTTCGTTTACAACGCTAGGAGCTGTACTTGTGCTCTCTATTTTAGGTAAAGGGTTACTAAAATTAGTAGTAATTTTAGTTGGCATCATCGTTGGGTATGGTTTATCGTTGCTCTTAGGGATTGTTGATTTCAGTACAGTGCAACATGCCAGCTGGTTTCAAATTCCGCATTTCACTTTAGCGAAACTCAATTGGGAAGCCGTATTTTTTATTTTACCCATCGCACTTGCTCCGACTGTTGAACATATTGGTGATATGTTGGCGATTTCTAATGTGACAGGCAAAAATTATTTAGAAAAACCTGGGTTGCATAACACCTTACTCGGTGATGGAATTGCAACTGTGATTGGTACAGCGATTGGTAGTCCGCCTTGTACTACTTATTCTGAAGTAACGGGAGCGGTGACTGTTACTAAAGCTTTCAATCCTGCGATTATGACGTGGGCTGCTATTTTTTCTATCCTTCTCGCATTCATCGGCAAAATTGGTGCCTTACTCTCTACAATGCCTGTGCCTGTGATGGGAGGGATTATGTTGCTATTGTTTGGGATTATCACTGCTGTTGGTATTCAAACTATTGCTAATGCTAAAATCGATCTCAATTGTCCTCGCAATCTCGGTATTGTCGCTATTATTTTAGTTTTCGCTGTGGGGGGAATGAGCTTCGAATTTGGTGGCGTTAGTTTCTCAGGCATTGGGCTTGGAGCGATTATTGGTATTATTTTGAATTTGATTCTACCTAAATCATCATCAGATAAAATTTAAAAAAGATTGATTAAGGAAGTTCCTTAATACACTTAATATGTCCAAAGTTAAAAATGGAGAATTTTTTCAGAAAATGGGGCGTAAATTTCGTTAAATACGCAATAAAATAGCCTCCATTTGGAGGCTATTTGCAAACTAGACAGTTAAAAATAGGGGAGGAAAGTTATTTACTGCATTTGCAAGATTTTTTGAAATAAGCTTCTAGGTCATCGCTTCCACCAATATGTTCACCACCAATGAAGATTTGCGGAACAGTAGCACGACCTGTGATCGCCCGCACTGAGACCATTGTTGCATCACGACCTAAAACGATTTCTTCGTAAGCATAGCTTTTTTCATCTAATAAATTCCGTGCTTTAGCACAGAATGGACAACCAGGTTTAGTAAAGAGAGTGACTGATGGTGCGTCTTCCCATTTTGGATCAAGATATTTGATCATAGTATCAGCATCAGAAACTTTGAATGGATCGCCTGGTTCTTGTGGTTCAATAAACATTTTTTCAACGATACCGTTGCGGACAAGCATAGAATAACGCCAAGAACGTTGACCAAACCCAAGATCATTTTTCTCAACAAGCATTCCCATTCCTTTAGTAAATTCGCCATTACCATCTGGAATAACAGTGATATTTTGAGCTTCTTGATCTCGTTTCCAAGCGTTCATTACGAAAGTATCGTTAACAGACATACAAATGATGTCATCCACACCAAGTTTTTTGAATGATTTTGCAAGCTCGTTATAACGAGGTAAATGCGTAGATGAACAGGTTGGGGTAAACGCACCTGGCAAAGAAAAGACGATTACAGTTTTATCTTTGAATAAATCATCAGTAGTTACATCGACCCATTTATCGCCTTGACGAGTATGGAATGTGACTTGAGGAACACTTTTTCCTTCCATTGTTGCCATAAAATTCTCCTTCATAGCAGGTTAATTACTGCAATGAATTATAAGGAGACTTATGCTATATTACCAAAAGTTAATTTTGATTTATTCAATCGGTTTTATCTATCACTTAGGATGTAATTTAAAAAGTTTAAGGACATAGTTATGAACTTTCGTGATCTCGAATATTTAGTTGCTTTAGCAGAATATAAACACTTTAGACGTGCAGCTGCTGCTTGTAAAGTCAGTCAACCGACGTTAAGTGGGCAAATTCGTAAGTTAGAAGAAGAGCTCAATATGATTTTATTAGAGCGTACGAGTCGTAAAGTGCTTTTTACACAATCAGGTCTATTATTGATAGAGCAAGCACGTGCTATTTTACGAGAAGTTAAACAGTTTAAAGAGATGGCAAACCAGCAAAGTAAAGGAATGACAGGACCATTACACATTGGTGTGATCCCAACATTAGGACCTTATTTGTTGCCTTATATTGTTTCTACAATTAAAGAGCAATTTCCTAAGATTGAGCTTTTTCTTTATGAAGCTAAAACACCTCAGCTAGTAGAATTAGTTGAAAACGGTAATTTAGACTGTGCAATTTTGGCGAGTAAACCAGAATTAGATGCTTTTATTAATGTACCGATGTTTGGAGAACCGATGAGATTAGCTGTTCCGACTTCGCATCCATTTGCAAAATATAAAGAAATAAAAATGAAAGAATTATCAGGTAAAGAAATTCTGATGTTAGATGATGGACATTGCTTGCGTGATAATGCGGCAGGTTATTGTTTTACAGTGGGTGCGGTAGAAAATCAGCATTACCAAGCGACTAGCTTAGAAACTTTACATAATATGGTTGCTTCGGGCTTAGGAATTACGTTAATGCCTGAGTTAGCTGTTCTTGCAAATAAATTTCTCAACGTTACTTATGTGCCTTGTACTAATCCTAAACCGACGCGAACTATCGTAATGATTTATCGGCCTGGCTCACCACTAAGAAAGCGTTATGAGCGTGTGGCACATGCTATTTCAGAGACCGTTTTCCCAGTCATTAAACAGTCTAATTAGTAGTTCGTATTCTCCAAAAACAGAAAACACGTCAAACATTAATAGCTGTAACTTTTAATCAGCTTAGTTTGGAATGTTGTTTTTCTAGTTTTAGGTTGCGTGAAGTTGTTCGGGAAGCAAATTGTAGTAATTTCACTATTTTGTGAGATTTCAAAGCATTATAAGCTTTCTGAAACGTAATGAATCAAAAACTTAAATGAACGGATGAGTAAATATGAATAAAGCAGTTTTTTTAGATCGTGATGGAACTTTAAATCTCGATCACGGTTATGTGCATGAAATAGATGATTTTGTGTTTATAAAGGGAAGCATTGATGCTCTACGTAAACTAAAAAAAATGGGATATTTATTAGTGTTGGTTACTAACCAGTCGGGTATTGCTCGAGGCTATTTTAGTGAAGATCAGTTTTTACAACTCACGGAATGGATGGATTGGTCTTTGGCGGAACAAGGTGTGGATTTAGACGGTATTTATTATTGTCCTCATCATATCGAAGGGAAAGGAGAATACCGTAAAGATTGTGATTGTCGCAAGCCAAAAGGAGGAATGCTAAAAGATGCTATTCAAGCCTTGAATATTGATCCTATGCAATCAGTGATGGTAGGTGATAAAATTGAAGATATTCAAGCTGGGAAAAGTGTTGGTGTGAAAATGAATATTTTAGTCAAAACAGGTAAACCGATAACAACAGCAGGGGAAGCACTTGCTAATGCAGTTTTGGAAAGTATTGTCGAGTTACCGAGTTTTTTAGCGATAGAAAATAGCTTCTCATTTCAGTAAATAGCACAGTGCTTAACGCCCATAAAATCGAGGAATTTTTTCTTGATTTTGTGGGCGTAGTCTTTTGCTTTTCATCAAATCGCTACCAGATATTGGTGACTTTGAGTTGCTTTCTTATACTAGCAATAAAATAATGCAGTTAGCCTAATTCTCTCCCTAATTTTTGCAATAACCGATCCATTGCACGGTAGCCAAAGGCTTCGGCTAAGTGTTTTTGTTGGATATTTTTTTCTTGTTCTAAGTCGGCAATAGTGCGAGCGACTTTTAAAATGCGATGATATGCTCGTACTGATAGTCCTAGCTTATGCAAAGCATTTTCTAAGAAGATAGCTTCTTTTTCGTTGATTTTACAGTAACTTTCTACTTCTTTATTAGTTAGATGAGCATTCACCTTTCCTGCTCGGGATAATTGAATTTGATGAGCAAAAAGAATTTTTTCACGAATTTTCGCACTACTTTCACCACGTTCTCCTGATTGATCAAGCTTTTGTAGGGTACCTTTTGGTAAAAGTGGTACTTCAATAGAAAGATCAAATCGATCTAAAAAAGGACCAGATAAGCGGTTGAGATAACGCATGAGTTGTTGCGGAGATGTTCGATTATGCGTGCCTGTATAATGCCCTGTTGGGCTTGGGTTCATCGCTGCAATTAATTGAAAACGTGCAGGAAATTGAATTTTCGCATTGGCTCGAGAAATAATAATTTTTCCACTTTCTAAAGGTTGTCGGAGTGCATCTAACACTTTACGTTCAAACTCTGGCAATTCATCTAAAAATAAGACGCCATTATGTGCTAACGAAATTTCTCCTGGCTTTGGAATTGCCCCTCCACCAACTAATGCGGGCATTGAAGCACTGTGATGAGGTGCACGAAAAGGACGTTTTTTCCAGTTATGTAAATTAAGTTCATTTTGTACAAGGCTGGTTACTGATGCTGTTTCAATTGCTTCAGTATCTGACATTTCAGGCAAGAGATCAGTAAGACGACTAGCCAGCATTGTTTTACCTGTCCCAGGAGGACCTAATAACAGGAGATTATGTTGCCCAGCAGCAGCGATAGTGAGAGCTCGTTTAGCATGTTGTTGTCCGATAATATCTGTCATATCTTTTTGAAATAAAGTAGTTGTAATTTCTTCTGGGACAATAATTTCACTGGCGAGGGGGAGTGTCTGTTGTCGGTTTAAAAAATTAACTACATCTAAAAGATTTTGTGCATAGTAAGTATCTTGTTTTGCAATGAGTGCGGCTTCGTTCGCATTTTGTTTTGCAATAATTAAATGGCGTTTTGCTTTTTCTGCAGCTAAAATAGCCGAAATTATTCCTTGAACACCGCGTAATTCGCCAGTAAGAGCTAATTCGCCAAACAACTCATAGGATTGAAGATGTTTGTCATCAAGTTGTCCTGATGCGGCGAGAATAGCGATGGCAATAGGTAAATCAAAACGTCCACCTTCTTTTGGAAGATCAGCGGGGGCAAGATTGACAGTAATTCTTTTCGCTGGATATTTGAAATTAGCATTGATTAATGCACTGCGAACACGACCTTGTGCTTCAGTAACAGTTTTTTCAGGTAGTCCTACAAGAGTAAAAGCAGGTTTCCCATTACTAATATGAACTTCTATGGTAACTAATGGTGCTTGGACACCAATAGAAGCACGGCTATATACCACAGCAAGGGACATATTTTCTCCAGATTATTTATTTTTCGATAATCTAGAATAAAAAAAGAAATAAATTTTTATAAAAAGAGCGACGGAATACTACGATCAGCGTCGCAAAATTTGTTTTTATGCTAAGTCATATCACATTTTGTTCATTGTTTGGAGAGCATTATGCAGAAAATCTATCGCTGGCCGAAAGCCTATTCTATTTATCCCGATCGCAATAATAAATCGTATGCAGCAAAACGATTTCGTTATAATTTGCGTAGCTTTTTACATCGTAAGCAAATTGAGGTATTTGAGAATTTCGTTAATCAACATCCATACCTTATTCCTTTATTAAATTCGCGTCCAAATTTTAGTTATCCTATCGCTCATCGTTTTTTGGATAAACGCTTTAACCGTAAGCGAAGATTGCAAGAAGTTTGTGAAAATTTGTGTTTCTTACCCGATAGACTATCAAAATTAGGTGTAAGTTCTATACTTGAAAAAAATATCGTTTTAGCAACGATAATGAATGATTATGAATTGAGATTGGGGATAAATATCTTTCAACCAATGGAAGGATTTTGGAATATTGAACTCTATCATAAAGCGAATAATGAGCTTATTTATTTGCTGACTTTTGGAAAATTACAAGATGCGTTACTTATTGCTGTCATTCAAGGACCGAATCAAGAAGGGTCTAAAGAAATGGTGAAACAATTGACGAAAGTTTGTTATGGATTGCGTCCTGCATATTTAATGGTGGAATGCATGAAAATAGTGACTAATGCGTTGGGGTATTCACGATTACTTGGTATTCCACAAAAATATCAAAATAAATCCCGTTTTATCAAAGCGAGTAGTTTTATCGTGGACTATGATGCGATTTTTAGTGAAAGTAAAGGTATATTGGGAGATTACTGGGATTTACCACTGACACTCGAAAATCGTAATTTAGAGGATATTCAAAGTAAAAAACGCAATATGTATCGTAAACGCTATGCGATGCTACGTGAGCTAGACATGCAAGTAAAGCAAGCTTTACGAGTGTAGATAAAAAATAGATATTCCAAAGATATCTATTCTTTTTCTGTTAAATATTCAGTCATTGGTGCAAACCATTGATTGAGTTTGGAAGAAAGTTTATCAATACCGATTTTATTAGTGCTGGAAAAGGCTTCGACTTCAATATCACCTTGGAAAGGTAAAATAGCTTCACGCACCATTTTGAGTTGTTTAATGCGAGCAGCTTGGCTTAATTTATCAGCTTTAGTTAGCAATAAAAGCAAAGACTTATCTGCAGAAACTGCCCATTCGATCATTTGTTGATCGAGATCTTTTAATGGATGACGAATATCCATCAGCACTACAATACCTTTCAAGCATTCACGTTTTTGCAAATATTCTGCTAGTGATTTTTGCCATTGTTGCTTCATTTCTTCAGGGACTGCCGCATAGCCGTAACCTGGAAGGTCGACGAGTTTACAATTTGGCTCGACTTCAAAGACATTGATAAGTTGAGTACGTCCTGGAGTTTTAGAAGTGCGAGCTAAATTTTTCTGTTTAGTGAGTGCATTTAACGCAGTAGATTTTCCTGCGTTAGAACGCCCAACAAAAGCGACTTCAATGCCTTGTTCTGGTGGCATTAATTTAATATTGGGGGCACTTAGGAGAAAATGAGTTTTGAAATAATTTAAGCGAGAAATGGTGTTCATTTAAGTCTCCACGTGAATATTGGGATCATAGTTGACTGCTTGAGCAAAATCGAGTTGTCGCCAAGCTTCATACACACTGATAGCAACAGAATTAGATAAATTCATACTGCGACTATTGGCAATCATTGGGATACGTAATTTTTGTTCGTTGGGCAAATTGTCCAAAATAGCTTTAGGAAGCCCACGTGTTTCAGGTCCAAACATCAAGAAATCTCCGCTTTGAAAATGAACTTGACTAGGAGAAAGTAGCCCTTTTGTTGTCATTGCAAAAATCCGTTTTGGTTTTGCCTGTGTTAAAAAATCTGCATAGTTTAGATAACGTTTAATGTTGGCGTATTCGTGGTAGTCTAAGCCACTACGACGCAATTTTTTATCATCCCAATGGAAACCAAAAGGTTCAATGAGATGAAGTCGAAAACCTGTATTCGCACAAAGGCGGATGATGTTGCCTGTATTTTGTGGAATTTCAGGCTCATATAATACAATATCTAACATAGTCAATTTTTTTCTAAAAAGGAGAATTGTACCTTGGTGAATATAAAGCACAAGAAAAATTGCATAAAAAGATTAAAGAGAAAACTGACATTCAAATAGATAAATGCTAGGATGATAAGTCGTACTTGTCCCATTTCTTTCTTCTGAGAGGAAAATATTATGTCTAAAGAAACCCCTTCCAAGCCAAATAATCAAGTGGATAAAGATGTTGTCTCTACAGAGATAGTCCAAGAGAAATCCCAAGACAAGACTAAAAGTCACGCCACTGAATTTGAGAAAAATTTCTCCGAAATTGAGCACGTGACAAAAAAGAAAAAAGGCGAAAGATTAGCAATTTTATCGTTATTACTAACACTTAGTTTGGGCGGAGCTGGGTTTTATTTTGTTCAGCACCATTCTCAAAAAACAAATGTACAAATTAACCAATTAACCAGTCAATTAGATCAGTTTTCTAAAGCAATGCAAGCACAGTTACCTTTATCTAACTACTTTGAGCAGTTAATAGCAATTAATAAAAAACTGAATGAAAAAGTGCAAACTTTACAAAACAATGAGCTGAAGCTTGAAAGTATGCTTAGTACATTGAATGATGAAATAGTGATTAAAGGACAAACTATTGATGCATTGCAAATGCAAATGAGTCAGTTCGCAAAAATGAAAGAAAACACGCCTAACGAATGGAAATTAGCGGAAGCAAATTATTTATTAATTAATGCACAAAGAAAGTTGCAATTAACGGATGATGTGTATGTGGCAATTGTGCTGTTGCAGAATGCAGATCAAATCCTTTCTCAATTAGATATAGCTTCTGTACCAAGGCTACGAGAAGCTATTAATCAAGATTTACAGACTTTGAAGGCAGTAAAAAAAGTGAATACAGAGCAGATTATATTGCAATTATCTAATTTAAGTGCACATGTTGATGATTTAATGCCTTTAACTTTACGCCATAAACAAGTGGCGAATGAGCCTAGTCATTCGATCACAGATTGGCAAGAGAATGCGAAAAAAACGATGGATACTCTTATGGATAAGTTTATCCGAGTGATACCTAAAACAGCGAATAGCCAAGGGTTATTGACTCCAGAGCAAGAAATTTATTTACGCGAAAATCTTCGTTTACGCTTGCAAATTGCAACACTTGCAGTGATTCGTCATCAAGAAGCACTTTATCAACAATCGTTACAACTTGTTGCAGATTGGGTGAAACGCTATTTTGATAAAAATGATCAAACGACTACTCAGTTTTTGGAGATTGTACAGAAATTACAAGCAGAACCGATTACAGTTGAGTTGCCACTCTTAAGTAGTGTGAATTTAATCAATTGATTCAATCTTCAATCAACAAATTGATAGGAGCTCACAATGTTTAAACTATTATTTTTGATACTACTTTTAGGTGCAGGAATTTTCGGTGTGCCTTATCTTGCTGGTAAACAAGGTTATGTTTTAATTGAAACGGCGGACAATTATTACGAATTGTCTATTACTGCACTCATAATAATACTTATCATTTGTTTAGCATTAGTCTATTTGATTCAATGGTGCATTTCATCCTTTTTCCGTTTAAGTTATTCCTCTTACACTTGGTTTCCTCGCCATCGGCGGGGCAAAGCTCAACGTCAAATACTGGAAGGTTTTATTGCTTTTGCGGAGGGTAATTATCGCAAAGCTCAACGTTTGCTCGCCAATAATGCTATGAATTCAGATGCCCCAGTCTTGAGTCTTATCAAAGCCGCTGAAGCAGCTCAGAAAATGGGTGATAATGCCGAAGCAAGTCGTTTTTTGAAAAATGCGACTGGATTAGTAGGCGAGAATAATTTATTAGTAGAGATTAGTCGCATTAAAGTGTTAGTTGCTCAACAAAAATGGGACGAGGCTCAAACACATCTTGACGCTATCTTGAAAACAACAACAAATAATCCAGAAATTTTGTGGATGGCAGTTAAAATTTATCGCCATAATAAAGCTTATGCTGCTTTAGAGCAAATTTTAGAGCAAATTGAACGAGTGGGTATTTATAACATTCAAACTTATGCAATGTTAGAACAAGAAGTTGAAAATGGTTTGTTAGACGAGAAATTGCGAGAAAATGGCACCGTTGGGTTATTAGCATGGTGGAAAGCTCAAAGTCGTCGCCGCCGTAATGACCCCGTAATGAAAATTGGTATAGCACGCCGTTTATTGGATAATGATGATCAAGAAAATGCTTATCTTCTCCTTGTTGAAGTTGCTAAATTGCCTGAAACAGAAACTTTTTTTCAAATATTACATCAACAGATTATCCGCCTTAAAGAAATAGATACTTCAAAATTACAACGCATCTTAGAAAAGCAACTCTCGCATACACAGGTATTTAAAGCTGAACTGTATCGCAGTTTAGGCTATTTGTACGCACGAGCAGGTGATTATAGTAAAGCAAGCAATGCCTTTAGTGAATTACTTAAAAATAAAGCAAAATTACAAGAAAATGATATTGTTATGGCAATTTTCGTTTTTGAACACAATAAAGAATCTATGCTTTCATACCAAGTTCGCCAAAACTATTTAAAAAATATGCTTGGTAAAGATTAAAATTTATCCTTTAGTTATGATTTATTGATAAAAATGAGAATATTTTCAGCTAAGTTTCGTCATTATGTACGTAAGAAAATCCGCCAAAGCCACCGTATTTCACATAAAAGCGTGGAGTTTGTTTGTTTATTAATTGGTGCAGCATTAGTCGCTCTCGTTTCTTTTGGCTTCGCCCAATTGGCAGACTGGGGATTGGCTTTTAATCGCATTTGGGTTGAAAAATATCCCATAGCTGTTTGGATTGTAATGCCCATTGGGCTGGCAAGCTTGGCTTGGATAACACAAAAATTTGTACCTTTTGTGTCAGGAAGTGGTATCCCACAAGTTATTGCTTCAATTAATTTACCATATGGTGCTTACAAGGATCATCTAGTTAGATTTTTCCAAACTTTATGGAAAATTCCATTAACTTTTTTAGTGATGGTAATTGGTGGTTCTGTTGGGCGAGAAGGACCTTCAGTTCAAGTTGGTGCTGCAGTGATGCTTGCTTGGGGAAATTTCTGCCATCGACATGGTTTAGCGTTTTCTGGGCTGGCTGCAAATGAATTGATCGCTACAGGAGCAGCAGGCGGATTAGCGGCTGCTTTTAATGCACCTTTAGCAGGCGTAATGTTTGCGATTGAAGAATTAGGACGTGGAGTTAATTTACGTTGGGAACGTAATATTTTGTTAGGTGTGTTAGCTTGCGGTTTTATTTTGATTGCTATTGCTGGCAATAATTCTTATTTTCCTATTTATCATGGTGCTGTTGACGTACCAAAATTTATTTTGTGGTGTTTAGGCTGTGGTATAGCATGCGGCATTTTGGGCGGTATTTTTGCTAAATTACTCAGCAAAGGGCTTTCTACTTTATCACCATCTTGTTGGCGTAGCTACTTGCGTAAACACCCTATTGTGATCGCATTCTGCTTAGGCGTATGTTTAGCTATTATTGGTACTATTACGCATGGACAAACTTACGGAACAGGATATGAAATCGTCGCTGAAGCCCTTGACGGCAAAATGATTGCTGAAAATCTAGGAATTTGGAAATTATTAGCCACTGTTAGCACTTATTGGTCAGGCGTCGCAGGTGGCATTTTCACTCCTTGTCTCACTATTGGTGCGGGGATTGGTATGCAGATTTGGTCATTGACAGGTGGAATTATTGATCAACGATTATTAGTGTTGATCTGTATGGCTGCTTTTCTTGCTGGAGCTACACAATCACCAGTGACAGCAAGTGTTGTCGTAATGGAAATGACAGGTAGTCAGCCAGTGCTTTTCTGGATGCTAATTTGCAGTATTGTGGCATCTGTGATTTCTCGTCAATTTAATCCGAAACCTTTTTATCATTTTGCCGCTGGTCGTTTTCGTCAACGTGTACAGGAACTTGCACGAATAGAACAGGGGTTTAAAAACAATGACGAAATACAGCAAAAAGCATGATGACACAACAAATTTACCGTGGGCGATTTTCTGTTGCACCAATGCTGGATTGGACGACAAGACACTGTCGTTATTTTCATCGTCAATTCACTCAACACGCTTTACTTTATACTGAAATGGTAACAACAGGGGCGATTATGCACGCCAACTATGACCATTTACACTTTTCTCAAGCAGAACAACCAGTCGCTTTGCAACTTGGAGGAAGCAATCCTAACGTGCTAGCGCATTGTGCAAAATTAGCAGAAGCACGAGGATATCAGGAGATTAATTTAAATGTCGGCTGCCCTTCTGATCGAGTGCAGAATGGTGCTTTCGGAGCTTGTTTAATGGGAAAAGCAAATCTTGTTGGTGAATGTGTTGCTGCGATGAAAGCAACAGTGGCAATTCCTGTTACTGTTAAAACACGGATTGGTATTGATGAGTTCGATAGTTATAGTTTTCTGACGGATTTTATTGAAAAGGTTGCACAACATGGGGGCAATGAATTCATCATACATGCACGTAAGGCATGGCTTTCTGGCTTGAGTCCGAAAGAAAATCGTGATATTCCGCCATTGGATTATGAACGAGTTTATCAGCTGAAGCGAGATTTTCCTACACTGATGATTTCGATTAATGGAGGTATCAAAAACTTTGAAGAGATCCAAACTCATTTGCAATATGTTGATGGCGTAATGATCGGACGGGAAGCTTATCAAAATCCTGCGATCTTAGGTTATGTTGATAAATTGCTCTTTGATAAAAATTTACCTATCGTTACTCCGTTAGAGGCAATTAGGAAAATGTTCCCTTATATTGAAGCAGAACTTTCACAAGGAGTAAAACTCAACCATATGACCAATAGTTTATTGGGAGCTTTCCAAAATTGTAAAGGTGCAAAGCAATATCGTCGTTATTTAAGTGAAAATGCTTACAAGATAGGTGCAGGTGTAGAAGTATTAGAGCAGGCACTCAATTTTGTGAGATAGTTTTAGCTAAAACTATCTCACGCCCTTAAATTCAAAAAAATTTTTCAACAAAACACAGATTTTAAGAAACATCCTCATTGCTAATGAAGTGGTTTAAAATATTTCAGTGTTTTCTGTGTATAACATCGTTATTTTTCGATTTTGGTTACTGAAAAAACAGCCCACGTAAAAGTGGGCTGAAGTGTTTGAAAAGTCTCAACTGGCTTTTAGCGGAAAGATTCATTTTTGTGTTGTGCTTTATTTAATTGGCGTGCTAATTTTTCTTCAACCAAATTAATGGCTTCATACATGTCTTTTGCCTCAGCGTGAGCAATTAGATCGCCATACACGGTGCCGATAGTTGCGTCGACAGAGAAACCTTGAGGATCTTTATGTAATATGAAATGCGGATTAATGAGCTGAGTTTGCCATTTTTCAAGTTTTGCAAGACGGCTTTCAATATGCTCACGGATAGCGGGAGTGATATCCATCTGTTTGCTAGTAATATTAATGTTCATAAGATTCTCCTTCTTGGTTTTACTGCTTCTAAAATAACCCTGATTGATATGTATTTCAATCGAAAAGCGTAAAAACTTTTTGCGATAGTACATTTTTAACTATTTGCGTATATTTATACTTTTTCTTATTCAGCGAGGCGGGCAAAAAAATTCCGTGTTTCATTTAACACAACTTTGCGTAAACCGATCAAGCCAATTAAATTAGGTAATGCCATTAAACCATTGACAATATCAGCAAGGATCCAAATGAAATCAAGTTTAAAAAATGCACCAACGCCAACTAAAGTAATAAACGTACTGCGATAAAGTTTAATCCCTTTTATTCCAGCTAAATAAACGAAGCAACGTTCACCATAGTAACACCAACCCAAAATTGTCGTGAAAGCAAAGAAGAGTAATCCAATAGTAACAATACTGGCACCAGATGAGTGTCCTAAACCACGACTAAAGGCATAGTTAGTTATTTCTACGCCTTGTAAATCTATATTCCAAGAGTTTGTTAAAATTAACACGATCCCAGTCATTGTACAGACGATTAATGTATCTAAGAAAGTACCCGTCATTGAAATTAAACCTTGGCGAACAGGTTCGTTAGTTTCTGCCGCTGCTGCTGCAATAGGTGCAGAACCAAGACCTGATTCATTTGAGAATATACCACGGGAAACCCCAGCTTGAATGGCTCGCAAAACAGTATAACCTAAAGCTCCCCCTAAAACGGCTTGAGGATCAAAAGCGGATTGTATAATTAATGCTAAAGTTGCAGGTAAAGCTTGCCAGTTAAGTATAATAATTACTATTGATGTTCCAACATAAAGTAACGCCATAAATGGCACAATTACAGATGAAACTTTAGCAATTCGTTTCACTCCGCCAAGAATAATCAAACCAACTAACAAAGTGACAATGCTAGCAGAAAGAGGAACTGGAATTTGATAAGTATCATGCAAAGCGTGAGTAATGGCATTGATTTGTGGGAATGTCCCTATGCCAAAAAAAGCAACTAAAATGCCAAATACTGCAAAAGTTTTTGCAAGCCAAGGTAGTCCTAGTCCACGTTCAATATAATACATTGGACCGCCCGCCATAAAACCTTGCTTATCACGAATGCGATATTTCAACGCCAGTAAACATTCGGCGTACTTCGTTGCCATTCCTAAAAACGCTACAATCCACATCCAAAAAAGTGCTCCAGGTCCACCTGCTTGAACTGCGGTTGCGACACCCACAATATTACCAGTACCGATAGTCGCAGCTAATGCTGTACAAAGAGCAGCAAAAGCTGATACATCACCTTTTGCAGATTGTTCACGACTGAATAAATAACGCAATGCCCTAGGTAGCTGAAAAATTTGCAGAAAACTGAGGCGTAAACTGAAATAAACCCCCGTCCCTGCAAGTAAGATCAAGAGTGGAGGTCCCCAAATGAGACTATCAATTGTGTGTAGAAAAGAAGTGATTGTCATACAAATCCTTTTAATTAGTTGAAATTTGCACGACAGAGACTAAAAAAGAATAACGACGTTAAGCTGACGCCCCAATAATATTGAAAATTTTCTTGCCCCTGTCCTTTTGCCTGAGCGTTTGAAAGATGAAATGTCTTTTTGCGCCTTCGGCGTCCGCTATCAAAACTATCGTAAAGTTTGAACGGATCTCTCCAAGGGTTCGTCCAGTAACAGTCCTTGCGAAAATTCGCGCCTGAAAGATTTTACCTCGTCGGCGTGGGATATTTCCCACTCTCCAGCTACCTTCATCCGAACATTTATGAATTGTTAAAAATTCTAGCAGAATATGACTAAATAACAAAGGTAATCTTATTGCTTCAGTTTGATAAATAACGAGAAAAAGATTGTTTGTTTTATATAAATAGGTATAATTCTCATTTCTATTAATGGATGATTGTTTCAAGAAAAATAATTCCCAAAGTAACTTCTTGTTTGAGATTATTTTGATGAACATTGTATTAAAAAAGAAGATTGGAGAATCTATGAAATTGTCTAGAATTTATACCGTGCTTTTTTTAGGATTACCTACATTAGCAATCGCTAATGAAGAAGCAAAAGAATTAGATGGAATTTCAGTAGTAGCGTTGAGAGATGCGAGTAGTTATGCTAAAGAAGCAAATAAAACAGTAATTTTAGACAAAAGTCAATTACAAACAGAGCAAGCGTCAAGTGTTGCGCAAGCTTTGGAGAATGTACCAAATATTACTGTTGAAGGTGGGGAACGTACAATTAACCAAAAAGTTGATATTCGTGGATTGACTGGCAATCGAGTTGTACAGGTAATCGATGGTGTGAAACAGTATTTTGAATTAAAAAATCGTGGTTCTTATTTTCTGCCGCTTTCAATGGTGCAGGATTTGGAAGTGATCAAAGGTCCAGCTTCTACTTTATGGGGAAGTGGTGCTTTAGGGGGAGTAGTCGCAATGCGAACACCTTCGGCATTAGATTTGCTTGAAAGTGGGCAGAAGTTTGGCACGAAAATTAATCAAGGTTATCAATCTGCAAATAATTTAAGTGAAACTTCAGCGATGGTTTATGCAGCGAATGAGCAATTTGATGCATTGCTTGGCGGTTTTTACAACCATGCGAGTGATCTACGGTTAGGTGGAGGGCAAACGCTAGAAAACAGTAAATATATTCAAAAAGGAGGCTTAGCTAAGTTAGGTTGGCAGATTAATGAAGCTAACCGCCTAGCACTTTCTTATCGTTTAGTGCGGATTAAGCAAACAGCACCGAGTGATAATAATTTACAAGATGGTCGTTTAGCAGCAGATACACCTGTTGGGAATAATGGTTTGAATTATAAGCAGTTTATGAAGCTTATAACGGATGCTCGTAACGGTAGTATTCATATGGTCGATTACAAATATTCCCCACTCATCAAACAAAGCATCACTGACCAAAGTACTATTTTGGATTACAGCTTTAACCCAAATTCTAAGCTTATTGATGCCAACATTACGCTATATCACAATGCTACTTTAGAGCGAGAAGACTGGCTCCATACGAATGTCAAAGACTACACCAAATATATTACTGACGGAGTTAACTTACGTAACTCTTCAGATTTTGATTGGTTATATTTAACTTACGGTATTGATTACGCTCGTAACAAAATTAGTACTGTCCGCGAAAAAAATACTAGTTTTGAATCTACATATCGTCCAAGTGATTATAACGGTTCGTCCGATAATCTTGGTGCTTACTTACAAGGGCATATTCCATTATTTGATAAGACTCTCATTCTTTCACCAGCCTTGCGTTATGATTATTACAAAACGGATGCTCATGGCGATTTCAAAACAGCGGAAATTAGTTTGCCTGCAGGGAGCAAAGTGCCAACTATCAAGCACAGTCAGATCTTAAACAACCCTAATTTTAATGACCATCATTTTTCGCCATCTTTTGCGATCACATGGAAACCTATTGAATTTTTCAGTCTTGGCTTGAAATATAACGAAGCTTTCCGCTCGCCATCGTTGCAAGAAAGCTTTGCGAATGGCTATTTATTTGGGATTAAGTTGGTTAAGCCACTTCAAGTAATGTATCCAAGTGGTGCTTATGGTGCTCATCTTTATCCGAACCTTAGTCTCCGTCCTGAAATCGCTCGTAATAAAGAAATTGATGTAAATTTTCATTTTGACAATATTTTAACTCAAGGCGATAACATTCAGTTTACTACAGCGTATTTTATCAATGATATTAAAGATATGATTGATGCTCATTTGTTATTCGCACCACAAGGGGCTGCGGCACAATATGTGAATATTCCGAAAGCACGTATCCAAGGGTTTGAGATTGGGACGAAATATCAAACCGAAAATTTAGGCGTGGGTATAAGTTATGGTCAAACTTTCGGAAAGATCACTAGAACAGATCCTAATAATCCATTCTTGAGAGGATTAAAAGAGGGTGATCCTTTGGATAATATTCCAGCAGGGAAATTGACTGTAACAACAGACTATTATGTTATCCCTGAAGCACTTAATGTAGGAATGGTTGTGAGTTATTACCGCCATCAAGATCGTGTTTCAAACAGTTATCAACGTAACTGGGGAGATGGCACATTATTTAAGAGCTACATTTTAACTGAAATTCATACGACTTATGCACCAAAAACAGGAATGTTCAAAGATTTTCGTGTTGATTTCGCAATCGACAATCTTTTTGATCAAAAATACCGCCCAGCTTTTGGTTTAATTGATGGTGTTGGACGTAATTTTAAATTGAATGTAGGTTATAAGTTCTAAAATAACACTTAAAGCCAATGTGAAAACCTCCTAATTGTCTTATAGGGTTAGGAGGTTTTTTAGTTTATAATATGAAGCTATTATTTTTTGATTAGGAATAAGAATGGCATTATTGAATGTTTTAATTTACCCTGATGAACGCTTAAAAACTGTTGCCAAACCGATGACAGCACTAGATTTTACACCCGAACTAGATAAATTTATCGACGATATGTTTGAGACAATGTATCACGAACAAGGTATAGGTTTAGCTGCAACGCAAGTAGATTTTCATAAACGATTGATTGTTATTGATATAGAAGAGCATCCAGCGACACCTTTAGTTCTGATTAATCCTGAAATTTTATCTGCCGAAGGTGAGACTGGAATTGAAGAAGGATGCTTGTCGCTACCTGGGTTTAACGGTTTTGTACCACGTAAAGAAAAAATCAAAGTCAAAGCATTGGATCGACATGGCAAACCGTTTGAATTGGATGCAGATGAATTATTAGCGATCTGTATTCAGCACGAGATGGATCATCTTGAAGGAATTGTATTTGCGGATTATTTATCACCACTTAAACGTAACCGCATTAAAGAAAAACTGACTAAATGGCAAAAACAATTGGCGAGAAAAGCTTAATGTCGAGTACATTTGTTTAGAAATTACTCATAAAAAGCCGAAGTGTTACGCCTCAGTGACAAGCATTGAGGCTCAAAAAACAGTGATTCTTTGTCAGACAAGATTTTTATCATTTTTTATTTTAAACGTAGCACCTATGCAAAAACTTAACATCATTTTCGCTGGCACTCCCGAATTTGCTGCCGAACATTTAAACGCTCTGTTAAATAGCAGACATAATATCATTGCCGTTTATACACAGCCAGATAAGCCCGCAGGGCGTGGTAAAAAACTTACAGCTAGCCCTGTCAAAGCGCTTGCTACTATGCATGGCATTCCTGTTTACCAGCCCAAAACACTGCGTAATCCTGAAACACAAGCTGAATTAGCGAATTTGAATGCTGATTTAATGGTAGTCGTAGCGTATGGTTTGATATTGCCAAAAGCAGTGCTTGACGCTCCACGTTTAGGTTGTTTGAATGTACATGGTTCGATCTTGCCAAAATGGCGAGGAGCAGCGCCGATTCAACGTAGTCTTTGGGCAGGCGATCGCCAAACAGGAGTAACAATTATGCAAATGGACGAAGGATTAGACACAGGACCAATGTTGTATAAAGTCTATTGTGACATTGAAGCTTCTGACACTTCAGCTAGTCTTTACGCCAAACTTGCTAAACTCGCCCCAGCGGCATTGCTTGAAGTTGTGGATCATCTTGAAACGGGTGAGTATCACGCTATCGCTCAAGATGATAGCCTTGCGACGCATGCTGCTAAGTTGACTAAAGAAGAAGCACGCTTAAATTGGCAAGAAGACGCAGCCCAACTCGAACGCAATATTCGAGCCTTCAATCCTTGGCCGATCGCCTACCTCCACACTCAAGACGAACAAAATAATGTGCAAATTGTGAAAGTTTGGCAAGCAACAGTGTTACCACATCAAGATGCAAAAGCAGGTACAGTGTTGCAGGCAGATAAAAATGGTATTCAAATTGCGACCGCTAATGGTGTATTAAACTTACTTACAGTGCAACCTGCTGGTAAAAAAGCGATGTCAGTACAGGATTTTTTGAACAGTCGTGCAAGTTGGTTCCAAATTGGTACGAGATTAAGCAATGAAGACTAAGCCAAATCACGTCCCCATTTCCGCTAAAAAATTCCTCAAAAAGAGGAAAATTTTAGCGAATTTAGTTGCGACTAACTCCAATAATTTGCGTGCTATTGCCGCTGAAATTTTGCTTAAAATGCACCAAGGGCAATCGCTGTCAGCGTTGCTACCTGCGTATCAGTCTCACCTTAAAACAAAAGATCACGCTTTGCTACAAGAGCTCACATTCGGCGTGGCACGCACAATGCCTCGTTTAGATAAGATTCTAAGCTTATTAATTAACAAACCTCTCAAAGGCAAATTTAAAATCGTGCATTGTTTACTGCAAGTTGGACTTTACCAATTGCTTTATACTCGAGTACCTGAATTTGCGGCAGTTGATGAAGTCGTGACTGCAACTAAAGTACTAAATGTTGAAGCAATGCGATCTCTAGTAAATGCAGTATTACGTAAGTTTTTACGTGAAAAAATGGATATCTTAGCCAAAGTTGATCAACATTGGCACAGTCTTCATCCTGATTGGTTGATTAATTTGCTCAAACCTGAATACCCAAACTGGCGAGAAATTATTGACGCTAATAATCAAAAACCACCAATGTGGTTGCGAGTGAATGCCAAACGGCATCGCGATGATTACCAACAATTACTACAAACGCAAGGGATTGCAACTGTCATAGGTAAACATTCACAAGCCTTGCGATTGCTTGATGCTTGTGCAGTTTCGCAATTACCATATTTTAACGAAGGGGCAGTAAGTGTGCAGGATCTGCACGCACAGTGGGCAGGGAATTTGTTAGCACCGCAAAATAGTGAATTGATTCTCGATGCTTGTGCTGCTCCAGGCGGAAAAACGACACATATTTTAGAGCTAGCACCTGAAGCTCAAGTGGTCGCATTAGATATTGAAGAAAATCGCTTAAATCGAGTGCGTGAAAATCTTGCTCGCCTCGGACAATCTGCCACTATTATCTGTGCGGACGCAAGCCAACCTCAAAAATGGTGGCATGGGGGAGTACAATTTGATCGGATTTTACTTGATGCACCTTGTTCAGCAACGGGAGTGATTCGTCGTCACCCTGATATCAAATGGCTTCGTCAGCCTGAAGACATTCCACTGTTGGTCGCATTGCAAGCTCAAATCTTGGACGCCCTCTGGGAACTGCTTAAGCCACAAGGCGTGTTAGTCTACGCGACTTGTTCGCTATTGCCTCAAGAAAATCGCTTGCAAATTGCCGATTTTTTACATCGCCATCCTGATGCAGTATTGATGACGCTACCATTTTCAGAAAATTTTTCTGAAAATACGGGCGTGAATACGACGATTGGCAAGCAATTTTTGCCAAGCAATGAAGGCGGTGATGGATTTTATTACGCCAAACTTTGCAAAAAGGCAGTTAATCATTAAGGAGTTACGATGAAAATTATTATTTTAGGTGCAGGGCAAGTTGGTGCGACACTAGCGGAAAATCTTGTTGGCGAGGATAACGATATTACGCTGATCGATAATGATCAACATAGCTTAGATAATTTAGAATCTAAACATGATTTGCGTGCTTTAGTTGGTGATGCTTCATCACCATCTATTTTGCGTCAAGCGGGAGCGGATAATGCTGATTTATTGGTTGCTGTCACCAGTTCTGACGAAGCAAATATGGTTGCTTGTCAAGTAGCCTATACTCTTTTTAATATTCCCGTAAAAGTTGCACGGATCCGTAATTCAGAATATTTACACGAAAAAGATAAACTTTTTCAAAATAACGTAATTCCGATCGATCACATTATCTCGCCAGAACGTTTAGTCGTAGAAGAAATTACTCGTTTAATTCATTATCCTGGAGCATTACAGATTTCGCATTTAGCACAGGATTTAATCAGCATAGTTGTAGTACGCGCTTATTACGGTGGACCTCTAGTTGGTTATCCTATTTCAGCATTAAAAGATCATATGCCACATATTGATTCACGAATTGTCGCTATTAAACGTAATGACAAAATTATTCGTCCACAAGGATCAACGATTGTCGAAGCTGGAGATGAAGTAACCTTTGTTTGTGCAACAGAACACATTAAAGCGATAATGGCAGAATTACAACGTTTAGAACGACCATACAAACGCATTATGATCGTTGGCGGTGGAAGCATTGCGATTGGTGTAGCAAAAAAATTAGAACACCAATGCAACGTGAAATTGATTGAACGGAATCCAAAACGTGCAATGCAACTTGCAGAAGAACTTTCTAAAACATTGGTCTTCCAAGGTGATCCTTCTGACGAATCATTATTATTTGAAGAAAATATAGAAGCTACAGACGTCTTTCTTTGTTTAACTAGCGATGATGAAACGAATATTATGGCAGCATTATTAGCAAAACGACTTAGAGCAAAAAATGCGATGGTATTGATTCAACGTATGGCTTATGTCAATCTCGTGCAAGGTGGTACTATTGATATTGCTATATCTCCACAGCAGACTACTGTTTCCGCAATGCTAAGCTATGTACGTAAAGGCGATGTTGTAAATGCAATTTCGATGCGTAATGGCTTAGCAGAAGTAGATGAAATTGTTGTACATGGTGATGTTGATACAAGTCAAGTGATAGGCAGAACAATAGAAGAATTAAAATTACCAATGGGGACTGTGATTGCTGCTATTGTGCGTGGTGAAGAAGTCATTATTGCGAAACGCAAAGTTGAGATCCAAGAAAATGATCACATCATTGTTTATATTAATGATAAAAAATACGTTCCTGAAGTCGAAAAATTTTTCCAGCCAAAAGTGTATTTTATATAGTGCTGATAAAAAATGCCCCATGCTATTGTGAGGCATTTTTTGATGATTAAGTTAATTTAAACTAACAAAGCAACTGCTTTCACCACAGCTTCAACTGCTTTTTGTTCCGTTGAATGGATTGTTTCTTCGTTAGGGATTTCTTGTTGCGTACGATTGACGATAACGCCAGAAATCATACCCGCTCGTAACCCTAATGCACTGCACATTGTGAAAAGTGTTGCACTTTCCATTTCAAAATTCATCACATGTAGTTCTTGCCATTGTTTTAAACGGCCTTGATAGTCTTTCCATATTTTCCCTGTATAAGTATCATAACGTTCTTGCCCAGGATAGAAAGTATCAGAAGAGGCTGTGATACCAATATGAGCAGCACTACTTTCTTGTGCGACTTTATAAAGAGCAGCAGTACAATCAAAGTCTGCAACTGCAGGATAACAAATTGGTGCAAAGTGGAGACTTGCACCATCTAAACGTACAGCACCTGTTGTCACTAGCAAATCGCCAACATTGATATGAGGTTGAATAGCTCCCGTTGTACCGACACGTAAGAATGTTCGTACGCCTAATTGAGCTAATTCTTCTACTGCAATAGAAACAGATGGACCACCGATACCTGTTGAGCAAACAACGACGGCTTTATCTTCGATATAACCTAACCACGATGTAAATTCGCGAGTACTGGCTAATTTGTGCGGACGGTCAAGCAAACGAGCTATGCGTTCTACTCGTTCTGGTGCCCCAGGGACAATGGCAATTTTAGCACTGTCTAACATTGCTTTAGTTAAACCTAGATGAAATACCTCGCTCATAAAAGAACTCCTTGTTAAAACTTTATGGTTGAATATCACGCAAAATAGGATTTTGCATTGAAATGAGAGTTTCTGTTGATTGAATCTCTTCAATCAACTGTATTTTTGTGGATAAAACAGTATGTAATTCAGCGATAGTGTGAGTCATGACTTTAATAAAAATAGAATAATTTCCTGTAGTGTAATAGGCCTCCACTACTTCATCGATTTGTTCTAATTGCATAATGACTTGGTCATAATCTTTGGCACTTTTTAAAATAATCCCAATAAAGCAACACACATCATAGCCTAATTTTTGAGTATCCGTTTTGATTTTTGTCCCTTGAATAACGCCAGCTTGACGCATTTTTTCTACTCGCACGTGAATCGTTCCAGGACTTACCCCAAAACTTTTTGCCATTTCTGCATAAGGTGTTCGAGCATCTTTGATTAAAATAGTTAAAATTTTTTTGTCTAAGTCATCAAGATTAAGCATTCTGAGCCTATTTTTATTTTACAGTTAATTAATTAAATTAAAAATCATCTAAAAAAAATCATTTATTTTAAATTTTATTTAATTAATGTGATTATTTTTATAATATTGTTTGACACAAACACTCATTTTCTAAATAATTTTTAAAAATATTTTTAATAAAAGATATCAATCTAGGTAAAGAATATGCAAAAATCGTTCATTTTACAACAGCAAGAAATCAGTTTTGCTAAAAATACATTCACAGAAAAATTAATCGAACATCTTGGCGTTATTGAGGTACAAGGTCCCCTCCTCAGTCAAGTCGGTGATGGTATGCAAGATAATCTATCAGGCAAGGAAAAAGCAGTACAAGTTAAAGTGAAACAGATCCCAAATGCCGTCTTTGAAGTAGTGCATTCTTTAGCAAAATGGAAACGTTATACCTTAGGGCGTTTCAGCTTTCAAGAAGGTGAAGGCTTATTTGTACATATGAAAGCATTGCGACCAGATGAAGACAGCCTTGACCAAACGCACAGTGTATTTGTTGATCAATGGGATTGGGAAAAAGTCATCCCTGCAGGCAGACGTAATCTTACTTATTTGAAAGAAACAGTAGAAAGTATTTATCAAGCTATGCGTGAAACTGAACAAGCAGTGACTCAAAAATTTAATTTAACGCCATTTTTGCCAGCTAAAATTCACTTTGTGCATAGTGAAGAGTTGGTGCAGCGTTTTCCAAATATGAATGATAAAGAACGTGAAGATGCTATCTGCCAAAAGTTAGGTGCAGTATTCTTAATTGGTATTGGTGGTAAGCTTTCTGATGGTAAACCTCACGATATGCGTGCCCCAGACTATGACGACTGGACGACGCCATCTGAGGGCGAATATAAAGGCTTAAATGGTGATATTTTAGTTTGGAACCCTATCCTTGGACGTGCATTTGAACTTTCGTCAATGGGGATTCGTGTCGATGAAACTGCCCTTCGTACTCAGCTTGCAATTACTGGTGACGAAGATCGCCTTAAATATACTTACCATCAAGAGCTTATCAATGGCAAACTTCCGCTTTCTATCGGTGGTGGAATCGGACAATCTCGCTTAGTAATGCTATTGTTGCAGAAAAAACATATTGGTGAAGTTCAATCAAGTGTTTGGCCACAAACATTAACTCAAGAGTACGCAAATATTTTATAGAATTTTTCTTTTACTGATTCGTGATACCTCGATTCTTTGTAAATTTTATAGAAAATTGAGTTTTTTTAAGTGATAAAAACAAGCACAGTAAGGTTCATTGTTTGATAAACAAAAATAAAATTATTTGTCTTTATACTCTCGCAAGATATATTTTTAATTCACAGAATTAGTTAAATTTTTTAGTTAAAAACTTAGTTGTTATATTTTCTCTTCTAAGAGTGCAGTATTCCATATTGCACTTTTAGTTTTAAGCATTTTGATAAAAATATTTTTATCTTCGAAGAGTATTTTATTCTATTAGATAATGCTATGACTTAAGAATATGATTTCTTATTTTTCTAATACTTGAATGATTAATGCAGTGAGATAAAGTTGATAATCATCTGATTTATTTATAAAAACACGCTCAAAGTTGTGTCTAGCTTCGAGCGTGTTTATCGTTGCAATGTTTTTCATAAAGACTAATGGTTACAGCCACAATCACCTTTGCTTTCTTTATGCCCATGCCCCCCGCAACATTTATGATCATTTTGATGAGAGTGATGTCCTCCACAGCATTCATGATCATTTTGATGATGTCCTCCACAGCAATTTTCTTCTGCTACATGGACATGCTTATGAGCCAACTCTTCTGCAGTTGCATCGCGGATTTCAACAATTTCTATAGCGAATAAAAGAGGTTGTCCTGCTAACATATGGTTTCCATCAACTACGACTTCATCACCCTCTACTGCAGTAATAACGACAGGCAAAGGACCTTGGTCAGTTTCAGCGATAAAACGCATACCTGCTTGAAGCTCATCTACTGCTCCTTCAAATATTGTCTTTGGTACACGTTGTACCATCATCTCATTGTATTCACCGTAGCCTTCTTCAGGTTTTACGTGAACTTCAAATTTTTCACCTACTTTTTTGCCTTCTAATGCATTTTCAAGACCAACAATAAGATTATGATGACCTTGTAAGTAAGTTAAAGGTTGATTTGTAGGTGCTTCATCAATTAAAACACCATCTTGATTGCGTAATTGATAAGCAATACTTACGACTTTATCTTTTGTAACTTTCATTGGTTACCTCAAATTTTATGATGAATAGAACGCGTGCATTGTAACAAACTTACTTTGTTTATTCTCGGTTTTTTATGAAATGTTTAAAAATGTTAAAGGTTTCTAAAAAAGTGTATACTTGCTAGCCTTCTTATCGATTCAAGCAGGAACATCCCATTGAAAACAAAACAAGCTATTCTAGCTTATATTCCTCACCTCTCTCATATAGCAGGGTTAATTTTTACTTTATTGGCGAGCTTTTTCTGTATGTGGTTTATTGTAGAACTCCCACATTGGACGAATGGTCACAGTTTTGGCTTATCTTCATTAACGCTGGCAATCTTATTAGGTATTTTATTGGGAAATACTCTTTACCCTCAATCTGGCAGTATTCTCAATTTGGGGGTAAGCTATACAAAAGGACAAGTATTGCGTCTAGCTATTATGCTTTATGGCTTTAAATTGACTTTTACGCAAGTTGAAAATATTGGTAGTGCAGCGATATTCACAGACATTCTCACACTTTCTTCGACTTTTTTATTGGCGTATTACTTAGGTACTAAAGTTTTTAAAATGGACAAAGAAACGAGCATTCTCATCGGTGCAGGTGCGAGCATTTGCGGTGCTGCAGCTGTGATTGCCACTGAACCTGTTCTTAAAGCACCTTCTTATAAAGTCGCGATTGCAGTGGCGACGGTTGTAGTTTTTGGAACGGCAGCGATGTTGCTTTACCCAATGTTCTACCATATGGGTTGGCTACAACAATGGCTTAGCGATAGCCAATACGGTATCTACGAAGGCTCTACAATTCACGAAGTAGCACAAGTCGTTGTTGCTGGGAATGCTATTAGCCCAGCAGCAGCAAGTACTGCTGTGATTACTAAAATGATCCGCGTGATGTTACTCGCACCATTTTTGTTACTCCTATCTTTCTTTCTAGTGAAAAGCGAACGAAGCGAAAAAATACCTCTTGCACAAAAAATTCGCCAAGTGCAAATACCTTGGTTTGCTTTTATCTTTATTGGCGTAGTTGCTCTTCACACTTGGCTACCTTTTAGTCACGAAACTGTCAAAAAAATGGTCTGGTTAGATGATCTCCTTTTGACGATGGCAATGTTTGCACTTGGCTTAACTACTCACATCAGTGCGATTAAAAAAGCAGGAATTAAACCGCTTATCCTCGGTATTATCCTTTTCGCATGGTTAATTCTCGGTGGTGCAGGTATTAACGTATTAATTAATCACTAATTTATTTTAGTAAACGAATTATTACCCCGTATTTTGATTAAATAGAAATACGGGTTTTTTATGTTTTATTTTCAATAGATTATTGAAAATGTGAAAAAGCTCACTTTCTAATCATTCTAAAATAAATACAATTTTTGCATTTGATGTATTTATTAAGGAAATGAATAAAATGTTTGAAATTTCGAGTGAAAATTTACTTTTGCAACAGGCTACAAACGATAAAGCAAGAACCATTGAGCATATTGCAAAGCATTTACAAGAATTAGGCTATGTTGAGGAAGGTTATGCTCAAACAATGATGGCACGGGAAGAGCAAACTTGCACCTATTTAGGCAATGGGATTGCTATTCCACATGGTACCTTGGAAAGTCGTTCATTAGTCAAGAAAACAGGGGTTGTCATTGCTCAATTTCCGCAAGGTGTTGCATGGTCACCGAATGAAAAAGCTTTTATCGTGATTGGCATTGCGGCAAAATCTGAAGAGCATCTCACGTTACTCAGAAAATTGACGGGGCTACTCAGTGATGAACAACGCATTCAACGACTGATTTTAGCTCGAACACCGACAGATTTTCTTCATTACTTTCAAACCTCTAAACCCTTTATCACCCCAGCCTTAATTACCACCCATTTAACCACTGATAATTTACTGACCTTAACTGCTGAAAATGTATGTCATCTGCAACAACAGGGTTATTGCAATGAGCACTTTTTAAGTGATGTTATGGCACATCAATCGTTGTATCTAGGCGAGAACTGCTTTTTAAGCGATAGTGCAATCGGTAATTTAGAAAACGGAATGAGCATTGCGAAAAATGAAACAGGGAAAATGCTTTTTACCATTGCCCAAATAGATGAACAGCCCAATCCACTATTGTGTGCTTTAACACCCGAAATACTTCAGCAATTACAGCGTGCCTATAAAAACGGAATGGTCACAATTTTAGAAAAATTATACAAAGGAGAAGCCCTTGTAGAAACTGGTGATGAAATGCTGGAAGGATCATTCCTCATCAAAAATCCACAAGGATTACATGCAAGACCAGCAACGTTACTGGTGAAAATTGCGAAACAATTCCCATGCGAAATTCTTATTGCGAATCCAGATAATCAAACAGACTTTGTGAACGGTAAAAATTTAATGAAAGTGCTGACATTAGGTACGCAAAAAAATCAGCATCTGCATATTAAAACGAAAGGGAAACAAGCAGCGGAAGCATTGCAAGCACTAGAAGTAGCCATTAACGATGGATTAGGGGAATGATATGCGATTTTTAACGGTAACCTTGAATCCTGCCATTGATTTAGTCGGGGTAACAGAAATATTATGTATTGGTGACGTGAACAGTATAAAGACCTTATCACAACACCCTGCGGGGAAGGGGATTAATGTCGCACAAATATTGAGAAAACTCGACGTACAAGTGACTGCGACTGGTTTTCTTGGTTGGGAAAATGTGGGTGTTTTTCAACAACTTTTTCAAAAGAATCAGATTAGTGATGAGTTCATTTACATTGATGGGCAAACTAGAACAAATATCAAAATTACAAGTGCAGGCGATACAACCGATCTCAATTTTACAGGTTTCTATGTGTCCTCTGAGCAGTGGGCATTGCTCTGTGAGCAGAGTCAAGATTGGCATGAAAGATTCGATTGCGTCTTGATTTGTGGATCTTTACCACGAGGCGTATCAGCGGAAATGTTTGCGGAATGGTGTCATAAGCTTACACAACAGGGCGTGCATTGGGTACTCGACACCAGTAAAACTGCATTGAAATTGGCTGTTGCAGCTAAACCGATTCTTATTAAACCTAATTCTGAAGAATTACAGGTTTTAGCAGGAAATAGCAAACTTACCACGATTGAAGAACAATGCCGTTTGGCAAAAAAAATATGCCAAGAATATACCCAGTACGTTTTGCTATCAGGTGGTGAAAAAGGTGCATATTTAGTCAGCCGTCACAATGATGAAATTTATCATGCCGTATTACCATGTAAAAATGTAGTCAGTACCACAGGAGCAGGTGATAGTTTACTTGCTAGTTTTATAGCCTACTTTTTAGACAAACATAGCGATATTGATGTGGCATTAAAACACGCCGTAGTTATTGCGACCTTAGTTGTCGAATCTTCAGGAATTGATTGGCAGCTCGCTGAAGTAAAAAAACGGATGCCTTTTGTTCAATCTTCTCATTTCTATTAAATTATTAGGGTCATACTATGAAAATTGCACTTTATTATCCCTCCTATTTAGGAGAAGGACGCATTGCCTTACTCAATGCACGTTTACAGCCTGTTTTAACGGCAGTAGGGAATACAATTGTTCCAGTTGAACAGGCTGATATCGTTGTGTTATTTGATAATAATATTCCAGCTAAAGCACACGGAAAAATTGGTGGCGTTTTAGATTTACAAAGTGCTTTTAACGATCCTCAGAAAGCGTGGCAAACCATTCAAACTTTCTCAGATACGTTAAATTCACAAGCCAAAGAAAATTCGCCACCAGAAAAAGAAAAATTTGTCATTGCGGTTACTGCTTGCCCAACTGGCGTGGCACATACTTTTATGTCGGCAGAAGCGATAGAGCGTTATGCGGAAAGCCAAGGCTGGCAAATTAAAGTAGAAACGCGAGGACAAATTGGCACCAATGATGCAGTTACGCCTGAAGATATTAAGCGTGCAGATTTAATTTTTGTTGCTGTAGATATTGATGTGGACTTAGATAAATTTCGAGGAAAACCTTTATATAAAACCAGTACAGGTGCCGCATTAAAACATACTGCTGATGAATTTAAAAAAGCATGGCAAGAGGCTAAACCTTATGAAATCGCAGATGATGCGATTCAACAAACTGATAAGCCTGAATCTAAAAAATTACATACTGGGATTTACAAAGACTTAATGACTGGCGTGTCTTATATGTTGCCAGTAGTAGTAGCGGGTGGTTTACTCATTGCTATTTCCTTTATGTTTGGATTCGATGCCTTTAAAGATCCCAATATTGCGGGCGGGTTACCTAAAGCATTGATGGATATCGGTGGGGGTGCAGCGTTCCATTTAATGATTGCGGTATTTGCTGCTTATGTTGCTTATTCGATTGCGGATCGTCCAGGGCTTGCGGTAGGTCTAATTGGTGGGATGCTTGCTACTACGGGAGGTGCAGGGATTTTAGGCGGTATCGTTGCTGGTTTCCTTGCTGGTTATACCGTGAAATGGCTGAATAAAGCTATCCAGTTACCAGCAAGTTTTGCCTCACTTAAACCAATTTTAATTTTGCCATTTTTAGGCACACTTATTGTCGGCTTATTAATGGTTTACCTTATCAATCCACCTGTCGCAAGTATCATGGAATCGCTTAAACACTGGCTCGCCACGTTAAATAGTGTAAATGCGGTAGTATTAGGACTCATCATTGGTGCAATGATGTGCGTAGATATGGGCGGTCCTGTGAATAAAGCGGCTTATACTTTCTCAGTTGGGCTTTTAACTTCTGGTGTGTACACGCCAATGGCAGCAGCGATGGCAGCAGGTATGGTGCCACCTATCGGTATGGCAATCGCAACTTGGCTTGCTCGTAAAAAGTTTGAGCAAAATGAACGTGATGCAGGAAATGCAGCCTTTGTTCTTGGATTATGTTTTATCTCAGAAGGTGCATTGCCATTTGTCGCCGCCGATCCGATTCGAGTGATTATCAGTGCTATTTTTGGTGGTGCAACCGCAGGTGCATTATCAATGGTATTTGGTATCACATTGCAAGCGCCACATGGCGGTCTATTTGTGATTCCTTTTGTATCGCAACCACTTTTATATTTGGGTTTAATTGCAATTGGTAGTATCGTAACGGGTGTGATCTACGCTATTATCCGACCAAAAGCGATGGCAACTATTTAGTTTTAGTCGATCACGCCCCAATTTTCCAAAAAATTTATATAATTTTTCACGAAAATCGGGGCGTGTTTTTCTTTTTTAAATTTAGATAAAATTCTCGTTTGGAAAAATTTGCTAAAATAGGGCTTTTACTAAGTTTGATTAGGAAAACGTATGGCGTTAGTTCGAGTGGCATTGCCCGTTCCATTATTTTGTGAGTTTGATTATCTTTGCGATGACGATACGGATCTCGTGGTTGGTGCACGAGTTTTTGTCCCGTTTGGCTCGCATAAATTAGTGGGAGTGGTTGTTAGTTTTCCTGAGTCAACCAATTTAGCCGAAGAACAATTAAAAGCGATTTTAAATCCGTTGGATCATGAAAATTTGTTCCCCGCCCCTTTATGGAAATTATTAAAATGGGGGGCAGATTATTATCAATCCCCATGGGGCGAAGTGTTAAACTGTGCCTTGCCTGTCAAATTACGTCAGCCTAATCCTTTACCGAACAATGAAAAAACTTTCTGGGTTATCACGTCAGAAGGGGAAACAGCACTTGCGGAAAATAAATTAAAAACTGCACATAAACAGCGAGAAGCCTTGTTACTTTGCCAAACACAGCCTCAAGAGAAAGGGAATAATGGAGTGGCGAGTGCGATTTGGTCACAATTGTATAAAAAAGGATTTATTCAAGAGAAAATAATTCACGAAAATACGCAAACATGGCAAGAAAAGTTAGAAAAATTGCCGATTGTGCAACAAGACAATGTTTTACGATTAAATTCGGAACAGGCTATTGCATTAGGTTTACTTGAAAAACAATTTACCTTTCAACCGTGGTTACTAGAAGGGGTGACAGGTTCAGGAAAGACTGAAATTTATTTGCAATATATCGCTGATGTATTAGCTAAAGGCAAGCAAGTGTTAGTACTCGTGCCAGAGATAGGGCTTACACCACAAACAGTACAACGTTTTAAAGCACGCTTTAATGTGGAAATTGATGTATTGCATTCGCATCTTAACGATAGTGAGCGATTGCAAGTTTGGCAACGTGTTCGCACAGAGCAAACAGCAATTCTGATTGGTACGCGTTCAGCATTGTTTACGCCATTCAAAGCGTTGGGGGCGATTATTTTAGATGAGGAACATGATCGTTCGTTCAAACAGCAAGAAGGTTGGCATTACCACGGACGAGATTTGGCAGTGATGTATGCGAAACTTTGGGATATCCCGATTTTGCTTGGCTCCGCTACGCCAAGTTTGGAAACTTTGCATAATGTTGAAAATGGTAAGTATCGCCGTTTAACTCTAAAAAAACGAGCAGGTAAAGGCACGGCATTGCATCATTTTGTGATCGATATGAAAAAACAACGCATTCGCCAAGGGTTATCAGAGGCGTTGATCAATAAAATGAACGCTCATTTGCAAGCAGGTAATCAAGTATTGCTTTTCCTCAATCGACGTGGTTTTGCTCCAGTTTTACTGTGTCACGAATGTGGTTGGGTCGCAAACTGCCAGCATTGTGAAAAACCAATGACTTACCATCAAAAAAAACGAGTGTTGCATTGCCATCACTGTGGTTGTCAAAAACCGATTCCTCGCCAATGTGTGGAATGTGGTTCCACTTATTTAGTGCATACAGGCTTAGGTACGGAGCAATTAGAAGAAAATTTAAGGAAAATATTTCCGAATTTTACAGCGACACGAATAGATCGTGACAGCGTGGCTCGTAAAGGTGAGTTGGAATCACGATTGAATCTTATTCGACAAGGACAAAGCCAAATTTTGATCGGTACTCAAATGCTGGCAAAAGGGCATCATTTTCCTAATGTGACACTAGTTGTGATTTTAGATATTGACGGGGCATTATTTTCAGTCGATTTTCGTGCCGAAGAACAGCTCGCTCAGCTTTACGTACAGGTTGCAGGTAGAGCAGGACGAGCTGAAAAAGTAGGTGAAGTTGTATTACAAACACATTTTGCTGATCATCCTTTGTTGCAAACGTTGCTTACTAAGGGCTATGCTGATTTTTCGCAAATAGCATTGCAACAACGCCGTGCGATTGGGCTACCGCCTTATATGGCTCAAGCATTGTTCAGTGCTAAAAGCAAATGTAGCGAAGATCTCGAGCAATTTCTCACTCAAATCGCGATTTATTTTCAACAGCACGCTCCTTTTTTGCAAATTTTTCCACCAATGCCCGCACCAATGAGTAAAAAAGCAGGGTTTTATCGTTGGCAATTATTGTTACAGCATCCGCAACGCTTTGTGTTACAACAGGCTTTGAGCCAATTCCCACAAACAGCATTTATGCATCCGAAAATTCGTTGGAGTTTGGATATTGATCCTCAGGATTTTAGTTAATGTTTGAAAAATGTGATATTAGGCTAGCAAGCTAAGAAAAATTTGAGTAAACTTAAATGTTTGTAAGATTTGTAGAAGAGTGAAAAATGGCAAAGAAAAGATTCGCCCGTGCGAGGAAAGGAAATAGAAAAAATACAAATTCGGTGTTAATTTGGGGAATGATTGTACTTATTATTTCAGCGGTAGGAGCAGGGCTATTTTTTTTAAAGTCGAATTCAAATTACCCTAAAATTAAAAGGGTGGATGTAAAAAAAGATCTATCTCAGCCACAACTCCCACCACCACCTGAGGAAAGATGGAGTTACATTAAGGCATTAGAAACTCGTACGATAAATACAGAGTCGAATGCTTTGTCGACAAATGTTCATGCGAATACAACAGTAAAAACACCTAATGTAACAACTCACAAAACTGAATCTCAAAAAGAAAATACTAAACCGCAAAGTGTGTGGGCAGCACTAGATCAAAATAAAGTTTCTTCTAACGCTAATACTACTACAACGAATCAAACTCAAAACCATACAGCGATAGCACAAAATAAAGGACAATTTGGTTTGCAATGTGGTGCTTTTGATAAATTAGAACAAGCTGAAGCTCAGCGTGCCAAATTAGCAATGTTAGGGATGACTGCTTATGTCAAACGCACTAACAATTGGAATCGTGTTTTTGTTGGTCCTATTGGCAGTCGTGATCAAGCACAAGAAGTGCGAGAGCGTATTCATTCACAAATAGATTGCTTTGTTATTGGGATGTAGCTTTTAATCACTACTAACGCCATCAAAATCAGAAAAATTTTTCTGATTTTGATGGCGTGATTTCTTCTCTTTTTGTTGTTCACAATTTTGCACAAAATTTTCTTTTTCTTCCGCGAACATATTTTGACTTACTATGAATAATTTTGGCGATGTAAAAATGCGGTCGTAAAATTATTACGCCGCATTTTAGGATGAGCAAGTTATATTTTGTAGTACTTGGAAGTCAAAATACTACTCTGTAAACACTAGTGCTTTTGCGACTTGGTAGCTATCTACAAAAGATGGGATAGGGAGAAATTCAAACGCACTGTGAAAATTATGTGCCCCTGTGAAAAAATTTGGTGTGAATAACCCTTTTACAGATAATGCTGAGCCATCAGTACCGCCACGCATCGCAATAGTTTTGGCAGGAATTTGCAATGTTGCGAGTGCTTGGTATAACCTTGTTAGTGCACGTTGATCTTCACCCATTGCTTGAGCAATATTGCGATAAACATCTGTTATTTCAAGATTAATTTTCGCTTTTGGGTGTTTGATTCTTAAAAAATCGACTAAGCTTTGTAAGTAAAGTTTTCGTTTTGTATAGTTGCTTAACTCAAAATCTCGAATGGATACACCAACCATTGCTCTATTTTGATTGCCTGTAAGTTCGTTTACCCAAAAGTATCCTTCTTTTCCTTCTGTTTGTTCAGGTTTACCCATATCATTGAGCATTGATATAAAATCAGCGACGATGAGATTTGGGTTGACTAATACATTTTTTGCACTCATTGGGTGAGCAGTAATGCCTTCGACAGTGAATTTAGCACTACCTGCATTAAAAGTTTCAAAAATTACTTCGCCACGTTCACAGCAGTCAATAGTGTAACAAAAATCCACTGGGAAGAGTGTGAGATCCATTGCTTTTGACCCTCGTAAACCAATTTCTTCATCAGGTACGAAGGCAAGATAAATATCGCCGTGTGCTTGATTTGTATGAGTGAGTTCTTGTGCAAGAGTCATTAACACAGCGATCGAGGCTTTATCATCTGCACCTAAAACACTAGTTCCATCTGAAAATAAGATATCTTGATGACGATATTTACTTAGTTCAGGATGCGTTTGTTCGCTGATGTAAATATTTAGTGTTTTATTTAAACAAAGCGGTTCGCCAATATAATGTAAAAGCTGTGGATGAATATCTGGACTTAAGCCAACATCAACTGTATCTAAATGAGCAACAAAACCAATTTTAGGCAAGTTTGCTTTACCAGCAATGCGAACAATTAAAATACTATTATCAAGCAAAGTAATTTCATGATACCCCATTGCTTTTAGTTCAGAGGCTAAAAGTTGGGCTAATGCCATTTGTCCTTGTGAAGAAGGGAGTTTAGTATTTTTAGCATCAGATTGGCTGCTTATGGCGACATAACGCAGAAAATTATCAATTAAAGTTTGTTGAATATTCATTTTTAACCTCTAGTGTAGCTGTAACCGCTGTCAAAACCAAGTGGGATGTTGAGTCCCCAGAAGACATATAACATCACTGTCAATACGATCAGTAGCCCAATAGTATAAGGCAACATCATTGAAACTAAAGTACCAATTCCTGATTGACTACTATAACGTTGCATATAAGAAATAATTAACGGATAGAACGCAAACATTGGTGTACTGACGTTCACTGCACTGTCTGAAATTCTAAATGCGGCTTGTGTAAGTTCAGGTGATAATCCTACTGCCATTAGCATTGGCACTAAAACAGGTGCTAAGATCGCCCATTTAGAAGATGCAGAAGTGATGATGATATTTAACATTGCAGTTAAGAAAATTACACCGAAGACAGTAACACCACTTGGTAAATTGATCGCTTTCAAAAATTCAGCTCCTGAAATAGCAATTAAACTGCCGATATTAGATTTGCTAAAACAGTATAAGAATTGTGCACAGAAAAAACCAAATACGATAAAAGAAACTAAGGATTTAGTGATATTTTCCATTGATTTAGTGACATCTTTCACCGATTTATAATTGCCACTGACAAAACCGTAAACTAACCCTGGAATAGCGAAAAAAACTAATAATAGCGGTACAATAGTTTGCATCGCAGGAGATTTTGGGCTAGTGAGTGAACCGTTAGTTGGATCTCGGAATAACGAATTTTCAGGATACATCAATACGACTAACGCGATAGTTAATCCCAATAAAATAAAGTTTGCCCAATGATAAGCTTTGATTTCGTTAGGGCTTAATTCAGCAGTATTTTCTTCTTGCACGACATCAATAGGGAGTGACTTGTGTAAGCGCGGTTCAACGATCTTATCTGTTATATACCAACAACAAGCAATAACTGCAAAAGTTGAGCCAAAAGAGAAAAAGAAATTGCAAAGTACATTAACGACATAATGAGGGTCGAGAACTCTTGCCCCTGTTTGAGTGAAGCCTGCTAAGATAGGGTCAATAATAGAAGGTGTGTAAGACGCAGCAAAGCCACCAGATAACCCTGCAAAACCTGCAGCGATCCCAGCTAAAGGATGTTTGCCGACTTTATAGAAGAGATAGGCAGAAACAGGCATTAAGATCACATAAGCCGAATCTGAAGCTACATGAGCTAAAACTCCGATAAAAATCACAGACGGAGTGATCAATCGAGGGTGAATGGCAGAAAGTAATTTACGTAGAACAGTAGCGATATAACCCGAACCTTCAGCAATCCCAATCCCTAACGTAGCAACGATCGTAATCCCCAACGGCGGGAAATTCACAAAATTTTTCACCATTGAACTAAATAATGCCATCATTTCACTTGCATTAAAAAGATCAATAACTTCAATACGTTGCTTAGATAAAGGGTGAATATAATCAAAAGTAAAATGTGAAAGTAACCAAGATAAGATGATGCAAATGAGAGTTGCCATAAAAAACAACATAGTAATATCAGGAATTTTATTACCAATAATTTCGACTTTATCTAACCAATTTCTTTGATGCAGTGTTTTTTTGTCCATAAAAAGGATTCTCCTAAATTAGATCAATGAAAAATGGGACGATTGTAGCCTGAATAAAATTCTTCTGTAAAGAAGGAACATAATGCTTATTTTTTATTGCAACGTAGAATGTGAGATAAATACAGAATTTTCTTGCAAAATAGTGAATATTTGAATTTCTTAGGAAATTTTATCCATAGATTGACGACATAACTATAAAATTGAGTATCAGATAGTGACATAAATTGCAAACAAAACGCTTTAGTATTTCGTGAGTTATCTGCTTTCTTTGAAAATTAAGAAAAAAACACTGAATATCGGGACGTAAACACTAACATTTAAGCGAATTTAGACAACAAAAATGCGGTAGTAAGTTTTTTACACCGCATTTGGGATTGACAGGAATTATTTGTTTAACCAAGCCATATATTCAGTTACACCTGTTTTTACGTCCCTGAATATTTTGTCATAACCTACGCAACGAAGTTTTTCCATATTAGCTTGTGTATATTTTTGGTAGCGACTTTTTAAGTGATCAGGGAAAGGAATAGTCTCGATTTTTCCCTTGCCGTGGAATGCAATAACAGCGTCTGCTACTTCTTTGAAACTTTGAGCTTTACCTGTGCCGAGATTGTAAATACCAGAAATGCTGTGTTGCCAGCACCAAATATTCACGTCTGCGACATCGTCAACATAAATAAAATCACGCAAGAAGTGCTCACTACCTGCGAATAATTTTGGATTTTCACCGTTTAAAATTTGTGTATTTAAATGGAAGGCTACGCTTGCCATCGAACCTTTATGTTGTTCGCGAGGACCATACACATTGAAATATTTAAAACCACACACAGGGGAATTTATTTGCGGCAAAATGCGACGAACATACTCATCAAATAAAAATTTAGAATAACCATAAATATTCAATGGTTTTTCAAATTCTCGACTTTCAATAAATTGAGGTAAGTCACCATAGGTCGCTGCTGAAGAAGCATAATAGAATGGAATTTTACGCTCTAAACAGAAATGCAACAATTCTTTGGAATATTCATAATTGTTTTGCATCATAAACTTACCATTCCATTCGGTTGTAGCACTGCAAGCACCTTCGTGGAATACACCATCAATCATACCGAAATTATCACCAGCAATAACTGAGGCAATGAAATCGTCTTTGTCCATATAGTCTTCAATGTCTAAATCCACTAAATTCACGAATTTTGTACCATCAGTTAAATCATCTACAACTAAAATATCTTTGCGATCTATCTTATTTAGCCCACGAATAATATTGCTCCCAATAAAGCCTGCACCACCTGTAACAATAATCATAAATTACTCCTTATTTCCAGCATTTTAGTTGGCATTATAAAAGATTCATCTAAGAAGAGTTAGTTTTTTATGCAGAGATAACGTTTTTCGATTTATTGTTAATAATCAGTTTTACTGAACTTTTAGCAACAAATTGATTTAAATAATCGTCTTTTACACAAAATTTTACTTTCTATTTTATAAATTAAAGCTTATCAATATTGAGGATAAGGTTAAATATAATGAATATGAGATTTTACTCAAAAGCAACAAAGTTTTGACTGAGAAATTGTTTTTGCATTGAATAAAAGTAAATCATCGTGAAAGTAGAATAGACGTAATATTAGCATTTAATTTAAGAAGACTAATGTTAATAATGGATCCATTAAAGATTGATATGATTGATGAGAGATTAAAAAAGAGGATAAAAAATAGCAGAAAAAATCAACTTCAAAATAAGGTTCTTTATGTTTTAAGTAATAAAATCTAATGAATTATATTGCATATAATGAGAGGGTTAAAGAGCTTGTCCAATTTTTGTATTATTAAATGAGCTGATTTTTAAAAATGAGTGATTTTTACTAGCTACGAAGTGTAAACTAAGCAGTTCTATTGAAATTTATCATTTTAGTATAGTTATTTTGTATAATACTGCTTTACTCAACCAAGGAACAACAATGACTGCTTGCTCGATATCTAGCCATACGCCAATGATGCAACAATATTTACGTTTAAAAGCAGAGAACCCAGAAATTTTGCTTTTTTATCGTATGGGCGATTTTTATGAGCTTTTTTACGATGACGCTAAAAAAGTAGCAAGTTTATTGGATCTGACATTAACACAGCGAGGCAAATCTGCTGGAGAACCGATTCCGATGGCAGGAGTGCCCTATCATGCAATAGAAAGCTATTTAGCCAAATTAGTAAAACTTGGTGAAAGTGTAGCGATCTGTGAACAAGTCGGTGATCCTGCAACGAGTAAAGGACCTGTTGAACGTAAAATTGTGCGTGTAGTAACGCCAGGGACAATCAGTGATGAAGCTTTGCTTGCTGAACATCAAGATAATTTGATCACTGCTATTTATGAAGAAAAGGGTCAATTTGGCTTGGCGATGTTAGATATGACATCGGGACGTTTTCAGATTTGCGAAGCTGAAAACAACATTCAATTGGCAGAAGAATTGCAACGTCTTAAACCAGCAGAATTATTGTATTGTGAAGAATTTACACAAATGGCACTGCTTACTCGTTATCAAGGTTTGCGACGCCGTCCAATCTGGGAGTTTGAATTAAAAACGGCTATTACTTTGCTAAATCGCCAGTTTGGTACGCAAAATTTAAAAGCTTTTGGCGTTGAAAAAGCAATTTTAGGGCTGTGTGCGGCGGGCTGTTTGTTGCAATATGCACGAGATACACAATGCGGAAATCTTCCGCACATTCAAAGTATCAGTTTATTAGATCGTTCTCACTTTATTCAACTTGATACTGCAACTCGTGCGAATTTAGAACTTACTCAAAATTTAAGTGGTGGTGTTGCACATTCTCTTGCTTCAGTATTGGATAAAACGGCTACTCCCATGGGAAGTCGTATGCTTAAACGCTGGTTACATCAGCCGAGTCGTCATCGTCAAACATTATTGCAACGACAAGACATTATCGCCACGATTATTGAAAAAGATCTTTATGTGATTCTAGCACCGTTATTACGTCAATTGAGTGATATGGAACGTATTTTGACACGCATTGCATTACGTTCTGCTCGTCCGCGTGATTTTACTCGTTTGCGAACAGCTTTAGCCCAGTTGCCTATTATTCGGAAAAATTTAGCTAATTTACCGCCGTTTGCACAACTATTATCACAGCTGGGTGATTTTGACGATATTTATACTTTATTAGAAAAAGCATTATTAGAGAATCCTGCTTTACTGATCCGTGATGGTGGTGTGATTGCAGAAGGATATAATGCTGAACTAGATGAATGGCGGAATCTTACTCAAGGAGCAACAGATTTTCTTGAAGAGCTAGAACGCAAAGAACGAGAAGTAACAGGGATTGAAACACTGAAAATTGGATTTAATGCAGTACACGGTTATTACATTCAAATTAGCCAAGGGCAAGCACATAAAGCACCGATTCATTATGTACGTCGTCAAACTTTAAAAAATGCAGAACGTTACATTATTCCAGAATTAAAGGTGTATGAAGATAAAGTTTTGAAAGCTAAAGGAGCTGCCTTAGCCCTAGAAAAACAGCTTTACGAAGAAATTTTTGATGTGATTTGCCCGCGTATCTCCATCTTACAACAAACTGCCGAAGCTTTGGCGAGATTAGATGTACTAAATAATTTAGCTGAACGAGCACAGAGTCTTAACTATGTGCGTCCAATTTTTTGTGAAGGAAAAATTGTTTGCATTGAAAATGGGCGTCATCCCGTAGTTGAACAAGTTTTAGATAAACCTTTTATTGCTAACTCTGTAACACTTTCTCACGATCATCATTTATTAGTGATCACGGGACCCAATATGGGAGGGAAAAGCACTTATATGCGCCAAACTGCACTTATTGCATTAATGGCACATATAGGTAGTTTTGTGCCAGCAACTTCTGCAAAAATTGGTGAACTTGATCGAATATTCACTCGAATTGGAGCTGCAGATGATCTTGCTTCAGGACAATCTACTTTTATGGTAGAAATGAGTGAAATGGCGACAATTCTGCACCAAGCAACCTCTAAAAGCTTAGTTTTAATTGATGAAATCGGACGTGGTACTTCAACTTATGATGGGCTGGCACTGGCTTGGGCTTGTGCGAATCATTTAGCAAAAACTAAAGCTTTGACATTATTTGCAACACATTATTTTGAGTTAACTAGCTTGCCTGAACAATTACAAGGCGTAGAAAACATACATTTTGAAGCGATTGAACACGGCAATAGCATTGCTTTTTTGCACCAAGTTAAAAAAGGTGCCGCCAGTAAAAGTTATGGCTTAGCAGTAGCAGCTTTAGCAGGTGTACCGTCAAATGTTATCAAAATGGCACAACAAAAATTACATCAATTAGAAAATCAAAATATAGCTTCAATTGATTTAAACCAACCTTTCACGCAAGGGGAGCTCGGATTAATGTCGGAAAATGATGGAAAACTCGCTCTATGGGAAGCATTAGAAAAACTTGATCCCGATGAGCTTTCCCCCAAACAAGCACTTACTTATTTATACCAATTAAAAAAATTACAAGAACAAGCTTAATAAACAGTTTCAAACGGAGAAAAAATGCAAATTATTGAACAAATTCAGCTAAGTACACAAGATTTAATTTTTATTTTTTCACTCAGTAGCGGTGCTATCATTTTGTTTTTTGTACTATGGATTTTTACTTTGCATAGCAAAAACAAACTCAAAACAGACATTGAGCAAGCACGACAAGATAAAAACAGTGCAGAACAGAATGCAATTAAAAACCAAACTGAAACTGAAAGTTTTAAAATTCGTCTCATCGAACGTGATGATAGTTTGCGGAATATGCAACAAAAATTGCAAGAACAATACAACCAAATGCAACGCTTGAACGCACAAATGACATTGCTAAATGGTGAATTTAGTACTGAAAAAACTAAATCAGAAAATTTTTCTCAACAATTGATCGAAAAACAACAAACAATTGAAAAATACGAGCAACAACTTACTGATTTGCTACATACAAATAGTTGCTTGCGAAATGAATTAACCGAATTAAGAACAACTTTAAACGAAAAGAATGCTCATTTTCTTGAACTTCAAAAAAATATTGAAGAAAGCAAAGGATCAATGAGTATTGAATTTCAAAACCTTGCCAATCGCATTCTTGAAGAAAAATCCAAAGTTTTTAGCCATCAAAACAAAAATGAAATGACAGATTTATTGCGTCCATTCCGTGAGCAGATGGAAAGCTTTCAAAAACGAGTAAATGAAATTCATTCCGAAAATTTGAAAGGTAATGCTGGAATAGAAGCAGAAATAAAAAAAATGTTTGAACTTGGTTTAAATATGACCCAAGAAGCTAATAACCTTACTTCTGCTTTGAAAGGCAATAAAAAAATGCTCGGCAACTGGGGCGAAATCCAGCTTGAACAAACCTTACAAATGGCGGGGCTTGAAGCAGGCGTGCATTATACCGCTCAAGCCCATTTCACCAATGAAGAAGGCAAAAAACAATATCCTGATTTTGTCATCCATTTACCAGATAACAAACAGATGGTGATTGATAGCAAAATGTCATTAGTGAGTTATGAATGTGCCGTTAGTGCCGAAACTGAGGAACTACGTCAACTGCATTTAAGTGAACATTGCATTGCATTACGCCATCATATTGATGACTTAAGTCGTAAAAATTATAGTGCATTAAAAGGAATGGATAGTCCTAATTTCGTGCTTATGTTTGTTGCATTAGAGCCTGCTTATATTGAAGCTTTACGTAATGATCCAAATTTATTTAATTATGGCTACCAAAAAAATGTGATTATGGTTTCACATACCACCTTAATGCCAATTTTACGCACGATTGCTAACCTCTGGCGTTTAGAAAAATCAAATAAAGATGCGGAAGAAATTAGCCGCCAAGCAGGCGAAGTTTATAACCAACTTTGCACTGTAGTGGATCGCCTTAAAAAACTTGGTAACGCATTAAACACAGCCAGTAACCAATATAACGAAACAGTCGTAGCTTTTGCTGGCAAACAAGGCATCATCGGCAAAGCAGAACGTTTCAAAAAACTCTCTCACCGTGCCAATAAAACAATGCCAGAACTTCCCATCGTTGCGATTGAGAATGAAAAAGCGCATTTGTTGGAGATGGAAGGGGTTTCGAAAGATACGGGGGATAGTGAGGGTTAGGATATTCACGCCACGATTTTCGGAAAATTTTCTGATTTTTGGGCGTGTTAAAAACCGCAAGTAGCACTTGCGGTTTCTGTATGGGGAGGAGTGGATGCTTTAGTTAGTAGTAATATTTTTTATTACTTCAATTTTGCGAGATATTTAAGTTCAGCTTACCTTTTTGAAATTATCACAAATTTTTTGGAAAAATTTTTAGGAATTCAGAAGATATTTACAAATTTAAGAGCACAGTATTTTTTTTGAAAAAACGTTAGAATATGAAATTTTCTTGCATTTAAAAAACGAGAGGACACAACATTGACAAGCCTACTGCAATGAAAATGACCTTAAAAAATTTTCAGCAACTTGTCCTAAGTTACAAAAAATAAAGTAAAAGCACTAGGTTTTTCATCAATATTCCAGCGTAACCTTTTAAGAGTAGCAACAATGATTACAGTAAAAAATTTACCATTCGTACTAAACAGCTTAGGTTTTACTCATCAAAATAATGTTTACACCAAAACATTTCCTGATGTTGAGTACAAACTTATCGCAGATTTTAATAAGCGATCTTTCATTTATCCGCCTGAACTTATCATCAACGACAAAACAACGTGCAACTTTTCCGCTCCTGAAAATTTTGTCGTGTTTGAATGTGTACACCGTCTAATCGAACAAGGTTATCACCCAAAACACATTGAATTAGAGAAAAGATGGCAACTCGGACACTCACAAAAAAGTGGTAAAGCAGATATTTGTGTGAAAGATAATGACGGTAACATTATCCTAATCATTGAATGTAAAACCGCTGGCAATGAATACGACAAAGCACGCAGAATTTTAGAAAACGATAGCCGAAATCAATTATTTTCCTATTTACAACAAGCGACTTCCACGCAATTTTTAGCTTTGTATAGCAGTGATTTTACTGAAAACGTTATTTGCAATTATTACCTTATTTCTGTAACAGATAATGATGAATTATTAAAAAATGATAAAGAATTAAAAGGCTATAAAGACACCGCAACCACAGAAGAAAAATGGACAGTATGGCGAAAAACGTATGATGGTGATTACGCAACGATGGGGCTTTTTGAAAATAATAAAGCTTATGACATTGGCAAAAAGGTTTTCCAATTAGAGGATTTAAAACCCATTAGCAATAAAGATATTCAAGGAAAATACCATGAATTTGCCACGATCTTACGTCAATATAACGTTTCAGGTCGTGAAAATGCTTTCGATAAATTGGTGAATTTATTTTTGTGTAAAGTAACCGACGAAACAAACAGTAAAAAAGCAGGCAAAAAATTAAATTTCTATTGGAAAGGCAAAACCTTTGATAACCCTTTCGACTTCCAAGACCGCTTGCAAGCCCTTTACAAGGACGGAATGAAAGAATATCTAGGCGATGAAATCACCTATATCGCTAACAGCCAAATTGATGAAGCTTTTGGTATCTTTAAAGACAAGCCAAATGTTACGAAAGATGCGATAAAAGAATATTTTAAGGAATTAAAGTTTTTTTCAAATAATGATTTTGCTTTTATTGACGTACACAACAAAAAACTGTTCTACCAAAATTTTGAAGTCTTACTAAAAGTTTGCAAAATGATCCAAGATATGCGACTAACTGACAGTGAGGAAAATCAATTTCTTGGCGATATGTTTGAAGGCTTTTTAGATGCAGGCGTAAAACAAAGTGAAGGACAATTTTTCACGCCAATGCCTATTGTGAAATTCATCATCAATTCCCTACCAGACAAACAAACGCCACACGTGCTTGATTACGCCTGTGGTGCTGGGCATTTTTTAAATGAATATTTTATTAAGAATCGTGATAGCAACATCGTTGGCGTGGAAAAAGAATACCGCTTATCCAAAGTGGCGAAAGTGTCTTCTTTTATGTACGGCTCCAAAATAGATATTATCCATAATGACGCTCTCGCTCATAACGCCAAACTTATACCACAAACCTTTGATGTACTCATTGCCAACCCACCGTACTCCGTTACAGGCTTTTTAGCCACATTAAACGAAAGCGATCGAGCCAAATATACGCTTTCGCAAGAAGTGAAAGACCTTTCTACCACTAATGCCATTGAATGCTTTTTCATTGAACGTGCAGTACAGCTTTTAGGTAAAGACGCAGTGGCGGGGATCATCGTTCCAAGTTCAATTTTAAACAAAGAAACGCCAGCACTTTACACCAAAACACGAGAATTATTGCTCAAACATTTTAACATCATCGCCATTGCAGAATTTGGTAGCGGTACTTTTGGCAAAACTGGCACAAATACTGTCACACTCTTTTTACAACGCCGTGACCCAAACCAACGCCTACCACAGCATTATCAAAATATGGTCAACGAATGGTTTAGTGGCGATTTAAACACCAACAAAGCACTAAAAGAGGAACATCTTTTAAATGATTACTGCCATTATTGCGACTTCAACGAAACGGACTACCACGCCTTTTTACAAGGTACGCTAACTGACGATTTATTAAAAACAGAAATGTTTAGCGAATACCAAAAAGCCTTTAATAAAACCTACAAAGCCCCAACGACCAAAGTATTTAAAGCCAAAACCTTAGCGGATAAAGAGGCACACAAACAGGCAGAATTTTTAACCTTCTTAAAAAACAAAGAACGAGAAAAACTCTACTACTTCTGCCTTGCCAATGTGCAAACAAATGATGTTGTCATCGTCAAATCACCAAGCGACAACAAAGAAATCAAAAAATTCTTAGGTTACGAATGGAGCAACCGCAAAGGTAATGAAGGCATTCAATACATCACCACAGAGCAAGCCAGCATTTCCAAAATCGCAAACGCAGATGATGAAAATGCCGAAATAGATAAAAAGCAGGAACAGTTAAAAAGCATCAACACACCGCTTTATAACCCCAATAACGCCGATGATGACAGCAAAATCAACACCATCATCAAAAACAATTTTAACGGCATTCAAACGCCAATTACTGATAATTTAACCCCATTCATCAGCCGAGCCAATCTCGTGGATATGCTCGATTTTGATCGTGTGGATTTTGGTAAAACCTTAACGCTTACGCCGAAGAAGAAAGCGGTAGCCATTGAGAGTAAGTATCCGTTAGTAAGGTTGGGTGAAATTTGTGAAATTACATCAGGACAATCGCCAAAATCGGAATTTTATAATGAAGATAAAAAAGGACTACCTTTTTATCAAGGAAAAACTGAGTTTACAGAAAAATATCTTAAAGAACCGAAAGTTTATACAAGTGAAATTACAAAAACTTCTGTTAAAGATGATATTTTAATGAGCGTCAGAGCACCTGTTGGAACAGTTAATATCAATCCATTTGATAAGATTTGTATAGGTAGAGGATTATGTGCAATTAAAGCAAATAGGAAAATATTACAAGAATATTTGTTTATTTATTTACAATCTATTGAAAGTATTTTATCAAATTCTGGAAATGCTGGTGCAATCTTTCAATCTATATCAAGAAACCAATTGGAAATTATAAAAATCCCTCTACCACCGCTCAATATTCAACAACAAATCGTTGCGAAAATTGAAATTTTAGAAACGCAAGCGGTAGAAAACCAGCAGGAAATTACGGCGTTACGTGGAAATATTGAAAAGTTAATAACCAATGTTTTAGATAAAAATTACCCAATTAAAACATTAACTTCGCTGATGTCTATTGTTCGTGGAGCCTCCCCGCGACCTATTAAGCAATTTATTACTCAAGATCCTAATGGCGTTAATTGGATCAAAATTGGTGATGTAAAACCTAGTTCAAAGTACATTACCAGCACAAAGGAAAAAATTACTCAATCAGGTGCGGAAAAATCACGTTTTGTTAATGTCGGTGATTTTGTGCTTTCAAACTCAATGAGCTTTGGACGACCTTATATAATGAAAACCACTGGTTGCATTCACGATGGCTGGTTACTTCTATCTGATTTTTCTACCGAACTTAATAGAGATTATTTGTACTATATTCTATCTAGTTCAGTTGTTCAGGAACAATTTACAGAAAAAGCATCTGGAACAACCGTAGATAATCTAAATATAGCTAAGGTTTCAACGGTAAAAATCCCACTCCCACCTCTTGCCGAACAGCAAAAAATCGTGGCAGAGATAGAAAAACTGGAACAAAAAATCAGCGAACTAGAAACGCAACTCGCCAACATACCAACCGAAAAAGCCGCCGTTCTCAAACGGTATCTGTAGATATTATCACGCCACGAAAATCGGGAAAAATTTTCCGAAAATCGGGGCGTGAATTAATTTTTACCCTTCAAAAAGTAAAACGACGCCACACGGATTCCCTTATAAACCACCTTAAGCGACTGAAATTTTTTAGCAAATTAGGGTTGTTTGAATGGCGTAGCCACGAGTTGCCCTAATTTGCGTTAAGAAAAATTTCACCAAGCATCGATACGCGGCTAATAAGAGTGTGCTTTCTTTGGAGACGATCTTTGCACAAGCGAAGAAAGTAACAAGATCCCGTTGCCGTGATTACGAACAATTACGCCTCAAAAATCGGAAAATTTTTCCGAATTTCGTGGCGTTAACTAACACTTAATCACCAAAACTATCTTCGAATTGCATACCCCCTACGTCAGTATAGATGACACTATCATTTTTCACTTAACTTAAATCTCATTGTGGAAAGCAAAGGGGTAGATAATAAAGGGGTAGATAATAAAGAAGATCTGTGAAAGGAAGAAAGCTAAAAAAACAAACACGCCGAAGAACTTTTTTAAGCAATTTGGGAATAACATAAATATCCACTTCAAAACCCAATTCAAGCTAGACAAAATCGTTGAGTTGATCCAAAAGTTGTTGGATTAAGAGCAATGAGGGGTAGAGTTTGTTTGCGTAATTGTAAGCTTAAAAATAATATTCCACTTCAACACCCTCAATTTCGGAAAACTTTTCCGATTTTGGGAGCGTGATTAAAACTTTTCAAACTCCAACTTTCAGAAAAATTTCCAAAAATCGGAGAGGGAAGAGTAGTGTTGGTAATTGAGGGCGTTGACTTCAAAATTAATCTCCAAAAACACTTGCAATTCACCTCAATTATGGTAATATCCACAAGCTTTTTAAGCCGTTTAGTGTAATCATTTGCTAAACGAGACCTTGTAAATGTATTTCAAGGTTTATGAAAACGTTCCCGATTGGGGAGCTATATATTTAGGTAGATCGACCCCCTTGAAAAAATTTCTTGTGGCGGTTCGGTTTTTTTGTTAGCTAAAAAAATTGGAGCTCTGGTCTAATGCAGAACCAAAGAATTCGAATCCGCTTGAAAGGCTTTGACCATCGTTTAATCGATCAGTCAACAGCGGAAATCGTTGAAACAGCTAAACGTACTGGTGCACAAGTTCGTGGTCCAATCCCTTTGCCAACTCGCAAAGAACGTTTTACTGTGTTGATTTCTCCACACGTAAATAAAGACGCACGTGACCAATACGAAATTCGTACTCACAAACGTTTAGTTGATATTGTTGAGCCAACAGAAAAGACTGTTGATGCGTTAATGCGTTTAGATTTGGCTGCAGGTGTAGACGTGCAGATAAGCCTAGGTTAATTAAGAGGTTATGACAATGATTGGTTTAGTCGGTCGTAAAGTCGGTATGACACGTATCTTCAACGAAGATGGTGTGAGCATACCTGTTACTGTAATCGAAATCGAACCTAACCGTGTTACTCAAGTGAAAACTCTTGAAAACGATGGCTATACTGCTGTGCAAGTTACTACTGGCTCTAAAAAAGCAAGTCGTGTAACTAAACCTGAAGCAGGTCATTTCGTGAAAGCAGGCGTTGAAGCTGGTCGCGGTTTATGGGAATTTCGTACTGAAGGTGAAGAATTCACTTTAGGTCAAGAAATTAAAGTTGACATCTTTGCAGATGTTAAAAAAGTTGATGTTACTGGTACTTCTAAAGGTAAAGGTTTCCAAGGTGGTGTGAAACGTTGGAATTTCCGTACTCAGGATGCTAGCCACGGTAACTCTTTATCACATCGTGTACTTGGTTCTATTGGTCAAAACCAAACACCAGGTCGTGTGTTTAAAGGCAAAAAAATGGCAGGTCACTTAGGTGCTGAACGTGTAACCGTTCAATCTCTTGAAGTGGTTCGTGTTGATGCTGAGAAAAACTTGTTATTAGTGAAAGGGGCAATCCCTGGTGCAACTAATGGCGATGTTATCGTTAAACCAGCAGTGAAAGCGTAAGTCTAGGAGTATTTAATGGAATTAGTAGTAAAAGATGCAAATACTGCATTAACTGTTTCTGAAACTACTTTTGGACGTGAGTTTAATGAAGCCTTGATTCATCAAGTAGTTGTTGCTTACGCGGCAGGTGCTCGTCAAGGAACTCGTGCGCAAAAAACTCGTGCCGAAGTAGCAGGTTCTGGTAAAAAACCTTGGCGTCAAAAAGGTACTGGTCGTGCCCGTGCGGGTGATGCTCAGTCTCCGATCTGGCGTTCTGGTGGTGTCACTTTTGCAGCGAAGCCACAAGATCATAGCCAAAAAGTGAACAAAAAAATGTATCGTGGTGCAATCAAAAGCATCCTTTCTGAGCTTGTTCGCCAAGATCGTTTGGTGGTGATGGAAAAATTTGAAATTGACGCACCCAAAACTAAAGTTTTAGTAAATAAACTAAAAGAATTAGATCTTGATGATGTTTTAATTGTTACTGCAAATCTTGATGAAAATCTATTCTTGGCAGCACGTAACCTTTATAAAGTAGATGTGCGTGATGCTCAAGGTATCGATCCTGTCAGCCTCATTGCGTTCAAAAAAGTGATGATGACAGTAGATGCAGTAAAACAAATTGAGGAGATGTTAGGATGATTCGTCAAGAACGTTTGCTAAAAGTGTTAAAAGCACCTCATATCTCTGAAAAAGCAACCAATAATGCTGAAAAAACAAATACTATCGTTTTCAAAGTTGCTTTAGATGCAAATAAAGTTGAAATCGCAAATGCTGTTTCAGAATTATTTGAAGTAAAAGTTGATTCTGTGCGTACCGTCGTTGTTAAAGGTAAAGCCAAACGTCGTGGTAATAAAATTGGTCAACGTAGTGACTGGAAAAAAGCTTATGTCACTTTAGCTGAAGGACAATCTTTGGACTTCGTTGAAGGTCAGGCAGAGAATTAGGAGGAAAGATATAAATGGCTATCGTTAAATGTAAGCCGACCTCCCCTGGTCGTCGTCACGTAGTTAAAGTTGTAAACCCTGAATTATATAAAGGTAAGCCTTTCGCTGCACTGTTAGATAAAAAAACTAAGACAGGTGGTCGTAATAATTTAGGTCGCATTACGACTCGTCATATCGGTGGTGGACATAAACAACATTACCGTATCATTGACTTCAAACGCAATAAATTTGATATTCCTGCAGTAGTGGAGCGTTTAGAATATGATCCGAATCGCAGTGCGAACATTGCTTTAGTACTGTATAAAGATGGTGAACGTCGTTATATTTTAGCACCTAAAGGTTTAAGCGTTGGTGATCAAATCCAAGCGGGTATTAACGCACCAATCAAAGTAGGTAATGCTTTACCTATGCGCCTTATCCCAGTAGGTACAACTGTACATAATGTTGAATTAAAACCTGCTAAAGGCGGACAAATTGCACGTTCTGCAGGTGCTTATGTTCAAATTATCGCACGTGAAGGTAACTATGTAACTTTACGTCTTCGTTCAGGCGAAATGCGTAAAGTTTTAGCGGATTGTGTGGCGACTATTGGTGAAGTCGGCAATTCAGAACATATGTTACGTTCACTTGGTAAAGCAGGTGCTAGCCGTTGGCGTGGAATTCGTCCAACTGTGCGTGGTACTGCGATGAACCCAGTTGATCACCCACATGGTGGTGGTGAAGGTCGTAACTTCGGTAAACATCCGGTTACTCCTTGGGGCGTTCAAACTAAAGGTAAGAAAACACGCCACAATAAACGTACTGATAAATACATTGTACGTCGTCGTGGTAAATAAAATTTTTAATTAAATAAAAGAGGTAAACCATGCCACGTTCTCTCAAGAAAGGTCCATTTATTGACCTACCCTTGTTGAAGAAGGTAGAGAAGGCGGTGGAAAGCGGGGATAAAAAACCAATCAAAACTTGGTCCCGTCGTTCAATGATCATTCCACAAATGATTGGATTGACCATCGCAGTCCATAATGGTCGTCAGCACGTTCCTGTTTATATTTCTGATGAAATGATCGGACATAAACTAGGTGAATTTGCACCGACTCGTACGTATCGCGGTCACGCTGCGGATAAAAAGGCTAAAAAGTAAGGGAGTAAAAGATGGAAACTATAGCTAAACATCGTTACGCTCGCACTTCAGCCCAAAAAGCTCGCTTAGTTGCGGATATGATCCGTGGTAAAAAAGTAGCGCAAGCGTTAGAAATTTTAACTTTCACTAACAAAAAAGCAGCCGCTTTAGTGAAAAAAGTGCTTGAATCTGCAATTGCCAATGCTGAACACAATGATGGTGCAGACATTGATGATCTTAAAGTTGCGAAAATTTTCGTTGACGAAGGTCCGACAATGAAACGTGTTATGCCACGTGCGAAAGGTCGTGCAGATCGCATTCTTAAACGTACAAGCCACATTACTGTGGTTGTGTCAGATCGTTAATTAAGTAGGAGAATAACAATGGGACAAAAAGTTAATCCGAATGGTATTCGCCTAGGTATTATTAAACCTTGGAACTCTACTTGGTTCGCGAATACAAAAGATTTCGCTGGTAATTTAGAAGGTGATTTCAAAGTACGTCAATTTTTAACTAAGAAATTAGCCAATGCTTCAGTGTCAGCGATCACAATTGAACGCCCAGCAAAAAGCATTCGCGTCACTATTCACACAGCACGCCCAGGTATCGTCATTGGTAAAAAAGGTGAAGATGTAGAAAAACTACGTCTAGAAGTTGCTCAGATTGCAGGCGTTCCTGCACAAATCAACATCGCTGAAGTAAAAAAACCAGAACTTAACGCTAAACTTGTGGCTGAAGGTATCGCTTCACAATTAGAGCGTCGTGTCATGTTCCGCCGTGCAATGAAACGTGCAGTACAAAGTGCAATGCGTTCTGGTGCGAAAGGTATCAAAGTTGAAGTGAGTGGACGTTTAGGCGGTGCAGAGATTGCACGTAGTGAATGGTATCGTGAAGGTCGTGTACCTCTACACACTTTACGTGCTGACATCGATTATAACACTGCAGAAGCCCACACTACTTATGGCGTCATTGGCGTGAAAGTATGGATCTTCAAAGGTGAAATTCTTGGTGGAATGGCTGCCGTTGCAAATGCTAAACAATCTGAAAAACCAAGTGCTCCGAAACGCGCACCGCGTGGACGTAGCCGCAAATAAGGAGAATTGTTAAATGTTGCAACCAAAACGTACAAAATTCCGTAAAGTTCAAAAAGGTCGTAACCGTGGCATTGCTCATGGAACTGAGGTTAACTTCGGTACTTTCGGTTTAAAAGCAGTGGGTCGTGGACGCATTACGGCACGTCAAATTGAAGCGGCACGTCGTGCAATGACACGTGCTGTAAAGCGTCAAGGTAAAATTTGGATCCGCATCTTCCCAGATAAACCAATTACTGAAAAACCATTAGAAGTCCGTATGGGTAAAGGGAAAGGTAACGTTGAATACTGGGTCGCTTTAATTCAACCAGGTAAAGTCCTTTATGAAATGGACGGAGTGTCTGAAGAAGTGGCACGTCAAGCATTTGCTCTTGCAGCTGCAAAACTGCCAATCAAAACAACCTTTGTAACTAAAACGGTGATGTAATGAAAGCTCAAGAATTACGTACAAAAACTGTAGAAGATCTTAATGCTGAATTATTAAACCTTTTAGGTGAACAATTCAAATTGCGTATGCAATTAGCATCAGGTCAACTCCAACAAACACATCAGTTAAAACAAGTGCGTCGTCAAATTGCACAAGTTAAAACTGTATTAACCGAAAAGGCGGGTGAGTAATGACAGATAAAATTCGTACTGTACAAGGTCGTGTAGTCAGCGACAAAATGGATAAATCCTTTGTTGTTGCGATTGAACGCAAAGTAAAACACCCACTTTATGGAAAATTCATTCGTCGTACGACTAAATTACACGTCCACGATGAAGCGAACGAAGCCAAAATGGGAGATGTAGTCGAAATCAAAGAATGTCGACCAATCTCAAAAACTAAATCTTGGACTTTAGTTCGTGTAGTTGAAAAAGCAGTTATTGCTTAATCTAAACTACTAACCTAATTTAAAAACCCAGCTTATGCTGGGTTTTTTATTTTCACTCAAAACTTCTTTTCCTCTCAAACTATTTAAAACCTCACATCTTCCAAAGACATTTTTTGCAAAAAGTATACTTCTTATCTCTTTTATTGACATAAAAGAGATAGCAAAGACTGTTAAAAAACTTCAAGCTTAGAAAGGAGAAAATTATGGTTAAACAAGAGTGGAAAATTATTGAACATGATGTGTATGTAGTTCAGAAGAATGAAAAGAAGAAATTAATGCTTATTGCAGGGGAATATTTTGATGGAAAGCAAAATCTTAAAGGACTTGGATTGCATTGGAACGATTTCCCAGCAGCCCCAATTCCTATAACCAAAGACTTAGGGAACGCTTTTCTGTATGGATTATTACAAAAAGCAATGTTGGATAATAATCAAGAGTTAATTAAAAAAATTAACGAAGTTATGGAATATTTGGATACAAAATAACATCCTTCTGAAACTCAAACCCAGCATGAGCTGGGTTTTTATTTTATGCATAATAGTAAAACACGCCTCAAAATTCGGAAAATTTTTCTGAATTTGCTGGCGTAAACTTAAAAACCCACTTGTTTAAGCACTAATTTTTCGGCATAATATGCCGTCTTGTTGCCTGTGGGCAACTGGGAACGTCCCGAAAGGGTTTTTTAACATTAGCGGAGTACTAAGATGATCCAAGAACAAACTATGCTTGACGTAGCTGATAATTCAGGTGCGCGTAGTGTAATGTGTATCAAGGTTCTAGGTGGCTCACACCGTCGTTATGCTGCTATTGGTGATATCATCAAAATTACTGTAAAAGAAGCGATTCCTCGTGGTAAAGTGAAAAAAGGTGATGTGCTTAAAGCAGTGGTTGTGCGTACCAAGAAGGGTGTTCGTCGCCCAGATGGATCAGTCATTCGCTTCGATGGCAATGCTTGTGTTGTATTAAATAACAATACTGAGCAACCAATCGGTACTCGTATTTTTGGGCCAGTAACACGTGAACTTCGTGGTGAAAAATTCATGAAGATCATTTCTTTGGCACCAGAAGTACTGTAAGGAGAAGTGAAAATGGCTAACAAAATTCGTCAAGAAGATGAAGTAATTGTTCTTGCTGGTAAAAGCAAGGGTAAACGTGGCAAGGTCACTAAAGTTTTACCAAACGGTAAAGTGATTGTTGAAGGTGTTAACATCATCACTAAAGCAGAAAAACCAATTCCTCAATTAGGAAAAGAAGGTGGTTTAGTGAAGAAAGAAGCTCCAATTGATGCATCAAATGTAGCGATTTTTAACCCTACAACTAACAAAGCTGACCGTGTAGGTTTTAGATTTGAAGATGGTAAAAAAGTCCGTTTTTTCAAATCTAACAATGAATTAATTTAACAAACTGGAGTAACGCGATGGCGAAACTGCATGATTACTACAAAGAAAATGTAGTGAATGAGTTAAAGTCAAAATTCGGCTACAAATCTGTCATGCAAGTCCCACGAATCGAAAAGATTACCCTTAATATGGGAGTGGGTGAAGCATTGACCGACAAAAAATTGCTTGAAAACGCAGTTGCGGATTTAACAGCAATTAGTGGTCAAAAACCTTTAATTACTAAGGCTCGTAAGTCTGTTGCTGGCTTTAAAATCCGTCAAGGGTATCCAATCGGTTGTAAAGTAACACTACGTGGTGAACGTATGTGGGAATTTCTAGAGCGTCTGATTATGATCTCTATCCCACGTGTACGTGACTTCCGTGGCTTAAATGCAAAATCTTTTGATGGTCGTGGTAACTATAGTATGGGTGTGCGTGAGCAAATCATTTTCCCAGAAATTGACTACGATAAAGTAGATCGTATTCGTGGTTTAGACATTACGATTACCACTACTGCAAAAAATGATGAAGAAGGTCGTGCATTACTAGACGCCTTTAATTTCCCATTCCGTAAGTAAGGTTGGTAGACAAATGGCTAAACAATCAATGAAAGCACGCGATGTTAAACGCGTTAAATTGGCTGAAAAATTCTACACAAAACGTGAAGAATTAAAAGGAATTATTTCTGATGTAAATTCTACTGATGAACAACGTTGGGATGCTGTATTAAAATTACAATCTTTGCCACGTGATTCTAGCCCAAGTCGTCAACGTAACCGTTGTCGTCAAACAGGTCGTCCACACGGTTTCTTACGTAAATTTGGTTTAAGCCGTATTAAAGTTCGTGAAGCAGCAATGCGTGGCGAAATTCCTGGGCTTAAAAAAGCAAGTTGGTAATTTACCGCTTTAATTTGGAATTGGAGAAAAAGCACAATGAGTATGCAAGATCCTATCGCAGATATGTTGACTCGTATTCGTAACGGTCAAGCTGCGAACAAAGTTGCGATCAATATGCCTTCATCCAAGCTAAAAGTGGCAATTGCCAACGTATTAGCTAAAGAAGGTTTTATCGAAAGTGTAAAAGTTTTAGAAGGTCAAAAGCCTGAATTGGAAATCACTTTAAAATATTTCCAAGGTAAACCAGTTGTAGAAAGTATTCAACGTGTAAGTCGTCCTGGGTTGCGTATTTATAAACGTAAAGACGAGTTGCCACGTGTGATGGGCGGTTTAGGTATCGCTGTAATTTCTACCTCAAAAGGTGTGATGACTGACCGTGCTGCTCGTGAAGCAGGTTTAGGCGGTGAAGTTATCTGTTATGTAGCTTAAGGAGTAGGAAATGTCTCGTGTCGCAAAAGCACCTGTTAATATTCCTGCGGGCGTTGAGGTAAAACTTAATGGACAGCTATTAACAGTTAAAGGTAAAAATGGCGAATTGTCTCGCACAATTCATAACTCAGTTGAAGTTAAAGAAGAAAATAAACAATTAACTTTCACTCCACGTGAGGGTATGCCTGAGGCTAATGCTCAGTCAGGTACCGCTCGTGCATTAGTGAACGCAATGGTTATTGGTGTTACTGAAGGCTTCACTAGGAAGTTAAGACTGGTGGGTGTAGGTTATAGAGCTCAAGTTAAAGGCAATGTTGTTGCTTTAAGCTTAGGTTACTCTCATCCGATTGAGCACAAGCTACCAGCAGGGATCATTGCTGAATGCCCCTCTCAAACAGAAATTGTTTTAAAAGGTGCTGACAAACAAGTGATTGGTCAAGTAGCTGCAGATATTCGTGCTTATCGTCGCCCAGAACCTTACAAAGGTAAAGGTGTACGCTACGATGATGAAGTTGTACGTACAAAAGAGGCTAAGAAAAAATAATTTAAGGTAACACTATGGATAAGAAATCAGCTCGTCTCCGTCGTGCAGCTCGTGCGCGTCATATGATGAAAGAAAAAGGCGTTACTCGTTTAGTGGTTCACCGTACTCCTCGTCATATCTATGCACAAGTAATTGCTGCAAGCGGATCAGAGGTTCTTGCTTCTGCTTCGACAGTAGAAAAAGCAATTAGAGAGCAAGTTAAATATACAGGTAACATTGATGCAGCTAAATTAGTTGGCAAAACTGTTGCTGAAAGAGCATTGTCAAAAGGCATCAAAGATGTTGCTTTTGATCGTTCTGGTTTTAAATATCATGGTCGTGTCCAATCATTAGCGGACGCAGCTCGTGAAGCTGGTCTACAGTTCTAATAGAGGTAATTTGAGATGGCAAACGTCGAAAAACAAGCTGGTGAACTGCAAGAGAAGCTAATCGCGGTAAACCGTGTGTCAAAAACTGTCAAGGGTGGTCGTATCATGAGCTTCACTGCTTTAACAGTAGTAGGTGATGGTAACGGTCGAGTCGGTTTTGGTTATGGTAAAGCACGTGAAGTTCCAGCAGCGATCCAAAAAGCGATGGAAAAAGCACGTCGTAATATGGTTACAATTGCTTTAAACGAAGGTACATTACAGCATCCAATCAAAGGTGCTCACACAGGTTCACGTGTATTTATGCAACCAGCTAGCGAGGGTACGGGTATCATCGCAGGTGGTGCAATGCGTGCAGTGTTAGAAGTTGCTGGTGTACGTAACGTTCTTTCAAAAGCATATGGCTCAACTAACCCAATCAATATTGTACGTGCAACAATTGATGCTTTAGCAAATATGAAATCACCAGAAATGGTTGCTGCTAAACGTGGTAAAACCATTGAAGAAATTTTGGGGTAAATTATTATGGCAAAAACTATTAAAGTAACTCAAGTTCGTAGTTCTATTGCTCGTTTACCTAAGCATAAAGCAACATTACGTGGTCTTGGTTTGCGTCATATGCACCATACTGTAGAGTTAATTGATACACCTGCGGTACGTGGTATGATAAACCAAATTTCATACATGCTTAAAATAGAGGAGTAATTTATGTATTTAAATACTTTATCTCCTGCTGCAGGTTCTAAACACTGCAAAAAACGTCTAGGTCGTGGTATCGGTTCTGGACTTGGTAAAACTGGTGGTCGTGGTCACAAAGGGCAGAAATCTCGTACAGGTGGAAAAGTTCGCCGTGGTTTCGAAGGTGGTCAAATGCCTTTATATCGTCGCTTACCAAAATTTGGCTTTACTTCGATGAAAGCTGCAGTTACTGCAGAAGTCAGACTAAGTGAATTAGCGAAAGTTGGAAGTAACGTTATTACTCTAGACACGCTAAAAGCTGCGAATATTTTGACTAAAGATATTCAATTTGCCAAGGTTATCCTTGCAGGTAAGATCAGCATTCCAGTAACTATCAAAGGTTTAGGTGTAACTAAAGGTGCTAAAGCAGCTATTGAAGCTGCTGGTGGTAAAATCGAGGAATAAATAACTTATGGCAAAACAACCAGGTTATCAAAGTCGCAGTACTCAGAATGGTACAGATGAACTTAAAAAAAGAATCTTTTTCGTATTAGGTGCTCTTATCGTTTTTCGTATTGGGTCTTATATTCCGGTACCTGGTATTGATGCCGCCGTATTAGCTCAATTACTTGCAAAACAAAAAGGTACCATCATTGAAATGTTTAATATGTTTTCTGGTGGTGCTCTGAGCCGAGCATCAATATTTGCATTAGGAATAATGCCATATATCTCGGCTTCAATCATTATTCAACTATTAGTAGCGGTACATCCTGCATTATCTGAATTAAAGAAAGAGGGCGAAGCTGGTCGTCGGAAAATAAGTAAATATACACGTTATCTGACCTTAGTTCTTGGTACCATCCAAGCGATCGGTATCTCTACAGGACTACCAAATATGCTTCCAGGACTTGTTCCTAATCTTGGTTTTGGTTTTTATTTAACTGCAGTTATCAGTTTAATAACTGGTACAATGTTTTTGATGTGGTTAGGAGAACAAATTACAGAACGTGGAATTGGAAATGGTATTTCTTTAATCATCTTTGCAGGGATTGTTGCAGGATTGCCAGCAGCTATTGGTCATACAATTGAGCAGGCTCGTCAAGGCCAGATGCATCTTTTGGTTTTACTACTTATTGCTGTAGTAGTTTTTGCTGTAACATACTTTGTAGTCTTTATAGAAAGAGGACAAAGAAAGATTCGCATTGAATATGCAAAACGTCAACAAGGTCGTCAGATTGTTGGTGGGCAAGTAAGTTATTTACCATTGAAAGTGAATATGGCTGGAGTTATTCCTGCTATCTTTGCATCAAGTATTATTTTATTTCCCGCGACTTTAACTTCATGGTTAGGAGAAGGAGCAGGACTAGGATGGTTAAGTGATTTATCTATATTACTTCATCCAGGACAACCGTTGTATTTGATTGTGTATGGTATTGCGATTATTTTCTTCAGTTTTTTCTATTCTGCGATGCAGTATAATCCGAGAGATACAGCAGAAAATTTGAAAAAATCAGGTGCTTTTATACCTGGAATAAGACCAGGAGAACAAACATCACGTTATATTGATAAAATTATGACACGTCTGACTCTAATCGGCGGTCTCTATATTACATTCGTGTGTTTAGTTCCTTATATCCTAATGTCAGCGTGGAATGTTCAATTTTACTTTGGTGGAACATCTTTGTTGATTGTAGTTGTAGTTATTATGGATTTTATCGCACAGGTTCAAAGTTACTTAATGTCAACTAAATATGAATCGGCGTTGAAAAAAGCAAACCTTGCAGGTTTCGGACAATAGTCCATTATTAGTAGAAGGGATAAGCAATGAAAGTTCGTGCTTCCGTTAAGAAAATGTGTCGTAACTGTAAAATTGTTAAGCGTGAAGGGATTGTTCGTGTATTATGTTCGGACCCTAAGCACAAACAACGTCAAGGTTAATTGATATTTTTTCTTGCAAAGAACCTGCTGAGCATATACAATGCTCAGCTCATTTATGTCCTTGATATGCTGTTTGAGTATCCTGAAACGGGCTTTTCAAGATCAGTATATCAAATCAATTATCAAAAATAGGAGTGCATAGTGGCCCGTATTGCAGGCATTAACATTCCTGATCAAAAACATGCTGTGATTGCTTTAACTGCAATCTATGGTATTGGGAAGACCCGTGCGAAAGCTGTTTGTGTGGCTGCAGGAATTCCTGAAAATGTAAAGATCAGAGAATTGTCTGAAGAGCAGATTGATAAACTGCGTGACGAAGTTAGTAAATTTACCGTTGAAGGTGACTTACGTCGTGAAGTAACCCTTAACATTAAACGTCTATTGGATTTAGGTTGCTACCGTGGTATTCGCCATCGTCGTAGTTTACCTGTACGTGGTCAACGTACTAAAACGAATGCGCGTACCCGCAAAGGTCCGCGTAAGCCGATCAAGAAATAGTCGGGGTAAATTAAATGGCTAAATCACCAGTTCGTACGCGTAAGCGTGTAAAAAAACAAGTTGTAGATGGCGTTGCACATATTCACGCATCTTTCAATAACACAATCGTAACTATCACTGATCGCCAAGGTAATGCTCTTGCATGGGCTACTGCTGGTGGTTCAGGTTTCCGTGGTTCTCGTAAATCAACTCCATTTGCAGCACAAGTTGCTGCAGAACGTTGTGCTGAAATCGTTAAAGATTATGGCGTTAAGAACTTGGAAGTTATGGTGAAAGGTCCAGGTCCAGGTCGTGAATCGACAATTCGTGCATTGAATGCTGCAGGATTTAAGATTACGAACATCACGGATGTGACTCCGATCCCACATAACGGTTGTCGTCCACCGAAGAAACGTCGTGTTTAATGGCGTGATAGGAAAATTGGAGAAAGAAAATGGCAAGATATTTGGGTCCTAAGCTCAAGCTAAGCCGTCGTGAAGGTACTGATTTATTCCTTAAGTCAGGTGTACGCGCGATTGAAACGAAATGTAAAATTGAAACAGCACCAGGTCAACATGGTGCACAAAGAGCACGTTTGTCTGATTATGGTAGTCAATTACGTGAAAAACAAAAAGTTCGTCGTATCTATGGTATTTTAGAACGTCAGTTCCGTAATTACTATAAAGAAGCAAACCGTCTTAAAGGTAATACGGGTGAAAATTTGCTTGTATTATTAGAAAAACGATTAGATAACGTTGTTTATCGCATGGGATTTGCAGCAACTCGTGCTGAAGCTCGTCAACTAGTGAGTCATAAAGCAATTGTTGTAAATGGTCGTGTAGTTAATATTCCGTCTTTTCAAGTTTCTATTGATGATGTAGTTGCTATTCGTGAGAAATCCAAAAAGCAAACTCGTATTAAAGCTTCATTAGAACTTGCAGACCAAAAAGAAAAACCAACTTGGTTAGAAGTCGATATTGCAAAAATGGAAGGTGTTTTCAAACGTATTCCAGAACGTTCTGACTTATCAGCAGATATTAATGAACATTTGATCGTTGAGCTTTATTCTAAATAATAAAGTTTCATCGTAGCAAAGAGAGGATAAAATGCAGGGTTCTGTTGCAGAATTTTTAAAACCACATTTAGTTGATATTGAACAGATAAGTTCGATTCAAGCTAAAGTGACCTTGGAGCCTTTAGAACGAGGATTCGGTCATACACTAGGTAATGCATTACGTCGAATTTTATTATCTTCAATGCCAGGTTGTGCTGTAACTGAAGTAGAAATTGATGGTGTATTGCATGAGTATAGTAGCAAAGAAGGTGTTCAGGAAGATATCATTGAAGTGCTTCTAAACTTAAAAGGTCTAGCGATTAAGTTACAGAATAATAAAGACGATGTTTTTCTTACATTAAACAAGTCTGGAATTGGCCCTGTTGTCGCTGCAGATATTGTTAAAGACAATGATGTTGAGATCGCTAATCCAGATCACGTTATTTGTCATTTAACTGATGAAAATGCATCGATTAATATGCGTATTCGTGTTCAACGAGGTCGAGGTTATGTTCCTGCTTCTAGCCGTGTGCATAATCAAGATGAAGATCGACCAGTTGGTCGTTTGCTTGTTGATGCTTGCTATAGCCCAGTTGAGCGTATTGCTTATGATGTTGAAGCAGCACGTGTTGAACAACGTACTGATTTAGATAAATTAGTAATTGAGCTTGAAACAAATGGGACTATTGAACCAGAAGAAGCTATTCGTCGTGCTGCAACAATTTTAGCAGAACAACTAGAAGCGTTTGTTGATTTGCGTGATGTTCGTCAACCAGAAGTTAAAGAAGAAAAATTAGAATTTGATCCTATTCTGCTACGACCTGTTGATGATCTAGAATTGACAGTTCGTTCTGCTAACTGCTTGAAAGCAGAAACAATTCATTATATCGGTGATCTTGTACAACGCACAGAGGTTGAATTATTAAAAACACCTAATCTTGGTAAGAAATCTCTTACTGAAATCAAGGATGTATTAGCTTCTCGTGGTTTATCACTTGGTATGCGTCTTGAAAATTGGCCTCCTCAAGGTTTGTCTGAAGATTAATCTTAATTTAGGCTGAAAATTTTTCTAAGAAGGATAAGGTTATGCGCCATCGTAAGAGTGGTCGTCAACTCAATCGTAATAGTAGCCATCGCAAAGCGATGTTCCGCAATTTAGTTAATGCTATTGTTAGTCATGAAATTATCAAAACGACAGTGCCAAAAGCTAAAGAGTTACGTATGGTAGTTGAGCCGTTAATTACATTAGCTAAAGTAGATAGCGTTGCAAATCGTCGTCTAGCGTTTGCTCGCATTCGTAATAAAGAAACAGTTTCAAAACTGTTTAATGAATTAGGCCCACGTTTTGAAAATCGTGCAGGTGGTTATACTCGCATATTAAAATGTGGATTTCGTGCAGGTGATAACGCACCAATGGCATACATTGAATTAGTTGATCGCCCAGAAATTGCTACAGAAGAAGCAAAATCTGAATAATTCATTCTTTAATAGAAACCCGCTGATCAGCGGGTTTTTTGTTTTCTATAAACGTGGATCCTTTTCTATTTTTTATGTGCATTTTGTATTGGGTTTAGATATAATTGCGAACTATTCTTAATTCTAATTACTCTTGATATTTATTGCTTTTTATAAAAAGTCGTAGAGGGATGATTTAATGCAAATTCTTTTTCCTTTTTTACAAAAATATACTGACCTCATTATTTTAGGCACTTTAGGAATTATGAGCTTTCTCATGGTTTGGTTTGTGATAGAACGTTATGCTTTTTTGACGAAAGTGCAAGTCGAAAATTATGCTAGTATTTATGATTTAGATATTGATTTAACGCGAAATCTAACAATTATTTCAACTATCGGTGCAAATGCACCTTATGTAGGTTTACTTGGTACTGTTATCGGTATTCTTTTGACTTTTTATGAACTCGGTAATGCAGGTGGGAATATTGAAGCTGGTACTATTATGCTTAATTTATCTCTAGCATTGAAAGCGACTGCTGTTGGGATTCTAGTCGCAATCCCATCAATGGTTTTTTACAATGGGCTTGTACGTAAAGTTGAAGTGAATCAGATGAAATATAAATCTTTGGCTAAAAGTGGTGTAATAAATGAAAAAGTTTGATCAAATTAATATCATTCCTTTCATTGACATTATGTTGGTGCTTTTGACTATTGTCTTAATGACAGCAAGTTTCATTTCACAAAGTAAAATTCAAGTAAATATCCCTAAAGCTAACACTGAAGTAAAGTTTAAACGTAGTGAACTTGCTAACTTGTTAATAGTCAGCCAAAAAGGTGAAATTTATCTAAATGATAAGTTGATGATGCTTGATGAGCTTAATGCGATTGCTAAAGATTGGGATAAAACACAAGCTGTTACTTTAAAAGTTGACTCTGCTTCTCCTTTTCAAGCTTTTGTTACTGTGACAGATATTTTGGCAAAAAATAATATAAAAAATGTCTCAATTGTGACAATAAAAAACAGAGCAAGTTAAGTGAATGAAACGGACAACTTTATTAGGATTCTTAGGATCTACTTTTTTCCATGGGATTATTTTTTTAGGAATATGGTTAATTTTAATTCATAATCGAGGCTCGCATGGTTTTAAAGCACCCATAGTTGCTACGCATATCTCTATGCAAATGTTCCAAGGTATGATAACTGAAGAGTCTCAATCTATTGGAACTAGACAAACAGAAATAGAAAATAAAATTGAAGTTTCAGATCCAACAGTCAAATCTCAATTAACAATGCAGAAAGAGAAAAAGTCCAATAAAGAGACGACTTCGCAAAAGCCCCTTCTTACTGAAATGAATAAAACGAAACAAATACCACCTGAACGTATAGAAGATATGGTTAAAGGGAAAGTTCGTGTAAATTCACAAGCTAAAACAACATCTCAAGCAACAAGTAATTCAAAATCAAAAGGTCACGATCCTAAACTAGTAGGTAATGGACCACAACTTAATGAAATCATTGCTTATGAAAATGCATTAAGAGCGGAAATTGAAAAACAAAAACATTATCCTTTACGTGCTAAAATGATGTATAAACAAGGTACAGTAAAAATTAAATTTATGTTGAGATTGAGCGGAGAGCTTTATAATATTCAAATTGAAAAAAGCTCTGGAAATAGTGACTTAGATCAAGCTGCATTACAAGCAGCTCAACGAGTGAAACCAATAGGCATTAAGCCTGAAGGCGTAAGTGATGTTTTTGTTGTTCCAATTCATTTTATAATCAACTAATAATGTATCCCGAAATCAGGAATGTTTACTTTGAATTTCAGAGAAAATTTTCCTGATTTCGGGAGCGTTGATTTACCTAAGCCTTTTGCATCAAGGCTTCAATTTCATCGATTTCTTTAGGAGCGGCAGAAGTTAAAACTTTGTTGCCATATTCAGTTATCAGAATATTATCTTCGATCCGAATGCCGATACCTTTGTATTGGGCTGGCACGTCAGCAGTTTCAGAGATATAAATTCCAGGTTCGACAGTCAGTACCATTCCAACTTCAAGTGGACGGTTGCGACATTTTTGCTTATCAGCTGACTCTGGATCCAAAGAATAAGCACCGACATCATGAACGTCTAAACCAAGCCAATGTCCAAGTCCGTGCATATAGAATTGGCGGTGAGCTTGTTTTTCAATAAGTTCATCGACTTCACCTTGCATAATTCCTAATGCGACTAAACCTTCAACCATCAGTTTAATCATGCCATCATTAACTGCCTGAATATTAGCATCAGGGACAAGGTGTTGAATAGCGTATTTTTGGCAAGAAAGCACAAGAGAATAGAGTTCCCGCTGAGGCGTTGTGAATTTACCGTTGACAGGAAAAGTACGACTAATATCACCTGCGTACATTGCAAATTCACAACCCGCGTCAATCAAAACAAGCTCACCATCTTTGAGTGGTTTGTCATTAGCTGTGTAGTGTAAGATGCAAGCGTTTTCTCCACTTGCGACGATAGTGGAATAAGCTTCAAATCTTGCTCCGTGGCGATTAAACTCATATAAAATTTCACTGGCAAGTTCATATTCAAAACGATTTGGGCGAGCTTCTCGCATTGCTCTGATATGTGCCAATGCACTGATTTGTCCTGCTTGTTGAAGCAACACAATTTCATTACGAGATTTGAATAAGCGCATTTCTGCTAAAATAGGGGTTAAATCAAAAATTTGTTCAAACTCAAAGCCTTTAGTAGGTGATGCATTGATAGTATAAAGCGTATGAATATTCTTTGTTTTGATTAATTCATTGAAATGTTCATCAAATTCATCAATTGCGAAAGCATGATCTATTCCTAATGTTTCAGCTGCCAATTCAACGCCCAAACGTCTGCCGTGCCAAATTTCTTGTTCAGGATTTTTAGCACGTACGAAAATAATGCTTTGTGTTTGATTTAGTGTTTTGATTAAAATGAGCATTGCTTCGGGTTCATTAAAACCTGTGAGATACCAGAAATAACTATCTTGACGGAAAGGGTAAGTGCAGTCGTTATTGCGAAATTTTTCAGTGCTAGCAGTGAGTAATGCTATTGAGTTTTCCTGCATTTGTTCAAACAGGCGTTGGCGACGCTGGTGAAATTCACTTGTCGGAATGGCATTGAGATAAGCTAAATCCATGATTTTTCCTTGTTTAATGTAAATGTTGAGTTATTTTAGTAATATGCGAATTATGGCAGAAATGAGTATAGAAAAGCATCACTAAAGTCCGTACATATTCTTTTACTTCTTCAAGATCTGCCTCAAGTTCCGTTTCACTATCATTTATTTCATAACTTAACTTCGCAATTTCTTGTAAATCTCTTAAAGCTTCAGCGATTTCTTCTTTTTCCTGATTGAGATTGGGTAAGAGAATGCCTAATCCTAAGATAAAATGATTTACCCATTCAGATAATGCGTCAGCTTGTTGGAATACGCTCTCATTTTCGGGTAAAAAAAGTTGGAAATCGAATGATTCTAAGTTAACGAGAGATTGTTTCGTATTTTTATATCGTTCAATCACATTATTTAATAATGACATCGGGTAACAATGATCATCATGCGTAAACTGAAAAAGTAGATTTTGCCAGTCTTTATCTTTCACACCTCCACAAATTAATCCACATAAAAAACCATCCAGTTCTGCTGCCGTAACAGGAATATTGCTTAGTTTTAACTGTGTGTTGAGTGTGATATAGGAAATTTGATTATGCATAATTATCTCCATAAATTTCGTCTAGTGTAGCATTATCAAAAGAGTAAAAGAATGCTTCTTAAAAAGAATAAAGTTAAGTTTTTTATACCAGTTTACATACATATTGTGGCATAATAAAAACGCTTTAGTTTATTTTATACGGAGTCTATATGTCGACATCTCCTATTGAAGTAGTAGTTTTAGGACAAATCTTGCGTTTAGGCTGTCCAGAAGATCAACATGATTTTTTAAGACAAGCTGCACAGGAACTAGATGAACGTGTATTAAAAATGAAAGAAAGAACAGGGATCTTAAGCACAGAACGAGTATTATCTATCGTTGCATTAAACTTGAGTTATGAATTAATGCAAGCGAAAGAAAAACACAAAAATGTAGAAGATATTATTGTCGCAAGCCTCCAACAACTAGATAACTCCCTTGAACAAGTTAATTTGCAGAAATAAAATCGTTGTCTAAAAATTATGTGAAGAAGCATAAATTTAAAAATTAAGCTAGTCTTCCCACTCGATTTGAGCTAGTATTAATTCATATCCTGAGGTGTTCGCCAGTGAAATATGTCCCTGAGCCGATAATTAAAGACTTTTGAGTTGATCTTTTAGATGTTGGTGTGTAGGCTTGCCTTGCAGTAAGAAACCTAAAAACAATCTAGATTAACTCCCTTGAACCTCAAGGTTCAAGGACTAACTTCACAACGGCACCTTGGGTATTTTTATAAAAACATGTTAATTAACTTTCCGATCGTTCAGCCTCTTTCCCGCCAACAATTACGCAAGCAAATTTTGCAACGGCGTAATCAGCTAAGTTATCTAGAAATTAGCAATGCAACTACTCGAATTACTCAAAAAGCTCTTGAATTCGTAAAATATCATCAAGCTGAACATGTTGCACTTTATTATGCCATTAAAAATGAAGTACAAACTCACTTATTAATAGAAAAACTTTGGGAAAGAAACATTACAGTTTACCTTCCAGTAATAAGAATAGAACAACAGGATCTTATTTTTCTTCCCTATATGAAAGAAACGTTATTATTTAAAAATCAATTTAATATTCCAGAACCTCGCAATAAAAATGAAACATATAAAAGTAAAACAACAAAAGATTTAGATATTATTTTTGTGCCTTTAGTTGCTTTTGATTCTCATAATGAGCGTTTAGGAATGGGGGGTGGCTATTATGATCGTACATTAGCACGTTATAGAGAACTTAAAACTATGTTAGTAGGATTAGCTTATAGTTGGCAATATGTAGAAAGCTTACCGACAGAAAGCTGGGATATCCCACTTAATTACGTTATTACTGAAGAGGATTAGTTGATTTTCTTCAAATCTCTTGTTAGTAAGAGTGTTTTTTGAACTATAATTGTCTGTATTTTATAAGAATGATAAAAAAACACTTGCACAACAGTTAAAAACTCCTATAATACGCCCCACGCAACGACGCGACGTTGTAAGCATAAGGAATGACATCGCGTCGTTGTTTTT
>JAHHRA010000007.1 GCA_020026055.1 Actinobacillus sp.
ATACTATACTCTGCGAAATATTAATCTTAATAAAAAAAAATATTTCCTTAAGACCATTCAATATAGAAATAACAAAAACATTAATAGTTCCAAATAATAAACTTAAGGAAAATAATAAAATTATTTTTGAAAAGGAATCATTTCCAAATAAATATAATGATATTCTACTAGAAAAGAGAATAATCAAAATACTTACAACACTACTATTAAACAAAGAAGTAATAAAAGCTGTATTTAAAAAATTTATTAGTTTTTGTTTATTATATTTATAATCAGAAGTATATTTAGTAACCCCATTGCTTATACCAGCTTGTGCAATACCTGAGCTTACACTCATAAAATTCTGAAATTGTCCAACTAATGCCAAACCTGATGGACCAATAAAAACAGAAGCCATTTTATTTATTAATATACTTACTAATAATTTTATGCTTGTTGACATAAAGCTTAAAACTGTTGTTTTAAACATTCTCATTTAGTGCCTCAATATCGAAATATTTTATAAATACGCTCAGTTACATATTCAACATCATTGATTGATAAATCACTATATAAAGGTAAACATATCACTTGGTCACTAAATGATTTTGCACAAGATAAATCAAATTTTTTTACATCCTTATAATATTCAAAATCAGAAATCAAAGGATAAAAATATCTTCTTGCAAAAATATTATCCTCTTTAAGTTTATTATATACATAATCTCTAGTTATACTATTAGAGTTAGTCTGTTCTATGAAAATAGGATAATAAGAATAATTACTCTTTTCTGCTTCTATTTTTAATAATTTTATCGCTGATATATCTTTCAACTTATAATTATAAAGCTCAACAAGCTCTTTTCGCTTTTGTATGTTTTTATCTAACTCTTTAAGATTTATTAATCCATATGCACTTCTCACTTCATCCAATTTACCATTAATTCCTAATTCATTAATTGTTGTCTCATTTTCAAATCCAAAATTTTTTAATCTATCTATTTTATCTTTCATTTCTTTTGTTTGACATACAATAGCTCCCCCTTCTATAGTGTTAAAAACTTTAGTAGCATGAAAACTCAAAGTTGATAAATCTCCATAATTTAAGACTGATTGTCCATTAATCTCTACTCCGAAAGCATGTGCTGCATCATAAATTACTTTTAAGTTATATTTATTAGCTATATTTTGTATTTTAATAACATCACATGGGTTTCCATAAACATGAACTGGTAAAATAGCACTCGTTTCACTTGATATTGCTTCTTCTATTTTATTTGGATTTAGATTACCTGTAACGGGATCAATATCAATAAAAACAGGTTTTATATCTAGCCAACCTAGTGCATGTGCCGTTGCTACAAAACTATATGGAGTAGTAATAACTTCTCCTCGTATATCTAACGCTTTTAAAGCAACTATTAGAGGTATAGTCCCATTTGTAAACAAACAAATATACGGTACTTTCAGATACTCAGCTAAAGATTTTTCTAATTTCTGATGCCAATACCCATTGTTAGTTAAATGCTTACGCGTCCAAATGTCTTCTAAACAACTTATTAATTCTTTTAATGAAGGAAGTGTTGGTTCAGTTACAAAAATTGGTTTATTCTTCATTAACTACTCCTTATTTAATTAATTCTAATAAATAGTTACTATAGTCATTTTTTTTTAAATTACTTATTGCTATTTGCAATGTTTTTTCTTTTATCCATCCTTGATTATAGGCAATCTCTTCTAGGCACGCGATCTTATAACCTTGACGTTTTTCTATAGTTGCAACAAAAGCACCTGCTTCTAATAGACTTTCGTGAGTCCCCGTATCAAGCCAAGCAAAGCCTCTTCCAAGTAATTGCACGTCTAATGAACCATCTTCTAAATACATTTGATTTAAAGTTGTAATTTCTAATTCTCCTCGTGCTGAAGGTTTAACTTTTTTGGCAAAATCAACGACTCGGTTGTCATAAAAATATAAGCCTGTTACAGCAAAATGGGATTTGGGGTTTTGTGGTTTTTCTTCAATAGATAACACTTTGTTATTTTCATCAAAAGCAACAACACCAAAACGTTGCGGATCTTTTACTTGGTATCCAAATACAGTAGCACCTCTATCTTTCTTCATCGCTGTTTGAAGCATGCTACTAAAACCTTGCCCATAGAAAATATTATCTCCCAAGACTAAACAAGCACTATCTCCCGCTAAAAACGTTTCCCCAATAATAAAAGCTTGTGCCAGTCCTTCAGGTTTCGGTTGAACAGCATAACTGAGTTGAATACCGAATTGACTACCATCACCTAATAAGCGTTTAAATGCTGTATTATCTTCTGGTGTAGTAATAATCAATATTTCACGAATACCAGTTAACATTAAAACTGACAATGGATAATAAATCATCGGCTTATCGTAAATAGGTAAAAGCTGTTTCGAAACTGCTTGTGTTATTGGATATAATCTTGTTCCTGAACCACCAGCTAAAATAATTCCTTTCATTTATTTGTCCCTAACCTCTCTAAACGATATGATCCATTTAGAATTTCTTGCCACCAATCTTGATTTTTTATATACCATTCAACTGTTTTCCTGATTCCTGATTCAAAAGTCTCTTGCGGTCTCCAACCTAAATCACGATTGATTTTACTTGCATCAATTGCGTAACGTTGATCATGTCCAGGACGATCTTGTACAAAAGTAATTAACTCGATGTAATTCTTAATATTTTGTGGTTTATTGGGTACAAGTTCTTCTAAAATCTTACAAATCGTTTGTACCACTTCAAGGTTTGTTTTTTCGTTATGTCCACCAATATTATAGGTTTCACCCACTTTCCCTTCTGTTAAAACTAGATAAAGAGCACGTGCATGATCTTCTACAAATAGCCAATCACGAATTTGTCGACCATTCCCATACACAGGTAGAGGTTTTCCTTTAAGGGCATTAAGGATCATCAATGGAATAAGCTTTTCTGGAAAATGATAAGGTCCATAATTATTAGAACAATTTGTCACTACCGTTGGTAACCTATAAGTTCTATGCCATGCACGAACTAAATGATCACTAGAAGCTTTAGATGCTGAATACGGACTATTTGGTGCATAGGGCGTTGTTTCAGTAAAAAGTATATCTTTATTATCAAGATCTCCATAAACTTCATCTGTAGAAATATGATGAAAACGAAAATTTTTTTTGCTTTTTTCAGATAAATTTTGCCAATAATGACGAGCTGCTTCTAATAAAGTATAAGTACCAATAATATTAGTATTAATAAATGCAAACGGACTATCAATTGAACGATCAACATGACTTTCTGCTGCCAAATGCATTACGGCATCAGGTTGATATTGTGAAAAAATACGCTCTAATTCTTTAGCATCACAAATATCAATTTTTTCAAAATGATAGCGATTATTATCAGCCACATCATTCAAAGAATCTAAATTTCCTGCATAAGTTAATTTATCTACATTAACCACGTTGTGTGGTGTATTTTTAATAATTTCACGAATAACGGCAGATCCGATAAATCCTGCTCCACCTGTTACTAATATTGTTTTTAGTTCCATATTGTCCAACTATCTCTTTTTCTAGACAAAAATAACTTTTGTATTTCTACTTTAGATAAGACATAAAGTACGTGAATTATACTTATCTTTCCCTCTATTTCCTACGAAATCTTAAAACTCTAGTGAGAAATTAAACTAAAGAATACTTTGATATAAACTAATCTTATAGAAAATAAATAATCATAGATTTAGATCAAGTATTACAATTACTAAAAATTACTCTTCTATAAAACGTTCAATTTTTGCACCTAGTTTTTGTAGTTTTTCTTCAATATGTTCATAACCCCGATCAATATGATAAATACGGTCAACTATAGTTTCACCATGAGCAATACAGCCAGCAAGTACTAGACTAATGCTGGCTCTAAGATCTGTTGCCATCACTTCAGCCGCAGAAAGTTGTTTTACCCCGTGGCAAATAACAGTGTTGCCTTCAATTTCTGCTTTACCACCCATTCGAATAAGTTCTGGTACGTGCATAAAACGGTTTTCAAAGATGGTTTCAGTGATCGTACTTGTGCCTTCTGCTACCATGTTAAGCAAAGTGAACTGGGCTTGCATGTCGGTTGGGAAACCAGGATATGGTAGTGTGCGAATATTTACTGCTTTTAGGCGTTTACTTTGCATATCAAGCGTAATTTTGTCATCTTCAATATCAATCTTTGCCCCTGCTTCTTGTAATTTTTGTAAAACAGCATCAAGAATGTGTGGATTTGTATGTGTGCAAGTAATTTTTCCACCTGAGATTGCACCAGCCACTAAGAAAGTCCCTGTTTCAATGCGGTCAGCAATAATTCTGTGTTTACCTCCACTAAGATGTGGTACACCTTCAATTTGAATATTTGGCGTACCTGCATTAGAAATTTTAGCTCCTAATTTATTTAAAAAATTCGCCGTATCCACAATTTCAGGTTCGCAAGCAGCATTTTCAATAACAGTTATACCTGAAGCAAGAGTAGCTGCCATTATCGCTGAAATAGTAGCTCCAACACTCACTTTTTCCATCACGATTCTAGTTCCTACTAATCCGTTTGGAGCAATAGCTTCAACATAACCGTCAGCCAAAGCAATTTCAGCACCGAGTTTCTTTAATGCTTCAAGATGCATATCCACAGGACGTGCACCAATAGCACATCCTCCTGGAAGAGAAACTCTACCATATTTAAAACGAGCAACTAATGGGGCTAATGCCCAGATTGAAGCACGCATCGTTTTAACCAAATCGTAAGATGCTGTGTAGTTATCTATGTGGCTGGCATCAAGGTATACACTATTACTTTGTTGTTTTGTTTGTACGCCAAATTGACTCAAAATTTTGAGTGTAGTTTCAATATCTTTCAATTGGGGAACATTCGTTAGTTCAATAGGTTTTTCTGCTAAGATTGCAGCAAATAAAATCGGCAGAGCAGCGTTTTTAGCCCCTGAAATTTTGACTTCACCTTGGAGTTTGGTATCCCCGTATACACGAAATTTTTGCATATTTTTCCCTTATTAGAATCCGTTTAAAACTCGTTCACGTTGCCATTTTTCTTGGTTAAAAGTGCGGATACTCAAAGCATGAATATCCCCATTACTAAAATGAGGCATTAATGGTGCATAAATTGTTTGTTGTTGTTTTACACGTGGTAAAGAGGCAAGTTCATCACTCACTACAATAACTGTGTAATGTGCATTTTCACCTTGAACATAAACTTCAGCAAGTGGTAGACTCTTCATCAGAATTTGTTCGATTTCTGTCGTTTCCATAAATTTATTTCTATTCTTTGTTAATCAGTTGTTGTCAGAAAAATATTTATCCAAGATTTAAGGTTAAAAAGATCCGCAAGTGTTAGAAATTGAGATGAACAACTAGCAATTTGTTGCATACTTTTTTTTTCATTTACATATAAAAAATTACACAACAATGCAAAGCCTGCACTATCAAGTTGATTAATTTTGCCAAGATGCCAAATAATACGTGGATTTGTTAGAAAAAATGCTGTTCCTAATTTTTTATACGTATTCCAAAAGGGCATTAAAGTATGTCGACTCAATTCGCCTTCAATAGAAATATGCGTATCCTTACCTCGCGTTTTTATATCCCAGTGAAGTGGATGAACAGGTTGCATAAAATTTCCTTATTTACTAAAAGTTATAGGAGCAAGAGCTGCCTTTTCAACTTTCTCGATTAAGCCGTTAATACCAAATTCACGTAGTATTGGCGACCATTCTTGACGCTTGGTATCAACCATACTCACGCCTTCTACTGCAATATCATAAACTTGCCATGCTCCAGTTTTACTGTTTTTACGCCAAAAGAAGTTCAAATTCACAGGAGCAGCACCATTAGTTTGAATAATTTTAACTTTGATGTTCACAATATTACTTGCGATCGGTTTCGCTTTTTCAATTTCAATTTTTTGCCCATTGTATAACGTCAAAGTTTGAGCAAAATTTTGAATAATAAAATCACTGAGAACATAAAAAAATTTGCTTTTCTCTGTTTGTTGTAAATTACGTAGTTGAGTCCCTAAAATCATTGAGCCCGCATATTTTACATGGACATAAGGCATAAGCGTATTTTTAACAATGATTTTTAATCGATTTGGATCTTTTTTAATCTCAGTTTGCTCAGTCGTGACTTGTCCAAATAAACTTTCTGAAGTTTTTTGCATTAAATCATACGGGTTGCTGTCGTTTGCATATGTGTTGTTTACACAGATGAAAGTAAGAACTATCAAGCAAAAAGCAAATCCTTTTCTTTGTAGTAAAAGCATTAGGTTTAACATGAGTTACCTCTTTATCGTTAAGATTATTTTTTATTTTTATCACCGTAAATAAATTGCCCGACAAGATCTTCTAAAACCATTGCTGATTTAGTAGCAACAATTTTACTACCGTTTTTAAGAACAGGCGTTTCTCCATCATCAAAGCCTACGTTTAAAGCGATATACTGTTCGCCAAGCAAACCCGCAGTTCTGATAGCAAGTGAGCTGTTACCTGGAATGTCGCTGTATTTGCTGTCAATAGCAATATCTACGACAGGTAAATAAGTTTGTTTATCAAGATAAATTTTTTCAACTCGCCCTACGACGACACCACCAATCTTTACTGGGGAACGTTCTTTCAGTCCCCCGATATTATCGAAAATTGCACTAATTTCGTAAGTCTTTTCGTGGCTAATTCCTTGGACATTAGCAACTTTTAAACCAAGGAAAACGAAGGCACTGATACCGATGAGTAAGAAAAATCCAACCCAAAATTCATGTGTTATACTTTTTTTCACTTTTGATCTTGTTCCTTAAATGTGGAAAAATTTTCTTAGTTTGGAGGCGTGATTTGCTTATTATCAAGGCGTCCCAAACATTATTGCTGTTAAAATAAAGTCCAAACCTAATACAACTAAAGACGCATTCACTACTGTTCTTGTAGTTGCTCGGCTAATTCCTTCTGAAGTTGGCATGCAGTTATAGCCATTAAATAATGCAATCCACATTACTGCGATGGCAAAACAAAGACTTTTTAAGAAACCATTAAAAATATCATAACGCCATTGTACTGCATTTTGCATCACTGACCAAAAATTACCTGAATCTACGCCTTTCCAATCTACTCCGACTATGGCACTTCCCCAAATTCCAATCGCAGTAAAGATAATAGCTAAAATTGGCATCGCAATAATACCTGCCCAGAAACGTGGCGAGATGACACGACGTAATGGATCAACTGCCATCATTTCTAAACTGGAGAGTTGTTCTGTAGCTTTCATTAAACCGATTTCTGCTGTCACCGCAGAACCTGCTCTACCAGCAAAAAGTAATGCTGTTACGACAGGTCCAAGTTCACGCAATAATGAAAGAGCAACCAGCTGTCCGAGACTGGTTTCGGCAGAGAATCCAACTAACACAATATAGCCTTGTAAACCAAGTACCATGCCAATAAAAAGCCCTGATAGCAAGATAATTGCGAGAGATTGTACGCCAAGTACATAAAGTTGTTTGATAAATAATGGAAAAAGTTTACGTGGCTGTGGTTTACCTACTAATGCATTGAATAACATTATCCCTGCACGCCCAAGTTGTTGGATAAAATGTATTGTCATTTTTCCCAGTTGAGTAACAAACTGGTTAATAAATTTGGCAATAATGTCGATCATTGGAATAACTCTTGTAAATAATCTTTGGCAGGAAAATGAAAACTGACAGGACCATCTTTTTTTCCTTGCAGGAATTGCTGTACTTGAGCATCTTCCGCTTGTTGTAATTGTTGTGGTGTACCTTCAGCAATCACACGCTTATCGGCAATAATGTAAGCATAATCTGCAATACTCAACACTTCTTGCACATCATGAGAGACAATAATTGAGGTTAAATTCAATGCTTCGTTTAATGATTTAATTAAACTTACGATGATCCCCATACTAATTGGATCTTGTCCGGCAAAAGGTTCATCATACATAATTAACTCTGGGTCAAGTGCAATTGCACGTGCAAGTGCTACTCGTCTTGCCATTCCTCCCGACAGTTCAGCAGGCATTAATTCTGCGGCACCACGTAATCCGACGGCTTGTAATTTCATCAGTACCATCATACGGATAATTTCTTCAGGCAAGTGAGTATGTTCACGAATGGGGAAAGCAACGTTTTCAAAAGTGCTGATGTCAGTAAATAATGCCCCAGATTGAAAAAGCATACTCATACGTTTACGGGCTTTATAAAGTTCTGCTCTACTCATATGGCAAATATTTGCACTATCAAACAAAATCTTACCATGCTCAGGTTTAAGTTGACCGCTGATCAGTTTCAAAAGTGTTGTCTTTCCGATTCCTGACGGCCCCATAATCGCTGTAATTTTTCTTTTCTGGACATTGAGATTTAAATTCTCATAAATAAAGCGATCCCCACGTTTAAAAGTCATATTTTTGACTTCTACTAAAAGATCGCTGTCATGATTATGTTGTTGCTTAGACATAAAACAATTTTTGAATTAAAAACTGCAGTATTTTACACAAAATTTACTAATAAAAAAATCTTAATGCTTTTTTACTATTAATATTTTTATTTTGCTTGTTCTTTCAAACTAGAGACTTATTGTCTTACAATAAACTGATATTTTGCAGGAAAACAACTTAATACAAGCCCACTCAATTAAACCAACTTGTTTACTAACTGACATTTAAACTCAAAACAAAATTGATTAAAAATAACACGATACAAACTCTATTTTTGCTCAGTTATTCTATTTGTTTTTTTAGTTGTTCTTTAACAAGTTTCAATATCATTTTTAAACCTTTCACATGAATATAGTTTTTAGGAATGTGATACAAATTTTACAAAAAACTCGCAACAATGATTTGCAATTGTTGTAATAATATTTAGTAACTTTAACTTTATACTTATTAAATTTTAACTTTTATTTAAATAAAAGTTAAAATTTAATAAGTATTTTTTGTCAAGACAGTAAATATTTAAAATTTCAAATAATGATTATTTGAAATTTTAAATTGAAGTGTTGAACAGAAATTATCACACAATAAGTCTATCGAATAGCATTATTCCTTACATAAACTAGTTTTAACGACTAAATTTCATTCCCCCAGCTTAAGAGAAGGGGGCGATGAACAGAAAAATCCGTTTGAAACTTATTCAAGTTCCCCACAAAAGCGATAGCCTTCGCCGTGAATTGTAGCAATGATTTCAGGCGTATTTGCATGATCTTCAAAATGCTTACGAATACGACGAATAGTTACATCGACAGTACGATCTTGTGGACGTAATTCACGACCTGTCATACAGCGTAATAACACTTCACGTGTTTGAATTTTGCCAGGATTTTCACAAAAATGTAACATCACTCGAAATTCACTACGTGGCAATTTGTATTCTTCTCCATCTGGATTAATTAGTGTGCGACTATCTAAATCAAGCACCCATCCATTAAAACGATATTTATCAATATTTGTTTGAACAATTTTTTGTTCATCTACCATTGTGCGTCGAAGCAAATTGCGTGCACGAATCGTTAATTCACGTGGATTAAACGGCTTAGTAATATAATCATCTGCTCCTATTTCTAAGCCTAAAATTTTATCTACTTCATTGTCACGCCCTGTTAAAAACATAAGCGTTATATCGTTATGTTCACGCAATTCTCTAGCTAGCATTAACCCATTTTTCCCAGGCAAATTAATGTCCATAACAATAAGGTTAATTTTTTGCATAGATAAAACACGATGCATTTGTACACCATCAGCTGCTTCAAAAACATCATACCCTTCTGCCTCAAAAATACTTTTCAAAGTATTTCGAGTAATTATTTCATCTTCAACAATCAGAATTTTAGGAATTATCATTTTTATTTCCTTTAATTATTATATTTGTAACAAATAACTGTAGTTATTTTAGTTTATGACACCAAAACATAGTCGCTATTATAACAGTTAAGTTAACTGTTAAAAATACAAAACTTAATTTAAATCATAAATGTATATAAAAATTTATAAATAATATATAAAAATTTTAACTTCATTAATAAATTATTAGTAACTAGTTAGTAATAACTATAATGCTCCTCAAATCTAGTTATTTTTTGAAAAATATGTTATTTTCTGAATGTTTTTTTTAATTAATGGTGATAATCAACACTATGCGATGTTCAGAAAACGTTAGCGAACAACTTAAGAGGAATAACCAAAAGTTGTATTTTTTCCAATCAATTATGCATAAATTTTTTCCAACTGTGCTTAAGAATCGTGAAGAACTTGTCGAAGTCATCCGAGATTCAGAGCAAAATGATCTCATTGATCAAGATACTCGTGAAATGATTGAAGGAGTAATGGAAATCGCACATTTACGAGTCAGAGACATTATGATCCCCCGTTCGCAAATTACTTTTATTGAAATTTCTCAAGACATTGATGCTTGTTTAGAGACTATCATTCGTTCAACTCATAGCCGTTTTCCAGTTATTACAGGTGAACGGGATCATATTTTAGGCATTCTACACGCAAAAGATTTACTTACTTGCCTTAGAAAAGACGCTAAACCTTTTGATTTACTCTCCATGCTCCGTTCTGCTGTTGTTGTACCAGAAAGTAAGCGCGTTGATAGTATGCTCAAAGATTTTCGATTAGAACGCTTTCATATGGCGATCGTAGTTGATGAATTCGGTGCCGTTTCTGGTTTAGTGACGATTGAGGATATTCTTGAACAAATCGTTGGTGATATTGAAGATGAGTTTGATGAGGATGAAGGCGAAGATATACGTCAACTTTCTCGTCATGTTTTTGCTATTAAAGCCTTAACTCCGATTGAAGATTTTAATGAAAAATTCCAAACTCACTTCAATGATGAAGAAGTCGATACTATCGGTGGCTTAGTGATGAACACATTCGGCTATCTCCCCTCACCTGGTGAAGAAATTATTCTTGAAGGCTTTAAATTCAAAATTATAGTTGCAGATAGCCGTCGTCTTATTCAGCTCCGTGTTACTGTTCCAACTAAAAACTTAGAAAAAAACGAACCTTTTATTGAAGCTAAAAATCCTAATCTATGAAAAAATTCCTGCCTTACTTAATTGCTATTCTCTGTGGCATCATGGGCATTTTTGCCTTTTCGCCTTTCCATTATTGGTATCTCGCTTATCCGTCTCTATTTGGTTTGATTTGGTTAACGAAAAACCCTCGCCAAAAAACAGCTCTTTGTGGAAGTTTCCTGTGGGGATTTTGCTTCTTTAGCATCGGCGTGAGCTGGGTACACGTTAGTATTCACAACTTTGGTGGAGCACCACTTTGGTTAAGTTATTTCTTCGTTTCGCTACTTGGGGCATATCTTGCACTATTCGTATTGCTTTTTGCTTATTTAATTCAACGCTTTAACGTTAAAAGTCCTGCTATTTTCCCTGCTTTATGGACATTAACCGAATGGTTCCGTAGTTGGTTATTTACAGGATTCCCATGGTTGCAATTTGGTTATTCACAAATCGATAGTCCCTTTGCAGGTTTAGCACCACTCTTAGGCGTTGAAGGCTTAACTTTCTTTACTGTATGGATAGTAGCGCTTATCTACACACTATTTCACTTCTTATTAAAAAAAGACAAATCTCTGCTATTGATTACATTTAATATAAGTTTACTAGCAATAGTGATGACATTAAGTTACTTTGCTTCACACTTAAATTTCGTCGTCCAAGATAAAGAGCGTGCATTGCGCTTTACTTTATTGCAAGGCAATATTGAACAACAAATGAAATGGGATCCCGCTTATTTTTGGCACACAATGAAAACATATCAACAGTTGATTGAGCAAAATATCGGCAAAACAGATATCATTATCTTGCCAGAATCAGCACTACCTGTAGATGAGCGAAGACTTCAAACTTTCTTTGAGAATCTCGCTACTAAAGCACAGATTAATCATACTGAGATTGTGATCGGCACAATTTGGCAGTCACAAAATCAACAATATGCAAATTCCATCATTGATTTAGGCAATTCAAAATTCCCTTATTCGCTAGAGAATAAAAATCGCTATATCAAACACCATTTAGTTCCTTTTGGTGAATATGTGCCTTTAGAAAAATGGTTACGCCCTTTAGGAACAATCTTTAATTTACCAATGTCGGACTTTGCTCGTGGTGCACGCATGCAATCTAATCTATTTGTGCAACAGCATCTGTTTGCTCCAGCCATTTGTTATGAAATTATTTTTGGTGATCAACTCCGTGAAAACTTACGTCGAAACACAGATTATCTACTCACTCTTTCTAACGATGCTTGGTTTGGAAACAGTATTGGACCTTGGCAACATTTACAGATGGCACAAATGCGTGCTTTAGAATTAGGTCGTCCTTTGATCCGAGCAACTAATACAGGCATTACTGCTTTTGTGGATGCGAAAGGGCAAATTATCAAACAAGCTCCGCAATTTAAAACTATCAGTTTGTCAGCAACAGTTGCCCCGACTATAGGTACAACACCATACTCTGTTTTAGGCTCAAAACCACTCTATATTTTAATTTTCTTATTGATTTTCTTGCATAGTATCGGCACTATTGCGAAAAAAGCTTTGCTCAAACGTTATGATGAATGCCTAAAAGATGAATATAAATAATATTACGTCACCAAATTTGGAAAATTTTTCCCAAATTCAGCAACAAAACCACTTTTTTTTACTGTCAGATGGCGTTGATCATAGTGATCTATTAACTCTCTTTTTACCGCAAACTTGGCAACGCACACAACGTATTATTGGGCAAGCTTGCGGACGTGGTATAACTTGGTTCATTCAAACAAGCGACCTTTGGCAGGTTAATGTTACTCTTCGTCATTATTACCGTGGTGGCTTTTTAGGAAAATTGAATAAAGATCTTTATTGGAACAAAAATTTACGAAACTGCCGCAGTTTTGCTGAATTTCAGTTATTACAAAAACTCTGCGAGTCTGGCATTGCTGTTCCCAAACCTATCGCTGCCCATGTCGAAAAACTCGGCTTTGGATTTTATCGAGCAGATTTATTAAGCGAGCTCATCAGCCATGCCCAAGATCTCACTATTCTTCTTCAAAAAAAACCACTTAGTCCTCACCAGTGGCAAAAAATTGGCAAATTAATCAAACAGTTACATAACGTCCAAGTTTGCCATACAGATTTGAATGCTCATAACATCTTACTTCAACACCCTCATACGCCACAAGAAAAATGCTATCTAATTGATTTTGATAAATGTGATGAACGCATTGGGAACGGTTGGAAAACAGAAAACCTTTCTCGTCTTTACCGTTCTTTTCTCAAAGAAGTCGAACGGATGCACATTCATTTTAACCAAAACGATTGGCAAAATTTGCTTGCTGGTTACCAACAAGAATAACATCATTAACTCATTCAATTAAATGAGTGAATTTTCAAAAAAATTCTAATATATTCAAACTTTTCAGTTAATAAAATTGAGTATTTTTTCATTGCAAAACTATCCTTATTCAAGAAAAAATCCTGATTTTGTCTGCGTAAAAACAGTAAAGTCTGCAACAGATCGTTTGCTTTATTTTGGTAGTGGCTATAAATTGAACATAGTGACTGAGTTAAGCAAAAAGTATGAAAAATTTTTACTCAATAAAGCAAATTTGCGTATTCTCTATTTTTTGCTCAATAAGGAGATCTCATTATAATTAATGAAGAAGTAAAAATTAAAAAATCACGCCTACGAAATCAGAAAAATTTTCCAAATTTGCAGGCGTGATCTTAGGCTTCAAAACTCGGAAAACTTTTCCAGATTTTGCGAATGTGTTTGATATTAAAAAGCTTCATATTTCCCATTCACTACGACAGCTTTTACATTAAATGAGTGATCAAAAACAGTGAGGTTAGCGATTTTGCCTACGTGGATCGAGCCAAGTTTATCATCGACATTAATCACTCGTGCGGGATAAAGAGTTGCCATTCTGAGAGCTTCGTCCAGCGGTAAGTCGAGGTGATTGACTAGATTAGCAATGGATTCGATCATTGTGATCATTGCGCCTGCGAGAGAACCATTGGCATCAAAGCATTGTTTATCCTTAACTTTTATTAGTTTACCTTCGAAAATAAAACTTTCAATATTCGATCCTGCTGGAGCAACTGCATCAGTAATAATAAAAAGACGTTCTCCTTTAAGTTTTTTATCCAAAGCAATATTTTCAAAGCGAACATGTTTACCATCAACAATAATGCCAGCATAGACATCGCTATACAAAGCAGCACCAACGACGCCCATTTCTCGACCTGAACTAATTGGTGACATGCCATTATGAAGGTGAGTTACACAGCTTGCCCCTGCATGAAAAGCAGCTTGCGTTTGTTCGAAAGTGGCATTGGAATGACCAATTGAGACGACAATCCCTGCTTTGACAAACTCAGGAATATATTGACTAGTTGGATTTTCGGCTGCAATAGTAAGCATTTTAATAATATCTGCATTTGCTAAAAGTTCTTGCTTAGCTTCATTAGTCATTTCGCTCACAAATTCTGCTCGATGAGTCCCTTTTTTAGCACTGCTTATATATGGACCTTCCAAATGAATACCTAAAATTTGATTTTGATGTTGATGCATATAGTCAGAAACGACTTTCACAGCTTGCATCATTTTGCCATCAGGAGCCGTAATAAACGTCGGTAGAAAGCTGGTTGTGCCAGAGCGGAGATTAGTTTGTTGCATTATTTCCAGCGTTCTAAGACTAATATCATCATTAAACATTACGCCACCACAACCATTAATTTGTAAATCAATAAACCCTGCACAAAGATTTGTTCCATTTAGGTCGATTTGCTTAAGATTATCAGGTAAAGATGTTTGGGGTTGAATAGCGAGAATGCGATCATTCTCAATCACTACTGCCTGTTGTTTAAGAATCTCTTCACCTGTATAGATGACAGCATTAGTTAGTGCATATTTCATCATTTTCTCCTTTTCTATTTTCCCAAATTTCATTGTGAAACAGAGCAGATTGCTTCTTGCTCTAGTGAAGTAAAATATTTCAACGTTTTAACTTTCAATTCTTGAGTTGCTTTTTCATCACATACTACTATTGATTGTGGATGAAGCTGCAATGCACTCACTGTCCATAAGTGATTGATGGCTCCTTCTACACAAGCCTGTAAGGCAAGAGCTTTATTATAACCTGTCACTAACAATAGTATTTCTTCGGCATCTAATAATGTCTCCACACCGATAGTCAGTGCATATTTCGGCACAGCGTCTAATTGATAGTTGAAAAATCGAGCATTAGCGAGACGAGTTTCTTCTGTCAATGTTTTGATGCGAGTACGTGAGGCAAGCGAAGAAGCAGGTTCATTAAATGCAATATGCCCATCTGATCCAACTCCCCCCATAAAAAGATGGATTTTGCCATATTGGCGAATTTTCTCTTCATAACGTTGACATTCAGCTTCATGATTTGCAGCATTGCCGTTCAAGATATTAATATTCTCTTTGGGAATATCAATGTGATCGAAAAAGTGATGAGCCATAAAATAGTGGTAACTTTGCGGATGATCTTCTGCTAAACCAACATATTCATCCATATTAAAAGTAACGACATGGCGAAAACTCACTCTTCCTGCCTGATAATGCTCAATGAGTTTTTGATAAGTTGCAAGAGGTGTCCCTCCTGTTGGTAAACCTAGCACAAAAGGTCGCTCAGCTGTTGGTTTAAATTGATTGATCCGTTCAACAATATAATTTGCCGACCAAATGCTCACCTGCTCAGTATTAGTTAGAGGTATTAATCGCATAAACTCTCCAAGATTATTTGTTTTTTAATTCTAACTTCAAGAATAATAAAAAATATAAGCAAGGATTTGAATTAATTATTCCAAATCCTGCCTACATTACATCTCTATAAAAAATTTTTTGAATTAAATACCATCAGAGTTGCTATCAGTATTAGGTTGTTCAGGTTTAAATTCAGAAATTGCATCTTTAGCAACTTCGAGCATTTCAGCGATATCTTTGTCTATGTCATTTGAATCTGCTGTTAACGCTGCGTAGACTAAAGTAAAATTTACTCCAGATAAAAGTTTAACTCTATCATTTCTAGCATATTTCATTGCAGCTCTGTTGAATGGTGTTCCACCAAACATATCTGTTAAAAATATGATCTTGTCATAAGCTTTTAGTTCCTCCATAGCTCTATCATATTTTTCTTCCAAATCATCAATAGTCATTTCAGCGACATAGTCGACTGTTCTTAAGTTTTCCATATCTCCACACACTAGTTGTATAGTGCTTTTTAATCCACTTGCAAAATTACCGTGAGTGGCAATAATTACTCCATACATAACTTAATACTCCTTATTTTAACCTGATTCTGTTATCGTTTTCGAATACGACTACTGCCCCATAAAACATATGTTTGTTGGCCCCAATCAATAACTTATCGTGTTTGACTATTTCAGAACTATTAACATAAATTTCTTTAGTATTTCCACTAAAACTCAATTTGATTCCTTTACAACTTTTAAATTCTTCATCACGATTATTTTGATAAACAGGAATTTTTTCAATGCCGATATTTTTATCTAAACTAATAACTGTTACTAATAAATTATTACTTTTAATTTTTATAGCCGTATGATCTCTTAATTGGTTATATCTTGGAGCATGATAGTGTTTAAAAGTTGATATACTTCCGTCTGAATACAGAATAATATCATCCGTCTTTAAAGTTTCTTTTGTTAATAAAACATTTACTCTATTATTTAAGTGGAAATATGCTTCTAATTTATCATTTGTATTTGATTTTATATCATCAACAATTACTAAAGTTTTTATATCTTTAAATAACAAGACGTTTCTTCTAAAAACACCAATATTATTATTGTTATTTGCTAACCAAACCATCTCAATATAGGATAATTCATTAATATTTTTTACAAACATTCCTAAAGGTTCAATTAATTCTTCATACTCCCAAGAATTTTTTATAATTGTTCCTTTTAAATTTTCAAGTGTCACTGTATTGTGTGAAAAATCACTATTTAATTCTATTCTTTCTTTGCACTCAGTATATGTATATCTTCCACTATCAATAAGTATAGGATTGCCTTTATAGGTCAAAGTGATCGAACCTTGTGAGCTTTGCCCATGTGAACTACCATGTAATCCATTAAAACAAGTTAAATAATAATTATCATCTTTTATCACTGCTAATCCAGCCATACTATCATAGTAGTTGACTTCATATTCTTTTTGCTTATAACTACTTAATTTATTGAGATAATAATCTCCTAATAAAATTTTAGATTTTAATTTTTTTAAAGAAGTTAGTTCTTTATCATTTAATAATTCCATTCCTCTGTAAAAATCATATACATATGAGAAATCAACATAATCACTATCATTTAAAGCTAGTAGATAATCTTTCTGATCACACATATAGTAAGCTGATTTCACAAGTTTATTTAAAATCTCTCTTAAATTTATTGGTAATGTTACAGATAAAGTTTCACTAATTTGTAGAATATAAGCATAATTTAGGATGACTTCATGGTGGTACAATGGACTTTGTTCCCACTGTATTCCAGCTTCAGTGAATTGTAGTTCAATTGTCGTTTTAAATTTGTCCCAAATATCAGGATGATTTTTTACGCATTCTTTTTCAAATAAAATATTTAAAATCAGTCCACTTAAAGCAAGTACACCCCAATTACTAAGTAAAAGTTTATTTACAAAACTAGATTTTAAATATTTTTTATGGACTGTTATGGAAGCTAAAAGAATATTCCATTCTTGTTCAGTAAAATTTTCTTTGCCAAGATATATTAAACTACGTACCCAAAAGCTAAGTCTTAAACCTGTATCTAGTGGGCGCCAGCATCTTTTATTGTCAACATTAGGCTTGCCTTCTTCAGTAATAAATGAAAAAACTAAGTCTTTCCATTTTTGCAAATATTCTTGTTTATTAGTTAACAGATAAGCAATAGCTAAATCTAAAGTAAAACCATGGCGATTAAGCATAAAACACCACTCCTCATCTCCATTCGGAGTGGTTTTCCATTTATAATCATTAATTTTATATGGAATAAAAGAACTTTCCATATCCATTGCATCAGTGAATATTATTTCATCATTTAATAAATATTCACTTCTACTCAAAATTCCTACTAGATAGTCATTTTCTTCTTTTCTAATTCTCTCTATAAAGTCATTTTTGAAAAAATAACTTCGATAGTGTTGAAGTAGTTCCATATTATTAATAATTTCTATGTGTTATTTAATAATTCCTAGTGTTGAGAACAAAATACCAACACTAAATAATAATCCTAATAATTTGTAAGTATTCCATTTTTTCTTTTTAAGCAAATAAAATACTATTATTGTAGTAACAACAGGCAATAAGTTTGGCATTATTTTATCTAAAACTTCTTGCATCCTTATGATTTTTTCACTGGTTACACCATTGACTGTTTCTTCTGCTACATACTGTACTGCAAGACTAGCTTTGACATATTTTGTTGCTAGTGCCGATATTACAGTGACCCCTACAATATTTGCAGCTTCAGATATTTCTCCGATTTTGCTACTCAAGATTTTAATAGCTTCAGTTCCTAACTTATAGCCAAGGTGTCCCATTAATAGTTTTACGGCAAGCAAAGATAGACAAATTGCAAGCCAAAATCCTACTGGGGCAAAAGCCAAACCACTTAATGCTAAGCCTGCAAAGATTGTTGAAAATAACGGAGCTAATCCAAATTGTGCGAGAGAATCACCGATGCCTGATAAAGGTCCCATTAATGCCATTTTAATACTACGAGCATTTTCTATACTCTGACCATCATCATACATTGCAAGTTGTAAACTTGTAATAAATGGTATTGTGTGTGGATTAGTGTTGTAAAACTCAAGATTCGCTTTAGCAACTTCTTTCAATTTTTCAGGATCATCTTTATACATTTTTTTAAGTGCAGGCAATATTGAATTTAAATAGCCTACACCTTGATAATCAGTATAGTTGAAACTATTCTGTAAGATATATGATCTTAATGTGGTAATTGTATAATCTTTCTTGGTTAATTTATTTTTAGATTCCATCGCTAAAGTCCTCTTCATCAATATTTTTTGTTATTACTTTTGAATTTTTACTTTCAACAATTGTTGTTAGAGAATTTGTTTTTCCATAATAAGATATGAGAGTAAATATTGTTCCTAAAAAAGCTACACCCATTATTGGAAGATCCAAATATGCTATAGAGATATATCCTAATAGAATATATGGCGTTAACTCTTTCTTTAACATTACTGAAAGTATCATTGCAAAACCAATTGCTGGAATTAATCCTCCTGCGACTGAAAATCCATTTATTAACCATTTTGGCAAAGCCTCTACGAGTAATTTTAATCCTGGCAAACTTAACGATGCGGCAACTCCAATAATAAAACCTACGACCGCAAGACCTAAATAAGTAGAGTGAGCAATCAAAGAAAATCTACCCCACTGACCTTTTTCTACTGCATTTCTAGCCCATCTTCCAGCACTCGCAAAGAAAGTATAAGTTGCTGTTGTTACAAATTGGAAAAGAATTGCGAAAGGGAAAGACAACGACAATGCCGATTCTGGAGTAACTCCTTGATCCTTTAAAGTAATCGCCATTATCGTACCAACTATACCTGGTCCAACTGGATTAGGTGGAACAGTTCCACCTGCCCCTACACCAAATCCCATAAATGCCAATTCTGCTATTGCTCCAAATATAAGAGCTGTCTTGACATCTCCTAATATCAGCCCTACAAGAAAAGCCATTACGATAGCTCTATTAGTATATATTCCTAATAACAGTCCTGAATAACAGAAAGCTGTTACTAGTCCAATTAAAATTCCTTGTATAAGTGTAATCTCCATAAGCCAAACCTCCAATTTTGATTATTTACGAATAGCAATTCTTAATGTTTCAATAGTTTGCTCTCCATCTACAGACACTGGAGAAACTTTTGTATTCAATTTAACATTAAATTTATCTTCTAGAGTTCTTAAGGCTTCTTTGTCTTTTTCATCTAAGTAGATAAATTGAGAAATTTTTTCTTTGCCTTCACCTGAATGAACATTACCAATGTTCAACTCATCCATTGGAAAGCCTAACTCACATAATTTAAGAGCATCTACAGGGTTTCCAACGACAACAAAGATGGTCTGATGAGGTGCAGCCTTCCAAATTACTTGAGCTGTTCTTTCGATTGTCCAAAATCTTGTGCCAATTTCTTTTGGAACAATTGAACTCATAAGTGTTTGTTGAAATTCGTTTTGAGCTGCCTCATCATTAGCAACAATTACTAAATTTGCACCTAAATTCTTAATCCATAACTGACCTTGCCCATGAATTAGTCTCTCATCCACTCTGACCATTTTGATGTTTGGTTTATTCATCATAGTAAACTCCTCCTACCAATACATTTTCCAATTCTTTTTGAATCTCACTAAAGCTTCCAAATAGAAATAATCTCCCCAAATATTTCCTTCATTAACGCCTTTACCTGAATGCCAAGAATAAACACCTTCATTTATAAGAGCTTGTATTCCGTCTGTTAAGTCATCAGTATAATTATCAATTAAACTTTCTAACATTGAATGTGTAGCATATTTATAAATAAGCTTATGTTCATTTGTTTCTGGCAAATATTTATCCATTAGATTCATCCCACATACAGCGATTGCTGTAGCAGATGAATCCTTTGAATGTCCTGAATTATCTCCAAAAATTAAATCCCAGTAACTTACGAAATCCTTTGGTAATCTATTTAAGAAATAATTCGTAATCGCTTCAAACAATTCAATATTATCTTCATTTTCAATATATGAGTGGTTAAGTGCTATTCCATATATCAACCAAGATTGACCTCTTGCCCAGCTTGAGTCATCTGAATACCCTTGTCTAGTTTTTCCATGAGATGGAGCACCTGTTTCTGGATCAAAATAAAAAGTATGGAATGCTGAAGCGTCTTCACGAATAGCATTATTAATTGTAGAAATATAATGTTTCTTAGCAATTTCTTTATATTTAAGCTCATTAGTAACTTCAGTTGCCCAATATAATAACGGGATATTTAATAGACAATCGACTATTAAACGGTAATTATCTTTTGCTCCCAACTCTCCCCAAGCTTGAATAAATTCGCCTTTTTTCTGATAACGACTAATTAACTTATCAGCTGCTAAAATGGCTGCTTTCTTAGCACTTTTATTTCCTGTTAATTTATATGCACTTACACAGGAAACACTGTATAAGAACCCTAAATCATGATGTTCTACTTCGATATTTTTTTCGATTCTATCTAAGAACGATTCAACATTTTTTTCTGCTAAAATACGATATTTCGTTTCATCTGTGAGTTCATAACAGAGCCATAAAATCCCTGTCCAAAAACCATTAGTCCACTCTATATTGTGTATTGGCTTATATACATTATTAAAAGTTGCAGGTGTTGGAAAAAGTTCTCCTAACTTAGCTATGTTTTTATCTACTCTACGCAAACACTTTGCAATTGCAGCATTTAATTTTTCTTCTGAAATTAATCCGTTATTAATATAACGCTCACTTCTTAATAAATGTTCGTGGTTTATTTTCTTCATCTTTACCTCTTTTCAGATTAAAAAATACTCAACACGTTAATCGGTTATAGCTACGTATTATGATAATTTTTGTTTTTATGTCAATGTTTTTGAAAAACAAAAAGCCAGTTATTTGAGGAAGATCACACAATAAATTAAACAAAGTTGAGCAAATTCACATTTAAGACAAATTTTCAAAACTTATCTTGCATTTAAATAACTCTCATATTTTCTTTGTATTTCTGAAATAAAAAACGCTTCAATTTCCTTAAAAAATCAAAGCGTTTTAACTAATTAAAATTTAAATAATTTTTATTTAGCAGATTCACTAATTACATGATAGCGATCTTGCCCCCATTCTACTGGTTTTGGCATTTTTTTGATCCAACTATAGAATGCTTGTTTCATTTCTTTTACTTTTGCTGGATATTTGCCTGCTAAATCCAGAGTTTCTGATGGATCTTCTTTAAGGTTAAACAATTTTACTTTATTTGAACCATCATCATAGAAATATAATGCCCAATTTTGATCACGAATTGCCCAAGAGCTTTTCGATAATTTTTCTAAATTAGGATTTTTCGGAGCTTGTTGTTTTTCAAAAGTGATCCATTTCCAGTAGTCATGCCAAAATGCTTGATTTTCTTCACTATAGTGTTTTGCCCCAGGTCCTGCCCAGTACATATATTTATGTGGTGATATTTTTGTTTTTCCTTCAAGCACAGGCATAATATTTTTACCGTCGACTTTCATTTCAACAGGAATTTTAATTCCCGCTGCTGTTAATGCTGTCGGTAGAATATCTAATGCAGTAATTAATGTATCACTGTTTGTCCCTGCGGGAATATGTTTTGGCCAAGATACAATAAATGGAACATGCACGCCACCTTTGAACATTTGTCCTTTAAAACCACGATGCATACCATTCATTGGCATAGGTGATTCGTTCACAGCACCATTGTCAGATAAGAAAAAAATAATTGTATTATCTAATTTTCCTTCTTCTTTTAATTTAGCAATAATTTTACCAATCCCCTCATCAGCAGCATTGATAGCAGCAAAATATTTATCCGCTTCAACATTTCCTGTGTTGAACTTATCCATATATTTTGCAGGTGACGCTTCTTCTAATGGGATATGTGGTACGCTGTAAGAAAGTTGTACAAAGAATGGGTTATCACCACTTTCTTCGATAAACTTTATTGCTTCTTTCGTTAAGTTATGCGTTAAATAACCGTGGGCTGGGACATTTTTGCCATTACGATAAATAGCTGGAGAATTCCAAAGAGCAGCCCCTGATGCGTAATAACTATAGGCATAATCAAAACCACGCTCTTCCGGACCATAACCTTTGGCTATGACTGGAATTTGATTGTCGTGATAATCTCTCGAACGCACGTCTTCTGGAACTTTGTCTTTATGATCAAGTTTCGCATTATGCCATTTACCAATGCTTGCAGTGCGATAACCATTTTCTTGGAAAAGTTCAGGTAACAATTTCACATCAAGCGGAATACCTTTCAAAGCATCATCATTACTATAAGTTCCAAAACTGACAGGATAACGACCAGTAAAAATCCCTGCTCGAGAAGGACCACAAACTGGATGAGCGACGTAAGCGTTTGTCATTTTCACGCCATTTTGAGCTAGCTTAGAAATATTTGGCATAGCACGAGAAGCTGCATCAATCATTTTGTCTAAATCACCTTGATAACGAACAGGTACAGAACGTTTAGATAGTACTTTTTTATCAAGAGTATCTAACGCAAAATCTAATTGCCCCGAACCTAAGTCATCCATAATAATTAATAACACATTTGGTTTCTGAGGATTTTGAGCCGCAAATGTAAATGTAGGAATACTCAAATAAGAGGCACTTACTAAAGTAGCTACAAGACTTTTTTGAATCAAAGATAACTTCATTAATTTTTCCTTCCTTTTGATCGTTAATTAAACAAGCTTCAGTTACGTGCTTGACGAATCATTGGTAATGCATCAACAGCCGTTCCGCCTTGTGAAATAGTTTGCATCATTAAATACATTGCTGGAGCAGTATGACGAAAAATTTTTTGGTATGAAGGACAGAGGTAATTCTGTTTATATTTTTGCCCTTTAACTGAAACAATTCGATGTTTTGGACAACCTCCATAACAAAGTTTATAAACATCACAGGAAAGGCACTCATCTGTTAGATCAGTAGCTTTTGTATCACCAAAACGTTGTTGAATTTTATTTGTTGCTATTTTACTTAAAGGAAGATTTGTAACATTTCCTAAACGATTAGCAGGATAGACATAATGATCGCAAGAATAAACATCACCATTTGCTTCGATCACCATCGCTTGACCACAAGTTTTGGATTGAATACAAATAGAAGCAGGATATCCAAACCAGGTAGCGAGAATACTATCGAACATACGTACATAAATTCGCCCAACATCTTCTTTCAACCACTCTTCAAAAACATCAACCATAAATTGCCCATATCCATCACTAGGGACGGAAAAATGTGCTAAAGAAGGGGTTTTGTGTACAGTATAATGATACAGTGAAGTTAATGCAGAATTTTCTACTTCCACAATTGGAATAAACTGCAAAAACTTCGCTCCAAGTGATTTTAAAAATTGATAAGTTTCCACTCCTTTATTCCAGTTTTGATCATTGACAACTGTCAAAACATTAAAATCCACGTTGTATTCTAAAAGTAAATCAATAGCTTTTTTTACACGCTCGAAAGTTGGTTTACCATTTACAGAAATACGGTACTTATCATGAATAGCTGGTGTACCATCTACGGAAACACCTATTAAAAATTTATGTTTTGCAAAAAATTTTGCCCATTGACGATTAATTGCTACAGCGTTAGTTTGAAAACTATTCGTAATAGTTTTGCCATTGGCATATTGACGCTGATATTCTACAACTTTTTTATAAAAATCTAATCCAGCTAAAGTTGGCTCTCCTCCTTGCCAAGAAAAATCTATTGTGTCCACATCTTGAGACTCAATATAATCTCGAATATATCTTTTGAGAATTGAATCGGGCATAATCAAGGGTTGCTTATTATTTTCTCTATCTAAAAAACTTTCTTTTTCTAAATAAAAGCAATATTCGCATTTTAAATTACAACGATAACTTGTTGGTTTTGCCATCATATGAAAGCGTGCAGATGCCATATATCCTCTTTAATTATTAATATTCAATTTAGCTCATTGCTAGATAAATAAAACCTCTTTCATTTCAATTGAAATGAAAGAGGTTTTATTAGAATCTTATTTCTTCTATTTTTATTTCAAGAAGAATATCATTCAACGTTTTAAGATCTATTGTCCCTGTACTATCTAACATTGCGTTAGTTGTTCCGCAACCAAGTCCTAATTTAAAACATTCTACTAGAGGTTTGTCTTGCGATAGTGCGTAAGCAAATCCGCCAACTGTAGAATCTCCCGATCCTACAGTATTTTTGACAATAACTTTGGGGAATGTGCCTCTGTAAATTTTATCAGCAGTAATAAAAAGTGCACCATTACTCCCTAAAGTTACTATTACATTTTCGGCACCTCTTGAGATCAGATCTTTAGCAGCATTAATAATATCAACTTCAGTTTCAAGTTTTTTATTTAAAACAAACTCTAACTCCTCTTTATTGGGTTTTATCAAGAAAGGTTTAGCTCGTATTCCAGATAATAAAGTTTTCCCACTAGTATCAAGAATAAATTTTATTCCTTGTTTATGACTTTCTTCTATAAGATAGTTATACAGCAAAGGATCTATTCCTTTAAGCAAACTTCCAGATGCACAGATTATCTTTATAGTTTTATCTTTTAAAATATTTAAAAATTTATCCTTAAAATGATTGGAAACTTCAAAATCACCATCTCCTGCTTCTAAAATTTCTGTAATGCCTTCTATATTTTTAGCCACAATAGCTACACAAGTTCTAGTCTCATAATCAGTTATTAAAAAATCATTCTTAATGAAGTTTTTATTTAACTTTTTCAAAAATAACTGACCTGTAAAACCACCAATAATACCTGTAGCTAAAACATCACCACCTAATATGTTAATTATTCTACTGACATTTATCCCTTTGCCTCCAGCATTTTTTTCTATTTCTTTCGTTCTGTTTACATTACCAAAACTAAAATTATCAATAGAATATCTGACATCTACAGCGGGGTTTAATGTAATAGTTAAGATTTTATGCATAATCAAGCTTTTCCATTACTACTACACATTAATATTTTTTCGATTGCAACTTTCTTCATAACTTCTTTAGCAGGACTAAAATATTTTCGTGGGTCGCTTTCTTCAGGTTTAGATATTAAAACTTCTCTTAATTTAGCGGCAAATGGCATTTTCAACTCTGTTGCAATATTCACTTTAGTGATGCCAAGTTCAATTGCTTTTTTAACTTGATCAGCTGGAACACCTGATGCTCCATGCAGAACTAATGGAATGTCCACAACAGCTCTAATCTCTGCTAATCTTTCAAAATCTAATTTTGGTTCTTCTTTATAAACACCGTGAGCCGTTCCGATTGCTACAGCTAAGGAATCAATACCAGTTCTTTCTACATATTCTCTTGCTTGAGCAGGGTTTGTGTATTTACTATCTTTTGAATCTCTTATCAGATCATCTTCTTGACCACCCAAAACACCTAACTCACCTTCCACAGTTACATCATATTTATGTGCATAATCAACGACTTTTCTTACTCTTCTTACATTTTCTTCAAAATCAAAGTGAGAAGCATCTATCATTGCTGATTTTGTACCAATTTGAATGGCTGCTTTAATTTCATCAAAGCATTCGTGATGATCTAAATGCATTGCAATTGGGATATCATATTTATTTGTGCAAATTTCAACTAATTTGATAAAAAACTCAGGTCCTGCATATTTCATCGTCCCGGGAGTTGCAGCGACGATAACTGGTGATCTAAGTTCAACCGCTGCTTCTACAACTGTTTGAATAGTTTCCATATTATGTACATTGAAAGCAGGGATAGCATATTTCCCTTTTTGTGCATCCAATAATAATTGTTTAGTTGAGATTAACATTTTTCCTCCAATAATTATCTATATTCGTGAATGATTACCCCTTTAACAACTCGATTTACTTCTCCTGTCGGGCAAGGGTTGTCAGGGTTGATTCCAAGTTTTGCTGATTTTACAAGAGATAACAACTGTCCATATATTAAGTATCCTAAACTTGCAAATACCTCTTCAATTTCTCCTAATTTTTCATCATTAAAGGAAAAATAATAGTCGCAATTGTTTTTAACTTTTTCATCGAAGATCGTGTCTAATACGATAATTTTTTTATTGCTTCTCTCATTTTTAAATTCTTTCAATAAATCTAATTCATATTTTCTAGTGTAAGAGTTATTTGACATCATACAAATAATAGCAGTTTTATCATTTACTATTGATTTTGGACCGTGTCTAAAACCTAAGAAAGTATTATGAAAAGCTGCTAATTTTCCACTCGTTAATTCTAATACTTTAAGTGAAACTTCCTCAGCAAGTCCTTTTAAAGTACCATCACCTAAATATACAATTCTTTCAATATCTAATTCAGCAATAGCACTTACATTTTCAAATATACTATTGATGTTTTTTTCAATTATATTTGCAACATAAGTAATTTTTTCTTCCAACTTTTCGAAGTTTTCTTTTAATAAAATGAGCACTCCTGCAACTACCATAGAAGAGAAACTTCCTGTCATTGCAAAACCTTTATCATTTGTTTTCGTAGGCATTAACAAAAGATATTTGTTTTCTCCTTCTTTTGAGATTTTAGCGAGTTCTCCTTCAGGATTACAAGTAATAAAAATATGATGAATATTTTTGACTAATTTATCAGCTAAGTTGACAGTAGCTACACTTTCAGGTGAGTTTCCTGAACGAGCACAAGAAATTAAAATAGTTGTTATATCTTTCTCAAGATATTGTTCAGGCATAGAAACAATATCTGTCGTAGGGATAGATATAACATCAATATCTATTTGACTGTTCACATATGAACACAGAGTATTACCAACAAATTCGGATGAACCAGCTCCAGTAAAAATAACTTTTACTTTTTCACCATCAATTTGATTAATAAAATTCGCAATTGAGCTAAGATCTTTTTTTATAATACTAAGCTCTTCTCTCCAAATAGATGGTTGTTGAAGAATCTCTTTCCAAGTTACACAATTTTCAAATATCATTATTCGCTCCTAATCAATCAAAATTGCTTTTTTAAAACTATTTTTTGAGTACTACCATTATTTCTTAGATCTATCTCTATTTTAGTTGTGTCTAAGCTGGTTTTCATTGAAATATTTTTATCAGTACTTGAAATTAATTTGTACTTGCCTTTTAACTCAAGAATAGAGCGATAATTTTGAAGCTGCATCGGATCACTTACATAAAGCTCTAAAATATCATTTTTCTCTTTTTTGAGAATTGACATTGCTGAGAATACTGTGATGTCGCCAAAAGATTCAACATCATTTTCCCAGAAATGCATGGCTACTGTACCAGTATTTTTATCTCTCACTATATGAGCATCTTCATCTAACTTAAGAATTTCAAATCTTGAAACATCATAATTATCTACAGCTTCTTTGGAAAACATAGGTAATATTAAATAAATATAATTTTTATTTTTCAAAAAACTACCGTGATCTATATAAGTAACAAAGTATTTTTTGTTTATTTCATTAGTTGAAGAACCACCTATATTTTTCCAAGAACCTCTATTATCTTTAATGTTAATATTGACATTTGGGGATTGAATAACTATATAGCCAATATTCTCACCTGTATAATTATTATTAAAATTGATAGAAAGATTTCTAGGATTTTTAATAGTCGTAGTTTGTGTAAGTTCTTTTCCATTAACAAAAATTTTACCTTGCTTCAAAATTCTATTATCTATAGTAGTATGAACTCTGCCATCAGTAGCATTTAAATTTGAAGCCAATGCGAGAATTACACCATCAATCATAAACCAAGATTTTTTGATCGCTAGTTGTTTATTCCAAGAAAGTAAATCCATTCCTATAAAAGCTGTTTCATCGTTTTGAACTCCGCCTGCAAAAGCCATTGGGGTTACTATTACTCTTCTTTCTCCCGTTTTATTTTTTCTTTTATTAATACTATTAGTTACTCCAGGGAGATGATACATATCCACTGTTGGCCAAAAATCTGTGTAAGTACTGGAATCATTACCATAGATATAAGTCATACCTTCACCAGTATACCAGCCTTTAAGATTTTCACCGTTCATAGTTTCATAATTAGCAATACGATTTGAATGCATAGAAATCACAACTTTGCCATTTTTATCATTTAAATAAACAGCTCTATCCATTCCTCCAAATACTTTTGCCCCTTTTACATCTAACGGTTTAATCATTTTATCTTTAATAATGTTTTGTAAAATAGCTTTTATAAATGGATTAGTTGTGTTTTTTACTAAAGAGTATTGGTTATTATCTAAAATAACTTTTTTAATTAATTCTCTTAATTTAAGTTGATACTGTTTTGAAGCCCCTTCAGAAAGAAGTGCAATTGAGTTAATTAAAGTACTCGCCCTTTCAATATCGCTTGAATTATCTCTTGAAATCGCTCTACCATTTACAGAATCATTTATTCCGCCATTAATTAAAAGATAACTATATCCATTTAATATAGCCTCATAAACATTATTCAATCTGGGATCTTCCATCTTAAACTCTGTTCCATTAGTTAAATATAACATTGTGCCTAACCCATCAAATAATACTACTGCATAAGTACCATTATAAGCGACATTACTGTGTTGAATGAAAGAGCCATCTTTATAAAAACCATCATTTTTTGTTACTAATTCTCCCACTTCCACTGCAGCATTTAATCCTTCTAATACTTCTGTTTTATCCTCCATTAATATTCCTCTCATAAATGAAATTATAGAAGTATCCATTCTGTTACCACCCGTTGAAATCCTCTTATCTGGAGACGTTGAATATTTAGCAGAAGGACTCATACCAGAATATTTTGCATTTGGTTGAAAATATTTAGAAGCTTTTAAATATTTAGTTCTATTCTCTTTAGAAATATCTTCATACATCAATGTAATTATTTCATTTAGGACTTTAGGGATCCCTAGCTCCCACTGCCACCAGTTTCCCATTTCAGGTAAGTTTTCGTGATATGCATGTATGTAGAGCCAATCTAAAGCTTCTATTATTTCTTTTTTAATTTTTAAATTTTTGTAATATCTAGTTCTAGGTGTGTTATAGGCAATAGCCAACTTTTTCAAACTTCTATATTGACTCAATACATCAACACCATTTGTCATATTCTCAGCACTTTTAAAGATGAATTTTCTATTTTGAGACAAATCCATCTTCTTATAGACTGTATTTGCAGCTTCTTCATTTAATTTTACTACTTCAGGAAAATCCATTTCTTTGTTTTGAGGTAATCCAACGAGGAAATCTCTCCATTTATTTCTGATCTTTTGATAATCTTGTATCTCAGATTTTTCTTGAATTCGATAGCTCACTTTCTCTACTTTTTGCATATTTTCTGAGAAAACGTTACTAGCTAGTATTAAAACATTACATAACAAAATTAGTTTTTTATTCATTTAGGTGCCTCACTCTATTAGAAACTATAATTAAACCCTATCGATGGTCTAAATGAATATGATTTTGTAATCTTCCCATAACTACTACTTGAACGATCTGTATTTTTAGATTTAATATCCAAAAATGAAATACCTACACGGATATTAAATCCTGGAGTTACAAGATGAGTATAATCAACGGTGTATCTTGTTTCATAACTTTCAGAAAATTTCTTATTATTGTCTAAACTGCTATACCAAGCCCCTCTTCCTAATGGAAGACGCATTGCAAAACTCAAATTATTGCCATTACCAAAATAGTAAGTAGCTGCAGGTCTTAATTGATTTAATTGGTATCTTCTTGACCCTACTGCTGTTGTAGCATTCTTAGTGACACTATCCCAAATAAGTTTCACATTTCGATCATCTAACCATCTATCTTCTCGATAATATCCTAAGCGAAAATTCCAGCGTGGCATAAAACCTGCATAACTGAAAATATATTCAGCTTCAATGATATAGTCTGTTTGCCCTTTGGTGACACCTTCAGAATTATATTGAACTATAACAGTAGGTTTTGCTTCAAATGCAAATCCATAACCTAGTTTGTATAAAAAGTTAGGAGTAAGTCTTAATTGATGAACTGATTGGCTTAATCTTAATGATTTAGGATAAGTGGATAACACTGGTTTTCCAGCAGTGTTATATCTATACCCCGCAGTCATTCCATAATGCCCTTGTGAATAGATATTTTTCCAGCGAGCCTCACCGTGGAATCTTGCAGAAGTAAAACGCCCTTCATTTTCTTTAGTTTTTTTTAAGAAATCATTCGATTGATAAAATGTTTCAAAATAGTAAGACCAGTTTGTATATTTTTGATCAGCCAAACTTAAAGTAAGTTTGGGTTTTATTAATGTAGATGAAGCATAGTCTCCACTAGTTAAATTTCCGACCGAATCATAATAAACTCTATCTGAATTATCTTCCATTTCAAATGCAAAACCAACTGTTCCTTTCCATCTTTCAAAAGATGGTTTGCTATTCTCAATTCCTTTTAATATAGAACCAATTATTAAATTATCAGCAAAACTAGCAAATTTATAAGATAGTCCTATATTTATCGCATTATTATCATAATTAACTGATTTAGATATTTTATAATTAGCATTTATTGCTAATGATTTTGTTAAATCTAATTGCCCAAATATGCCTGCTGATATTACATTTTCTCTAGTAAAAGTGCCTACTTTGTATTGATTTGGTATCCCTAGCATATTTAATTTTTTACTATCTTTTATGTTCCCTAACTCTGTTTCATAAGAAACATCAGCCCCAATTAAATATTTCTTGCCAAAAATATAGCCTGAATTTTGAAGAATTAACCCAACATTTGGCGTGATTGAATAGTAAGAAAACTCATTTACACCAGCATTTTTTATCATTAAAGTTGCATTTACATCATTTGGTTTTAATTCTGCTTTTTCATTGATATTGCCTTGCATAATAGTACCAACATCAACTCCAGCATAGAATAACGCTTTATTTTTATTATCATCTTTTATTCTATAAATAACATTTGTACCTAATCCTATTGCATAAGTTGGATAATGTGCTTTCAGTTCATCACTATAATTTCCTATATTTATTTTTCGATTAACTTTATTATGCCCGTAGACAAATGAAAAATTTGAATTTAATGATATATTATTATCAAAATCATAATTGTAATATCCACCTAAATAAGCGTTGTTAGATACGATATTCCCACTGTTTCCATTATCAAAATTTGCTTTTCCTCTACTCCCACCATACACAAACCCTAATCTACCATTTGAGAAAATTTGTTTTTCTGAAATACCTAAACCTCCTCTTTCATCATAAGAAGCAGACATTAATCCATCTATTTTGTGCCTATTATCTATATAAACCAGATCTTGTATCCAAGAATTAGTTGGTCTATTCAAGAGATACTCTCTATTTAAAGCTCTATTTCTCATTGAATTAACAAGCGTTCTTGTATTAATAGCTGCTATATCTACAGTATATCCATGTATACCTCCTGACATTTGAGCCATAGCTCGAGTAAAATCATCAGTTGTTGCTAAAGTATCCAACTCTCCCACAATTTTATTGAAAAATTTTCCTGACATATTACTTCTATTTTGTTCAAACAAAGTTGCAAAATCTTTTAATTCAGCTTTTTTGACTACATCTTGGTATTTTTGTTTTCTAGCAACCAACTTACCATTATCTAGGTGATAATCCCATACTGCAGTTTTATTTAGATGAGCATTAGTTATATCAATATCTTTTCCCATTAATCCTAAAGCTTCATTTACATCAAATTCAGTTCTGCCATCACTGGAATTAAAAACTAAATTTGTTTTTCCACTAAAAATAAGTTTATCTGTGTCAATAATTGGATTCTCTGTTATACTTGAATTAGTTAGAGAATCTTTGAAATTGATAACTAATTTAGAATTTCGCAAAGTTAAATTTTTGCTACTGGTTCGAGTAGTATGATTATCAATAGTATCCAGATCATTTTTACTTTTTATTAAATATTTTTTTGTACCTTTGTTATATTCTAAAGCTATCTTAGAATCTACAATTGTAGCATCGCCACTTCTAACTATTATCCCTTCATATCCTGCTATATTTAAATTAGTCTGTAACCCCTCAACTGCTAATATATCTATTCCAGTGTTACCAATAATTTTTCCATTTATTATATTGCCTTTTTTCAAATAAACAGTGTTATTAGTTCCAATGACAGATTCTATAGCATTCTTAGTAGTATTAATTATTCCACTATTTATGAATAAACCATTAGCTAATTGTACCCCTATACCATTACCATAAATTTTTCCCTCATTAATTGCTTGAGCTTTAGTCAATATTCCCACTCCACCATTAGTCAAATTAATTTCACCGTTATTTATAGCCTTACCTTCCCCTACAGCATTGAGGTTTATTCCTTTTGAGTTCACTCCGTCAACATTCATTTTTCCACGATTAGTGAATAATGCTTCTCCAAAATAAATTACTCCTATTCCATTATTAGTAACTTGAATAGTTCCATTATTAGTTACAATACCTTTAGATATTTGAATACCTTTCGAAGCTGAAACTTCAATTATTCCGTTAGCATCATTAATAAATTTCCTTCCTCAGCTTGTAAATAAACTCCAATTCCTTTATTTGAAACTTGTATTTTTCCATTATTGATCGCTTCACCAATACTTACAGTGATTCCTTTAGAATTTTCTCTTGTCGAAACTATTGTGCCATCGTTATTATTCACAAATTGGCTATTTTTTCCATTTACAATTACTCCATCAGCTCCATTTTTCACTGTAACACATCTGTTATTTTCGATAATTCCATTTGAACCAGTTTGCATTCCTTTACCTTTGTTAACTTCAACTGTACCATCATTTATCAAATAGTTTCTTCCTTTCCTATTTGAAGCAGAATATAAATTTATTCCTAATCCATTATTTACAGCAATAGTTCCTGTATTTGTAACTTTTGTAATTTGCCCTTCATGAAAGCCTGCATTTAATTGATGACCGCTTCCTGTTGATACTGTTATATTGTCAGAAACAACATGCTCTCCGTAATTAAAAATCTGTGCACAATTTTCTGTAGTAATTAATAAGATCATTGAAGATATAGCAAAAAATTTATTTTTAATCATTTAGTTATTCCTCACATTAAACTTAATTGTTTAACTTGAGTAAAAAATACAAATAATAATTTGAACTGATTCAAAAAACCTAACTTAACGCATTAATCGGTTATAGCCTTATGTTACGATACTTATTTTTTAATGCAAATGTTTTTTTATAAAAAAAAACAATTCTTTGAAAAGAATCACAAATGACAACGCAATCTTCAAGAGATTTCAATGTCCTATAGATTATCAACTTTTCAAAGGTCCAAACTATCTTTAGTTTATTAGAACATAATCCAACTGGAGCCAGTCCTGCTTCAACAGAAAGAGATGACAAGGTAATTTTTCGAGAATGCAACTCAAAAATAATTTTTTCTCTTGTCCAGTTCTTTTTCATAAGATCCCTTTTAACTTGTGTTATTCTTTTACCTCTTGTGGTAACTTTTAAAGGCTACCTTAAAAGGTAACAAGATAATAATGGTTTACCTTAGAAATTACAAGCGGTTTATCTTAAAAAATTTAAATATTTTCCAATGTGTTTATACCCGCTTGAAAAATAAAGCTTTTTCTTAAAGTAAACCAACTACAGAAATAGATCACTTTAAATTAAGGTAAGGTAAATTATGGAAACGTATATTGAATTAGAAAATTTAAAAGGAATTAAAGGAGTACCCAACACAAAACAAGGCTTAAGAAAAAAAGCAATATCAGAAAATTGGAGACGTCGGCGAGTTCAAGGAAAGAAAGGAAATGTTTTTGAATATTGTGTTAATGATATGCCCGCAGAAGTTCAGCAGGCTTTGGGCTTTACTCCTGAACTTGAAACAAGAAAGGAAACACTGAATTTAATGCCTAATAGAAAGGGTGATGAATTGATGGCTATTCCTTTTTACAATGCCTTTACTTCAGCAGGATTTGGGGTTTTAAATGAGACTGACTGCACTCCTGATGATTTTATTGGGTTAAGTTCACAGTGGCTTTGGCATAAAGGGCTTTATAAGGATAATTTGTTGTTTATTTTAGCGTGTGGCGATAGCATGGAGCCGACTATTCGTAATAATGATATGCTCCTCATCAACCGAAGTGCTACCGTACCTAGAGATGGGAAAATCTATGTGCTACGGCTTGGGGAGCAGTTACTCGTTAAACGTGTGCAAAGTTTGGTGAATGGCATGCGGTTGATTAGCGATAACCTTGAGCTTTATCAACCTATTGATGTGCTATATAACGATGAGTTTAATGCTGAAGTGTTAGGACAAGTAGTGTTTATTGGACATTCTCTAATTTAAACGCAATTTAAACGCTTTTTAAAAGCCTTGAAAGCATTCTTAATTTAAATGGTTAAATCAAGGTTTCCTGTTATATTTTCTTAATTTGAAAAAAAAATTAACCAACCACCAACAAATCACCCAAACTCTTAATATAAAAGGCTTCTTCCCACATATTCCCACTTAATTTAAGATAATCCCGTATTTCTTAATTTGAGTGGTTGGTAACACCAACTATATGAAAACGCCCCAATTTTCTGAAAAATTTGTCAAATATTTTCAGAAAATCGGGGCGTTGTTTTAAACGTGAACGTAAGTATTTAAAGCAAATATTCAGGAATACCTTCTTTTTCAAAACGAGCAAGAATTTTAGTGATAAAATCGCCTCCTTCATCAGCAAAATCTTTCATTCCATAAGGTAGTGCATTATGGCGTGGTAGCCATGCCTTTAACATATTTTTAGCATTTTCATACGCAGAGTCCTTAGCTAAGTTGAAATGTTCGTTTGGATCTCTTTGACGATCATAAAGTTCTTCTTCTCCATCTCGATATTGAATATAAGTATAACGCTCATCCCGAATCGCATGACATTTATAACCGTAAGTCGTAATAGCTGGGAATTTGCGTTCAAATTTTGGATTATCCAATAATGGTTTTAACGATTGACCTTCATTAGTTTCCACTTTCGGCAAATGACATAAATCAACTAAAGTTGGATAGAGATCTAATAAACTCACAGCTTCATCACATTCTTGACCTTTTTGTTGTTTTGGTATTTTGATCATGAGTGGCACGCGAGTAGATTCTTGCCATAAAGTTTGCTTACGATAATTCATATGCTCACCGAAATTTTGACCATGATCACCCCAAAACATAACTATCGTATTATCTACATGAGGACTTGCTTCTAAAGCATCCAACACTTTGCCTACTTGGGCATCCATAAAAGCAATACAAGCGAGATAAGCTTGAACTAATTCTTTACGAATGCCTAATTTGTTTACAGCAGCTGCATCACCTCCTGGAATAAATCCCAAAGCTAATGCTTTACCCATTAAAGGAATATCAGACATTTCTTTTTCAATTGTTTCAGGAACAATGATTTCATCTAGAGGAAACATATCAAAATATTCTTTCGGTGCAGCGTAAGGCACATGTGGTCGAACGAAACCACAAGCTAAGAAGAATGGCTGATTATAAGTGCGTTGTAAACGTTCTACTGCCCAATTTGCAAAATATTCATCAGGCATCACACCATCATTGGGAATATCACGGCGCTCTAACGCACCACCAGTCAAACTAAATCCTTTAGTACCAGGTCCGTATTCTTCAGATTGAATAATATGCCCTCCACCAACAGGGAAAGGATAGTATTTGTGGTCATCAACACCATAATTGCCATAACCATAACCATTAGCTTTAATATGAGCATCTCTTGCTTTAATTTCATAAATAGGATTTTCTTCATTCCACTGTTCTTTATGACGAAAATCTGCTGTACCGTGATGAGAAATTTTACCTGACGCCATTGTGTAGTAACCATTATTTTTAAAATGTTCAGGTAACACTGGCGTTTTACCCAATACTTCTTCAGCAACAGGATCAAAAGGTTTTATACCTAATTCTTTATTAGTATAAAGTCCTGTAGTTGTCGGAGGCATCCCCGTCAACAAAGCTGTACGAGATGGTCCACACACAGGAACTTGACAATGTGCATTACGGAAAACTGTAGATTGATAGTAAAGTCTGTCAATATTTGGCGTTTTCACTTGAGGATGAGTCCCAAGTGCACCAATCCAATCATTAAGATCATCTACAGCAAGAAACAATACATTGGGTCTTTGAAGTTTTTGAGTTACTTGTGTGAGACAATTAGTCGTAATTCCAGCAGCAGTAACTGCTGCTATAGAATTTAAAAAATTTCGACGTGAAATTTTCATAAATAATTCCCCTTATACAAAATTAAATAAAAATTTTTTCAGCATTAATGTGCAACTAGTTTAATTCTCTAAAAACTGTCAATTATTTTTATTTAATTGAAAATTAATCACTTTACCAAGACTTGAAGTAATCAAAAGCTTAGTATTTTCACCTTCAATTTGACCTTTCACATTTTTATTTTCCGTAATTGAATATTTACCTTTAAAAATAATAGTTGTGGTGTGAGATAACCCTTCATTGCTAATCCAAGGTCTTGAATAAATACTACGTTCTATCATTTCGCCATTTTTATATAGTTCAGGATCCTGCCCTTTATAAAGTCTTAAATCAGGATCGACAAAGCTAACTTGTAAAATTTCACCTTTATTTTGAATCATTATTAATGATGGAGTATCTGTTGATAAAATAAAATTATTTGGTGCAACATAACCTTCATCAAATAATGCATAAGCTATAGTATTGGAATTTAGATCTTCTACGATATGACTATGAAAATCTTGGTTGATTACTTTATATTGCGAATTTTGTTTAAAATTCTCTTGTTCTTTTAACGATGCTTTTATCAAGATACTATAATGATAACTGCTATTATGTGGCTTTTTACCATGATTAATATAAGCTAGTTCATAATTATTTTGTGTCAATTTTGCTGTACTCTGATCAAATGATTTTTGAATTCCTTTATGAGTTACAACTTCTCCAAGTACTACTTTATATAAGTTTTGTTGACTATCTAAAATAAATTTACCATCTCGAGTAAAACTATGAGTATTAGGGCTTAAATAATTTTGAAATAATGTAGTGTGAGTTTCATTGTCCGTATCATTATTTTCAATTCCAGTTCCCAATAAAATTGCTCGATTATCAAAAATAAACACGGATTTTCTTGCACGATGTGAACCGTCATATTTTGTATGCTCATGTAATTTCATTGCAAACATACTATTACCATTCAAATTATTACCACCTGAATAAGTTTCATCAGAAAGTAACATTTCTTCTATTCCGCTTGCAGTATCAACTTGAGCAATTGATGATTTTAATTTATCAAACGGAACATTAATTGCTGTCGTCCCAGGGAAATGTTTCCAATCCCACCCTTCTTGTACATAGCCACTATTTTTCAGTGAATCTTGTAGAATTTGGAATGTACCATAACTCATATAACGACCATAAAGGTTATTTTTAACATAAGTTTCATTTCCAACTAGATAACGACTATAACCTTTCATTCCTGCCAACCATTCATTACGCCGATGCAGTTGTAATGATCCCATATTTGCAGTCCAAGATCCTTCTGGCGTTTTCTCTTTTCTAAAACCTAGTTTTCGGAGTCTAGCAGCTGCTCTACTTTTTGGATTTAATCTTAAATAAGCTTCAGCTAGTTCTTTATCGATGCTATTTTCACTACTTAAAGCTAATAACTTAAAAATTTCAGGATCAATATTGAATTTATCGTTTGGATGACGACCAGTTAGAGTAAGAAGATAATCATATTTATTTGAATAAAGACGTGTGAAAAGAACTGCACGTTTAACTATATTATAATTTTCATCTTTAATAGCGAATGGAGTTTTATGTAGATAAAAAATAATAGGCAATAAACCTTCAAAAGCTCCTTTTGCATAAGCTGGATAATTTTGCATATGATGAAATACTGTTCCATCATATTTAAACCCGCCTAAAAGCCCAGGTGATGTTTGAATAGAATTATTAAGATATCTTTGTAATAAATATAATTCTTTTACTTCTTGTTGTTTATCTTCATTTAATAAAATTGCAGTTAACATCCCTGGTAACATTGTATTTAATACATCAATATTAACTTTAAACTCATTTTGTGGAGTATAAAGCATCCCCATTGCTGTATACCAAGTAACCATATCTTTTGCTTTATTCACTGTCTTAGATTTCACTAAAACATCTTTCATTAGAAATATAGCTTCATAAATTTCACGCATTTGATAGCCAAGATGGTGAACTGTTCCTTGGGCAGAACCCTTTGTCCAACCCTGATCATACATATACTCTAAACTTTGATTAAAAAGTTTTGCTAAACGAGTTTTTAATCTTTGATTGTCAGTGGAATTATACATATACGCAATATTTCTTAAATATATGCCAAAATCTCTCGTTAATACATATTTAAATAGATCTCGCTGTTCTTTTTCAAATTGCTTATATATCACAAGTTTTTGATTAAACTCTAAAGTAATATTTTGATATTTTGCAAAAAGATCCTCTTGTTCTTTAACAAGACTTTCATTAGTTTTGACTGTTTTAAGTAATCTTCTTTTATAACGCTGTGCAATAGTTTTTAAACCTTTCAATTCAACTGATTTTAATGTGATATTTTTATTGTCTTTTACAATTTGATTATAATTTTTATAAAGTGCCATCCAATGAGCATTAGCAGCCTTATCTGCTTCTATGTTTATAAAATCAAGTTGTTCATCACGAGCATTATGACGAGGGTCAATTAAAACTGCAGGCATAATGTGATCAATATAAACTGTACCACTTGCTTTTGGTGCTATGAAAATAATTTCATTCATTCCTTCTTCTGGAGTTCCTTGCATATCACGATCATATTGCACCCACATTGTTCGCCAACCTGTGAAGTTCATATTAAAAAAGAAATAGCTTTTTAAAACACTATCTTTTTTGAATTGAATTTGCATTACACTATTAATTGGTGTTTGATTATAAATCCACATTACATAACTACTTCGAGCTTTCTCTTGCTGATTTTTTTTAACCATTATATAACCAACATTACCTTGAATAGTTAAAGTTTCTCCTGGTTTAAAATCCCATTTTAAAGAATACTCACCATCTTTATGTTTTTCACTTGAAATGGAAATTGTAGTCAAGTTATTTACTTTCATACTTGTCGGTATGCCATTTTCGAATTGATAAAGCTTGATTTCTTGCCCGCATATTGTGCTTGATAAGCATAATGCACTGAATAACATTTTTTTCATAACTTCCTTCTGAAATTTTATAATGATAAGTATATGTTTTTATTGGCATATTTATACAATTTCATCAATTAACGTGTTAATCGATTATAACATTATGTTAAGACAATTTTTATTGGATGCAACTATTTTCTCAAATAAAAAATAGTTCTTCGAAGAAGATCACAGATTCAAAAACAATTGATAATTTTTTGATGCTGAGGTTAGATTCAAACAAAAATCATTGAGAAGAGATTAAAGAAAGAAAGTAATTTGGATTTAATGATAGAGTTGGCTGAGCTATGTCAGCCTTTGTTAATTTTTCTCTTTATTTTTTGTTATTCTGAGGTTATTTCAATTGCATAATAATTAGGATGCATATAACTTTGCATATAAATTATTGGTTCTTCATCCGAATTGTAAGTTGTTTTTTTTAAGCAAATAAGAGCAATATCTTCTTTATCTTCCAGATCAGAATTCTCTTTTACTATCATTCGAAAAATTTCTGAGTACCTGTCTAAAATAACAGCTCTAATTTTCATTTTAATTGGAAAATTTGCAGTATCTTCAGTAATATTTAACTCTTTCGACAAACTTGCACCCTTATTCAAATTTTTTATTGTATTTGCAGTTAATTTATTACTGAATACATATCTATCTTGAATTTTCCAAATAACATCATTTACATAAGCTATCTGTCTTATTTGAACAATTTTATCTTTCCCTGTCCTACTGCCTAATTTCATACTTATCTTTTTGTCTGTATATGGGGAAGATACGTTTGTTATCGTCTTTTCTATAGCGTTTTGTGAATCATTATCTTTAGGAGTAAGTTCACTAAATAATACTTTTTTATGTAAAAGATGTCTTCTAACAAATGTCCCTTTTCCCTGTTTTCTGATTAATATTCCTTCACTAACTAAATCATTTAAGGCTTTTACGACAGTAGTATTACTGACAGAATATTTTTCTTTTAATTCACTTTCTGAATAAATCTTTTCTCCAGCGTTAAATACCCCTTCATCTATTTTTTTGATGATATCTCTTTTTATGATTTCATACTTTGGTAACATACATTTTCCCCTTATCAATTCTTCATCAGATATTAAGTAACTCTTTTAACTAAAATAATTTCAAACTATTTTAAGTGATTCTTCCCATATACATCGAACTGTGTAAGTGCTGGAAATGGTGAAGGATCTGTATCTTGGATTAATTCTTGCAATCTTACCCAAGTTATTAATTTTGTTTCAAATATAAATTTTTGTGGTAAATGAATTTTGTTTAAATTTATAATTTCTGTACTTCCATCAGAAAATTCCAAACTAGCTTGTGTCCAATAACTATCATGTGGGAAGTCACATCTGATCGTTATATCAATTCTATCTATTTCTACTTCACGTCCGAAATCCAACGTAAATGTAGCATCTAATTGCTGATTTATACCCCAAGATGCATAAGGATATGAACCGTGGCTATTATTTGCATACACGCCATCTATGGCATTACAAGCAAAAAAAGTTGATTCATTTCTTGTTTCTACATTTGCAAAAGCATATGGATAGACATTGTTATATTCATTTAAAGCATGAGTGTTTCTAGCTAAATTCCTATACTGGTATATTTCAAAATCTTCAGCATACCTAACACTTACATAATGTCTTTTTCCTGTGAAAGCTGTATCAACTCTTGCTTTTACACGATTTTCAGCAATTGGAATAGTATACAACCATTCTGTTCCTTTTAAATAGATTAAATCTTCATTCAAACTTTCATCAAGACGAACCATTAAATATTGATTAGGTTTATCAACTACTATTTTAAAATAATCACCTTCTTCATATGTTAAATTTTGAGTCGAAAGATAAGTTATCGTTTCATCTGTTTTTGCCATAGTAGTCGGAGCTTTACCCGGTTTATTTAAACCATTACGTATATTTCCATTCTTATTATGTAGCGAGATTGTTATCGCCATACATTATTCTCCCAAATTTTGATTTGTGGACTCTTTTTCTTAACAATTTCAATAATTAATTTCTTATCTAGAATAACTTTTTCAAATAATTATAAATAAAAAAACCACACTCCTCTCTTAGAAATTAAGTTTTAGAGTATAGTTTAAAAGAAATTATTTAGTTAGGTCGTAAACTATCTCACTAACCACCCACCGTCAACAGCTAATACGTGCCCATTAACATAATCAGATGCACGGCTTGCTAAAAAAACTACGGTTCCCATTAAATCAAATGGTTCTGCCCATTTATTTGCAGGAATTCTATTCAAGATTTCAGCATTTCGCTCTTTATCAGCTCGAATAGGTGCCGTATTAGCCGTTTTTATATATCCTGGTGCAATTGCATTAATTTGAATATTTTTACAAGCTAATTCATTAGCAAATGCTTTTGTAACTCCAGCTACAGCGTGTTTACTTGCTGTATATGGTGGTACAAATTTCCCACCTTGGAATGATAACATTGAAGCAATATTGATAATTTTCCCTGCACCTTGTTCTACCATAACTTTTGCAACTTCTTGGCTTAGGTGATATACAGCATTAATATTAATTGCCATGACTGCATCCCAATCTTCATCTTTATATTCAAGTAACGGTGCTCTTCTAATCGTTCCTGCATTATTTACTAAAATATCTATTTTTCCATAAACAGATAAACATTCTGCAACAACTTTTTTAATATTTTCTTTTAAAGTTAAATCAGCTTGAACAAAATGAATCTTTCTTCCTTCTTTTTCGACTAATTCTTTTGTTTCTTGCCAATTTTGATCATGAGTTACAACCAACAAATCTGCTCCAGCTTTTGCAAGAGCAACGACATATGCTTGCCCTAACCCTGTATTTCCACCCGTTACGATTGCGACTTTATTTCTTAATGAAAAAAAATCCATTGAAAAATTATTCAACATCATTTATCACCTCAATTTAATTATTTCAAATCTTCCATTGCAACATGATCCATGTCTGTAAATGTTTGGTTTTCGCCAACCATTCCCCAAATAAAAGTGTATCCACCCGTACCTACTCCGCTATGGATTGACCAAGAAGGTGAAATCACTGCTTCATCATTTTTCATAACAATATGTCTTGTTTCTGTTGGTTCACCCATAAAATGGAATACTCTTGTATCTTTATCCATATCAAAATAGAAATAAACTTCCATCCTTCTATCGTGTGTATGACAAGGCATACTATTCCATACTGAACCATCTTCTAAAGCGGTCATTCCCATTACTAATTGGCAAGTATCTAACACCTCAGGGTGAATATATTGATTAATTGTTCTTTTGTTTGATGTTTCAATGCTCCCTAGGTGAACTTTTCTAGCATCAATTAATCCGATCTTTTTAGTAGGATAAGTTTTGTGAGCAGGAGCAGAATTCATATAGAATTTTGGTGGATTTCTAGGATCTGCAGCTTTAAATAAAACTTCTTTTACTCCCATTCCTACATAAATAGCATCTTTAAATCCAAGTTCATATTCAACGTCATCTAAAGATATAACACCAGTTCCACCAACGTTAATGATACCTAACTCTCTTCTTTCTAAGAAATAAGCACTTCCTAATTCTTTACTTCCTTCTAGTTTTAAAATTTTTGTCGTAGGACTAGCTCCTCCAACAATAATTCTATCAATGTGAGAATAAACCAATTTAATTTCATCTGCCACAAATAGATCCTGAATCAAATACTCTTCTCTGAGACGAGTTGTATCATATGTTTTTGCATCTTTATTGCTTGAAGCGTAACGTATCTCCATTGCTTTCTCCTTTTTCAATTAATATTTTATGCACGAAAAGATACCATATTTTCCTACTTCAATCAATCGGTCAATCGGTCAATCGGTCAATCAAACTATCTCCTTTATTATTTGACTTTATATAACACTCTAGTTTGTAAATTTTATTTAACCAGATAGATAATAAGGAATTCTAAGAAAGTTTATTTTTTTACATATCTAAATCTATAGCTTAAACTTTGACTCAATAACGCCTCAATTTTCTAAATTTTTTTCAGAAAAAATGATCGCAGAAAGAATGAGACAAACAATTTTTACATTAATAATTTTTTAACTTTAGATAAAACGAGTTTACGGAAATAATTATTTCTTAGCTAAGTTACATATTGAAAATAAATTAGTTTTTGCTAAATGCAATCAACAAACTTTACTCTAAAGTGCTAATTCTTACTTTAATTTGAATATCAATTCTTTAAATGATGGAGGAGTTTTCATCATTCCCTAAGGAGATCAGAATTGCTATTTTCTTAGATTATAGAGAACAAAAATAAAATAATTGATTAAATTTCATATTTTTTGACATAAATTTAACGTATCAGTATTTTACGACTAAACCGTAATTTTCTAAAATCGTTTTAATATGACTAAGACTCTTTGATGTTGGTGGGTTAACATTTTTTAATTTATACTCTTCACCCATTGTCTCCCATTTGTGAGCACCGAGTTTGTGATAAGGTAGCAAATCAATCTTTTCTACATTGCTCAATGTCGTTACAAATTGCCCAAGCTTATGAATGTCATCATCAAAATCAGTATATCCTGGTACAACAACATAGCGAATCCAAGTAGGAATCTGTTTCTTATCTAAATATTTAGCAAATTCTAACGTCCGTTTATTCGATACACCGACCAGATTTTTGTGAATTTGATCATTAAGTTGTTTCAGATCTAGCAAAACTAGATCTGTTACAGCTAATAATTCATCAATAGTCTGATCATAGTGACGCACAAAACCGTTCGTATCTAAGCACGTATTAATTCCTTCTCTTTTACAAGCACGGAACCAATCTCGTACAAATTCTGCTTGCAAAATTGCTTCTCCACCTGACGCTGTCACGCCACCTCCTGTTGCATTCATAAAATGGCGATAAGTCACGACTTCTTTCATTAATTCATCTACAGAAATAAGTTTACCTGCGTGCAAATCCCAAGTATCACGGTTATGGCAATATTGACATCGCATTAAACAACCTTGCAAAAATAAAATAAATCTGATCCCAGGACCATCAACTGTGCCACAGGATTCGTAAGAGTGATAACGGCCAAATATCGTCATAAAGTGACCTCGATAAAAATACAAAATGCGGTGCATTTTAGCACCGCATCGCAAAACTTACACTAAGTTAACTGTAATTAACCTTTAAATTGCGGTAGTAAATTAAACATTGACATAAAATGAATAATAGCCACATTTACGCCAAAGACAATTAATAACACAATGATCATATTCCCACCTCTAACTGAAAATTTTAATTTCTCATGCTTGGTGGCATATAATCGGCGAATTTTTCTGACTAAAAGTGCAGGCACTATACAAGTCCAAATTGTAGCTACAGCACCTGCATAACCAATAGCTTTTAAAAATCCTAGTGGGAAAAGTAAAGATAAAATTAAAGGGGGAAAAAAAGTAACTAGCCAAGATTTTGTTCTACCAAGATGACTATCATCAAATTTAAAAAAGTCGGCTAAATAATCAAATACTCCTAAACCCACACCAATAAAGCTAGATAAAACAGCCGCTATGGAAAAAGCATTAATCATATGCTTCACCATACTTAATTCAATAACATTACCCAACACTGACAACATGACATCTAAATTACCATGGTTTTCAATAATAGGTGCAAACTCAGAACGTGCTAAATTACCAAAAATAGAGAAAATCCATAATAAATATAAAACTAATGCAATAAAAACCCCAAAAAAAATTGCCCATTTAGCATCCTGTTCATTTCCGTAATAAGCACGCATCGAAGCAACACTATGGTGATAACCAAAAGAAGTTAAAGCAATAGGAAATAGGCTTATAGCATAAATACTGTATTCTCCTGTCACATTCTTTGTATCTAATAAATTATCCCAAGAAATATTAACAGCTAACCCTGAAATACTAAAAAAGAAAGTTAAACCCATTAATAAAATTAATAATACAGAAATACGACTCACTGCTTTAGTGGAATGCCACACGAAGGAGGAAAATACAAGTACGAACAAAATAGACCATATACGGCTGCTATATTTTCCTAAATTTATCCAAGAAGAAGTTAAACCATTTAAAATATCGCCAGAAGCAGTAGTATAAGCATAAAGTAAAATACCACCGACAAAATAAACAGCAAGATTATTGATAAAATTAACTTTTTTACCTAACAAATTTTTAGTTACTGTACTGAAAGACGCTCGAATATCATAAGCTTGATAGGATTCTAATAATAACCAACCAGAAAGCGTCATCATTAGCATAGTAAAAATAATAGCGACAGTTGCCCACAGTGTCCAAGCACCAGCTGATGCTGTAGGCAAACCTAACATACCAGCACCTACACATACGCTTGCAATAATACAAGCACCACCGAATATGGAATGTTGTTTCATACTCTTACTCTCTTTAAATAAAAAAGCCATATTAAAAAATATGGCTTCCGATTAATTACACTTCTTTAAGCATTGCTGTGAAATGCCTTAGTACTTTTGGTTCATAAATAAAATCTAACCCTCTAATATTTTCAGCATTTTCTTTCACTTCTTGGAATGCCTCAATAATGAAGTCCATATGACTTTGAGTATAAGTCGCTCTTGGGATAGTTAAGCGTAACAGTTCTGCAGGACAAGGCAATTGTTTGCCTGTTTTTGGATCTCTACCCAACAAAAATGAACCAATTTCTACCGCCCGAATGCCTGCTACTTTATAAAGTTCGCAAGCCAGAGCTTGAGCAGGAAAGTTTTCTTGTGGAATATGTGGAAGTACACGTCCTGCATCAACGAAAGCAGCATGTCCACCCGGTTGTTGACAGGCAATCCCTATGGCTTCAAGACCTGTGACTAAGTATTCAATCTGACTAATCCGATAAGCAAGCCAATCTTCATTCATACCATCATAAAGCCCAACTGCCAAACGTTCCATTGCTCCACCTTCTAAACCACCATAAGTTGGGAAGCCTTCTTGTAGAACACACAAAGTACGACATTCACGATAAACATCTTCCATTGATTTATCTTTAAAGCAAAGTAAGCCTCCCATAGGTACCATAGCATCTTTCTTGGCAGACATTGCTAAACCATCAGCATATTGATAGCATTCTCGAGTAATTTTCGCGATAGACCAATTTTTACATTCTTCTTCACGTTGTTGAATGAAATAAGCATTTTCAGCGAAACGTGCAGAATCCATAATGACAGGAATATCATATTTTTTAGCAATTGCGTACATTCCACGCAAATTAGCAAGTGATACTGGTTGCCCACCAGCAGAATTACAAGTAATGGTCGCAACGATATAAGGCACATTGTTAGCACCTACTTCTAAAATGCCTTTTTCTAATTTTTCTAAATCAAAATTACCTTTAAAATCAGCACAGACAGAAGTATCAAAAGCCTCTTTTGTATAACAGTTATTAACCGTTGCACCATTGACTTGAGAATGTCCTTGCGTCGTGTCAAAAAAATAGTTAGAGAACACTACCATTTTATTACGATCTAAACCTTTTTCTTGTTCTCGTTTTTTAATTAAAACAGGGATATAGATTTGCTCTGCTCCTCGTCCTTGGTGAGTTGGGATCGTATATTCATAGCCAAAAATGTCTTGAACTGCTTTTTGTAAAGCATAATAACTACGGCTTCCACTGTAAGCTTCATCTCCTTTAAGCATTGCAGCTTGCATATTTTGAGTAATCGCTCCTGTACCACTATCAGTTAATAAGTCAATAAAAACATCTTCACTATCTAATAAAAAAGGATTCATTCCTGCTTTTAAAATAGCACTTTCTCGATATTCACGAGTTGTACGTTTCACAGGTTCAATAACTCGGATGCGGAATGGTTCTGGTAAATGTTTAAAATTTTGCACAATAAAATCCTTACTCCTCACATAAAAGGAGAATGAAAATAAGAAATAAAGATAAAAAAACAAAATGGAAAAAATGAAAAAAGGATCACGGAAAATAAGATCTCAAAACTGGATCGATCAAAAACCATTTTTTGCAGAAACTTTCAGATAAAAGCATTAATTTTGCTCCTCTAAAAAAATTAACAAGCAATTGTTTTAACTGAAGTAATTAATAGAACGACACTATACCAACAGAACAATGTTCTTAAATCAATAAGAATTTGTTTATTTTGTGATAAAAATCACTTTTTTTGATTGTTTTTTGTTCTTAAAAGTAAAAGGGAAAAATAATTCTACTCTTGTGTTTCTTTTTCAAAAAATGGATTTAGTGCATTAATTAATCGAATCTCATCAAATTGAGAAACTTCTTCTGCTCGAATTGGACAAGCTTGAATCTGATGAATGGCGAGTAAAAAAGCACGTTGTGTGCCAGCCAGGAGAGGTGTATCAGGCGTAAACCAGGTGTTTCCTGAACGAAAAATTAAATTGCCAATGCTACAATCTGTCACCCAACCATTTTTGATAATCATGATTTCATCAGCATCGCCTTTTTGAGCTAATAGCGGTTGGAAAATACGACGATCGCAAAATTTCAATTCATACTGGAGATGATCACAGTGAATCAACTTGAATTGACGAAAGGTTCGGCGTTGATAAGGCAAAATTTGCCACGCCACTCGCTTTTGGTTGTAACATACACGTAGACGATATAAACCATGCGAATCTAAAATATTCACGCCTGCAAATTCTGCGAAAATTTCCTCAAATTTAGTGGCGTGAACGCGTTTACCGTAATAGGCAAATAGGCTACGCTGATAGCGTTCTGAATGAAAATCAAGGTGACAAACTTTACCTTGTTCGTAACACAGAGTCTCAAATAACGGAAAAATCATTTTCACCTTCAGTGTAAGCCATCTGTGGTAAGTGCACTTTTTCTACTAATTCTGCATATTCGTCTGCTACGCAACTGTGTAAAGTGATCCCACCACCACTACGAAAAAAATAACGTTCATTTTGTTTCTCGATAAAACGAATTGCCACGGCTGTGTGCAGATCCTCACCATCAAAATAGCCAAACACACCTGTGTAATAGCCTCGTGGCTGCCCTTCTGCGGCTTGAATTAATTCGATTGTTTTTTGCTTTGGTGCTCCGCTAATGGAACCCGCGGGCAATAATGTTGCTAATAAATCACCGAAGGAGTCTTGCCAATTGAGTGCTAAATCAGCACAAATTTCGGAGCTGGTCTGCAAAATGATCTTGTCATCTGTGTAGATTTCCTCCACATACCGAAACCGCTTTACGCACACATTCTGACCTATCATTGCTAAATCATTCCGCATCAAATCTACGATCGTATAATGTTCACGTAGCTCTTTTTCATTTGTTAAAAGAGCATTTTTATCACGTGTCAAATTTGTCATTGTCGTCGTTTTCGTGCCTTTCATTGGGAATGTAAAAATCTGATTTCCTCGCGTCTCTACAAAAGCTTCAGGTGAAAAACACACAAATTGATTATTCACATAAAGTTTATAAGGAGCAGCACTTGTATGAAAAATCATCTCTAATGACATTGCTAACTTAACTTCCGTTGGATAAGTTAAATTCAATAAATAAGAATTGCCTTGTCGGAGTCCTGCTTGTACAAGCTCAAATCCTTGTTGGTAACGACTAAAACTCACAGGTTGTGGGGGTGATTGGAAGGATAATTCGGACAATTTAAGCTTTTGAAAAAAATTTTTAGGAGAATTTAGCGACGTAAGATGAGGGAAAGCAAAGCAAACGCCTCGAGATGATGCTTCATTTAATGGAAAAATAACAGGTTTTTGCCGTTCGAAATCAATATAAAAAAAACAAGCTTGTCGTTGTTTACCATAATTATTCGCTTTAAAAATAAAATGTTGCAAAACTAGTTCTCATCAAAAAAACAATGGATAATGTCGCATTTTACGCAATTTTAAAAAGGAAACACAGTGTCTACAACATCTCTCTTACCTCGAGTTTTTCTTGTCAACAATCAAGATTCATTTACGTTTAATCTTGTAGAATTATTACGACAAGCAAAAGTTGCGTTTCAAGTTTGCGATGTCGAAAAAATCACTTTTACAGAAGTAGCTAATTTTAGCCATATTTTGATTTCTCCTGGTCCTGATGTCCCAAGTGCTTACCCGCAACTTTTCCAACTTTTTCAACAGTTTTATTGCACTAAAGTGATGCTCGGAGTTTGCCTCGGACATCAAAGCTTATGGGAATTTTTTGGTGGTACTTTAAAACAACTCAATCACCCAAGGCACGGAGAACGTAAAATTTGCCACATCATCAAACCATCACCACTTTTCAAGGCAATTCCTCAAAATTTTTCTGTTGGTCTTTATCATTCTTGGGCAGTCAGTTCAACTACTTCTGATTTTCCTTTAGAAATTACTGCCCATTGTGATGATGCTATCCCTCTTGCTTTCCAACATAAAAGTCTTCCTATCTATGGCATTCAATTTCATCCTGAAAGTATTATGTCGGAATATGGCTTGGCATTAGTTCAAAATTGGTTAAAGATAAAGTAAGTAAAAAATACACTAGTGAAATCGAGAATAATCTTAAATTATTAAGGAAAAAAACTCGATTTTACAAGCGTGTAATAACACTTATTCAGTATCTTTCTGTATTTTCATTTCTTTACGGCGAATTTTTTTCAAAGTTTGCTCAAGCGTAGAGTTAAAATGAATCGCTTTAATTTCTGGTGTATGTTTCGCTTTCACAATTGCTCGTAATGGTTGAAATTGCATATTAGTCATATGTAAACTTTGATTTGATTGTAACGTTTGTACAAATCGCATTAAAGCATGTACACCACCTGCATCAAGAATAGTTACAGCATCACATTGCAAAATTATATTTTCGACATGGTGTTCAGTGCTGATAATTTTATTGTGTAATTCTGCAAAAAGATTATCTGCCGCTGCAAAAAATAACGGTCCATTAATGGAATAAATTACTGTATTTCCAGCTAAATCTGTTGGAACTTGTTGTTCAATTGGCTTAGTCATTTCAGCAATTTTGCGAATAAAAAGTAAACTTGCAAGAAGGACACCAACGGTTATTGCAATCACCATATCAAATACTACTGTCAAAAAAATACAGACACAAAGCACTGTAATTTCACTGCGTCCTGAACGGCGGATAAGCTGGATAATAGAACCGATATTTGCCATATTCCAAGCAACTATCATTAATAATGCTGCCATAGAAGCAAGTGGCAAATAAGAAAGTTGTTTTGCAAAAAACACTACAGAACAAAGTACCAATAAAGAATGAAACACACTCGAAATCGGTGAATATCCGCCAGCTTTGACATTAGCAGTCGAGCGTGCGATTGCGGCTGTCGCTGTAATTCCTCCCATAAAAGGTGCAATAATATTTCCCAATCCTTGAGCAAATAATTCATTGTTTGAATGATGTTTAGTGCTGGTCATATTATCTAAGACAACTGCTGAAAGTAACGATTCAATTGCACCTAACATCGCCATCGAAAAAGCTGCGGGTAATAAAGTTTGAATTTTAGCGAATGTCCAATGCGTTACCGTACTATCAGCGTTTCTAACATTCCAAGGAAACGAAAATTCAGGTAAAACACTTGGAATACCTTGCCCTGTTGTACCATCAGGCAAAGTATAAGAAAAAGATGAACCTATAGTTGCTACCTCAGTGCCAAAATGAGCAAATAACATCGCAGTGATTGTACCAATAATGACGGCTGGCAGATGCCCTGGAATCGGTAACCGTAAACGTCGCCATTGTGTCAAAACTAACAAAGTTATCATTCCAACTGTTAAGTCTGCTAATTTCAAACTTGGTAAAGCATGGCAGAGTGCTTCAATTTTACCAATGTAAGTACTAGGCATTTTAACGATTTCTAAACCCAGAAAATCTTTAATCTGCAAAGTAGCGATCACAATCCCAATACCGCAAGTGAAACCGAGCGTCACGGGGAGTGGAATATATTCAATCAAACGCCCAAGCCGTAATATTGCCATTAGCATTAAAATAATGCCTGACATCAATCCTGCAATCAACAATCCACTTAAACCAAATTGTTGAGTAATCGGATACAAAATAACTACAAATGCTGCTGTTGGACCTGAGATATTAAAACGGGAACCTCCCATCAAAGCAATTACAAAACCTGCTGCAATCGCTGTATACAACCCATGTTGCGGAGCAACACCACTAGCGATAGCCAGTGCCATCGACAGCGGAATAGCAATTACTCCAACTGTTATCCCTGCTATACAATCTCGGAATAAATCTTTTTTAGTGTAACCTAAACGAAAACTGTCCTGTAAAGCACTGAAAGGTTTTATTACCCATAATCCATTCTTAGTTGTCAACATAAATTAATACTCATTACAATTAACTACAAAAGGTTTTCATTTTACTCCTTTATTTTAAGAAAATTAGCTATTTGATAAAAATTTTCTTGACGCTCATCAAAGAAGCTCTTATATTCTACACCCATTCTATATGGTGAGGTGTCCGAGTGGTTGAAGGAGCACGCCTGGAAAGCGTGTATGTGGGAAACCGCATCGGGGGTTCGAATCCCCCCCTCACCGCCATTCGTTCTACTTAATTATCCTGTCTTAATTTCCAGATCATTTAAGGAGTTAAACGTGGAAAATCCTTTTTGTGCAAATTGGACATCAAAAGGAAATACTTTATGTTTAGGGCATTGGCAAATCGCATATAAAGGTATGCCCCTAATACTTCCCCAAGTACAAATGGAAAAAGATATGGGTACAAAAGGTATTTATAATTTTATAGATCCTGACGATGAGCTTTATTTAGAAGGATTGGGGGAAGATGAATGGATTATCGAAAATATCGAGTGGTTAACGGATGTTTTTCTTCAAGCCAATATTCCACTCGAAGAAGAAAACTTCCGTGCTTTCTACCAAGCTGTCAATAAAGAAGATTGGCGTTGTGGCAGTTGCGGCGGTTGTATCTGAAAACTTTTATCAATAAAAACTTATTTTTTCAAAGTTAACAAAAAGTTATAGCAATAATACGAACGAAATTTTTTCGTTTCTTGAAGAGACTTGTTAACTTCTAACTAATTTTTTTCCTCTCCCCCTTGAAATATATTTTTTTGTTCTCATTTATGTACTCATTCTGAGTGAGGATGAAAGAAAAATAAATTCAGCAATTTTTTACAAAATTCACTTGAAAAATAAATTCTTCCCCCCATTTTCACTCACATTAATTATTAACAAGTTTCTATACAAGGAGAAAACAATGGGAAAAATTATTGGTATTGACTTAGGTACAACTAACTCTTGCGTCGCAGTGATGGATGGTGATAAACCACGCGTAATTGAAAACGCTGAAGGTGATCGTACTACTCCATCAGTAGTTGCTTATACTAAAGATAGTGAAATTTTAGTTGGTCAACCAGCAAAACGTCAGGCGGTAACTAACCCGAAAAATACTTTATTTGCAATTAAACGGTTAATTGGTCGTCGCTTTGAAGACAGTGAAGTGCAACGTGATATCAGCATTATGCCATATAACATTATCAATGCTGACAATGGTGATGCTTGGGTAGAAGTAGAATTTGAAGGTAAAAATAAAAAAATGGCACCACCGCAAGTTTCAGCTGAAGTCTTGAAAAAAATGAAAAAAACAGCTGAAGAATTTTTAGGCGAGACTGTTACAGAAGCTGTCATCACTGTGCCTGCTTATTTCAATGATGCTCAACGTCAAGCCACTAAAGATGCTGGTAAAATTGCAGGACTTGAAGTTAAACGTATCATCAATGAACCTACAGCTGCAGCCCTAGCTTATGGCTTGGATAAAAATCAAGGTAACCATACTATCGCAGTTTATGATCTCGGGGGCGGTACTTTTGACTTATCCATCATTGAAATTGATGAAGTCAATGGTGAAAAAACCTTTGAAGTATTAGCAACTAATGGCGACACGCATTTAGGTGGTGAAGATTTTGATAATCGTGTGATCAATTATTTAGTTGAAGAATTTAAAAAAGAACAAGGTGTCGATTTACGCAATGACCCATTAGCAATGCAACGCTTAAAAGAAGCAGCTGAAAAAGCCAAAATTGAGCTTTCTTCTGCACAACAAACTGATGTTAATTTGCCTTACATCACAGCTGATGCTACGGGTCCAAAACATTTGAACATCAAATTAACTCGCGCCAAATTAGAATCTCTCGTAGAAGACCTAGTAAAACGTTCACTTGAACCTGTAAAAAAAGCGTTAGAAGATGCAAAATTATCCGCATCTGAAGTAGATGAAGTGTTGCTCGTTGGTGGTCAAACTCGTATGCCTTTAGTACAGGAAACTGTGAAAGATTTCTTTGGTAAAGCACCACGTAAAGACGTCAACCCAGATGAAGCTGTCGCAATTGGGGCTGCGGTTCAAGGTGGTGTTTTAACAGGTGACGTTCATGATGTATTATTGCTAGACGTAACACCTCTTTCACTCGGTATTGAAACAATGGGTGGAGTGATGACTCCATTAATTGAAAAAAACACTACGATTCCAACTAAAAAATCACAAGTTTTCTCAACCGCAGAAGATAACCAAAGTGCAGTCACTATTCATGTACTACAAGGCGAACGTAAGCGAGCATCCGAAAACAAATCTTTAGGGCAATTTAACCTTGAAGGAATTCAAGCTGCACCTCGTGGTATGCCACAAATTGAAGTCACTTTTGACATTGATGCGGATGGTATTATTCACGTTTCAGCGAAAGACAAAGGCACTGGTAAAGAACACCAAATCACGATTAAGGCAAATTCAGGTTTAAGTGAAGAAGATATCGAAAAAATGATTCGTGACGCTGAAGCCAATGCCGAAGCTGATCGCAAATTTGAAGAGCTTGTACAAACTCGCAACCAAGCGGATCATTTAATTCATACAACTCGCAAACAATTAGCTGAAGTAAATGATAAACTAACAAGTTCAGATAAAGAGCCAATTGAAAAGGCACTAGTAGATTTAGAAAGCGTTGTCAAAGGTGAAGATAAAGCAGAAATTGAAGCGAAAATTCAAGCGTTAATTCAAGTTTCAGAAAAACTTATTCAAGCAGCTGCTCAATCTCAACCGCAAGCAGAAACTGAAGCAAGTTCTTCTAACAATGCTAAAAAAGATGACAATGTTGAAGATGCAGAATTTGAAGAAGTAAAAGATAAGTAATTCAAATTCCTCTCTAAATTTTAGGGCGTAGCGATACGCCCTTTTTCAGTATTAGGTATTTAAAAATTATGGCAAAACGAGATTATTACGAAGTGCTAGGTATCGCTAAAGGTGCGGATGAAAAAGAAATTAAACGTGCTTACAAACGTCTAGCGATGAAATATCACCCAGATCGCACTAAGGGCGATAAAGAAAGTGAAGAAAAATTCAAAGAAGTCAATGAAGCATATGAAGTTTTGTCTGACTCTACAAAACGTCAAGCTTATGATCAATATGGACATCGTGCTTTTGAGCAAGGTGGTACAAGTAGTGGGTTCAGTGGTGGATTTGGCGGTTTTGAGAATTTCGGCGACGTCTTTGGTGATATGTTTAGCGAATTTTTTGGCAGCCGTAGTGGACGAAGTGGACAGCGGGCTCGTGCAGGAGACGATCTGCGTTACGACTTAGAAATTACTCTGCAAGAAGCAGCAACAGGAATCAAGAAAAATATTTCACTCAACACTTGGGCTGAATGTGATGCTTGCCACGGTAGCGGTGCTGAAACAGGTTCAAAAATTGAGGCTTGCCCACATTGCCAAGGTACGGGTGTTATTCATCAACGCCAAGGCTTTTTCGTTTCTGAAGCCGTCTGTCCTGCTTGCCACGGTAAGGGTAAAAAAATCGAAAAGACTTGTAAAAAATGCCACGGTGATGGCAAAGTGCAAAAAAATGAGACTTTAGCAGTCAACATCCCAGCAGGAGCTGACAATGGTAACCGTTTACGTTTAGCAGGCAAAGGCGGAGCTGGTGATCAGGGAATGCCAAATGGCGATCTCTACGTTTTTATCCATGTTACTCCAAACCCTCATTTCCAACGTGAAGGCAATGACTTGCACACAGTTGTTCACATCAGTATGGCAACTGCTGCACTTGGTGGGCAAATCGAAGTGCCATTGCTCACTGGTGGTAAGATCAAACTCAAAATACCCGCAGGTACGCAAACTGGTAAAATGCTCAGAATGCCAGGTAAAGGTATCACCCCTGCACGTGGAATGGTTGGTAACTTGATTTGTCACATTAATGTTGAAACACCTGTTGATCTTAATCCAGAACAGCAAGCATTGCTTAAAAAATTTGCTGACAGTCTCAATTTGGAGAAAAACAGCCCAAAAGCACAGAAATTCGGGGCGTAAACAATACTGAAGCGGGAAAAAAAGCTCGCTCCGTTTCAGTGATGTCCTGGATTAAAGCCAAAGCGAGGCAGATTAAAGATAAATTTGACAATAGTTTTAAAAACTAATAAAAAAACAGCAGTAAATGATCTGCACCTTAATAAGTTGATTGTTTAGTCCAACTTTTTGGGGGCAGATCAAATCAACTGCTGTTTTTTCTTGCCTTAAATTTACTAATCAAGATCCTACAAAAAACAGAAAATCACGCCAACAAATTAGGAAAAAATTTTACGAATTTGCTGGCGTGATTGCGAATAAAAAACTACATAAAATAACTTTGATTTCAAATATTGTTTCCAATTTTTTAAGCTTTGTCAGAATATGCAGTACTTTGTCCTTTTTTGAAGTTAAGAAATAAATAAAAATCAGCTATTTTTTTCAATAAATGTCGCTAACTGATTTTTTGATAAGGCACCAACTTGAGTGGCTTTCGCTTCACCATCTTTAAACATAATTAAAGTTGGGATACTCCGCACACCATATTGCGTAGCAATATTTTGGTTTTCATCAATATTTAATTTTACAATTTTCACTTTATCACCGAACTCTAGAGCTAATTCTTCAAGAATTGCTCCCACCATCCGACAAGGTGAACACCACGGTGCCCAAAAATCAAGTAAGACGGGTACGTTAGACGCTAAAACATCGGTTGTAAAAGTTGCATCTGTTGTGTGATGGACTTGACTCATATTATCCTCTCTTTATATTGTCGTTTAGTTTCTTATAAACATAGGTGTTGAAGCATAGCACAGCTTTGCATTTAACCATAGTTATCATTCTAATTGCTATTATCTACGAATTGATTAGAGCTCATCTAATCCTAAAACATTAGTCATGTCAAACAATCCTGTCTTTTTTTTAGCTAACCATTTCGCAGCACGCACAGCACCATTTGCAAAAGTCATACGGCTCGTTGCTTTATGAGCTATCTCAACTCGTTCACCAACATCAGCAAACCAAACTGTATGTTCACCAACGATATCTGAAGCACGAATAGTTGAAAAACCAATTTCACTTGCTTTGCGAGCACCAATAATCCCTTTACGTTCAAAAACAGCGTGATCATTAAGATCCATACCAAGTGCTTTAGCGATATGTTCTCCCATTGCTAAAGCAGTACCTGATGGTGCATCAATTTTGTTGCGATGATGTGCTTCAATAATTTCAATATCACAATTTTTTCCCATTACTTTAGCGGCTTTCTCAAGTAGTTTAAATACTAAATTGACACCAACGCTAAAATTTGCTGCAAAAATAATAGCAATCTCTTGTGCCATTTTCCGAATAAACGCTTTATTTTCTAAGGTAAAACCAGTAGTGCCTAACACGATTTTTTTATGGTATTTTTGACAAAAAACTATATTTTCTAAAGAATGTGCAGGGTGAGTGAAATCAATTAAAACATCAAAATGATCTCGTTGCCTTTCTATATCATCACTGAGTATCACACCAATATCCCCTACACCAATCAACTCACCTACATCTGTACCGACAAGCGTTGAATCTTTTCGAACAAAAGCTGCCCCTAGCATTATTTGTTCGTCAGCTAAAACTGCCTGTATTAATTGTCGTCCCATTCTTCCATTTGCCCCTGCTATTGCAATACGTAACATATGCTCTCCTCATATTTTTATTTTTTATGAAATAATTGTATCTACTTCAACTTCTGTTTCATTTTCGTTTTCATCTCCAATAACAGCATTTGCAATTTCATCAAGAATATAGCGATAAAAACGACTCGCAGATGTTGGGGGAACTTTCAGCTCAATTAAAGTTGCTCCACGTTGTTTATAAGCTTGACGCAATGCTGAGTTAAGATCAGGCCAAGTACGTGGTAAAGCATATTTTAATCCAAAGAGTGCTGCAGCTTGAGCAAATTCAAGTTGATGTGGCATTTGATAATATTTTTCTTTTACATCTTCACTTATGGGTAACATATCAAAGATTGCGCCACCGTTATTGTTTATCACAAATACGATCACAGGCTGAACAACTTTTTGTAATAAAGCAAGCGAATTTAGATCATAAAGCAAAGAAGTATCACCTAATATCGCGATTAATGGTCGATTACTACTAAATGATATACCCGCAGCTGTCGCAATTAATCCATCAATGCCACTAGCACCACGATTAGTAAAAACGCGACAATCATCTGGTAAATGTGCAAAAGCATCTGCAAGACGTACAAACAAACTATTACCTAAAAAAAGATCACACTTATTAGGTAAAATTTTATCGATATTATAGGCGAGAGAGACCTCATTTAGAGCAGAACCTAATTTTTTCATAATGAAGTCATCGCAGAATTTTGAAAGAGCGAGTGGTTCAAGTAACCATACTTTTTGGCGAAGTGGTGGATGCATCTGTAACCAACTCATTACATTCATATTAAAGTGAGTGTGCTTATGATGATAAGGATCTAAGTTCTTTTCAGTTTCTGCGATAATCCAATATTCACCTTGGTAAGCTTGTAAAAATCGATTAACACGTTTACTTACAAAACCACCACCAAATTGAATCACAAGATCCGCTTCTAACAATTTTTTAAGTACTGTCTTATTACCAAGCCAAATATCTGCATATGGTAAAACTGAGGAAATATTAGATTGCACATCTGTTATAACAATCCAACCCATTGCATTCGCCCATTGTGCAAGCCCTTCTGACTCAGCCTTACTTAAGCGACCGATAAGAATAATTCCTTTCTTAGTTCGCCAATCTTCCCAATTTGTATGTAACTCAACATCATATTTCCTCACTGGATGATCAATCCAAACTTCACGTTTATGCTGTGTAAGCCAGCTTTGAATAGATATGAGCCAATTATGTTGTTTGATCTTTTCTTCATCAGCACCGTAAAGAGGTTCTGAAAAAGGAATGTTAATATGGATAACACCTGATGTTTTAGCTTGTTTTTGATAAGCTTGATCCAAATAAGAAAGTAACCAATTTGCTGGAAGTTCAGGCGTAGGTCGAGGTAAATTGACATTAGCAATTGGATAATTTGCAAACATATTTTCTTGCAAAATAGCTTGATTAGCACCACATTCTAATAACTCAATTGGGCGATCTGCAGTCAAAATAACTAAATTAACATTAGTTTGCCGTGCTTCAATGATCGCAGGATACAAATTAGCAGCTGCTGTGCCTGAAGTCACAATAACAGCTACACATTCCTGTCGAGACTTTGCTAACCCTAACGCAAAAAATCCTAATCCTCTTTCTTCAAAATGTGTATGACAAATTGCCCGATTCTGATTTTGTAACTCTACTGCTTCTAAAGTTAAAGGTGTAGAACGCGACCCTGGGGCAATACAAAATTGGCTTACCCCATGTCGAACAAGACTTTCTAAAATAACTCTTGCCCAACAACGATTAAAAACATTCACTGACATATCTTTTCCTTTTTCATTTCCAATAATGACACAAGCCCCAAAGCCTTACGCTCAATTTCTTGCCACTCGTGAGCAGGGATTGAACTTTCAACAATGCCTGCTCCTGCAAAAACTTGAATAACATCTCCACAAATATTCGCACAACGAATTGCAACACAAAATTCTGATTGAGATTTAGTCATCACACCTAAAGTACCGCTATACCAACCCCTTGCTGAGCCTTCAATATGTTCAATAAACGCTATTGCAGCAGATTTTGGAATACCAGCGACGGCTGCAGTTGGATGAATTTTTTGTAAACAAATTGCATCTCCTTTATTTTCTGCAAGTTCACAATGAATTGAACGTTGTAAATGCTGAACTTTACGCAAACGCTTAATTTGGCGTTCACTTACATTAAAAGTTTGCACAACATCTTGTAAACTTTGTTTAATATTTTCAACTACTAATTGGTTTTCATAACAATTTTTCTCATCGTTCAAAAGCCAAATAGCTTGTTTTTGAGTTTCATCTTCTTTTTCACTGACAAACGCAGTCCCTGCCAATGCTTCACTAAAGAGTATATTACCTTGACGTAGAAATAATCTTTCTGGTGTTGAGCCTAAAAAAAAGTGTGTATTATCTTTTGCCAGCAAAAAATGATAACAATGTTGATTGTAATGTTCGCTTTCTAAAAGAAAATCATAAGGATTTAAAGGAGTATTTGTCTTAAAACTATTTGTATTTGCTAATACAACTTTACTAAATTGTCCTTCATTAATTGCTTGTTTTGCTTGTTCTACCCAATTACACCAAATTTTTTCATTCGCTTTTGAGGATAATTCACAAACAATAAAAGGTAATGGCTGCGTTTTTGTTATTACAGTAAAATTTTGCAAGATATAATGAATTTGAGCCATTTCTTCTTGTTTAGAGTTTGCCAAATTAACAAAAAGTTTTATTTCTAAATCCTGAGCATTTTGTTCTAATAACAATCTAGGTAAAAAAAACATATTTTCACCAGTAAACTGCCGTCCACCAACAAGTGGTAAATCTTTATTTTGACAAAAATCAGCTGCTTCTTTTATATCAGAAAAAACTCTGTGATGCCCTATCGCTACACAAGATTTTTCTTTATCTCGATAATGCAAATAAAATTGTGGGTATTGTAGTTGCCCATTGAGCCAGTTCAACAACGATATTGAAAAATTCATTTGTGTTAAACAAATGACCTCAATATCTTTATTAGAACTAAAATCTAATTTTTCTAATTTAGATAAAATCTCTTGTTTAATAATATTCAGCATATTGAAAATAATTTGTTTTTCATTAAAAAATAAGTTAAAAACACTACGACATTCTAACTCATTTCAGGGCTTTTTTTTACTAATTCTTTGTAACAAATAAGAGAAATGGATAAGAATAAAAAACAATAAAAAATAAGTATTTTTGAGGTATGAATGAAACCTTTACAAAAACCACATAAATTCGTTAATGTTTGTTATGATATCCGCGGTAAAGTGCACCAAGAAGCACTGTATTTACAATCCCAAGGATTAGACATTTTAAAATTAAACATTGGTAATCCTGCGGCTTTTGATTTTGACATGCCAGCTGAATTTTTGCCTACTCTATTAAAACATCTTCCGACAGCACAAGGTTATTGCGACTCCAAAGGAGTACCAGAAGTACGACAAGCACTCGTTGACTTTTATCATCAAAAAGGAATTTGTGAAAATACGTTTGACGATGTCTTTATTGGTAATGGAGTTTCTGAATTAATCGTAATGACAATGCAAGCATTACTCAATCAAGATGATGAAGTGCTGATCCCAATGCCTGATTATCCTCTATGGACGGCGGCTACTCATCTTGCAAGCGGCAAAGCTGTACATTATTTGTGCGATGAAGAAGCAAATTGGTTTCCAGATCTTGCTGATATTAAAAAGAAAATCTCACTTCGCACCAAAGCGATTGTCATCATCAATCCAAATAATCCAACAGGCGCCGTATACAGCAAAGAATTATTAGCAGAAATTGTAAAAATTGCACGTGAACATAATTTACTCATTTTATCAGATGAAATTTATGACAAAATTTTATACGATGGTCAACAGCACTTCCACCTCGCAGCTCTTGCTCCAGATCTCCTCACCTTAACATTTAATGGATTATCAAAAGCCTATCGTCTTGCTGGTTTTCGCCAAGGTTGGGTATTATTAAATGGCCCAAAGGATCATGCTCAAGGTTTTGTAGATGCACTCAAAATTCTATCTTCGATGCGTCTTTGTGCAAATCATCCAATGCAATATGCTATTCCTGTTGCTTTAACAGGCAAACAAAGCATTAATAATTTTATCTTACCAAAAGGAAGGTTGCTGGAACAACGTAATAAAGCTTATGAATTAGTTAACAGTATTGCTGGAGTTAGTTGTGTTAAACCAATGGGTGCAATGTATATGTTCCCTAAAATTGATATGAAAAAATTTAATCTTCACAATGATGAAAAAATGGTTTTAGATCTACTCCGTCAGGAAAAAGTTTTGCTTGTACACGGTAGTGGATTTAATTGGCATAAACCCGATCACTTTCGCATCGTAACTCTCCCACACGTCCATCAACTTGAAGATGCTTTAACACGTTTTAATCGTTTTCTAAAAAATTATCGTCAATAAAATCATAACAAGAATGCACACTTAAACATCTAACAGTGTGCATTTTTATCTCAAAATGTAATTATTTTCATAAAAAAACAAAAGCAATTACAATAAGTTAAACTTAAGTATATGAATTTACACGCCTAGAAAAAAAAACTTCGTAGTGCTAGAATTTGAAAATTTTTAAAACACGATTTGGATTAAAATTTTTAGCTGAGGGAAATATGTTAGTTATCAAGCGAGATGGAGCAAAGACACTTTTTGATGTTCGTTGCATAGTAAATGCGATTAAAGCAGCAAGTTCAGCCTGTCATGTTGAAAATGATGATTTTTGTCAAAAAATTGCTAGAGCTGTTCAAAATAGAATAACAGCTGAGTATCCAAACAGTGTAGATATTTCTTGTATTCAAAATACAGTCGAAGAAATGTTAATGCAAAGTGATTATCCACAAATTGCTCGAGCTTATATTGAATACCGCCACGATCGAGATATTGAACGTGGGAGACGCAGTGCTTTAACTCGTGAAATTGAAGGACTCATCGCTCAAACTAATATTGCAGTTTTGAATGAAAATGCGAATAAAGATGCAAAAGTCATTCCTACTCAACGCGATCTCCTTGCAGGTATTGTTGCAAAAGATTACGCTAGATCTTACATTTTGCCGAAAGATATAGTCGAGGCTCATAACAAAGGTGAAATTCACTATCATGATCTTGATTACGCTCCTTTTTTCCCAATGTTTAACTGCATGCTAGTTGATCTAAAGGGTATGCTTACTAACGGTTTCAAAATGGGGAATGCTGAAATCGAACCGCCCAAATCCATTACTACAGCAACAGCAGTAACTGCACAAATCATTGCTCAAGTCGCGAGCCACATTTATGGTGGTACAACTATCGATCGTATTGATGAAGTACTTGCTCCTTTCGTACAATTGAGTTATGAAAAACATCTTCGCAATGCAGAACGTTGGCACGTGCCAAATAAACAGGAGTATGCCGATACACTTATTGCTAAAGAATGCTATGATGCGTTTCAATCTCTTGAATATGAAGTAAACACTTTGCATACAGCTAACGGTCAAACACCTTTTGTCACTTTTGGTTTTGGTCTTGGAGAAAGTTGGCAGGCAAAACTCATTCAAAAATCTATTTTACAAAATCGCATTCACGGTTTAGGGAAAAACCATAAGACGCCTGTGTTTCCGAAATTAGTTTTCACAATTAAAAAAGGCTTAAATTTTCAACCACAGGATCCAAATTATGATATCAAACAACTCGCATTAGAATGTGCGAGCAAACGGATGTATCCAGATATTTTAAATTACGATCAAGTGATAAAAGTCACGGGTTCGTTCAAAGCTCCGATGGGATGCCGCAGTTTCCTGAATTTGTATCTAAATGAAAAAGGCGAAGAGGTGCACAGCGGTCGTAATAACCTTGGTGTAATCAGCATCAACTTGCCACGAATTGCAATTGAAGCAAAAGGCAGTGAAAAGCGTTTCTATGAAATCCTTGATAAACGCCTTGCTCTCGCTAAAAAAGCTTTAATGACACGTATCGCTCGTCTAGAAAATACTAAAGCTAAAGTTGCTCCTATTCTTTATATGGAAGGTGCTTGTGGCGTGCGTTTAAACGCCGAAGATTATATTGCGGATATTTTCAAAAATGGTCGTGCCTCTATCTCTCTTGGCTACATTGGCATTCATGAAACGCTATATGCACTTTTTGATCAACATATTTATGACACTAAAGAATTACGCCAAAAAGGCGTCGATATCGTTCGTTATTTAAGCGATGCCACTAAAAAATGGAGAGCAGAGACAGGTTATGCATTTAGCTTGTATTCTACACCAAGTGAAAACCTTTGCGATCGCTTCTGTCGTTTGGATAGCCAAGCTTTCGGCGTAATTCCGAATGTAACTGACAAAGGTTACTACACTAATAGTTTCCACTTAGATGTTACTAAAAAAGTAAATCCATTCGATAAAATTGACTTTGAGATGCCCTACCCTGCCCTCGCTAGCGGTGGTTTTATTTGTTACGGTGAATTCCCCAATATGCAAAATAACATCAAAGCATTAGAAACAGTTTGGGATTACAGTTACGATCGTGTCCCTTACTACGGCACTAACACTCCAATTGACGAATGCTATGAATGTGGCTTTTCGGGTGAATTTGACTGCACCAGTAAAGGATTCACTTGCCCAAAATGTGGGAATCACAATAGTGAAACTGTTTCCGTAACTCGTCGAGTATGTGGTTACTTGGGTAGCCCAGATGCCCGTCCATTTAATGCAGGCAAACAAGCAGAAGTCCAACGCCGAGTGAAACACCTTTAAGTTTTAAAATGAATTATTTACAATATTATCCTATTGATGTCGTAAATGGCGAAGGTGTGCGATGTACGCTGTTCGTCAGTGGTTGTATTCATCAGTGTCAAGGGTGTTATAATCAAAAAAGCTGGTCACCTGACGCAGGGATCCCTTTTGAGCAAACAATGGAAGATCAAATCATTCTGGATTTACAAGACACGCGTATTTTACGCCAAGGTATTAGCCTCACAGGTGGTGACCCTTTCTTCCCCGCTAACGTTCCCACTCTTTTAAAACTCGTCCAACGCATTAGGCACGAATGCCCAGAAAAGGATATCTGGGCGTGGACAGGTTATCAATTATCAGAATTGTCTGGCATTCAACTGACATTACTGGATTACATTGACGTCTTGATCGATGGCAAATTTATCCAAGCTCTCGCAGATCCAAGCTTGGTCTGGCGAGGCTCAAGTAATCAAGTGATTCATCGTTTCAATAGAAAAAGATAATATCACGCCACAAAAATTGGAAAAATTTTCTCGATTTTAGTGGCGTATTTAAATCTTTAATGAATATTCAATATCACTTCTATCTGTTCTTGTAACGCAAACCATTCTAACTCAAGTTCTTCCAATTCTGTTTTATATTTGGCTTGCAGCTGAATAAGCTGAGTTAATTGAATTTTATTTGCAGCTTCATAACTCAAAGGATCAGCAAGCTGAGTTTCTATTTCAGCAAGTTGAGTTTGATATTTTTCCATCTGAGTTTCCAGCTTCACCACTTGTTTTTTCAGAGGAGCAAGTCGTTGACGTAATTCTGCTTCTTTGCGCTTTTGTACTTTGCGAGAAAATTCATCACTTTTAGGCGTTGTTATGCTTTTTACTTTTAGATCAACTAATTGTTCTTGTGTGAGCCATTTCTGATAATCTTCAATATCACCTAGAAATTCTTCTACTTTTTTGTCGTGAACCAAATAAAATTCGTCAACAGTACTGCGTAAAAGATGACGGTCGTGCGAGACAATCACTAATGCACCTTGGAAATCTACTAATGCTTCAGTCAAAGCTTGACGCATATCTAGATCTAAATGATTAGTTGGTTCATCGAGAAGTAGTAAATTCGGTCGTTGCCATACAATTAATGCAAGGACAAGACGTGCTTTTTCACCACCCGAAAACCATTTTACAGCTTCATTTACTTTATCACCTTGAAAAGCAAATCCACCAAGATAATCCCGTAATTCTTGTTCCGTTTTTTCTGGCGAAAGTTTTTGTAAATGCCATAATGAACTTTCATTCACACACAAAGTATCAAGCTGATGTTGAGCAAAATAGCCAAGCTGAACACCTTTAGCCAATTGAAAATTTCCTGTGTGTGGCATAAGTTCACCTGCCAATAATTTAATTAAAGTCGATTTTCCTGCCCCGTTTTTACCAAGCAAGCCAATACGAGAGTTAGGAACTAAGTTAAGTTTGATCTGTTGCAAAATCTCATTAAACTCACCATTTTTTTCATAACCTGCATTCACTTTTTCCATTGACAACAACGGGATTGGCAATGCCAGTGGCGGGCTAAATGTAAATTTAAACGGATTATCTACATAAGCAGGAGTAATCAATTCCATTTTTTCTAAAGCTTTCATTCGACTTTGTGCCTGTTTAGCCTTAGTAGCTTTGGCTTTAAAACGATTAATATAGCTTTGTAAATGAGCTATTTTTTGTTGTTGCTGACGGTGTAAAGCATTTTGTTGGGCGAGTTTTGTCGCACGTTGTATTTCAAAGGAAGAGTAGTCGCCCGTATATTCGTTAAGTTTTTGCTGCTCAATATGTAAAATTTTACTCACAATTGGATTTAAAAAATCACGGTCATGAGAAATGAGTAATAGCGTTCCCTGATATTGCTTTAGCCAGCGTTCAAGCCAAATCACTGCATCTAAATCCAAGTGGTTAGTTGGTTCATCTAACAATAATAAATCTGATGGGCAAAGCAAAGCTTGAGCTAAATTTAACCGCATTCTCCACCCACCTGAGAACGCTCTCACAGGAAACTGGAGTTGGTTTTGTGAAAAGCCTAATCCATTGAGTAAACTGCTCGCTCTTGCTTCAATCGTCCAAGCGTCAATATGATCAAGTTGTTCATGAAGATGAGCAATTTTGTGTCCGTTATTTTCATGATTGGCTTTTTCAAGAGCCTCTTTTAAATCGCAATAAATACGATCGCCTTGTAAAACATAATCTAAAGCAGAAATATCAAGAGCAGGTGTTTCTTGATTTACCCACGATAACCTCCAAGATTTTGGAAAAGAAACTTCTCCTTCTTCTGCAGTGAGTTGCTGTTTTAATAAAGCAAACAAGCTAGACTTACCACAACCATTTTTTCCAACTAAACCGACTTTCTGTCCTGGATTGATACTAGCATTTGCTTGCTCAAGTAATGTGGTATGCCCATGTTTTAAAGTTAAATTCGTAAAAAGAATCATCTGTAGTTACACATCTTAAAATTGCAAGTCATCATTTTAACTTGTTTATAACAAAAATAGAAAATCCTCATTCTATCTATCTTTGTAAAACATTCTTTATCCGTTAAAATAATTCAACATTTTGAATTAATAAAATATTAGGAGTAACTATGCAACAGCAACAACTTGACCAATTTAAACAAGAAACTCGAGAAATTATTCGTGATTTATTCAACGATGGTAGCGATCGAGATGCACTTTATATTATTGAACATCACGTTGTACATTCAGATTTTGATAAACTTGAAAAAATTGCAGTTGAAGCCTTTAAATTAGACTTCGAAGTGGCTGATGCGGAGGAATTTGAAGAAAACAACGAAACTTTTTTCGGGTTTGATATTTTAAGTGAAACTAAACTTACAGCAGAACTTATTGACAAACAACAAGAAATTATTATTCCATTAGTTGAAAAATTTGGCGGAATTTATGAAGGTTGGGGCACTTATTTTGAAGATCCTAACGCTGATGAAGATGAGTATGGTGAGGATGGTCAATTTTTAGATGAGGAATAATACCTCTACTCACAATAGTCTGCATCCCCAAAATTAACTGATGGATTTTCAGTTTTTGCTTTAGGTCCATTTGAAGATAAATATACCAAAAAATCTGCAGTAAAAAGTACCTTTGTATTTCCTATTGATGGAAAACCAAAAATAATAAAAATTTATGAAAATGAAATAGAAATTAATGACAAGGCAATTAAATAAAATAATTTTTATATAAAGTAGTGATATAGAGAGGAGAAGATGAATGAAAAAGTTTTTAATATTTATAACTTGTTTTTTGCTAATTATCTCTATAACTAACTCAAAACTCATAGCGGGAGAAAATAAAATGCTAAAAAATAGTGTTGAATTTGGGCTAAAAGTTAATGACACATTTTTTTCTGTTCCAAGTAGTTTAAAACAACTTCTTAATGATGGTTGGAAAATAAGTGATAAAGAACCATATTTTTTAAATCCAGTAGTTGGGGAAGATTATTATAGAATACGTACAAATTGGTCACTATCTAATGATAAAAAAAGAATTGTTAAAGGTGGTAGAATAATTAGACTTTTAGAAAAAGATGGAGTTTTTTTAGAAGTTACAATAATAAATCAAGATGTTTCAGAAAATGATAAGCCATGTAAAAAAATAGAAGATTGTACAGTTGACTCTATTACAGTTTTTTATGATGAGAAGCACCCAAGTATAAAAATAAATAATAAAGAATTAAATAGCTTAACACCAAAAATTTTAGTTTCAGATTACTCTTTAGATGATGGGTGGCAACACGTTCCAACAAATTATAGAAATCACCCTGAATTTAAAACTTCAACAGAATATAGTATTATAAAAAATATAGATAATTATGAAAGAAGTATTACAATCTATTTTGATTTAGAGGATAAACCATTAAAAGTTGTAGTATCAAATGGAATGCCTTTAGAAAAATAAAAATTATTTTATAAAGAAAATAAAAAAGTACAAGATTTTTTGATATAATTATACTCATAAAGAATTTTTATTAAAAAAGAATATTAGAAATTTTATCTTTCTGATTGATTTTTCTTTTTAGATAAGTTATTCTTTAATATATCTAATATTTCAGGAGATAAAAAATGAAGAAAATATTAATTTCATTATTTCTATTAGTATTTTTAACTTCCTGTATGGATAAAGTTGATGAAAGAGGCTTTTATATTGAAGGAAAAAATATTGGTATTAATAAGATGACAAAGTCTATTTACGATAATGAAGGTTATGATATAAATGGTTACAATAAATATGGATTTGATAAAACAGGTTATGATAAGAAAGGTTATAACTCTTTAGGTTTTGATAAAAATGGGATTAATAAAAGAGGATATGACAAAGATGGAAATTATCATAATAAATATAAATTTGATAGAATGCTAGAAGAAAAAAGTTTTGGTTTTGATTCTGCCAAAGAATATATGGTAAAAAGATTTTCGTTAAAAAATACCTATATGTATTCTGCTGGAAAAGGTGAATTTGAAACAACAAAAGATTATAATAGCCGTCTTCAATCTGACCAGAGAAAATATTTAAATACCTTGATGGATTCCTATTTTATTTATGATGCAGGTAAGATGGACATAGAGTATAATGCTGATACTCAAGAGATGGTATTTACAGTTTATTCATATGAAGATACTGAAAATGTAAAAGAAAATGATGGAAAGATAGAAAGAAAGGTAAAACATTTTTCTATTCCTTTTGAAGAAAAAGAGGAATTTCGTTTAAAAATGAATGTGGAAGAAGCAAAAGAGTTTGATAGAAGTAAGGTAAAAATAAAAATGATAATAAGCCCACTTTATGAAGCTATTGCTGGGGACACAAAAACTTTAAATGAATATGGAATGAGAGAAAAGCAAGAAAGAAATATTGATTATGATAGAAGAACAGATGATTATAGAAGTATTGTAGGATATAGAATATATGATGATAATAAAACTTATTATGAAAAAACTTTAGATATTAATATGAGAGAAGCATTTATAAAGTATGCAGAAACTCTTATTGATGAAAAAGATATAAAGCAACAATATTATCCTGCAAGAATTTATAAAAAAGATGATAAAATTCATTTTATAAAAGAGGAGTATGTGAGAAACTCTTTTAGAAATAAATTTATTAGATATGTTTATGATTTGAAAACTAAAAAAATCACAAAAGACAGAAAATTGGAAAATTATACTAGCTTTGATATAAGAAAAGAATATAAAAACTGGCAGAAGTTTTAAAATGATGAAAGATAACATAGGATTAAGATGAAGATTTTGGATTTTATGTTATCTTTTTTTTAAATAAAAAAAGTTTGATATAAAACTAATTTTATGATAAAATTCTCTGCGGGGTGATAAAATGAAAAATAAAAATCTGGAAAACAGTCTTTTTAGTTATATATCCAGAATAAGAATAAAAAGTTGTTGCTTTATAGAAAATGAAGCTAAAAAAAGAGGAATAACCTTAAGTTATTCCTATATGAGAATAATAATAATATTACATTTTAATAAAAAACTTTCTATGAAAGAGCTTACAAATCGTCTTGGACGTGATAAGTCAACTGTAACATCTCTTATAAATAAATTGGAAGCAGAGGGGTATATTAAAAAAACTGTATGTGATTTTGATAAAAGAATGACTTACTTAGAACTAAAAGATAAGTCACAGGAAATTTTAGATACAATTTTTGAAATTTCTGAAGTGTTTCATGAAAAAGTTGTAGAAATGATTGGGGAAGAGGACACAGACACTTTATATAGAATAAATAAAAAATTGTTAGATAATTGGAATTTATAAAAAATTTGAGGGAGAGAAAAGAAAAATATGAGTGAAGTTAAACATAAATTAATGGGAACGGAGAAAATTACAAAGCTATTAATACAATTTTCTTTACCAGCTATAATAGGAATGCTAGTAAATGCTTTGTATAATCTTGTTGATAGAATATATATAGGAAATATAAAAGAGGTTGGACACTTGGCAATAGCTGGGGTGGGATTAACATTTCCAGTTGTAGTTTTTGTATTTGCATTTTCAATAATGATAGGGTTAGGTTCTGCAACAAATTCATCACTAAGCCTTGGAAGAAAGAAAAAGAAAGAGGCTGAAATGTATTTGGGGACAGCAATCTTTTTTGGTTCTTTGGTTTCACTTGTTTTAATGGTTGTTATTTTAGGAAGACTAGATTTGTTAGTAGAAAAATTAGGTGGAAGTGAAAATACTTCAATTTATGCAAAACAGTATTTAGAAATTTTAGCCTTTGGTTTTCCAGCAGCAGTAGTTGGATATATTGCTAATGCTTCTATACGTTCAGATGGAAATCCAAGAATGGCTATGGCAACACTTCTTATTGGAGCAATAACAAATATAGCTTTAGACCCTTTATTTATATTTTATTTTGATATGGGAGTAAAAGGAGCAGCTTGGGCAACAATAATTTCTCAATATGCTTCTGGAATATGGGCTATATATTATTTCCTTTCAGATTTTAGTGGAATGAAATTATATTTAAAAAATATAAAATTAGATATATTAAAAATAAAAAATATTGTGTCTTTAGGAAGTGCTCCGTTTGCAATTCAGATAGGGGCTAGTGTGGTAAACTATGTATACAATAGTACATTAAAAAGTCATGGTGGAGATTCAGGGATTGGAGCTATGGCAATAGTTCAAGGGATAATAACTTTTATTCTAATGCCAATTTTTGGAATAAATCAGGGATTACAGCCAATACTTGGGTATAATTATGGTTCAAGATTGTATGGAAGAGTAAGAGAGGCTTTATTCAAAGGTATTTTTGCAGCAACAACATTATGTTTTATAGATTTTCTAGCAATTCAATTTTTATCAAAATATTTAATTAACATTTTCTCAAAGAATGAAGAATTAATTTTGATAGCATCAAGAGGACTTAGAATACAAACTTTTATGTTTCCACTAGCTGGATTTCAAATAATATCTTCTATATATTTCCAAGCTATTGGAAAACCAAAAATGA
>JAHHRA010000008.1 GCA_020026055.1 Actinobacillus sp.
CATTTCTTATGCTTACAACGTCGCGTCGTTGCGTGGGGCGTATTATAGGAGTTTTACTTTTTACTGCAAGCATTTTTTATAAAAAAAAGCTTAAATTTTTTTATCTGCCTTTTTTTTATTCAAATCGTTTTATTTTAAACGCTCTATATGATGAAAAATGCACTTTGTTCTATCGTATTTAATAAAGTATCTTACTGTTTGTTTTGAATTCTGAAACATTTTTAGGGGGCTTATTTTATTTTTTACTTATAAAGTAACACCCCAAAAATTAGTTTAATCTTTGGGGTGTTTGTAGTTTAATAATAAGTATTATCTATCTAAATGTGGACCAGCAACAATAAGAGCTTCACCTTCCGCATTAATTGCATATTTTTTAAAGTTCTCAATAAATAATACTGCTAATTTTTCTGCTTTTACTTTCCATTCTGCTTTATCAGTGTACGTATTACGTGGATCAAGAATATTATTATCTACACCTAATAATGATTTTGGAATAGCAAGATCAAAAATCGGTAGTTTACACATTTCAGCTTTATCAATAGAGCCATCTAGAATCGCATCAATGATCCCTCGAGTATCTTTAATAGAGATACGTTTACCAGTACCATTCCAACCTGTGTTAACGAGATAAGCCTCTGCTCCAGCATCTTTCATACGTTTTACTAAAACTTCTGCGTATTGTGTTGGATGTAATGTAAGAAAAGCTGCACCGAAACAAGCTGAGAATGTTGGTGTTGGTTCAGTTATTCCTCGTTCTGTACCAGCTAATTTTGCAGTAAAACCAGAAAGGAAATAGTATTTCGTTTGTTCTGGGGTTAATTTTGCAACTGGTGGTAATACGCCAAAAGCATCTGCTGTCAAGAAAATAACTTTTTTTGCAGGGCCTGCTTTTGAAACAGGTTTTACTATATTTTTTATGTGGTAGATAGGATATGAAACACGTGTATTTTCTGTTTTAGAAGCATCAGCAAAATCTACTGTACCATCTTTTAAAACAACTACATTTTCTAATAACGCATCTCTTTTAATAGCGTGATAAATGTCAGGTTCATTTTCTTCAGAAAGATTTATAGTTTTAGCATAACAACCACCTTCAAAGTTAAATACACCATTATCATCCCAACCATGTTCGTCATCACCAATAAGTTGACGTTTTGGATCTGTGGACAACGTTGTTTTACCAGTACCTGATAAACCAAAGAAAATAGCTGTGTCACCTTTTTTACCTACATTTGCAGAACAGTGCATTGCAGCAATACCTTGAAGGGGAAGATAATAATTCATCATTGAAAACATCCCTTTTTTCATTTCTCCACCATACCAAGTTCCACCAATTAATTGGATGCGTTCTGTTAGATTGAATGCCACAAAATTTTCAGAATTTAAACCGTTTTTTTGCCAGTTTGGATTTGTTGTTTTTGCACCATTCATAACAATAAAATCTGGTTTAAAACCAACAAGCTCTTTTTCTGTTGGGCGAATAAACATATTCTTTACAAAATGTGCTTGCCAAGCAACCTCTGTTATAAAACGTACTTTTAAGCAAGTATTTTCATTTGCACCACAGAAACCATCAACAACATATAAACTTTTATTAGAAAGCTCTGCTGTTACAATTTTTTTTAATTCATTCCAAACTTCTTGTGTCATTTTTTTATTATCATTTTTTGCTGCATCACTTGTCCACCAAACTGTTTTTTCAGTAATGTCATCTGCAACAATATATTTATCTTTAGGAGAACGCCCCGTGAAAATACCTGTATCTACTGCGACAGCTCCTGTTTTAGTTACAATCCCTTTCTCAAAACCTTGTAAGCCAAATTTAGTTTCATCTTGGAACAATCTCTCATAACTTGGATTATAAACGATTTCTTTAATATCATGGATACCAAGTTTATTTAGATCTTGTTTGAGTACATCTAAGTCAGTCATAGTTAACCTCTTTATATAAAAATTAGACTTTTTTTATTTTAATAAAATTCTTAGCAAAGAACAAAAAAAAGCACTCAAATTTAAAAGTTTTTATTTCTATTAATAATCGGATTAATTTGGCTCATTTGTTGTATCACAAATATACATCCTAATTTTTTACATAGTTAAAATTTTTTAAATCTTATTTTGTGATTTTTTGTGAAGTTGGTAAAATACTCTTAGTTTTCATTCAGAATGTGGAGAAAAAATGTCTAAAAACTTTTTAAGTTGTCAAGCTCAAGATGTTGCTGCTTGTTGCTGTGTAGATGTAGGCACTGTTATTGATAATTCTGATTTAAATGTATCTTTCAAAAAAATTTTTCAAAGTAAAGAAGAAGCAGAAGAAGTTTTAGCTTATTTAAAAACAAAAGCACAAAAAGCAGCTTTTTCTGGCTTTAACGTAGTAGATGAAATAATTTCAACTAGCGATGGCTACGTGCTTAAAGCTAATTTTACTTTTGAATGTCAAGCTGAGGCGATAATATTTCAACTTGAGGTAAGACAGCTATAGAAATATACCGTTTTTTATAAAAAAAATAAATACTATTACCATTTTATGGTTTTAATTTATTTATTTTTGCGATCTAAGTCGTAAGTTGTAAAAGAGTTTCTCTGTTAAAATTTATATTTGTTGTAGAATAAACAATAGATACCATTAGCAAACTTTTGGAGGTATATATGTATCAGTATAAAGAAAATCTCAATCTTTTAAAAATACGTTTATCCGAGCTTGTGGGCGATGTAACAACAAAAAATCTATTTAGTGGTTTTGGATTTTTTAAAGACAAATTGATGTTTGGATTATTTTTAAATGATGTTTTATATTTAAAAGCAAAAGATGAGCTTGCAAACTACATCGTAAAAGAGCTTGGGGGAGCTTCTTGTCTTGCTAGAACAAATGAAACATACCTTAGTCTAAGCCACTATTATAGATTGCCAGCGGATATTATTCGTGATGATGAAAAGCTTAAAAAAATTACACTCATGTGTATAAAACAAGCAAAACAATATCATCTTGAGCAACAAATCCTAAAAAAAACGTATTAAAGAATTATCAAATTTGACGATTAAACACGAGCGTTTATTGGCTAAGATTAAAGTTTATGATGTAAAAACTTTTAAAAAACTTGGTGCTATAAATTGTTTTGTTGCATTAAAAAAAGCAGGTATACCAATTAATTTAACTGTTTTTTGGGAATTAGTTGGTGCTTTGGCTGCTATGCATCCTTATGTGCTTCCCAAAGAGATGAAGATAGAAGCTTTGATAAAACTAAACAAAGCATTAGAAAAAGAAAATTTAAAGCCAATAAAATCTCTACTTTTAGAGGATTACTACAAAAATAAACATTAATTATCATATGGTTATCTAAAATAAGGAATAAAAAAATCACTTTAAATGATTGTAAAATCCGAGATATCTGTCGTTTATTTTTGGTTACAGTGATTGCTTGTTTTATAAATTTGTTAATTTTTAAGAAGTAATGTTTTTTGCGATTCTTTATTAGCGTCGTCTTAATGAGATTTGCAGTATTACTTCTACTTTGTTTATTAATGTGGTTGTTTATTCTTTTAATATTTTTTCCTCATAAAAAACACCCCAAAGGTTTCTTTTACTTTTTGGGGTGCATTTTATTTCTTTTTAAAATTAATTTTTTGTTAAAAATTGTCAATTCGACCAAGTAACGATTTTAATCGATCTTGAAAGTCGTTATGCTCCGTTTTAAGACTTTCATTTTCTTGTGACAATTGTTGATTTTTGACTTTTAATTCTTCTACTTCTAATTGAAGCAATTGAATGGTTTCAACAGTCTCTTTAACTTTACTTTCGAGTTGGTCTAAAATTTCAAAAGACATTTTACATCCTTATTTATAGTTACTGACAAGCATATTCCCCGATTCTACTCTATTTTTACTTTTTTTTGAATGTCAATTTTGGAAGAACTCAATAAATTTTTATGAAAAAATATTTTTAAGTAATCGTTAGAAATTTTATAGGAGAATTTTTATACAAAAAAACTCTATTAAATAATAAGTTAAATGACGTAATTACTAATTTAGTATGAAATCAATGATATTTCGAATAAATTATATTTCTTTTTCAACAAGCACTAGACAAAAAAATGATTGATCACCAAGTTTATTAAATGTCTGTGATGAGGACGAAAGCGGTTAAATTCGTGCTATTAAATTTGCTAGAAACAGTGTCTTCCACAGTGTCAGTTAACACAACTGCTGGCTGGACTTGTTGCTAGTTGGCACGATGTACCAACGCATAGACAATATTTAAAAACGTAATTAACTATTTTAAATGGTTTAATTCTTTTGTTTTACTTGTGTAAGTATTGTGAGATCAGATGAAGAGCATGATGATAACCATCGTCTTTAATTGTGAATAACTCTTTTTTTTGTCTTGAAAAAAAACTAATCTTGTTTGTATAACTTTTTGTTGATAAAACTTTTGTGCATATCTTTCCTTTTTATAAACAAGCTATTTCTGCATATAAATAAATTTTTTAACAATAAAAAAATGTTTAACTTTATGAAAAAATTAATAAAAAAAAAGTTACTCACAAAAAAGAAGCTCTTATAAAAATAATAAAAAGATCTTATAAAAAGATCTTATTTTTAAATGATCCTTTTGTGGATCTACGATCTTCTTATAAAAGCAACATTGGTATTCTTTTTTAATTCAGTTAAAATGACTTATTTTTTTATATGAAGGATTTTATGTTTTACACTGATACTTATGATGTAATTGTAATTGGTGGTGGGCACGCAGGAACAGAAGCAGCTCTAGCTCCTGCACGCATGGGCTTAAAAACACTTTTAATTACACATAATATAGATACATTGGGTCAAATGTCTTGTAATCCTGCAATTGGTGGAATTGGTAAAGGACACTTAGTAAAAGAAATTGATGCAATGGGCGGTTTAATGGCTCAAGCTACAGACAAAGCAGGGATTCAATTTCGAACATTAAATAACAGCAAGGGTCCTGCTGTTCGAGCCACTAGAGCACAAGCAGATAGAGTTTTATATCGCCAAGCAATACGAACTTTTTTAGAAAACCAGATTAATCTAGATCTTTTTCAACAAGAAGTTACAGATATTTTATTTAAAAACCAACGTGCGGTAGGTGTTACCACAAAAATGGGACTTAAGTTTAAAGCAAGATCTGTGATTTTAACGGCGGGAACTTTTTTAGCGGGTAAAATACACATAGGAATGCAAAATTATTCTGGAGGACGTTTAGGTGATCCTGCTGCGAAAATGCTATCTGAAAAATTAAGATATTTCGGATTACGAATGGATCGTTTAAAAACTGGAACACCTCCGAGAATTGATGCGAGAACAATAGATTTTTCACAATTAGATAAGCAAAATGGAGACAAAAAATTACCTGTTTTTTCATTTATGGGGACAGTAGATCAACATCCTCGACAAGTTCCTTGTTATATCACACAAACAAATGAAAAAACGCATGAGATTATTCGGAATAATTTAGATCGTAGTCCTTTGTTTACAGGAATTATTGAAGGGATAGGACCTCGTTATTGCCCTTCGATTGAGGATAAAGTAATGCGATTTGCTGAGCGTAATTCTCATCAAATTTATTTAGAGCCAGAAGGATTAGCTACTAACGAGATTTATCCAAATGGCATTTCAACAAGTTTACCATTTGATGTGCAATTACAAATAGTACATTCAATGAAAGGTTTAGAGAAAGCTCGTCTAATTAAACCAGGTTATGCGATAGAATACGATTATTTTGATCCTCGTGATCTCAAACCAACCTTAGAAACAAAAGCTATTTCTGGTTTATTTTTCGCAGGTCAAATTAACGGTACTACAGGTTATGAAGAAGCTGCTGCACAAGGTTTATTGGCAGGAATTAATGCTGCTCGTTATGTGCGTAACAAAGAACAATGGTACCCACGCCGAGATCAAGCTTATCTAGGAGTATTAGTAGATGATCTTTGCACACTCGGCACTAAAGAGCCGTATCGTTTGTTTACTTCACGTGCTGAATATCGCTTAGTTTTACGAGAAGACAACGCAGATGCACGTTTAACACCGATTGCTCGTGAATTTGGTTTAATTGATGAAGTTCGTTGGATTAGATTTAATCAAAAAATGGAAGCGATCGAACAAGAAAAACAACGGTTACGTCAAACTTGGATACATCTAAAATCTGAGCATTTAAACGCAATGAATGCTAATTTAAAAACACCTTTAACACGTGAAGCTAGTGGTGAAGATTTATTACGTCGTCCAGAAATGAATTATCAAAAACTTACTCAAAATTCGCTATTTGCCCCACCAATAAATGATCAAGAAGTAGCAGAACAAGTAGAAATTAGTATTAAATATCAAGGTTATATTGAGCATCAACAACAAGAAATCGAACGACAAAAACGTCATGAAAATACAGTAATTCCAACAGATTTTGATTATAAGCAAGTTTTAGGGCTTTCAAACGAAGTGCGTTTGAAATTGGAACAACATCGCCCTGTTTCAATTGGGCAAGCTAGCCGTATCTCAGGTGTAACGCCAGCAGCAATCTCAATATTGCTTGTGAATTTGAAAAAACAAGGAATGTTGAAAAAAGGAGATTAAATGGAAGAACTTTTTGCACAATATGAAAAAAGAAAGAAAAATTTTCCGAAATTTGGGGCGTTGAAAATAAATAAAAATCAGCAAAATCAATTAATTGAGTTTTTAAGATTATTAGTGAAATGGAATAAAGCTTATAATTTGACAGCTATTCGAGATCCTAAGGAAATGTTAGTTAAACATCTTTTTGATAGCCTTGCTGTCGGTGAATTTTTAAAAGGACAACGTTTTATTGATGTTGGAACTGGAGCAGGACTTCCTGGATTACCTTTAGCAATTGCCTATCCAGATAGGCAGTTTATTTTGTTAGATAGCCTTGGAAAACGTATTCAATTTATTCGTAATGTTATTCGTGAGCTTAAACTAACGAATGTTACGCCTGTATTAAGTCGAGTTGAAAATTTTCAAGACGAAGTGGGATTTGATGGTGTATTAAGCCGAGCATTTGCATCACTTGCAGATATGACAACTTGGTGTGCTCATTTACCTTGTCAAAACGGTTTTTTCTATGCTTTGAAAGGACAATGTAATCAAGAAGAAATTAAAGCCATAAAGAATGATTTTTGTGTAGAACAGATTATTTCCTTGCAAGTACCAGAATTAGAAAGTGAGCGCCATCTGATTATTTTAAAAAAATTAGTTAATTTATAAAAAAAGATCTATACTGAGCTGTCATTCTCTCGAAGAAAATTTTTATCGAGCTAGACTTCAATGATAACACCAATATTTAAAGCTCAAAAAAAATACAAAAAAGCGTTATTAATCGAATTTGGTTTATTAGTAACCAATTTTTTTATTTTATTAGTTTATAAAAAAACGTTGGCTTTTGCTTTTATTGCAGGAGCTTTTACGGCTTTTTTGCCGTTTGCTTGTTTTGTATTATCATTTTTGTGGGTGAAAAAAATACAAAATATAAATATAAAAAGGTTTTATTTAGCTGAACTATTAAAAATAGTATTAACTTCGATATTATTTATTGTTTTTTTTGTTTTTTTTGCGTTTAATATGACTGTTTTTTTCGCAGGCTTTTTGCTAAGCATAGTTTTAAATAATCTAATACCTTTTTTTATTATTAGACATTAACGACGTTTTGTTTAAGGTTTCTTGTTATGGCAGAATTAACTACCGTTGGATATATTAACCACCATTTAACCTTTCTCACCTCTGGTGAAGGATTTTGGAGTGTCAATTTAGATTCGATTTTTTTCTCTTTTGTTTCAGGTGTCATTTTTCTAGCTGTTTTTTATAAAGTAGCCACTAAAGCAACTTCAAATGTGCCAGGAAAATTGCAATGTGCCGTTGAAATGGTTGTTGAGTGGGTAGACAATATTGTTAAAGAAAATTTTGATGGTGTAAGATCTTTCATCGCACCACTTAGTTTAACTATTTTTTGCTGGGTTTTTGTGATGAATGCTATTGACTTAGTACCAGTAGATTTTTTTCCACAAATTATCCATATGTTTGGTATTAAATATTTGCGTGCAGTACCAACTGCTGATGTAAATACAACTTTTGCCATATCAATCAGTGTGTTCTTTTTGATTGTTTTTTATACAATAAAATCCAAAGGTTTAAAAGGGTTTGCTAAAGAATACACAATGCATCCTTTCAATCATTGGGTTTTAGCTCCAGTTAATTTGTTCCTTGAAACAGTAACTTTACTAGCTAAACCTATTTCTTTAGCTTTGCGTTTATTTGGAAATATGTATGCTGGTGAATTGGTTTTTGTTTTGATCGGTGTCATGTATATGGCTAATCATTTTATCGTTCAAGCAAGTGCAATACCGTTACATCTTATTTGGGCTATCTTCCATATTCTAGTTATAACTTTGCAAGCTTTTGTATTTATGATGTTAACTATTGTTTATTTAAGTCTTGCATATAATAGATCAGAAGAAAATTAATTTTTTTAACAACTCGAGGGAATACCCTCTTCAATGGAGAAAATCTATGGAAACAGTAATCGCAACAACAATTATTGCATCAACTCTCATGTTTTGTGTGGCAGCTTTTAGTACGGCTTTTGGCTTTGCTTTATTAGGAGGTCGTTATCTTGACGCGGCTGCTCGTCAACCAGAATTTGCAAATTCATTGTTAACAAAAATGTTCATCATCGCAGGTCTACTTGATGCTATTTCGATGATCTCTGTAGGTGTTGGTTTCTATTTCGTATTTGCTAATCCTTTCGTTGCATTACTACAATAATTGAATTTATTCACTCCTTTGCTTATAAAAAGTGAAAATTGATTAAGGAGATCTTATGAATATTAATGCAACAATAATCGGGCAAATGATTGCTTTTGCTATTTTTGTGTGGTTCTGTATGAAGTACGTATGGCCACCGATTATCAAAGCAATAGAAGAACGTCAACGTAATATTGCTGATGCTTTAGCTTCTGCAGAGAAGGCTCGTCAGGAACAAACTGATAGTAAATTAGCTGTTGAACAAGAGCTTATCCAAGCTAAAATGAAAGCTCAAGAAATTATTGATATGGCAAATAAACGTCGTAATGAAATTTTAGAAGAAGTGAAAACAGAAGCTGAAAATCTAAAAGCAAACATCATTAAACAAGGATATGCTGAAATTGAAAATGAACGTAAGCGTGTTCAAGATGAATTATGTGCTCAAGTTGCTTCATTAGCGATAGCTGGAGCTGAAAAAATTGTTGGACATAGCATTGATGAAGCTGCCAATAATGAAATAATTGAAAACTTCATTGCTGAACTTTAGGAGAGTAGAGCTTATGTCAGATTTAACTACTGTAGCTCGTCCCTATGCAAAAGCTGTTTTTGAGCTTGCAATTGAAACAAGCAAAACAGATAGTCAATCTTTAAAAAGATGGGCGGCAACATTGGATTTTTTAGCACGACTCGTTGAAGAAAATAAAATTCAAACGTTCTTAAAAAAGCCTCAATCTGCACTCAAAATAGCGGAAAAAATTATTGAATTAAGTGGCGATCAACTTGATAAACAAGGACAAAACTTAGTAAAAATAATGACAGAAAATGGACGCTTAATTTTAATGCCAATAGTTTTTAAAGAATATAAAAGCTTAGTTGACAAACACTTTGCGATTGCTGAAGTGAGTATTACTTCGGCTTTTCCTTTAAACCAAGTTCAACAGCAAAAGATTGCTCAAGCAATGGAAAAAAAATTAGCTCAAAAAATTAATTTAAATTGTAGTGTTGATAAATCTCTACTTGCAGGAATAGTTATCCGCACTGATGATATGGTAATTGATGGCAGTAGCCTTGGGCAACTGCAGAAATTAGCTCGCAACCTACAGTTGTAAGAGGAATTAAAGATGCAACTAAATTCAACCGAAATTAGCGACTTGATTAAAAAACGCATTGCTGATTTCAAAGTCGTTAGCGAAGCTCAAAATACAGGTACAATTTTGTCTGTTTCTGACGGCATTATTCGCATTCATGGTTTAAGCGATGTAATGCAAGGCGAAATGATAGCTTTGCCAAATGGCTTGTACGCAATGGCTCTTAACCTTGAACAAGATACTGTAGGTGCTGTAGTAATGGGACCTTATACTGATCTTGCTGAAGGTATGGAAGTTAAATGTACAGGACGTATTCTCGAAGTACCTGTTGGTAACGGCTTATTAGGTCGAGTGGTTAATACGCTTGGCCAACCAATTGACGGTAAAGGTGAAATAGAAAATGATGGTTTTTCGCCTGTAGAGGTCATTGCACCAGGAGTTATTGATCGTCAATCTGTTGATCAACCAGTACAAACAGGATACAAAGCAGTGGACTCCATGGTACCTATTGGTCGAGGTCAACGAGAATTGATCATAGGTGACCGCCAAACAGGTAAAACTGCTTTGGCAATTGATACCATTATTAATCAACGAGATTCAGGAATAAAATGTATTTATGTCGCCATTGGACAAAAGGCTTCAACTATTGCTAACGCAGTACGTAAACTAGAAGAACATAATGCTTTACAAAATACTATTATTGTTGTTGCCACAGCTTCTGATGCTGCCTCTTTACAATATTTAGCACCTTATGCTGGTTGTGCAATGGGAGAATATTTCCGTGATCGTGGTGAAGATGCTTTAATTGTTTATGATGATTTATCTAAGCAAGCAGTTGCTTATCGGCAAATTTCACTTTTATTACGTCGCCCACCAGGTCGAGAAGCTTTCCCTGGTGATGTTTTTTATCTCCACTCTCGTTTACTAGAAAGAGCCGCACGAGTAAATGTGAATTATGTTGAACGTTTTACTAAAGGTGAAGTAAAAGGTAAAACAGGATCGTTAACAGCATTACCAATCATTGAGACTCAAGCGGGAGATGTTTCTGCTTTTGTACCAACAAACGTGATTTCGATTACAGATGGCCAGATTTTCTTAGAATCAGGTTTGTTCAATGCAGGCATTCGTCCTGCTGTCAACCCAGGAATTTCGGTATCACGAGTAGGAGGTGCAGCTCAGACAAAAATAATAAAAAAACTCGCTGGAGGTATTCGTACCGCGTTAGCTCAATATCGTGAATTAGCAGCTTTCGCTCAATTTGCTTCTGATCTAGATGAAGCTACTCGTAAACAACTTTCTCACGGGCAAAAAGTAACAGAATTACTCAAGCAAAAACAATATTCACCACTCAGTGTTGCTGAACAAGCATTAGAATTGTATGCAGTGGAATTTGGTTATTTAGATGATATTGAGTTGGATCGTATAAGTGATTTTGATGCAGCTTTAATTGATTATGCAAAATTTAATTATGCAGAATTTATGGCTGAGTTAACGAAAACAGGTGATTACAACGATGATATCAAGGCTAAATTAAAAGAAATTTTAGAATCTTTTAAAACCAATAACGCATTGTAATGGAGAAATAAGATGGCGGGTGCTAAAGAAATAAGAACCAAAATTGCCAGCGTACAAAGTACACAAAAAATAACTAAAGCAATGGAAATGGTAGCCGCTTCCAAAATGCGTAAAACTCAAGAAAGAATGTCTGCGTCACGACCGTATTCTGATGCAATACGTCGTGTTATTAGCCATATTTCTCTTGCTGATACAGAATATAAACATCCATTTTTAGTTGAGCGTGAAATAAAAAAAGTTGGTTTTTTAATTGTCTCTACTGATCGTGGTTTATGTGGTGGTTTAAACATCAATTTATTTAAATCTGTGTTGGAACGCGTTAAAACGTTGCAAGAAAAAAATATTAAAGTTTCGCTTGGGATTATTGGTTCAAAAGGTGTTACTTTCTTTCAATCAATAGGTTTAGCTATTGATGTTCAGCAAACAGGGTTGGGAGACACGCCAGAAGTCGAAAGCTTAATCGGTGTGGCTAATCAAATGTTTGATGATTACAAGGAAGGTAATTTGGATGCAGTTTATTTGGTGTACAATAAATTTATCAACACAATGTCGCAAAAAAACTGTGTGGATAGGCTTATCCCTTCAGATGAATTGTTAAATAAAGATCAAATTCCCCAAAATATGCGTTCTTGGGATTACATTTATGAACCTAATGCTAAAGAATTGTTGGAACAATTATTTGTGCGTTATCTTGAGTCTCAAATTTATCAAGCCGTCGTCGAGAATCTTGCTTCTGAACAAGCAGCAAGAATGGTTGCGATGAAAGCAGCAACAGACAATGCAGGCTCTTTAATCAAAGAATTGCAATTGGTATATAACAAAGCTCGTCAAACAAGTATTACTAACGAGTTAAATGAAATTGTAGCAGGGGCTGCTGCAATTTAAAGCTAAAGAGGAATCGCAATGACAACAGGAAAAATTGTGCAAATTATCGGAGCTGTGCTTGATGTAGAGTTCCCTGAAGATGCTGTGCCAAAAGTTTATGATGCCTTAAAGGTTGAAACAGGATTAATTTTAGAAGTTGAGCAACAAATCGGTGGTGGCTTAGTGCGTTGCATCGCTATGGGTTCTTCTGATGGTTTAAAACGAGGTTTAAATGTTGAAAACACAGGTCGTCCAATTTCTGTACCCGTTGGAGAAAAGACACTTGGACGGATAATGAATGTGTTAGGTGAGCCCGTAGACGAAAAAGGTGAAATTGGTGCCGAAGAACTTTGGTCGATACACCGAGCTGCGCCAACTTATGAAGAACTTTCTAACAGCACTGAACTTTTAGAAACAGGTATCAAAGTCATTGACTTAATCTGCCCATTTGCAAAAGGGGGAAAAGTAGGTTTGTTTGGTGGAGCTGGTGTAGGTAAAACCGTAAATATGATGGAATTAATTCGTAATATAGCGATCGAACATTCAGGCTACTCCGTTTTTGCTGGAGTGGGTGAACGTACTCGAGAAGGTAACGATTTCTACCACGAAATGACAGAATCTAACGTGTTAGATAAAGTTTCTCTTGTCTATGGACAAATGAATGAGCCACCAGGTAACCGTTTACGCGTTGCGTTGACAGGTTTGACTATGGCAGAAAAATTTCGAGATGAAGGGCGTGATGTATTATTTTTTGTGGATAACATTTATCGTTATACTCTCGCAGGAACGGAAGTCTCTGCTTTGCTTGGACGAATGCCGTCTGCTGTAGGTTATCAACCAACTCTCGCAGAAGAAATGGGAACATTGCAAGAACGTATCACCTCTACTAAAACAGGCTCAATCACTTCTGTGCAAGCAGTTTATGTACCCGCTGATGACTTAACAGATCCATCTCCAGCAACTACTTTTGCACACTTAGATTCAACAGTAGTATTAAGTCGACAAATCGCATCACTTGGTATTTACCCAGCGGTAGATCCACTTGATTCAACATCACGTCAACTTGATCCTCAAGTAGTTGGACAGGAACATTATGATGTTGCTCGCGGTGTGCAAGGGATCTTACAACGCTACAAAGAATTAAAAGACATTATTGCTATTCTTGGTATGGATGAGCTTTCTGAAGAAGATAAACTGGTAGTTGCAAGAGCTCGTAAAATAGAACGCTTCTTATCTCAACCTTTCTTTGTAGCAGAAGTTTTCACTGGATCACCAGGTAAATATGTTTCTTTAAAAGACACAATTCGTGGCTTCAAAGGCATTTTAGATGGCGAATATGACCATATTCCAGAACAAGCGTTTTATATGGTTGGCTCAATTGAAGAAGTGCTAGAAAAAGCTAAAAATATGTAATGACTTCAAGCTAAGTTAAAACTTGAAGGAGAAAAATATGGCAACTTTAAAACTTACTATTGTCAGTGCCGAGAAAAGCATATTTGAAGGAACTGTAACTTCAGTACGAGCAACAGGAACAGAAGGTGAATTTGGGATTCTCCCAGGACATATCTCCTTTTTGACTTCTATAAAACCTGGGATTATCAAATTTACCTTAGAAGATGGGCGTGAAGAAGTTATTTATATCTCTGGCGGTTTTCTTGAAGCTCAACCTGAATTTGTTATAGTTCTTGCTGATGTAGCAATTCGTGGCGATGAATTAGATCGAGAACGTATCCTTGAGGCTAAACGCCGAGTCGAAGAAAAAATCGCTAAAAGAGGTAATGATAAAAATTATGATATGGTTTTTGCTAAACTTGGTAGAGAATTGGCTAAATTAAAAGCTTACGAATTAGCAGAAAAGTTCCGCAAGCACTAAGTAGTAATGTAACCTCTTTTTTAAAAAACACCCCAAAAGTATTTCTCTTTTGGGGTGTTTTTATGGATAAATTAACCGAATAGCATAAACAAAAGATTTATTATTTCTGCTAACAAAATGTGATGATCTCTTACTTATCTAACTAATTTAATGTGGTTAAAAATTATGTTCATTACATTGATTGATTTTTACGGTGTTTAATTTTTCTTCATAATGAAGAGTAAAAAATACTTATCGTATTTTTAAATTAATGCTCATTAATAAAATGTTAAATAGGTTCTAATCTACCTGTTTTGTTATGTTGCAATATACCTTAATATCGGAACTTAAATTGGATAAATAAAAAATAACAGTATTTTCATTGAAAAATAAGGAAATAAATTTTTAATGAAAAATTAAACTAAAAGGACTAATACTTGTATCATATAGATATCAATCTTTGTATTTAGTGCTTCAATAGCAAACCGTCTTAAATAATGATTTTTTAATGAACTAGAGTGAATAGCCCTCTCTAATTTTTATGGATAAAGTAAAACTATTGATCTTTTAATTAATTTTGTTGTGCTTGAAATAAGATCTAGCGGTAATTATCTACCCACATAGCTGTGGCACCACAAATTGCAACAGGGATAATGACAAAGTTGATAAAAGGAATAAAAGTACAAATCATTATCAACATACCAAAGCTAAGTGTTGCATAAGTTTTTTTCTTAAGTGTATTTTTCATTGTAAAGAAGGGTATTTTATGATTGTCAAAAGGATAATCACAATACTGAATAGCTTGCGACCAAGCAGCAAAAACAAAAATGATGATTGGAATAATAAATTGCCCAATAAAAGGTATAAATCCTAAAAAAAATAACAAAATAATGCGTGGTAAAATATGTTTAATTTTAAGCCATTCTCGTTTAAAAGTACGAGGGAAATCTTTAATCACACTCATTAAAGAAGCATCTAGTTTTTGTCCTGTTAGTATTTCTTCAACTTTTTCAGAAAGAAGCCCATTAAATGGGGCTGCAAAAAAGCCAGACAAGCTATTAAATATGAAATAATATATAAACAAAATAACAGATATAGCTAAAAAAACGATAATATGATTCAACCAATTTAACCAATCAGGAAAGATACTCATAAAAGCTTCAACTTGATGATCAATTTGATTAAAAAAAATCCAAATCAAACTAATTAAAAAGAGAATATTGAGCAAAATAGGCATAACAACGAAACGACGTAAACCTCTACGTAAAATTAAATTCCAACCTGTTCGAAAGTAATGAATGCCTTCTAATATTTCTTGATAAATAGACATAATCTTTCCTTAATAAACGTTAAAATAAAAATGCTGTTATAAATTATCATTTACTCATCAGCGTATGAAAATATGATAAACTTATACTCATTGAGTTTGCTAGAGTAATATAAGAAAACTTCGCAGGAGTTTACAATGGATTTAAATACAATTCTTATTATTTTAGGCAGTATTGCTGCGGCTATTCTAATTGTTCATGGTATTTGGTTAAATCGCCAAAATAAATCAAAAATATTTGATAGTAGTGAACGAATGGAGTCAACGGTTACTCAAGCTGTATTACTCGAAACTGAAAAAAGTGATACGGATAAAAAAACTAATGAAAAGACATTACAACAAACAGCTACAGGAGATGAGTGTAATACTTTTACTTTACCAGAACAAGAAACCATTTCAGAGGAAGTTAACTTTGTTTCAGTAGAAAAAGCAAGTAATACGGGACTAAATGCAGATTTAAGCCATATTAAGATTAGCCTGCGGAGTAAAAATGTTTACAATGATTGTAAAATAGTAAAAGATAAAAATGAGTTATCTTCAACAATTTCTAATGAACAACTTGAACAATCCAAAAAAACAATATCAATAAAAGATATTGAAATGCCTGCGATGCCTAAAGATAGCTCTTCTGAAGAAAATATACCTATTACCAATATTCAAATAGAGCTTAAAGATGAAAAAGATTTGGGAACTCCCGTAGAAAATACGGATACTTTGTTGATAAATGAAGCTGAATCAAATGTTGAAAACGTAAAAGCACCCTTAGAAGAACATCAACAACAAGTAACAGCTACTAAACCTGAACAAAATAATAATCAAGTTATTGTAATTTACGTAGTTGCACCAGAGAATAGCTATTTTAAAGGTAATGATTTACAGCAAGCTTTAGATAAAGAAGGATTCTTGTTCGGAGCAAAATCAATTTATCACCGTCATAGTGAATTTAACTGCCATAGCCCTGTTTTATTCAGTCTTGCCAACGTTGATGGTCATGGTGAGTTTGATATAGAAAAAATGGCTGAAATGCGAACTTTTGGCGTAGCGTTGTTTATGGAAACTCCAGTTGAATATGGCACAGATCGGACAAATTTACGTTTTATGATCAATTCAGCTAAAGCTTTAGCAAAAGATCTAAATGGTTACTTGTTAAGTGATAAACAAGAGCCTTTTAACTTTGATGTAGAACAAGAATATTTATCTCGAGTCGTATAATTTTTCAAAGAAATAAAAGCATAGTGATAACAAACAGATGTTTGCAAAGTTTGTCTCGTTATCTGTCAGTTTGGAGTGCCACAACGGATTATTTGTTTAAGCAAAATCTATTGCTGTTTGAATCACAATCAAAACGCTTACTAAATGGTTATTAAACGCTGAAATATTTTGTTCAGACTTCACTCAGTTTAACGTACTAATATTCAAAATTTTTGTATTCTCACTTAATTTACGAACTCGCCAAGACAATAAATAAAAGTATGGCTTATTTTATTAGCTAAACGTAATGGAATAAAAATGAATCAACTTGCTCTAGAAAAACAGCTTAACGAATTACGTAACATTTTACGCTATCACGAATATCTTTATCACGTTCTAGATACTCCAGAAATTCCAGATAGTGAATATGATCGCTTATTTCATCAATTAAAAACTTTAGAGAAAGCTCATCCTGATCTTATCACAAACGATAGCCCTACTCAGCGTGTAGGAGCGAAACCGCTTAGTAGTTTTTCGCAAATAAAACATGAAAAACCAATGCTTTCATTGGAAAATGTGTTTAACGATGAAGAATTTATAAGTTTTGTGAAACGCATTCAAGATCGTCTTCCTTTTTCAACAGACAATCTCACTTTTTGTTGCGAGCCAAAACTTGATGGCTTAGCGGTCAGTATTTTATATGAAAATGGCAAACTCGTTCGTGCAGCAACTCGTGGCGATGGACAAATAGGTGAAGATATCACAACAAATGTCCGAACTATTCGTAATATCCCATTACAATTATTGACAAAAACGCCTCCAGCTCGCCTTGAGGTGCGAGGTGAAATTTTTATGCCACATCAAGCCTTTAACCAGCTTAACGCAAAAGCTTTAGCAAAAGGTGAAAAAACTTTTGTTAATCCTCGTAATGCTGCTGCAGGCTCATTGCGTCAACTGGATCCTAATATTACTCGGCAACGTCATCTTATGCTAAATGCTTATGGTATTGGCATTACAGATGGTGTTGTGTTGCCCGATACACATTTCGCTCGCCTTAAATGGCTACAAAAGTTGGGTATTCCTATCAATCAAGAAATCGAATTATGTGACGGTATTGAAAAAGTGTTGGATTTTTATCGACGTATTCAACAAAAACGCCCACATTTAGGCTATGACATTGATGGTACTGTATTGAAAGTTAATGCAATTACTCTTCAAGAAGAATTAGGATTTATTTCTAAAGCACCTCGTTGGGCAATCGCTTATAAATTTCCAGCCCAAGAAGAATTAACAATTTTACGAGATGTTGAATTCCAAGTTGGACGTACTGGAGCGATTACACCAGTTGCAAAATTAGAACCTGTTTTTGTTGGTGGTGTGACTGTCAGCAACGCGACGTTACATAATGGTGATGAAATTGAACGTCTAGGCTTGGCAATTGGTGATACAGTGAGCATTCGCCGTGCTGGTGATGTGATTCCACAAGTTGTTGGTGTTGTTCGTGATTGTCGCCCAACGGATGCAAAAGCGATAAATTTTCCTGATTTTTGCCCCGTTTGTGGCTCACTCGTAAAACGCATTGATGGGGAAGCTGTTGCTCGTTGTACTGGTGGATTATTTTGCGATGCTCAACGTAAAGAAGCACTCAAACATTTTGTGTCACGTAAAGCAATGAATATTGATGGTGTCGGTGCTAAACTTATCGAACAACTGGTCGACCACAAACTTATTAGTACTCCCGCGGATCTTTTTAGGCTCAATTTTCATCTCCTTTGTACATTAGATAGAATGGGTGAGAAGTCTGCACAAAAAATTCTCGACAGTATTGAAAAAGCTAAATCTACTACTCTTGCTCGTTTTATCTTCGCTCTTGGAATTCGCGAAGTCGGTGAAAGCACTGCCTTAAATTTAGCGAATTATTTTAAGGCGTTAGAGCCAATCCAAGCAGCAGATCTCATTACACTAAAACAAGTCACTGATATTGGTGATGTTGTTGCAAACCATATCTATTACTTCTGGCGTGAAGCACACAACATTGATGTTGTCAACGATCTAATAGCACAAGGTGTACATTGGCAGGCATTCACAACTCAACCTGTCATTGATAATATTTTTATGGGCAAAACAGTTGTTCTCACTGGTACACTTTCTCAGATGAGTCGTGATCAAGCTAAAGCTCAACTTCAAGCTATGGGGGCTAAAGTTAGCAGTGCTGTTTCTGCTAAAACGGATTTTGTTATTGCTGGTGCAAATGCGGGTTCAAAACTCGCTAAGGCAGAAGCCTTGAATATAGAAATCCTGACGGAAGACGCATTTTTAATGATGATCAAGTAGAAGTGAGACTTCACGGTCATAAAATCGGAAAATTTTTTCAAATTTGCTGGCGTGATCTCCATTATTTTTGGGGTAATTTTTAAAACGCTTATAATACTTGCAATGTTATTAACAGGAAGTAGAACGTGGATTTCGGATTTGATATTGAAGAAGCCAAACAACGTGTTACTAGGCTAGATGAATTACGCATAGCGAGAGCTATAGAAAGTAGCCCTCCCGAGGTACGTACTGTTTTAGAGCTTTTACCTATATTTTTACACTATAACCACCCAGTCTTAGTTGGCTACGTGAAAGGTTGTCCAAAAGGTATTCATAATTTTATCCCAAACCATAACCAACAATTAGCGACACACAAACATTTTCTTAATCGAGAAAATATTAGCTATTTTTCCCTTCCGCAATTTACGCAAAATACAAAGTGTGCATTTTTAGGATTGTATGCGATGGGCAGTGTTAGTACTATTACACAAACTCCAAATTCTGATTTGGATATTTGGTTGTGTGAATATCGAACACTCCTTTCTGAAGAGCAAAAATTATTGCAGCAAAAAATTACTTTAATTCAACAATGGGCAGCAAAACTTAATGTTAAGATCAACCTTTATCTAGTGAACCAAAACCGTTTCCGTAAAGCACAATATGCAATGCCATTGTCAGCTGAAAAAGACGATAGTGGCTCTGCACAATATATGTTATTGCTAGATGAGTTTTATCGGACAGCAATCCGCTTGGCTGGCAATCCTTTGCTTTGGCTTCATTTACCTGTAAAAGATGAGAAAGATTACGATCAATGTGTTAAACAATTAGTTGCAGATAAGAAAATTAAATTGCGTGACTGGGTAGATTTTGGTGGATTGGATGGATTATCTGCGAATGAATATTTTGGAGCAACGTTATGGCAGTTATATAAAGGGATTGATTCGCCTTATAAATCCGCATTGAAAATTCTTTTACTGGAAAGTTACTCTGCACAATACCCGTATACAAAATTAATTTCGCAAGAATTTAAACAACGTTTACATCAAGGTGATGAAAATTATCATTTTGATGCTTATTTGTGTATGTTGGAGCAAGTTTCAAACTATCTTTCCTATAAACAAGATAAAAAACATCTTAAATTTGCATATCGTTGTTTTTATCTCAAAATTGCTGAGAATTTACATTATAAAAAATGTGCGATAAATAATTGGCGTATTCGTTATGCGAAAGAATTAGCAAAATCTTGGGGATGGTCAGAAAGTGAAATTACAGATTTAGATAATTTACCACACTGGAAAATTAAACACGTTAAACAAAACCATAATGATTTAATTCAATATTTGATGGCAAGTTATCGTAATTTATTATGCTTTGTTAGAAAACATAAAGTTAATGCAAGCATTGTGCCACAAGATATGGCAATTTTAACGCGTAAACTTTATACAGCATTTGAAGATTTACCTGGGAAAGTGATTTTTATTAATTCAGCTTGTGCGAGTGATTTAAGTGAAAAAAAACTCACCTTTGTAGAAGTTAAAAATGAGCATTCTTATTTTCGAGCTGGCTGGTATTTACTTAACCACGCGCCTAATGTAACAGCATTCACAACACCGAGACACACTGAGTTTGGAGAAACTTTGCCGAAAATCGTAGCCTGGGCTTATTTTAATGGTTTATTAACAGCGAAAACAAAAATTTATCTTAAAAGTGAAAATGTACAACTTAAAGCTTTACAACGCTTTATTAAAGATCTTTGCCATATATTCCCACGTAAACACATACAAGCTAGCCAACAGGAACTTTTTGCACATTGTAAAATTAAGCAACTATTTATTGCAATTAATTTAAGTTGTGATATCACGAAAGATCTGCCAGAGAATAAAGATAATTATCGAAAAGAAATATTGAAAGGCAATTTGTTAAATATTACATCTTCTAATCATCATTTTGTGAGCAGTCTTGATGTTGTTTATCGTAACCATTGGGGAGAAATTCGGACATTACATTTTGAGGGTGATGAGGCGCTAATTCGTTTATTAAAAGTGTTAACTCATAAGATCCCTCGAGCTTTTACTTCGCTTCAAAGTGTGAACATTTTTTGCTATGCCAAACACTATCAAAAAGAATTGCAAACGGCAGTACAATCGCTAATTTATCGCACATTAGGTATTAAAGAAAAAATACGGATCGAAGATAGAGAGCGGAATTCACTAATTCGTTATTCTGGGCAAGGTTGGCGTAAACTTTTTTACACAAATGTAGAAAAAACAAATTTGCATTTATCTAAAGAGAATCCGACAGGTTATCCAAAAGAAATAGCAGTATTTGCAAGTGAAGGTTTTTTACAATTCTTTTTTGAAGACAACCATGATAGTAGTTTTAATGTTTATATTTTAGATGAAAAAAATCGTATTGAGATATATCGTTCTTGCCGAGGAAATAAATCACAGAAAATTAATAAAATAAATCAAATTTATCAAGCTGCAAATTTGAATACTGATGATAATCCATATAAAATAATCAGAAACCACTTTAATTATCCTCAATTCTACCAACTATCTTCAGAGCAAGGGAAAATACAAATCGTACCGTTTGAGCATCAATTAAAAATGACTTAATAGTGTATGAGTAATAATTCACTTCATAATATAAAGGTAAAGTTATAATGGAAGAGAATATAATCATTGCTGGTAAAAATAAAATGCTAAGTAGCGTTTTACTTATTGATGCTCATCCATTAACGCGTCGTGCAGTAAGACAGTTATTTGATGAGAGTGATGATTTCATTGTGATAGCAGAGGTTGATTCTTGCATTGAAGGGATAGATTTAGCATTACGTGAAAAGCCAGATGTTATCATTTTAGACTTTAATACAAAAGGATTATCTGGTCTAGATACAGTAAATGTATTGCGTCAAGAAAATGTAAGTTCACGTATCGTTATTTTTAGTGGATCTGATGCTTACAATGATATTTTCGGTGCAATTGATGCGGGTGTTGACGGTTATTTGTTAAAAGATACTGACCCATTTATATTTTTAGAGCAGATTAGAGATGTCGTATCTGGAAACATTGTTTATAGCAATGCAGTAGAAGAAATTATTAGTAAACGTCACATAAACAGTAATTTAGTTCAAGGTTTAACAGCTAGAGAGTTAGATGTATTAAGTTTAGTTGCAAAGGGATTATCCAATAAACAGATTGCAAATGAACTTTTTATATCTGAAGAAACAGTAAAAGTACATATTCGAAACTTGTTACGTAAATTAAATGTATATTCGAGATTAGCTGCAGCCATTGTTTATTTAGAGTATATCGGCAAAAAGTAGGTGAAAATTTGTATTATAGAAAAGTAAAACAAAAAGTGCGGTAGAATGAAATTTACCGCACTTTTGCGTATTATATTGCCGATGATTACTTACGGAGTAAATATGCCGTATCTATTTTTGACAAAACTTAATGTTTTATTGCTATTTTTTCTGATAAATACAGTATTGTTTTGTCCAACAGTGCTTTATGCTCGTTCAAGTCTTGCCAATAATGATGAGAAATCCTTTGAAAAGACTTCTACTCATCTGAATGATAATTTTTTAAATAAAGATTCTAATTCTGAAAATACACAACTACTTTACAAATTAGAACTTCTAGGAATAAAAAATGCTGACGCAAAGAAAAATGCACAGATTTACCTCAGTATGATTTCTCCACAAGAGATGGATGGTTCACCACGTAATTTTTCCTTAGTGCAACAAGCGATTCAAAAAGCAATTAGTGTATATGGTTATTTTAATAGCACCATAAAATTTGATCTTATTGCACCTAAAAAGAGAGGGAATAAAGGTAAATTGCGAGTCACTGTTGAACAAGGACCGCCGACTTATATTGCAGGGACGAGAGTAGATATTTTAGGACAAGCACAAAAGGAAGATGAATTTAAAACATTACTGACGAAAATTCCCGCAATTGGTACACAAGTTAATCAAGAAACCTATGATAAATTTAAAGAAAATTTGCAACAACTTGGGATTGAAAGAGGGTATTTTGATGCGAATTTTACTTTAAGCCGCCTTGATGTAAAGCCATCAACACACCAAGCTTGGTGGAATATAGATTATGATAGTGGTCAACGTTATCGTTTTGGGCATTTTACTTTTGAAAATAGCCAGATTCGCCAAGATTATTTACAAAATATTATGCATATGAAAGAAGGGTCGCCCTATAATATGCAAAATCTTATTGATTTAAATAATGATTTATCTGCATCAGGGTGGTTTAAAACTGTTTTAATTCAACCCAAAATAGATAAAGAAAACAAGACAGTTGATGTGAATGTCTCTTTTTACCCTCAAAAGAAAAATTTATTCAAAGTTGGGGTTGGTTATGCAACAGATGTTGGTGGACGCCTGCAACTAGGTTGGAATAAACCTTGGATAAATAGTAAAGGTCAAAGTTTTCACAGCGGTTTTTATATTTCAAGACCTAAAATTGTAGTTGAGACAGCTTATCGCATACCGTTGGTCCGAAATCCATTAAAATATTTTTATGAGATTTTTTATGGGATTAAACGTGAAGATGAAAATGACACTTTCACTAATTCGCAAGCACTTTCAGTAATGCGTTATTGGAATCGTGAAACAGGTTGGCAAAATGGGGTGGGATTACGTGTGTTGTACGATTCTTTCACACAAGCATCTCAATCGCATAAAACTTTACTTGTTTACCCAACTGTTACTGCGATCCGTACACGATTCAGAGGCGGACTTTTCCCATATTGGGGAGATACGCAACGTATTTCACTGGGTGTTGGAAATAAAGTATGGGGTTCTGAAGTAAACTTTTATCGATTACAAGCTTCTACTGTTTGGATTAGAACTTATTTTGATAAGCATCGTTTTATTTCTCGAGCAGGTGTTGGTTATTTACACACTAGTCAATTTGATCGTATTCCACCAAATTTACGTTTCTTTTTGGGGGGGGATAACACTATACGTGGGTATAAGTATGAAACAGTTGCACCTCGAGATGCTGCTGGAAAATTAATTGGGGGTGCCTTTATGGGATATGCAGGTTTGGAATATAACTACCAAGTTCTACCTAATTGGTGGGGCGCAGTTTTTGCTGATACAGGGTTTTCAACAGAAAAATTCATCCCTAAAGATTTATGCTATGGTGCTGGTGTTGGCGTGCGTTGGATTTCACCAGTGGGTCCAGTAAAATTAGATGTTGCAACCCCTGTACGTAGTGATCACCATAATGTGCAATTTTATTTGAGTTTGGGTACAGAACTCTAATTTTAGGTTATGGAAATGGATGAAAAGGCAAGTGGAAAGATAGCAGGCAATAAGCCTGCTAAAGTAAGACAAAAAACAAAAAGTTATTTATGGTGTAAATGGCTGGGCAGTATTTTTGCTGTAGGGATACTGATCATTTCATTTTTTCTTTACTTCATCATTTCTGCTTCTGGACAACATCGTCTTTTATATTTTATTGATAACATATTAACAGAACTGAAAATTGAACAGGTTTCTGGGGATCTGTGGGGCAAAGATGGATTGACAATTACAAATTTTCAATTCAATAATCAAAATATTAACGTACAAGTAGCAAAAACACACCTTCAGATCTCGCTTCGTGATTTATGGGCAGAACGTAAATTATCGATCGGTGATATTTCTTTCATAAATCCAAGGATTTTATTAACACCCACAAAAACAACTCCCCCTAGCGATGATAAGACTACCTCTAGTACCAATACTTTTAATTTACCTTTTGCAATAGAGCTTAAAAATTTACAGATTGATGATTTTGAATTAGTGTTATTAGAGCATGGTAAAATTCAGCTTGGTCACTTCCAAACTGCAGCAACTTTCACAAATCAAATCGGCTTAAGTTTTTCTCCAACAATCATTAATGATTTATGGTTAGATTTTCCCAAAGTTGAATCTGAGCAAACACATATAGACTACGCCTCGGAAATTGAAAAAAATTTCTCTGATTCAAAAATTGAGAAAAAATCAGTTGATTGGGGAGAAATAAATAAGCGGTTTGCATTGCCATTATTTTCTCTTAGTGATTTTGAATTGCCATTTATAATTCAACTACCACATTTAGAGGGAAATAATTGGCTCTTCAAACAAAGCGACAAAAGTTATGATCAATTTAGTGTATCGCAATTTTTATTAGAAGCAACGGCACAAAAATCTACTGTAAACCTTAACAAACTTTGGATAAAAAGCCCTGTTGCTGAAGTGAATGCTAATGGTAATATTCAAACTATTGCCGATTATCCCTTACATTTAACTCTTTCTGGTCAGTTTGATGCTTTATCACCAATGCATTATTTTTACGACATTGATTGGATCCATTTATTTTTCGCACAACCAAATACACTCAATTTACAAGCAACAGGTGGTTTAAATAGTCGTACTACTTTGAATATTCAAACTACAGGGGCATTAGACGCGGATATTGTTGTCAGCGCGGATTTAACGACTCACAAAATGCCTTTTTCAGTCCATATTAAAAGCCCATATCTACAATATCCTTTTGATAAAACGAAGCCTAATCCGTATAAATTCAAAAATGTTGATATTCAAGTGACAGGGAACTTATTAGGTTACCAAGGTCGCATTTACGGAGAGTTCATCGGTAAAAATATCCAGACGGCACCAATCATGATCGATGTTGAAGGTGATATGTCAGAGGTGAAAATTAATGAATTACAACTTAATATTAATCAGCAAAGCCAGTTATATCTAAATGGTGAATTAAGCTGGCGGAATCAGCTTAAGTGGCAATCCACAGTTAAATTGAAAAAATTTGATTTAGGGAAATATTTGCCACAAAACGTACCACAATTAAAACAATTACAAGGTTTTTCAAGTGTGTTATCTGGTATAGCTTCTTATGAAGGTTATCTTAATTTTTACGATAATGACTGGTATATGCAAGTACCAGAACTTTCCTTAACGGGTAAGATTTCTCAACGTCCATTTTCATTCATCACACAGTTTGAGTTTTCACCACAGTACGTGGATATCCCAAAATTTGAGCTGAATTATCATCAAAATAAGATAAGCCTACACGGTAATATAAGCCAAACTACAGATCTAGTAATGGAAATAAACGCACCTAATTTAAGTGGCTTGCTTCCTAGCTTACATGCGGATTTACGAGGGAACGTGTTGCTAAAGGGCAAAGGACATCATTTGCGTGCTAAAGCGGATGTTGTGGGGAAAAATATTCGATTTGAAGATTTCAAACTCAACCAAATTAATCTGATGACAGATATGCAAGATTTAGCACATCTTCATGGCAATATCCATTTAGCGATACGGGATATTACCTATCATGAAATACATTTTCCTCAAATTGATCTCCAAGGTGCAGGCACAGGAGAGAATCATAAAGTAACTTTGATTTCGCAAGGGACTCCTTTTGCACTAACACTCAATTTACAAGGCGGTTATTCTAATGATTTTACTTTCTGGCATGGGACATTATCTCAACTGAAAATCGACAGTCCCGTAGGCGATTGGTGGATTGATAAGGCTATCAAAATCACTTATAACTTGCCTGAATTTAAAGCAACTATCGATATGAATTGCCTGCTTAATTCACACGCAAGTTTATGTTTTCCTAAACCGCTTTATTTTGGTCAAGATGGTGATATAGCCTTTAATCTAAAAAATTTAGAATTGGCTTCATTAAACCCAAATTTTTCTCAAAATACATTCAAAGGGAAAGTATCAGCTGTAGGAAAAGTAAAATGGTCAGCAACAAAATCGCCACAAATGAAAATCGATGTTGATGGACGAGATGTACAAATTACTCAACAAATTGATTATCGCCATTTTAAATTTGCAATACCAAGTGTTAAAGCAATAGCTAATTTAGCAAATAATCAATTAACGAGTAGTGCTAATATTCGACTTTATAACCCTTACACCCCAGCAGAAAATCGCAATAGTCAAATTAATATTGCCTTTAATGTTAATAAGTTAAATAAAGAAAGGACACTAACAGGCAGTGCAAAAATAGAGCGTCTCTCACTTTCTCTTCTCAACCAATTAGTTACTGCAGATGAAAATTTGAAAGGGAATATTTCAGCAAATATGCAATTTGCAGGTTCATTGAAGGCTCCGTTGTTAATGGGAAATATCAGCGTTAACAATGTTGTAACTAACATAAGAAGCCTGCCATTTGACATTACTCAAGGACGGTTTTCTCTTGATTTTTATGGTAAAAATGCCAAGCTTGATGGCAATATTAAAACAGCAAAAAGTGCATTAGCGTTAAAAGGTGAAGCACAATGGAATGGCTTGAATAAATATTCTGCAAAAATCAATGTCAATGCGAAAGACTTCTATCTCAACCTCCCGATTTCCCCAAGTAAAATTGAAATGAAACTCACTCCAGATGTGACAGCAATGGTAACGGATAAAGAATTTTCGCTTATTGGGGAAGTTGATATCCCATGGGCAAGAATTTTTATTAAGGACTTGCCTGATAATGGAGTAAGTACGAGCAATGATTTAGTTATTTTGGATGGACCGAATCAAAGCAAACCGTCTAAGATTTTAGCTCTGACTAATAAACAAGCAAATATTGATGGTAAGCCCGTGTTTTCACATATCAAAGTTAACATTGGCAATGATGTGAATTTAAAAGCTTATGGTTTAGATACTAATTTGATAGGTGTATTAGCAATTACGCAAAAAGAAGGTATTTTAGGAGTATACGGACAAGTTGATCTTAAAGATGGCGTGTTTAAAGCTTATGGGCAAAATTTAATTATTAAAGAAGGGATGATTGGATTTTCTGGCTTACCGAATAAACCTACACTCAATTTAAATGCGATCCGTAATCCTAAGGAAATGGCAAGTAATGATGTCGTAGCAGGATTGCGAGTATCAGGTTATGTAGATAAGCCTATTGTTAAAGTATACAGCATCCCAAGTATGTCAGATGATCAAGCTTTATCCTATTTAATCACAGGACACTCTTTAGAAAATAATAGTAGTTCAGGTACGCGTGATTCATTAAGTGTTGCTTTACTTTCAATGACGCTTGCTCAGACAGGAAATGCTGTTGGGAATATTGGTAAATTATTCGGAATTCAGAATTTAAGCCTCGGTACGACAGGAACAGGAGATAAATCGCAAGTTGCTGTCAGTGGTAATATCACCGAACGCCTACAAGTCAGTTATGGAGTAGGACTATTTACAGGCTTGAGCGAACTCACATTACGCCTACGTCTTTTACCGCGACTTTACTTGCAAAGCGTTTCTGGTGTAAACCAAGCAGTTGATTTATTCTATCAATTTGATATTTAGACTTTACGCCCACGAAATCGGAAAATTTTTCTGATTTTGAAGGCGTAATTAACTAAGAAATCCTGCCATTTTTCACTTCAATCAACTTATCACAAATTGCCATTGTTGAACGGCGATGACTGACGAGGATAATGATTTTATCCTGTTTTTGTTGCAACAAAGCTTGCAAAATCAAAGCTTCATTGAGACTATCGAGATTGCTGGTGGGTTCGTCGAGCAAAATGATCGGCGCATTGTAGAGGAAAGCTCTGGCGATACCGATGCGTTGTTTTTCACCGTCTGAAAGGCTATTCCCCATTTCGCTAACTTGCGTATCGTAGCCTTGTGGAAGGCTCATAATGAAGTCGTGGAGATTAGCTTTCTGGGCTGCATCAATCACAGCTTCACGGCTGGCTTGGCGATTGGCAAGGTGAATGTTGTCAAAAATACTTTCATTGAAAACATAAGTTTGTTGAGTAATGTAAGCGATATTATCACGTAAGCTTTTTGTATTAACCTCTTTGAGCACAATATCGTCAAGAGTGATTTTGCCTTGAGCGGGGTCATAAAATCGCATAATTAATTTCAACAAAGTCGATTTCCCGCTACCACTGCGACCGTAAATGCCTAAAATTTCACCTTTTTTCACTGAAAAAGTCATCTCAGTTAAAATTTGCTCATGTTGATAGGCGAAACTGACGTTTTCAACGCACAAACACGCCACGTTTTTCGGTAAATTTTTCCCATTTTTAACTTCGGCTAATTCAGGTTCTTCTTGCAATAGTGCGAGCACACGTTCACCGCTAGCGAGAGTTTGGAGCAGATTGTTGGAGAGATTGGAGATCGCAATGACGGGACCGTAGCTAGACATCAATAAAATCACAGCAACTAGCAATGTCGCAAAACTGATTTGAGCTTGAGCAAAGAGGATTAAGCCTACGATCAGAATGAGTAAATTGAACGTCGAAACGGCGATCTCTGTCGCTGCTCGAACGTTGCCTTCTTGGCGTTTGATTTTCAAAAATGCTCGATCAATAGCAAAGCTACGTTGTTGAATATTTGCCGCACGTGCGGTTTCACTGCCGAAAAGTTGAATTTCTTTCATTCCACGTAGGCTATCAAGGAAGTAATCATTCATTTCGCCGACTAATTCGCGGTAGCGACGCCCGTCTTCACGTGCCATTCGTGTCGTGAAAATCGGCAGAATCACGCCGATCGTGAGGTAAGCGAGTAAAGCGATGAGCATAAAATATAAGGAAAAGTGAGCAAAAATGACTAGCATAAGGCTTGAAGTTAAGAAAGCAATCATCACAGGTGCGATAGTATGTGCATAAAATACTTCAAGTAGCTCGATATCGTTAGTTACGAGTGCGAGGAGTTGCCCAGCTTCTTTGCTTTGTAATTTGACGAACGCCAATTTACGCAAAGCAGTAAACACTTTGTCACGCAAGAGTGCGAGAAGTTTGAAAGCGATGTAATGCCCCGACATTTGTTCTAAATAACGCAAAATGCCACGCGAAATTGCCAGCGTGACGAGCATACCAATGACAGTTTGGAAAGCAAAATGAGTTTGAAACCCCAGTAAATCCGCTAAGCCAATCGCAGCAAACATCATAATGAAAATCGCTGCTAAAAATCCCAACACCCCCATTATGATTGTAAAAATCATTACATGAGCAAGCGGTTTAACTAAGGCAAGCAACTGCCACATCACTAAAAATCCATTTTTACGCATTAACTTGCTCCTCTTTATTTATTCTAATTTTTTCAAGATGTTGTTGCTGTTGAAACATTTGAGCATATTGACCTGCTTGTGCCATGAGGCTTTCGTGCGTTCCACTTTCACAAAGTTTGCCTTGATCGAGTACATAAATTTGATCAGCATGGATCGCATTTGCCAAGCGGTGCGAGATGAAAATGATAGTTTTGTGAGCTTTTAATTTTTGAATGAATTGCAAGATAATTTCTTCACTTTCAATATCGATATTGCTGGTTGCTTCGTCAAAAATATAAACTGAAGCATCGTGCAGTAAGGCTCGAGCTAAAGCGAGGCGTTGTATTTGTCCGCCAGACAGATTGCTACCACGGCTCAATAATGGCATTTCCACGCCCCCATTTTCACGAACAAATTTCGCTAAATTAACTTCTGCAAGTGCTTGATAAATCTCGTCATCAGTCGCATTTGGTTTAGCCATTTGCATATTTTCTCGCAAGCTACCTTTGAAAAGATAGCTACTGTGACTAACAAGGGCGACCTTTTGATAGAACGTGCGACGGTCTATCTCGGCAAGACATTGCTGATTAAAGTAGATTTCTCCTGTATCGGCAGTGTGAAAGCCCATCAGCAAACTGACTAGCGTTGATTTTCCGCAACCACTTTTGCCGACAAAAACAGTAAGCTGATTTGAGGCGATGTCGAGACTCAGATCGCAAATGGCTTCACGTTTTGCAGTCGGATAACGGAAATGGAGCGATTGAATATGGATTTGCACATTCTTCGGCTGTTGAAAAAGTTTCGTGTTTGAGGGGCGTTTGACTGGTGTGTCGAGTAGAGTAAAAATCTTGTTGCTCGCAGCTTTGCCATTCATTGCGACGTGGAAAAATGAACCCAAAAGCCGTAACGGAATAAAAAATTCGGACGCTAATAAAATAAATAGCAAGAGTGCAAACATCGTCATCTCGCCAGCTTGAAATTGAAACAATGCCACGATAATACCTACTGCAAAACCGCCGTATGCCAACAGATCCATCAACGAGACGGAATTGAGCTGCATTGTCAGTACTTTCATCGTTATTTTGCGAAAAGTTTCAGCCTCTTTGTCCATCGCAAGTGCTTTGAATTCATCATCTTGATAAATTTTTAGCGTAACCAACCCTTGTAGATTGTCTAAAAAATTGCTTCCTAATCCGACATAAATCGACCAATATTTCGCCAGTAATTTTTTCGCTATTTTATTTACTGCAATGATCGATATAGGAATTAAAGGGACGCAAAGCAATAGGATTATCGCCGTTGATGCATTAAAAAAGATCAAAAATACAAATAGCGTTAAAGGGGCGAGGAGACTATAAAAAAGTTGTGGCAAATAGCGTCCAAAATAGATTTCTAATTGTTCCACGCCTTCTGATGCAACTTGAATAATCGATGATGTTGATAGAGATTGTACTTGATTTAGTGGCATTTCTGCGATTTTGTGATAAATCAATGTCCGTAAATGATGTTTCACTTGTTTGCTCGCATGATAAGAGGCATTGATAGCACGTTTCCCTGCAAATACTCGTAAGATAAGTGCTAATACGAGCACACTGCATAATATCGTCACTTGCAACCAATCCAGATTTTTGTCATATGCGGATTGTAATAAATAAGCAACAATCACCGCACTGACAATCCCTCCAAGTAAGGCGATCCAATTCCATAACACATGGATAATAATCCATCTTTTACTTTCTGCGACAGTGTTTATCAGACGTTTATCTATCATCATAATCAAGTTACTCAAGAAAATCTAAAACCAAGCTAAATGAAAATAGTTCTTATTATAACAAGTTATGTTAGTAAATTTAATATAAAACTACATAGAACTCTTTATAAATATTGCTTATAAATTAATTTATTATTACAGCCTTCTTCTTTTTTACTCAATTTAATTTATAGAATTTATTTAGATATGCGTTAAGTTCTGCAGTTAGCCATTTAACATAGGAAAAAGTATATTGTTGAGTTGATTTTATATCTCAATATTTTTTTAACAAATATCATTTATAAAACTCATTGTTACTCTTAATAAGTCACTTTTTTGAAAAAGCGTTGGTTTCATAAAAAAGAGCCGAAGAATCGGCTCAATATTTAACAAATATTTTTAAATTAGATTAGTTATCAATCCAATGCTCTGCTCGTTTGACTGCTTTCTTCCAACCTTTGTAGCGAGTTTCTCGTTTAGTATCATCTTGATCAGGCATAAAGCTACGTTCGATAACAGCTTTATTTTGTAGTTCTTGTAGATCTTTCCAGAAATTTGTGGCGAGACCTGCAAGATAGGCAGCACCAAGTGCAGTAACTTCTTTGATTACTGGTCGTTCGACAATAGTATTGAGAATATCAGCTTGAAATTGCATTAAGAAATTATTCGCTGTTGCACCACCATCGACACGTAACGTTTTGAGTTTGGCACCACTATCGGATTGCATTGCTTCAAGTACATCACGAGTTTGATAAGCGATAGATTCCAAAGTAGCACGAACAATGTGATTGCGGTTTACGCCTCGAGATAAGCCTAAAATCGCACCACGTGCATAAGGATCCCAATATGGTGCACCAAAACCAGTAAAAGCTGGGACGACGTAAACGCCATTGCAATCAGTCACTTTTTGAGCAAAGTATTCGCTATCTTGTGAATCGTGAATTAGTTTAAGTTCATCACGTAGCCATTGAATTGCAGCACCAGCCATAAAAATTGATCCTTCTAATGCATAAGCAGGTCTTCCATGAGCATCACAAGCGATAGTAGTTAACAAGCCATTTTGAGATTGTACCGCAGTTTCTCCTGTATGCATCAACATAAAACAACCTGTACCGTAGGTATTTTTGGCTTGTCCTGCATTAACACATAAATGTCCATAAAGTGCTGCTTGTTGGTCGCCTGCGATGCCTGCGACAGGGATCCGCACTCCTCCCATTCCACCGATATTAGTTTGACCATAAATTTCAGAAGAGTTTTTCACTTCAGGTAACATTGAACGTGGAATATCTAGTAATTCCAGCATTTTATCGTCCCATTGTTTGCTGTGAATATTAAACAACATTGTTCGTGAAGCGTTAGTGTAATCAGTGACATGAACTCTTCCTTGAGTGAGTTTCCATACTAGCCAAGTATCGACTGTTCCAAATAAGAGTTCACCACGCTCCGCTTTGGCTCTTGCACCTTCGACATTATCTAAAATCCATTTGATTTTTGAACCTGAAAAATAAGGATCGACGACTAAACCTGTAGTTTGACGGATATAGTCTTCGTGACCATCCGTTTTGAGTTTTTCTGTAATTGAGGCGGTACGTCGACATTGCCAAACAATAGCATTATATACGGGTTTCCCCGTTGCTTTTTCCCAAACGATAGTTGTCTCACGTTGGTTCGTAATGCCGATAGCTGCGATAGTGTCTGGACGAATATCAGCTTTAGCGACTACCTCGTGCAATACGCCACTTTGAGTTGCCCAAATTTCAAGCGGATCGTGTTCTACCCAACCTGCTTTTGGGTAAATTTGTGTAAATTCTCGTTGTGACACAGCAACAATATTGGCATCGTGATCAAGCAATACTGCTCTTGAGCTAGTTGTGCCTTGGTCTAAAGCAATGATGTATTTTTTGTCGGTCATAATTTACTCCTTTGGCTAGAAAGAAAGTTATTAGATTGGAGTTTAATTTTTTTGCATTTTTTGTTCCTGCAAAAATTTTACTCCAGTGTCAGGGAAATCAGTGAAAACACCTGTTGCCCCTGCTTCAAAGATTGCTGCATACATCGCATTTACATCTTTAAAGAATTTCGGCAAGTCGTCTTTACGTACAGTGTATGGATGGACTTGTAAATTTTTATAGTGAGCAATTTCAGCAACTAATGGTGTGAAGTTGATTTTTTGTGGAGTAGAGGTTTGCTTGTCAATCAGCATATACCAAGCAGGGCCAATACCATCAGCATATTTGCTTATCTCTTTAAGTGCTTCTGGTTTAAACATCCAATTGTAATCATAATTCACCCATTCACCTTGCATATTTTTTTCTTCAGTTTCGTGCCAATCGTTATAAGCAATTAATTGCACTAAATTAAGATCCATACCTAATTGGGGCAACAATTCAGTTTTGATCCGTTTTAATTCATTGTAATCAAAAGTTTGTAAATAAATTGGGTCAGATTTTTGAGTGTAACCATATTTTTTTAACATTTTTAAAGTTGCCATTGCAATATCTTTACCTGCTTGGTGATGCAACCATGGTGCTTTAATTTCAGGATAAATACCAATTCGATGTCCAAGAGTTTTTTCTAAACCTTGAATAAACTGCAATTCTTGCTCGAATGTGTGAATTTTGAACGAAGGTTTCCAAAGTGGAAAACGATTTGGATAAACCAGCTCTGTTTTGCCTGCAATTATTTTAAAGTTTTCAGTCATCTTTAATTGTTGTAATTCTGCTAGCGTAAAATCTATAACATAAAAATGTCCATTACGCTTGCGTTCAGGGAAAATTTCGGCAACGTTAGTGATGCCGTCAAGATAAGGGTCATGAATAACAACTAACTGATCATCTTTAGTCATTGCTAAATCTTGTTCAACATAATCAGCTTGTTGTCCGATCGCAAGTGCTTTGGATTCCAATGTGTGTTCAGGTAAGTAGCCACTTGCTCCACGATGAGCAATAATAATCTTACTACTTTGTGCTAAAGTAACAGTAGATAGAATAGATGCAATAAGTGTAGCCAGACTGAATTTAGTTTTAAATTTCATAAGTTTTTCTCTATTAATTAAGCTTCGAAGTAAAATGAAAATTGAAGAAAATTGTATAAAAAAGGCAAGCTCAATAGCCTGCCTTGATTCAATTAATTTTGTTTGGCGATTTGGTTGTGGTGTTTTTCTTCTTGAAGCATAGTGATGAACAACAACACACAAGCTAAAATCGAGCCTGTGATCATAATATAGAAGCCACTATTCCAACCGTAATGTGTCACTGAGTAACCAATTATAGCACTTGCCGCTACCGAACCACCGAGGTAACCGAATAAACCTGTAAAGCCTGCAGCAGTACCAGCGGCTTTTTTAGGTGCAAGTTCAAGAGCGTGTAAGCCAATAAGCATTACTGGACCATAAATCAAGAAACCGACAACAACCATCATCACCATCGCTACGTCTTGTGATGGTGTTTTCCAATAAATCCACAATGCGATAGTAGTAGCGATCATAAAGATGAAGCCAGTTAATCCACGTTTTGATTTAAATATTTTATCAGATACCCATCCGCAGAATAATGTGCCTGGAATAGCTGCAATTTCATAAAGTGCATAAGCGGTTGAAGATTTATCAATATTAAAATGACGCACTTCTTTTAAATAAGTTGGAGCCCAATCTAGTACGCCATAGCGAATGAGATACACGAACACATTAGCGATAGCGATGTACCATAATAGTTTGTTTTTAAACACATATTCAACAAAAATTTCTTTACTGGAAAGTTCTTGTTCGGATTTTTCCGCATCATAGTCATCTGGATAATCGTTTTTATATTCTTCGATTGATGGTAAACCACAGGATTGTGGTGTATCACGCATTACAATCCAGACAAAAAGTGAGGCTATGATAGCGGCAAATCCAGGGTAATATAAAGCTTCTTGCCAGATTGAGGATTGAGGGACATCGTTAACAGAAGCAATGCTGTGGCTATTAGCGTAAATTGAAGTAGCAAGGATTAATAGCAATGCAGGTACAGCTCCACCAACATTATGGGCAGTATTCCAAATAGAAACAATAGTACCTCGTTCTTTTTTAGACCACCAGTGTACCATCGTGCGACCACATGGAGGCCAACCCATACCTTGGAACCAACCGTTTAAAAATAATAGAATTGCGATCATAGTGATAGAACTCGTTGCCCAAGGGAACATGCCAAGTGCAACCATACTTGCTCCTGATAAAAACAACCCGAGAGTTAAGAAAGCACGAGCATTAGAACGGTCAGAAACAGAACCCATAATGAATTTTGAGATCCCATAAGCAATCGAAACAAAGGAAAGGGCATAACCGAGATCAGCTTTAGTGTACATACCCGCTTCGATCATACCTGGCATTGCCAATGCGAAATTTTTGCGTACGAAATAATAAGCAGCATAACCGAAAAAAATACCTGCAAACACTTGCCAACGTAAACGACTGTATGTCGAATTAATCTTGTTCTGAGGCAAGCGTTCAATGTGAGGAGCAGGCGTTAAAAATTTGATCATAAAAAACCTCTTAATAAAAGATGTAATAAATAATTAAGTTATGAATGAATCATTAATACGCCTCGAAAATTTGGAAAATTTTCTTGACAAAAAAACACAGGGTTTTGAGTACAAGTTTTGTGAGTATGCAAAGCTTATACAAAACCCCTGAGTATTTTTTGAATAATTTCGAGGCGTAAATGCAGTTAAAAATAATTAATTTTATTAATCATACTTTGAGAATTAGAAAATCTTTCCAACTCCAACGAAAAACACAAATGCTTTGAGTGCAAATTCGGCGACAGGACGAAGCTTGAAAAAAGCACTCTAGTATGTTGTGAATAACTACAAAGTATGAATAAATTAAAACTAAGACGCAAAATAATATTGTTCAGCTAAAGTCTGGAATCGCTGGACTTGATCGGCAATCCAAGCATCATCTTTATTTAATTCTTTAGCCATAATAGCCGCCACTTTCGGAGCAACTTCTTTAGCAGCTCGGGCATCTAAGAATAACAAACGCACACGACGTGCTAGCACATCTTCCAATGTTTGAGCCATTTCTTCACGCACAGCCCAAATCACTTCAGCAACGAAGAAAGGGTAGTCTGGGTGAATTTTTTCTGCATACTCTGGATTTTCTTTTGCTAATATTTCGATATATTGACGATCGCTACCATAGAAACCTAAATAAGTACTCCAATCCGCTGATGCGTAACCGTGAATACGTAAGTTCTCAGTACAACAGTTCTTAGACGGCAAGAGATTAGCTTTTATAGCGGCATCTAGAGTATCTTCTGCCATTTGACGATATGTCGTCCATTTACCACCGATGATATCTACAAGTCCTGATGAACTAATTTCAACTTTGTGACTACGTGAAACTTCTTTAGTTGATTGATTACTATCTTTTGGTGCTGCAAGTGGGCGAAGACCAACGTAAACGCAACGTACATCTTCTCGTGTAGGTGCTTTGATAAGATAGTCTTCTGCTGTTTTGAGAATAAAGTCAACTTCTTGTTCGAGAGGTTTTGGTTCATATTCTGCTTCTTGCACTAAAGTATCAGTTGTACCTACTACTAGTTTATCATGCCATGGTACAGCGAAGAGTACTCGACCATCTGAAGTCTTTGGTACCATAAGTGCAGAGTTACCTGGTAGAAATTCGCGATCAATGACTAAATGAATACCTTGGCTTGGAACAATAGTATCACCAACAGTTGGGTTATCCATCTTATTAATTTCATTAGTAAATACACCTGTTGCATTGATAATACATTTGGCTTTTACATCAAATTCTTCGCCATCAAGCATATCTTTAACTTTTACACCACATACTTTACCTTGAGTATTTTTATCAAGCCCAATAACGCCACAGTAGTTGACAGCTGTAGCACCATTTTCAATGGCAGTTTGTGCAAGATTGATTGCTAGGCGAGAATCATCAAATTGACCATCATAATAGCAAACAGCATTATTTAATTTTTCAGGTTTCACTCCAGCTAATTCTTCATTAGCTTGATGTCGATTAAGATATTTAGTGCGACCAATACTGAGTTTACCAGCAAGAGCATCGTAAATTTTCAAACCGAGAGTGTAATAATAGGCTGTCCACCATTTTTCACCAGGAATAATGAATGATTCACTTTTGAATAAGTGGGGAGCATTTTTAGCAAGTCGACCACGTTCACGTAATGCTTCACGTACAAGCTTCACATCTCCTTGTGCAAGATAACGAACGCCACCGTGTACAAGTTTAGTGCTACGACTTGATGTTCCCTTTGAGAAATCTACTCGTTCTAATAAAAGAGTAGAATAACCACGAGTAGCAGCGTCTACGGCAATTCCAAGTCCGCTTGCTCCACCGCCAATAATGACGACATCCCATATTTTATCTGTTTTTGCTTGTTGTAATTGTTCTGTACGTTTCATTTTCATGCCTTTTATATAAATTTACTTTAACGTGTTAAGGATAAAAAAAAGGTCACTTAACAACAATATAGTTGTTAATTTTTTGTGATAGTAATCACATAAAATTGAAATATTTTTATTTTATTTAATCAAGTGGCGCATCCTACATAAGAGTTTATATCTTTTCAAGAACTGTAGGTGATTTGGCTTCTTTTAACGCTCCGATTTTCGAAAAAAAATTTCATTTTTTCGAGAAGAAGATTATGTAGAAAAAATAAAATAACTAGAGAAAAAGTTTGAATTTTGTTTGCAATACTACTTTGACTCTCTAGCGATTTTCTCTAATTGTTCTGCTTTTAAAAGATAATAATGATGGAGATCACGGACTTTTTTTGCAAGTTGACAGAAATTCTGCTCAATATTAGCATTATTTTCAATGATTTCGTTTGCCCACTTAAGACGTTCTGTCCGTTTAATTTGTGAATCTATTATTTTTTTGATGAGCTCTTGAGACTGATTATCTCGCTTACAAGTACGTAGTAGTTGCATTTCTTCAGTAACGTCAACAACTAAAATAGATTGGCATAAAATATGAAGCTGTGATTCGATCAGGAGTGGTGCGACTAAAAGAGCATAGGGTTTCTTTAATTTACACATTTGCTCTAAACATTCTTGGCGTATGAGAGGATGAAGTAAGGCATTTAACCATTCTTTTTCTTCAGAGTGATGAAAAATCCTTTCACGCAATAAGGGGCGATTCAGTTCACCAGAGGGTAATAAAATTGCTTTTCCAAAATGTTGAGTAATTTTTTCTAAAGCAGGGCTTCCAACAGCAACTACTCCACGTGCCACAATATCAGCATCAATAATCGGCACACCAAGTGCAGCGAATAAGTGAGCGATAGTACTTTTTCCGCTCCCAATCCCTCCTGTAAGTCCTACGATATAACACATAAGATTATCCTTCCCCTTATTGAAGGTGCTGTTATTTTAGTATAAAAAACAATTGATGAACAGAAAAATTTGGCTAAGTCCGAGGCAAGGAGAAAATGCTAAATTTTTTTTTACCAATGAAGATCTAGGGAAACAAAGGATAGTGGCAATACCAATGATGCAAGCATTTAGAATAAGCCAAAGTATTTGAGGCAAAGGCAAGAGACTACAAAGTCCTAACATCAACCAACAATCACCTTTACCGAGAGCTTCTTTTCGGTAAATTATTTTTGCTCCCCAAGAAATGGCATAAAAAATGCTAAAGCCGATTAGTGCGTTGCAAAGGCTCGTAGATAGTGGCAGTTTGACAATACCTTGATGAGAAGCATATAAACCAAGCAAAAAAAGAATATAGCAAAGCTCGATCGGCAACAAGCGATAACGTAAATCAAAAAGCACAATCAGCCACAATAAACTAAAATAGAAACTGTACCAAATGCTTTTTCCCAAAATCTGGTTTGTTAACATTCCATAGAGAGTAAAACTAAAAAAGATCAAACTAAAACTTCCTATGCAGAAAAAGTTTGATGGCTTGAAATATTGTGGAAAATTAGCTTGTTTATAAGTCGGAAGTGGTAGGACAGATTGCGGATAAAACACAACAAAATTTTCTAAAATTTGCTGAGCAAGAATTTTAATAAATTGATTTAAATAATAATGACTCAAATAACCCAAGATTCCACCGATTACTGTGAATAACAAAATAAACAGATATGTCCACATGCCATTATCTCCAAAAGTTAACTCACAAAAGATCCCATATTAAAAATCGGTAAATACATTCCTAGCATAATCATTCCAATCAATCCTCCGATCACTACCATAAACAATGGTTCAATCAATTGTGAAAGCAAAGCAATTTGGTGATCGAGCTTTTCTTGAGTACTTTGAGCGATATTTTCTAACATCAATGGTAATGTTCCTGCCTGTTCACCGACTTGCAGCATATTCTTTGCTTGTCTTGAAAAAAGCTGAGGGTTGACTACTTGCGAAAAAGCATAGCCTTGTAAGAGTGCGACACGTGCTTGTTGAATGCTTTTTTGCAATATTGGATCTTGAATTTGTTGATTAGGCAATAAAAAGCAATTCAATGCTTCATTGAGCGGAATTCCAGCATTTAACATTAAGCTTAAATTTTGGGAAACATGTAGTTGACGAATTAAATGATTAAAAGCCTTTAACAATGGTAGACTATAGCGGATTCTTTGTTTCAGTTTGCGAAGTTGATTTGGAGCAAAATACTTAATAAAAGCTATTGTACTAATCAAAATAACTAACAAATAAATGCCTTGATTACGAACAAAAGTTGAAAGCCAGATCAAACAAAGAGTGAAAAAAGGTAATGTCTGTTGATTATCACTATACATTTTAGCAAATTGCGGGACAATAAAAATCAACAACAATAAGGTTAAAAGTAGCGAGATCCCCAATACAAAACTAGGATAGAGCATAATTTTTTGAATTTTTCGTTGTAAATCAAGTCGTTGTTTTTGGTTGTACGCAATTTTTTCGCATAAATAAGGCATCTTGCCAGTCATTTCACCAACTTTGATAAGTGAAATTTCTTGAATAGTTAAGTATTTGTTTTCTTTATTGATGGCATAGGAAAGAGAGTAACCTTGGTTAAGCGAAGCAATTAATGCGGAAATCCAGTCGTATAACTCTAGATTAGTGCAATCTTGTAGTATAATTTGCAAAGCTGTTTTGATGGGAATGCTTGCTTTCAGTAATGTCGCAAATTGCGTAAAAAATTGATAGATCTCTTGGTTAGAAGGAGTAATGTTAAATTGCCAGTTGCGTTGTACAACAATTTTTTTTAAGCCTCGTTGTAACAGATTTTTTTGAGCAGTCTGCTTATCTGTTGCAATAATTTCGCCGCTTTCTTTTTCTTGAAAAACATTGATAGCACGCCAACGAAAACTATATCTTTGAAATTGCGTTTGTTTCATAATTCTCGCCTAAAACTCGATAAATTTCTTTCATATCTGTGACGCCCATTTCGACTTTTAACATAGCACTGACGTTGAGAGAGGGAAAATCTATTTCGAATTTTGGTGCGTCTTTAGAATTTGTGATTCTTAAAAACTGGAACACTCCGATCCGTCCTAAATAGCCTGCATGGCAAGTACAATCAAGAATATGTGTTTTCTGGCAATATGGACAAAGTTTACGCACTAACCGTTGGGCAATAATTAGTAATAAACTACTTTCAATTTCATAATCAAAAATTCCCAGTTGTTTTAAGCGTGAAATTGCAGAAAGTGCATCATTAGTATGCAAAGTTGCAAGCACTAGATGTCCAGTTTGAGCAGCGTGGATGGCGATTTTAGCACTTTCTTCATCACGAATCTCACCAAGCATAATAATATCGGGATCTTGGCGTAGAAAAGTACGTAACAATTTTGCGAAGGTCAGATCAATAGCAGGATTAATTTGGCTTTGTGTGATGCCAGCTAACACAATTTCAATAGGATCTTCTGCCGTTAAAATATTCTTTTCTCCTGTGTTCAGCCACGCTAACGCACTGTATAGCGAAATACTTTTACCACTCCCTGTCGGTCCTGTCACTAAGATTAAACCTTGTGGTTGTTTTAATGCCCATTCAAATTGAGCATTTTGGTTTTCCGTCATACCTAGTTGAGTGAAATCAGTGAAAATTGGTGTGTTTTTTTGTAAACGCAACACAATTTTTTCACCAAATTGGCTTGGCAAAGTCGAGAGCCGAAATTCTAAATTATCTGAATGAACTGTTCTAAATTGAAAATGCCCATCTTGAGGGAGTCGATTTTCACTAATATCAAGCTTTGCAAGCAATTTAAGGCGAGATTGAATACGCTGTGTGATACTTGCTGGCATTTTTTTATACAATGCCAAGCTACCATCGATTCGGAACTGCACTACTAAGTTCTCAGCTTGAGGAGTGAAATGAATATCAGATGCTCGTCGTTTTAAAGCTATTTCAAAACATTGATTTAACCATAAAACAATGCCATCTTTTGAACTTTCTTCCTCAAGTTGATCTCGTTGTTTAGTAGCAAAAACGGCATTCGGTTCATAAAGATTAGCTTCATTAAGTTCGTTATTAAGTTCATTGGATTGATGTTGCAATAAATCTAATAAGGATTTTAATTGTTCGTGTTCTAATTCGACTGGCTCAACTATTTTTGCAGTTAAAAATGAGAAAATATCGATTGCCTCAAGGTTTTCTAAGCTTTCTACACCTAGCCATAATGTCTCTTTGCTTTCTTGTAAAGGTACAGCTAAATAACGACAAAGGATAGGATATTGCTCTTTATTTAACTGCCATCTTTCAAGTGATATAGAGTATTGATTGCCTGTAATATCTAGTACGCAAGGTATGGAAGTATTCATCGTAATATCCATAAGTTATTGACAGAAGCCAGCAGGGAAAATCGTTTTGTCTGAACAAGTTGTGACCCATTGTGTTTGTGTAGGAGGTGATGGTGGTGTTAATTTATATTGCACATCTTTTAAACTGTTTTGCCCTTCTACTATAATCACGCCAGCTTTTACAGTGAGTGATTTAATCCGTCCTTGATTGCTAATATCAGCAGGAATACCATTTTCACCACTATTGCAAACATTCACATTATCAACTTGAAATGTACAAAGCTCAACAGCTGTTTTGTAGGGTGCAGATGCTTGGACAAGTTCAGTAACTTCCGCTTTCTGAGTGTAATTTTGATAAGATGGAATAGCAATAGTAGCAAGAATCGCTACAATAGCAATTACAATCATAAGTTCAATTAGTGTGAAACCACGGTAAATTTTTGGGGATATCAGCATAATTACCTCCACGAATTAAGATGAAATTATTATTAAATTGAGAAGAAATAATTGTTATGAGAAATTTTGCTTTTTACGACAATGATCCCAAAAAGGAATTTTTATGAGAAAAAAACAAGAAAAAATTGGTATTGAGCAAGCGTTTTATATTCGAAATGGCACAGTGATACCCTGTCGTCAATGTGCTTCACCGCATTTTGATAAGCGACCAGATGAGGCGGATATTTCATTGTTAGTGATTCACTATATCAGTTTGCCACCAGAGAAGTTTGGTGGGCATTTTATTGATGATTTTTTTCAAGGAAAACTTAATCCAAATAGCGATCCTGCTTTTAAAGAGATAGCTGATCTTCGAGTGTCTTCACATTGTTTGATCAATCGTGAAGGTGAGGTGACGCAATATGTTAACTTACAAAATCGGGCTTGGCATGCAGGATTATCTCAGTTTAAAGGGCGAGAAAAATGTAATGATTTTTCGATTGGAATTGAATTAGAGGGGAGTGATAATCAGCCTTTTACAGAAGCTCAGTATGAGACATTATTTTACTTGACGACGGCTATTATGAGAGCTTATCCAAAGATTACGTTTGAGCGAATAGTCGGACATTGTCATATTGCACCTGAGCGTAAAATTGATCCAGGTCGATATTTTGATTGGGAGAGATATTTAACTGCACTGAATAAACAAAGAATTAGCAACTTCCCGAAGTAGAGTACAACCTCAAGGAAGCTGCAAATTATACACATCAAATAATTTATTCGTCTAAAAAGCTACGCAACGTTTCGCAGCGACTCGGATGACGTAATTTACGTAGGGCTTTTGCTTCGATTTGGCGGATACGTTCACGAGTAACATCAAATTGTTTACCTACTTCTTCAAGAGTGTGATCTGTATTCATATCAATGCCAAAACGCATACGCAATACTTTTGCTTCTCGTGGCGTTAAACCTTCAAGTACTTCATTTGTCGCCATTTTAAGACTTTGTGCAGTAGCAGAATCCAGTGGTAGTGCAAGATTAGTATCTTCAATGAAATCACCTAAATGTGAATCATCATCATCGCCAATAGGCGTTTCCATTGAAATAGGTTCTTTCGCAATTTTGAGGACTTTACGAATTTTATCTTCTGGGATACCCATACGTTCCGCTAATTCTTCAGGTGTTGCTTCACGTCCCATTTCTTGTAAACATTGACGAGAAATACGATTAAGTTTGTTGATCGTTTCAATCATATGTACAGGAATACGGATAGTGCGTGCCTGATCTGCAATAGAGCGAGTGATTGCTTGGCGAATCCACCAAGTAGCATAAGTTGAGAACTTGTAACCACGACGATATTCAAATTTATCTACTGCTTTCATCAATCCGATGTTTCCTTCTTGGATAAGATCTAAGAATTGTAAGCCACGGTTAGTATATTTTTTAGCAATAGAGATAACTAAACGCAAGTTAGCTTCTACCATATCTTTTTTAGCTCGACGTGCTTTAAGTTCACCTTGAGAAACTTTATTGCAGATTTCGTGCAATTGTTCTAAAGTTAAGCCCGTTTCTTCTTCAATCTTAGCAAGTTTATCAATATGTTGACGAATTTCATCTTCGTAATGAGCTAATCTTTCAGCCCAAGTTTTTTTCACTTTAAGTGCTTTATCAAGCCAAACAGCGTTATTACCTTTATTTTTGAAACGTTCTGTAAAATCTTCTTTTGGCATTTTTGCACGCTCAACAGCAAGCGTACGAATTTGACGTTCTTCTTTACGTACACGTTTTGCCATTGTGCGCATTTCTTCAATGAGGCGATCGAATTGTTTGGGTACAAGGCGGAATTGGATGAAAATTTCAGATAAGATTTGAATCTGAGTTTTTGCAGCTTTGCGAGTACGACCATATTTTTCAATAGCTGAAATCGTTTTTTCACATTGTTTTTTTAGTTCGATAAATTTTTCACGAGCAAATTCTGGATCAATGCTATTATCACCGTTTTCATCTGTATCGTTGGCATCTTCTTCATCTTTATCAATATCATCATTATCTTCATTATCTTCATTATCAATGGATTTTTTGTGTGAAGTCGTAGGTACAATTTCATCTAAAGGTAAATCTTCTTCATCAATCCCTTGAGTTTCAGTTTCAATTTCTGCGTTGAGATCAACGAAGCCAGTAATAAGATCAGCAAGACGCATCCCTCCCTCTTCTACTAAGTCGTATTGTGCTAGGAAAGGAAGAAGAGCTGTTGGATAAGCTGCGATAGCACTTTGAACTTCTATAATGCCTTCTTCAATGCGTTTTGCGATGCTGATTTCTCCGTCGCGAGTAAGAAGATCAACACTTCCCATTTCACGCATATACATACGAACAGGATCAGTAGTGCGACCAAGTTCAGCTTCTACAGTAGAAAGGACTTGAGTAGCTTCTTCTACCGCATCATCATCTGCGTTGTGAGAAACATTTTCGTTTAAAATCAGATCATCGGCATCTGGTGCTGCGTCAAGCACTTGAATACCCATATCATTAATCATTTGAATAATATCTTCAATCTGATCTGCATCGAGAAGTTCACTCGGTAAGTGATCGTTTACTTCTGCATAAGTCAAATAACTTTGTTCTTTACCTTGTGCAATTAAAAGTTTTAATTGAGATTGTTGAGTTTGTTCCATATAAGATTTGCCTCAAAAAATGTTATCGTGAAAACACAAAACTTGGCGAGTGTAACACTATTGAAAAAGATTACCTATTATTTTATAAATGATTTCCCTGAATAAGCATCGCTAACTCCATTCGTTCATGCTTTTCTAGACCCGAAGATCGTTCTTTCGCAATAAGCGTTGCGATCCGCTGTTCCATATATTGTTTTTGAATAACACGTAAATTTTCAATGAACGTAGTTTCATAAAGATTTTCAGCCACCAGATGATCCCAAGTTGCAAGGGTTTCAAGAGCATTGAAAAATTCACTTCCACGCCAACTTTCTAAAAGCTGTCCTGTTGTTAATCCAATATTATCTTTACATTGTTGGAAAATTTTAGCAAAAAGAGCAAAACCTGTATCTGAGATTTCGTTAGCTGGAGGTAAAACGATTGCTTGACCACTATTTGTCGTTAAATGTGCTAGAGCAGGATTTTGTAGCAATAAGCTGATTAACATGCGAATAGGTGTTATTTTTTTTGCTGAAATATGACAGTTTGAATGATTATTCTTTTCAGGCGTCGTTTTTTCATTTTTTTGTTGTTGATGAATATCTAATAGAGCTTGTTTATCCCAAACTCCGACTAAACTTTGAAGTGTATTAATTAAGTGATTTTTCAACATGTTACCAGGGATTTCTGCAATTAATGGCATACTTAATGTGACTAATTTAATTTTTCCCTCTTCACTAGAGAAATCTACCATTGGTTTTAAATGTTGGAAAAAGAAATCACTAAATGTTTGAGCATTTTCAAGATAGTTTTCAAAGCTTGTTTTACCATTTTTACGCACAAAAGTATCGGGATCTTCGCCATCAGGTAAGAAAATAAACTTAATTTGACGACCATCTTCTAAAAGTGGCAAGACGTTTTCTAATGCTCGCCATGCAGCCTCACGTCCTGCACGATCTGCATCATAGCAGCACACTATTTTGTCAGTATGACGATAAGCGATACGTAGTTGCTCTAAAGTTGTTGCTGTGCCAAGACTTGCAACAGCATAAGCTATTCCAAATTGAGCAAGTGCGACGACATCCATATAGCCTTCTACAATAAGCAATTGTTGAAGATCTTCATGATGTTGTAACACTTCGTATAACCCGTAAAGCTCATTTCCTTTGTGATAAGTTACACTTTCTGGCGAATTGAGATATTTTGGTTTATCAATATTATTTAAAACACGTCCACCAAAAGCAATGACACGTCCACGTCGATCACGGATAGGAAACATCAAGCGGTTGCGAAAACGATCGTATTCTTGATTGTGATCATTTTTAGCAAGCATACCAAGATCAGATAAATTTTTTAGAATTTCTTGCCTTGAATCCAAAGTAGTTAAACGTGAATTGAAAAAGCTTTCTAAAGTATCATAACCTGCAGGTGCATAACCAATAAGATAACGCGAGATGACATCATTAGAAAGTTCACGCATTTTAACATATTCGATTGCTGTTTTAGATTTAAGTAGTTGTTGTTGATAAAAATGTGCAATATTCTGCATTAAATCATAAAGATTGCGTTTTGCTTGCTGCTTTTGTGGTTGCTGTTCAGAATGGTTAGATGATTTTTCATAAGGAATATTTAAACCAACACGAGAAGCTAACTCTTCAATTGCTTCTGTAAAAGAAAGTTGGTCATATTCCATCAAGAAAGTAATAGCATTACCTTTTGCATGACAACCGAAGCAATAATAGAACTGTTTTTTGGGGCTAACGGTAAATGATGGGGTTTTTTCATGATGAAAAGGGCAGCAAGCGAGATATTCACGACCTGCTTTTTTTAATTTCACTCGACTACTGATGATATCAACGACATCTGTCTTTGCTAAAAGATCATCAATAAATGCACGTGGAATGTTGCCCGCCATTGTACCAATTTGCCTGTTTAGATATTTGATAGAGAATGAGTAGAACTAACGTGTTAAAGTTCCTCGTTATATAACAAAACCGTGATACTTGTCGCATCACGGTTTGTCTAATTTGGTTACTAAGAAAGTAAAATCGCTTAATTAGTACAAACGTGTATTACGTGCATTTTCACGAGCAACACGTTTTGCATGACGTTTTTTACGTGTTGCATTTTCACGTTTACGAATAGTTGTTGGTTTTTCATAAAATTCGCGGTTGCGAACTTCAGCTAAAATTCCTGCTTTTTCACAAGAACGTTTAAAGCGACGTAATGCAACGTCGAAAGATTCGTTTTCACGTACTTTAATTACTGGCATATGCCATCACCTCAATAGATATTTTGCAAAATTTATATGTATATCAATAATGAACTCACGTGCGTTTGTTATTGATAGTCAAACAAGGGTCGCAATTTTAATCTAATTTTGTTTTAAAAGCAAAATAAACTTTGATCGTTTGAAACAAATCTTGCGTGCAACTTTTTAAATTAACATAAAAAGAGTAAAATCTTTGCCACTTTTTTAGACTCAAATGATAAATAACCTTAATAAAAAAATGCGTATTTTAGGAATAGAAACTTCTTGTGACGAGACAGGTGTAGCAATTTATGATGAAGAAAAAGGATTAGTTGCTAACCAACTTTATACTCAGATTGCGTTGCATGCGGATTATGGTGGTGTTGTACCAGAATTAGCTTCGCGTGATCATATTCGTAAAACTACCCCCCTTATTAAAGCAGCACTTGAAGAAGCAAATTTAACTTCAGTGGATATAGATGGTATTGCTTATACTGCAGGACCTGGATTGATAGGTGCATTATTAGTAGGCTCTACGATTGCAAGAGCATTAGCTTATGCGTGGAACAAGCCTGCACTTGGTGTGCATCATATGGAAGGACATTTGCTTGCAGCGATGCTTGAAGAGGATCACCCAGATTTTCCATTTATTGCTTTACTGGTTTCTGGTGGACATACCCAAATTGTTCGTGTTGATGCGGTAGGGCAGTATGAAATTTTAGGAGAAAGTATTGATGATGCCGCAGGTGAAGCCTTTGATAAAACTGCAAAATTATTAGGCATTGATTATCCTGGTGGGGCAGAACTTTCTCGATTAGCAACGTTTGGCAATACTGAACGCTTTCATTTTCCCCGTCCAATGACAGATCGTACAGGGTTAGATTTTAGTTTTTCAGGTTTAAAAACATTCGCCGCTAACACAATTGGGAAAATAATTGCCGAAAAAGGGAGCGTGACAGAGCAAGATCGTTGCGATGTAGCACGAGCTTTTCAAGATGCCGTCGTAGCGACAATGGTTATTAAATGCCGTCGTGCTTTAAAACAAACTGGATTAAAACGCTTAGTTATCGCTGGGGGAGTCAGTGCTAACCAATCACTTAGAGCAGGCTTGGAAAATCTGATGAAAGAGTTTCGTGGGCGAGTTTTTTATCCACAACCTCAATTTTGTACAGATAACGGTGCGATGATTGCTTATGTAGGGTTTTTACGGTTAAAACATGGCGAAAGTGCTTCGCTTGCAATTCAAGTGAAGCCACGTTGGGCAATGACTGAACTTTCACCGATTTAAGGTACTTTTATGGCAAAACTTTATTTTTATTATTCTTCAATGAACGCTGGAAAGTCGACAACACTTTTGCAATCTGACTACAATTACCGTGAACGTCATATGCATACTTTAGTGTATACTGCCGCAATTGATGATCGTTTTGGAATAGGAAAAGTATCTTCACGGATTGGCATTGACTGCGATGCAAGACTTTTTAACAAAGATACTGATTTATTTTTAGATATTCGACAAGAAAATAATGCTCAGAGCTTAGATTGCATTTTAGTTGATGAAGCACAATTTCTCAGCAAACAGCAAGTTTTTCAGCTGACAGAAGTAGTTGATCGTTTGAATATTCCTGTTTTGTGTTACGGTTTACGAAATGATTTTCGTGCAGAATTGTTTGAAGGCAGTCAATATTTATTAGCTTGGTCTGATCAATTAGTCGAACTCAAAACTATTTGCCATTGTGGTAAAAAAGCAAGCTTTGTTTTGCGTCTGAATGCTGATGGGCAGGTGATAAAAGAGGGTGAACAGATTCAAATTGGTGGCAATGAAAGCTATATTTCTGTTTGTCGAAAACATTATAAAGAAAGCATTTTTAAGCAATCGTAAGGAAGTCCATGCATTATGTAAAACGATTTATTTTCATTTTATTTATCGTCGCAATCGGTGTTATTAGTTGGGTGACGTATCAAAAAATTACACATTTCTCCACACAACCGTTGATGAGTAATGATGAACTATTTTTTGAAGTCCCTCGTGGTACGACGGCGAAAAGTTTAGGCAAATTACTTGAAGACAAAAAAATTCTTGCCGATGCGAGTTTATTACCTTGGTATTTAAAGCTTCATCCTGAATTCACGCATCTAAAATCGGGATTTTTTTCTCTAAAAGGAGTAAAAAACGTAAATGAGCTTTTGCGTCTTCTAAATGAAGGTAAAGAAATGCAATTTCACGCACGTTTTGTTCAAGGAACAACATTTAAAGAATGGCGACAAATTCTTGATAACTTGCCTTATATCAAACATACTTTAAAAGATAAAACAGATGCACAAATTTATGCTTTGCTTGATTTACCGACGAATACAGGAAATACTAATCTAGATGGTTGGCTTTTTCCTGATACTTATAGCTATGCCCCAAATTCTACTGATCTGGATTTGTTAAAACGTGCAAGTATTCGTCTACAGAAAACATTAGCACAAGCTTGGGAAAATAGAGCTGAAAATTTACCATTGAAAACTCCTTATGATTTATTGATTTTAGCTTCGATTATTCAAAAAGAAACAAGTTTAGTAGCAGAAGAGCCGATGGTAGCGGCAGTCTTTATTAATCGCTTAAACAAGAAAATACGTCTCCAAACTGACCCAACAGTGATCTACGGAATGGGTGATAAATATCAAGGCAATATTCGTAAAAGAGATCTTGTCACGCCAACACCATACAATACTTATACGATCGATGGCTTGCCGCCGACACCGATCGCGATGGTGAATAAATCTGTATTAGAAGCTGCAGCTCACCCTGCGGTAACAGATGTGCTTTTTTTTGTGGCAGATGGCACTGGTGGACATAAATTTAGTAAAACATTAAATGAGCACAATCAAGCGGTGCATGCATATATGCAATGGTATCGCCAACATATTCAAGGAAAGAAATAGTATGCAAGCGGGCAAGTTTATTGTCATTGAAGGTTTGGAAGGTGCTGGAAAGACAACAGCACATCAATATGTTATTCAGCTCTTGCGAGAATTGGGGATTAAACAAATTATCTCTACTCGCGAACCAGGAGGTACGCCATTAGCAGAGAAATTACGACAGTTGATTAAATACGAAAGTGAAGAAATAGTTACTGATAAAGCAGAATTGTTGCTGCTTTATGCAGCAAGAGTGCAATTAGTCGAAAATGTCATCAAACCTGCACTGCAACAGGGCATTTGGGTAGTAGGCGATCGCCATGATTGGTCATCACAGGCTTATCAAGGTGGTGGACGTGGAATGAATATTGCTCTTATGCAAATGTTACGCCAAGCTATCCTTGGTGATTTTAAACCTGACTTTATTCTTTACCTTGATATCGATCCTGCTAAAGGCTTAATTCGAGCTCGCGGTCGTGGTGAACTTGATCGTATTGAAAATCAAGATCTCACTTTCTTTGAACGCACTCGTGAGATCTATCTCAATTTACAATGTAATGAACCACATTCCGTGTTAATTAAAGCAGGAGAATCCCTAGCAGATGTAAAAGCACAAATTAAAAGTGCAATTGAAAATTTTGTTCAAAACACGCAATAAGAAAATTGATAATGCAATCACTTTACCCTTGGCTTAACTCAGATTATCAGAAAATTACTCATGCTTTTCAACAAGGAGTTGGGCATCATGCGTTGTTATTTAATGGAGAAACAGGACTTGGTTGTGAAAATTTAATTCAAAATCTTGCTATTTTTCTGCTCTGTCAAAACACAAAGACACAACCTTGTGGACATTGTCATCAATGTCGATTATATCAGAGTAATAATCATCCTGATTTCTATCATTTAGCTCCTATTGAAGATAAGGATATCAGTATTGAGCAAGTTCGAAAAATTATAGATAAACTCACGCAGCATGCACAACAGGGTGGAAATAAAGTAGTTTTTATTGAGCGAGCCAATCGTTTGACAGATGCTGCAGCGAATGCGATTTTGAAAACTTTAGAAGAGCCTTGTGCTAACACTTATTTTTTATTACAAAGTGAACAAGGTTATCCTTTATTAGCGACGATTTACAGCCGTTGCCAACGTTGGCAAATTGCTACACCAGCTAAATTGCAAAGTTTACTTTGGCTTCGTTCGCAGCTGATGAATGAGTCTGATGAAACGCTAGTTGCTGCATTACGGATAAATGCTGGTCGTCCTTTGTCAGCACGACATTTTATTGAAGCGAATTTGCTAGAAAAAAGAACAATGCTTTTACGTCAATTTTGGCTTTTCTACAGTCGTTTATCACCTCTAGAAATTTTACCACATTTTGAAAAAGAGATTATTTTTCAACAAATTGAATGGATAGAAGCTTTTATCAATGACAGCTTAAAATGTAAATTAGGCGTAAAAACAGGATGGCAATGTGCTGATATTGCTAGAGGTATTGAAAATTTTTCTCAAAATCTGAGCGTAGATGCACTTATTGGCATTCAACAAATTCTGCAAAGAATGCGTAAAGATCTCCGTGAGATTAATGCTGTTAATCAAGAATTGATTTTATTAGACGGGTTTAGTCAATTAGTGACTAAAATTTTTGCCTCTTAAATTCAGGAAATAGAATAAATGTTTATTGTTGATAGCCATTGCCACTTGGATGCATTGGATTATGAAAATTTACACGAAAATATTGGCGATGTTATTGCCAAAGCGAGAGCACAAGATGTTAAGCATTTGCTTGCAGTTGGTGTGACTTTAGGACGTTTTGAAAAAGCTTATGACAGTCTAAGTCAATTTGACGAAATTTCGCTAGCGTGTGGTATTCATCCACTGGATATCGAGGACGAAAAAATTGATTTTTCACGGTTACGTCGCCTAGTGCAAGATAAAAAAGTCATCGCTCTTGGTGAAATGGGATTGGATTATTATTACAGCGAAGTCAATAAAAATGAACAATGTCAAATTTTTGCTGAGCAGATTCAGATTGCAAACGAAGTCAACAAACCTATTATCGTTCATACTCGCCAAGCTCGTGCAGATACTCTTGCTTTACTCAAAGAAAATTACGCTGAACATTGTGGTGGAGTGATCCATTGTTTCACCGAAAATTGGGAAATGGCACGTGCAGCATTGGATTTGGGCTTTTATATTTCCATTTCTGGCATTATTACTTTCAAAAACGCTGACGATTTACGAGAAGTAGTACGAAAAGTACCTCTCGATCGCCTACTAGTTGAAACTGACAGCCCTTATCTCGCTCCTGTTCCTTATCGTGGCAAACAAAATCAACCTGCCTACAGTCGTCAAGTGTGTGAATATGTGGCAATGTTAAAAGGCGTAAAAGTTGAAGATTTTGCTCAAATTACTACTCAAAATTTTGAACGGTTATTTAAAGTTACGGTACAATTATAAATCATTCAGCTTTGATTAAATCACGTTTCAGGAGAATTTATGAAAATTAAAATTGTTCGCAATATTTTATTCGGCTTAATTATTATCTTTTTTAGCTTGCTAGCAGCTGGCGTAAATTTCGTGATGCCAAGTTATCAGGCTGGTTACATTGCTGGAGTTGAGGTGAAGCGAATGGATAAAGATGGGCTGATTTCAAAAGCTAATCCTGTTGATGGTCCTGTGCGTGATGTGTATTTTATCTCAACTCATGCTGCTGATAGTGATACCGAAATCCGTGTCTATCGCAATGAAGACACTCATTGGGGTTTCCCTTTTTATTTCAAATTTGGCTCAGCCGATGTGGCAGGTTTAGCACAAAGCCTTGCCAATAATAAACAATTAGTGCAAATCAAATATTATGGTTGGCGTTTAAAAATGTTTGAAGAATATCCGAATATTATTAGTATTAAACCGCTAGATAATGTGAATGACCTTGCCCGTCCTTGGGTGAGTTATTTTCTATATACTGTGCTATTGATTGGCTTTGGAATGGTAATTCAAATGATACGTGGCTGGTTTTCTTACCATATCAATTCGCAAGCTGTAGCAAAATCATAATATTTATTTGAATTTTTACTGAGAAAAATATGCAAAAAATACCCAATATTGGCTTTGTAAGCCTTGGTTGCCCCAAAAATTTAGTCGATTCTGAACGCATTTTGACTGAACTGCGAACTGATGGTTACAACATTATTCCTACTTACGAAAATGCTGATTTAGTTATTGTTAACACCTGTGGTTTTATTGATAGTGCTGTGCAAGAATCACTTGAAACTATTGGTGAAGCTTTGGCAGAAAATGGGCGTGTGATCGTTACAGGTTGCCTCGGGGCGAAAGCAGACAAAATTCGCCAAGTTCATCCCAAAGTGTTAGAAATCAGTGGACCACACAGCTATGAAACTGTAATGCAACAAGTTTATAAGTATGTGCCTAAACCAGAATCTAATCCATTTATTAGCCTAATACCAGCACAAGGTGTGAAATTAACTCCAAAACATTATGCTTATCTTAAAATTTCTGAAGGTTGTGATCACAATTGTACTTTTTGCATTATTCCAAGCTTGCGAGGCAAACTTGAGAGTAGAGATATCTGCAAAATCCTTGACGAAGCGAAACGCCTTGCCGATGCGGGTGTAAAAGAGTTATTAGTCGTCTCCCAAGACACTTCTGCTTATTTGCTTGACCAAAGTAAAGAAAGCCAAAGCAAAACAGTATTTTGGCAGGGAAAACCAATTAAAAATAACCTCATCAGCCTTTGTCGTGAGCTCGGAAATTTAGGCATTTGGGTGCGAATGCATTATGTGTACCCTTATCCACATGTTGATGAACTGCTTCCTTTGATGGTAGAAGGGAAAATCTTGCCGTATTTGGATATTCCACTGCAACACGCCAGCCCCAAAATCTTAAAGGCAATGAAACGCCCAGGCAATGTTGAAAAAGTGTTAGAACGCATCAAAAAATGGCGTGAGATCTGTCCGAATTTGACTTTGCGTTCAACTTTCATTGTTGGCTTTCCAGGTGAAACAGAAGAAGATTTCCAGATGCTCTTGGATTTTTTACAAGAAGCTCAACTGGATCGTGTCGGCTGTTTTAAATTTAGCCCAGTAGAAGGAGCAGATGCCACCACAATGCCAAACCAAGTGTCAGAAGACGTAAAAGAAGAACGCTTCCACCGCTTTATGCAGCTACAACAACAAATCTCCGCACAACGCTTACACCAAAAAATCGGCACAACACAAGCTGTTATCATTGATGAAGTTAGCGAAGACACTATAATTGGACGTTCAATGGCAGATGCTCCTGAAATTGATGGTTTAGTTTATCTTGCTAATCCGCAACATCTTGCTTTGAACTGCGGTAATATCGTTCAAGCTCAAATTATTGATGCAGATGCGTATGACTTGTGGGGCGAAGTGATAGGTTAATCGTTACGCTTTAAAATTCGGGAAAATTTTTCTGAATTTTGAAGCGTGATTTATGATTTACTCTCTAAAGTCAAAAGAAATTGCTTAACTTCAATACCACCATCATATCCTCCTAATTTGCCATTTTTCTGAATAACTCGATGACAAGGAATAATAATAGGTAATAGATTTGCATTATTAGCAGTACCGACGGCTCGCACTGCGTTTATATTGCCGAGCTGCTTGGCGACATCTTGGTAAGAACAAGTTTCTCCATAGGGAATAGTCATTAGGATTTGCCATACTGATTTCTGAAAATTTGTACCAATTAATAAAAATGGTAGAGAAAAAGCGAAGCGTTCTTTTCTAAAGTAAGCCTTTAGCTGTTTTTGGGCTTCTATCAACAGAGGGGTTTCTTTTTCAATGAGATTCGCATTAAGATCTTTAACAAGCTGAGCAATTTTCAAAGAAATTTTTTCCTGAGATGTAAATTGAACAAAACAAAGTTTACCTTGATAATCACCAAGCCATAACTTTCCTACTGGAGAAAAAATAGTATGAGTGAAAATAGCCATACGATAATCCTAAGAATATTTTGTTTTGTTAAATGCGTTGCGAATATAAACGATCTGTTATGTTTCTTCAAAAATAAAATTTGTCCAATGATGATAAGGCTTATTTGCTTTAGTTATCCCGCCATATTGCCACCATTCAGGATGATTTGGTGTATCTGGTAAGGCTTGAGTTTCAAGTGCGATCCCGTAGTAATTTTCGTACTGTTTTTTACCTCGAGTTGGTGTACCTTTTAGGAAATTTCCCGTATAGATTTGAATTGCTGTTTGGCTTGTTTGTAAAGTTAAACTTAAACCGTTAGCACAAGAGAGTTTGGCTGCAAAGGGTACGTTTGGATTCAATAAAAAACTGTGATCGTAACCTTGGGTTAAAAGTTGTTCTTCTTCGCCAAAATTTTGACTAATGCTTTTGGTTCGACGGAAATCGAAAGCAGTATTTGTTACATTTTTTAATGGTTGATTAGGAATGCCTTCATTATCTACAGGTAAAAAATGATCACTATTAATTTGTAGATAATGATAACGAACATCACAACCTTTCTTTGCTTCTTGTAAATTAAAATAAGCGTGATTAGTTAGATTAATGGGACAATCTTTATCGCAAAGAGCAGTGTATTCGATCCTTACAAGATTGTAACTTAAACGATAAGTGCATTCGATAGTACAATTACCTGGAAAGCCTTCGTCATTGTGAGGAGAAAAGTGGCTAAAAGTGATAAAATCTTTGCCTTGAGATTTTATGTTCCAACGCTTTTGGTCAAAGCCTTTTCCGCCATGTAATTGGTGTTTGCCTTGATTTGAATTTAACTGAAAAGTTGTTTCGTTTAAATAAAATTGGCTTTGAGCAATGCGATTAGCATAACGTCCGATGCTTGCTCCTAAATATGCTTTTTGTGCGGGATAATCTTCTAAATCACAGCCGAGTAGCACTTCTTGCCAGCCATTTTCTCGCTTTATTTTGCAAGAAATCCACGTAGCACCCCAATCCATTACTTCAATTTGTAAAAAATCATTTTTTAACTGGATGCAATTAAAGGCATTTCCATCAGGTGCTAACACAAAGATACTCCATTTTGTGCTGTACAAACATAAAAACTTTCTTTTATACCAGTATGTTGGTAGTAATTTTCAGCAATAATTTGACGAACACTCTCTACTTTTTCAATAGGTACAAGAGCAACAATACAGCCACCAAACCCTCCTCCTGTCATTCTCACACCACCATTTTTAGTGATTTCTTTTTCTACTAACTCTACTAAATAATCAATTTCAGGGATCGTGATTTCAAAATCATCACGCATTGATTGATGAGATTGTCGCATTAATTCTCCTAGGTGAACTAAGTTATGATCTTTCAATGCTTGTACTGCCTCTAGAACACGAGCATTTTCAGTAATTACGTGCTTAGCTCGTTTGGCAATAATAGGATCTAAAGCAATTAATTCGGCTTCTTTTTGATGGAATTGTGTAAGTGAAACATCACGCAAAGCTTTGACACCAAAAAAACGTGCAGCTTGTTCGCATTGTTGACGACGATCATTATATTCGTTTGTTACGAGATCGTGCTTAATATTAGAATTGACAATGACTACAGCGATATTTTGAGGAACAGGTGTTGGCAAAGTTTGTAAGGAACGACAATCTATCATTAGAAAATGATCTTTTTTCCCAAGAGCAGAAATAAGTTGATCCATATTACCGCATTGGCAACCGACAAATTGATTTTCTGCTTGTTGACCGATGAGAGCTATTTCTGTATGAGTAAGTGGTAAATTGCCCAGAACTTGGCAAAATTTCCCTATTGCTATTTCTAAAGAAGCAGATGAACTTAAGCCAGAAGAAAGAGGGACATTGCCTTGAATGAGGATGTCTGCTCCTTGGAGAAAATCAGGATAGCGTTTTTGAATAAATTTCACCATGCCTCGCACATAACCTGTCCATTTATCATTGGGTTTTTGCAAAATTTCTTCGTTTAAAGAAAATTCATCTTGCTGTTGTAAATCAAAAGCAAATACACGGAATAGATGATCCGATCTTTTTGCACCGCATATAAAAGTACCGTAATTAATAGCACAAGGCATCACAAATCCATCATTATAATCAGTATGTTCACCAATAATATTGACCCGCCCAGGAGCGTAAGTAATAAGTTGTGCTTCACGGTTAAAATATTCTTGGAAATGTTGTTTTATTATCTCAGTGTTCATAATTACTCCTTACAAAGTATTCGCTCTGAAAATCGGAAAAGTTTTCAGTTTTAACTTGTAATATTTTCTAATTTTAGCGTTGTAGTTATTAACGTGTTAAATAATGGATATCGCTTAATTGATACAAGCGATCAGCTGCTTGTTCTGGGGTTAGATCTCTTTGACTTTCAGCTAACATTTCATAACCTACCATAAATTTACGGACTGTGGCACTACGAAGAAGTGGTGGATAAAAATGTGCGTGAAGTTGCCAATGTGAATTATTTTTTTTGTTAAATGGTGCAAAATGAAACCCCATAGAATAAGGGAATGATGTTTCAAAAAGGTTATCATATTTGCTAGTTATTTTTTTCAAGCATTGTGCTAAGTCACGTATTTGTCCCGTATTTAAATCCAGTAAACTTTTCACTGGAAATTTGGGTAACAATAAAGTTTCAAATGGCCAACTTGCCCAGAAAGGTACGACTACAAGAAAATATGCTGTTTCTACAACAATGCGTTCTTTTAATTGTAATTCTCGTCGTACATAATCTTGTAGCAATAAGGATCTATGTTTAACGAAATAGTTTTGTTGGGCTTGATCTTCTTTTGCAACCTCTGTAGGAATAAAGCTATTTGCCCAAATTTGTCCATGCGGATGAGGGTTGGAACATCCCATCATGGCACCTTTATTTTCAAAAATTTGTACCCAAGGATAAATTTGGCTAAGCTCTAGCAGTTGAGCTTGCCAAATTTCTATTATTTCAACAATTTCTTCTATTGTTAATAGGGGCAAAGTCTTGCTGTGATCTGGAGAAAAACAAATTACACGACTTTCACCTTGAGCAGCTTGAATCTGAAAGAGAGGATCGGCTGATTCTTCAGGAGATGGCGTGTCTGGTAATAAAGCAGAGAAATCGTTGTGAAAAACAAAAGGTTTTTGGTAATCAGGATTTTTTTCACCTGTAATTCGTGCATTACGAGGGCAAAGATAACAGTTTGAGTCATAGCTTGGTTTTAATTCATTACTTATTGTTTCTTGTTGCCCTTGCCAAGGTCGTTTTGCTCGATGTGGAGAAATAAGAACCCATTCTTCATTTAAAGGATTATAACGGCGATGAGGATGCTCAGTTGCAATAAAAGTCATATGTTATCCTTAAAAACTTACAAAATGTAAACGATTACAATTTTAGACTTAAATTTAAGTTATCAGCAAATAAATTTACAAAACCTTTTCAATTTTTTGATCTTCATCACGAGAAAAAGGTATGATGAATAGGATTTATGCAAAATTTGAGATAACAATGAAAAGGATCACAATTCATAATGTGGCAAAATTTGCCAATGTTTCTGTTGCAACAGTATCACGTGTTATTAATACTCCTCAAAAAGTAAGAGAAAAAAATCGTCAAAAAGTCGAAGAAGCGATTAAAATTCTAAATTATTCTCCCAATGATAATGCCAAAGCCTTAGCTAGTAATGGTGTTCATACTATCGGTGTAGTTGTAGCAGATGTGACAGAACCTTTTTTCGCAATCTTAGTGAAAAATGTTGATAAAACAGCGACTAAGTATCAAAAAAGTATCCTAATAGGTTTAGGGTACCATCAAGCAGAAAAAGAACGCAATGCCATTGAACAATTGATTCGAAAACGTTGCCGTTGTTTAGTAGTGCATTCCAAAGCTTTAAGTGATGAAATACTACGACATTATTTACAACAAGAATCTGGGATGGTATTGATTAACCGTATGATTACAGGTTTTGAAGATCGTTGCATTAACTTAGATAATCAAAAAGGTACTTATCTTGCAACTAATTTATTGATTGACTTAGGGCATCAATATATTGGATATATTGGTTCAAATCATCAAATTTCTGATGAAATAGAACGATTAAAAGGGTATCAACAAGCAATGCGAGAACAGCAAATTCCTCTTATCCCTTATGCAACTACTCAAGATTCTCCCAATTTTGAAGGCGGTGCTCAAGGAATGATTAAGCTGCTGAGTTTAAATACTAATTTAACTGCTGTTGTTACTTATAATGATGAAATGGCAGCAGGGGCTATATCAGTGTTAAATGAAAATAACTATAAAATTCCTGAACAAATGTCAATCATTGGTTTTGATGATATGCCTGTCGCAAGTTATTTGACTCCTAAATTAACGACAATCCGATATCCGATTGATTTAATGGCTGCTTATGCCACAGAATTAGCATTAAGTTTAGTTGATGAATCAATTCAATCACCACAACAGATGAAATTTAATCCTACTGTCGTGAGACGATTTTCCATCTGCAAAAAATAAAAATGTAAACGTTTACAAATTTGTGAGATTCGGCACATTTTTATATTTTTAGTTTCATATAATGCCAACCACTAAATGAATCTGATTAAGTTTTATTTAGAAGTTAGTATTTTGTTCACATTATTTTTAGGGGATAGGAGAACATAGCATGAATAACTGGGAAAATTTATCATTGACTGGTGAAAATAGATTAGCTCCTCGAGCTTATTTCTTTTCTTATGATGACATTGATGCTGCGAGAAGTTATCAACGAGGATTAAGCCGTCATTTTCAATTATTAAGTGGTAGATGGAAATTTAATTTTTATTCCAATCCTAATTTAGTACCTAGTGCATTCTACAGCGAAGAAATGACTGATTTCACTACTATTAATGTCCCAAATATGTGGCAGTTTGAAGGTCATGGTAATTTGCAATATACCGATGAAGGTTTTCCTTTCCCAATTGATATTCCATTTGTCCCAACCGATAATCCAACAGGAGCTTATCAACGTTTTTTTTGCTAGGAGACGCGTGGAAAGATGAGCAAATTATCATTAAATTTGATGGAGTTGAAACGTATTTTGAAGTGTATGTAAATGGTCATTATGTTGGTTTTAGCAAAGGAAGTCGTTTAACTGCAGAATTCGATATTACTCAGTATGTTCATTTAGGCAAAAACTTACTCTCTGTTCGAGTTTTACAATGGGCAGATTCAACTTATATTGAAGATCAAGATATGTGGTGGACGGCAGGGATTTTCCGTGATGTGTATCTGTTGGGGAAAAATAAAACGCACATTCAAGATTTTTGTATCAAAACTGTCTTTGATAAGTATTATCAAAATGCTAATTTGGAGCTACGAGTTAAACTAGAGAATTTACAAGCAAGTCAGCAAAGAGTAACAGTAGAATATATTCTTTTTGATGGAGTGAATGAAATTGTTCATAATGAAGTGAAAGATATTCAATTTACGGATAATACAATTATTCAGATTAATGAATTAATTCAATCTCCCAAACAATGGAATGCAGAAACGCCAAATTTATATGATTTAGTGTTAATTCTAAAAGATGAGCACAAGCAAGTTTTAGAATGTGTGCCACAACGTATTGGCTTTCGACAAATTGAAGTGAAAAATGGATTATTCTATGTAAATGGTAAATATTTAATGCTTCACGGTGTCAATCGCCATGATAATGATCATTTAAGTGGACGTGCAATCAATATTGAACGAGCAGAACGTGATATCCAATTAATGAAGCAACACAATATTAATTCTGTAAGAACAGCACATTACCCAAATGATCCTCGATTTTATGAGCTTTGTGATGTTTACGGTTTGTTTGTTATGGCAGAAACTGATCTAGAATCACACGGTTTTGCTAACGTGGGCAATTTAAGCCAAATTACAGATGATCCTAAATGGGAACATGCCTATGTAGAACGCATTGTTCGTTTGATAGAGGCTCAGAAAAACCATCCAAGTATTATTATATGGTCATTAGGTAATGAATCAGGTTACGGTTGTAATATTCGCTCAATGTGCAAAAAAGCCAAAGAACTTGATGATACTCGTTTAATTCACTATGAAGAAGATCGTGATGCAGAAGTCGTGGATGTAATAAGTACAATGTATTCCCGTGTACAAATGATGAATGCCTTTGGTGAATACCCACATGAAAAACCACGTATTCTCTGTGAATATGCTCATGCAATGGGAAATGGTCCAGGAGGGTTAAGTGAATATCAAAATGTGTTCTATAAATATGATTGTATTCAAGGACACTATATTTGGGAATGGTGTGATCATGGTATTTTAGAACACGATGAAAATGGTAAAGAAGTATATAAGTATGGTGGTGATTATGAAGATTATCCGAATAATTATAACTTCTGTATGGATGGTTTAGTTTTTGCAGATCAAAAAGTAGGTAATGGCTTAATTGAATATAAGCAAGTAATTTCTCCTGTCAAAATTAGAAAAGTAGCTGAAAGAACTTTTGAAGTAGAGAATAAATACTGGTTTAGCAACTTAGATGACATTAGTATTCATGCTCAAATTTGTGCTGAAGGAGAAGTACTCAATGAACGTATTTATAAATTCAAAGATCTTAATCCCACTGAAAAAACATTAATCCAAGTAGAAGAAAATTTAGATACAGATAAAGAAACTTTTATTAACTTCTTTGTCAAAAAAGATTCCAAGACATCGTACAGTACAGAGAATTTCCAAATTGGAGTGTATCAATATTTATTAAAGGCAAGAACGTTTTCAAAGAAAATTTTTACTTCTAGCAATGCCGCAGCATTAGCTGTGATAGACAATGTACAACATCTTACTGTGGAAGGTTTTAATTTTACAGTAATATTTTCAAAAATTAATGGGAAGTTAATTTCTTGGGTAAGTGATGGTGAAGAAATCATTGTTCGAGCACCAAAAATTAATTTCTTCAAACCAATGATTGATAATCATAAACAAGAACATGATGATTTATGGATCCCTCATCATATTCAAATTATGCAAGAACACTTTAGAAATCTTGATGTTTATCACAGAGAAAGGCTTAGTGATTGTAGATGTGACTTCTTTAATTGCACCACCAGTATTTGATTTTGGCATGCGTTGTAATTATCGCTACGAAATTAATCCAAACGGGCAAATTAATTTCTATTTATCTGGCGAAAAATATGGTGATTATAATGACATTATTCCGAAAATTGGTTTGGAAATAGGGATTAATAAACAGTATCAACAAGTGAAATACTATGGTCGAGGTCCTGAAGAAAATTATGTTGATAGCACTTGTGCTAATATTATCGATGTATACCAGTCCACGGTAGACGATATTTTTGTAAACTATCCTTTCCCACAAGATAATGGTAATCGCCAAGAAATTCGTTGGATATCACTAACTAATCATTGGGGAAAAGGTATTTTTATTAAACCAAAACGACCAATTAATTTCAGTGTTTGGAATTATTCTCAAGAGAATCTGTATTTGGCTCAGCACATTAATGAACTAGAAAGAGCAGATTTTGTGACTTTAAATCTTGATCACAAAGTATTAGGTCTCGGCTCTAACTCTTGGGGATCAGAAGTATTAGATACTTTCCGTGTATATATGGAAGATTTCAAGTACGAATTTAGTGTACTTCCTTACAACGAAGGTACAACTAAAGCTCTTACACTTTCTCAATATCAATTCTAGGAGGCGTAAAATGGTCGTTTTACAAAGTTTAGAAGAATTTAAAAGTATTTTTCGTGTAGGTAAAAAATGGATTCGTTGTACTGAAGCTATCGCAAATGTACCAAATGTGAGAGAAAATGTTTTTTATAGCATAGGTGATTCTCTAATTTATAAAGTAACCACAGAGAATAAAGCAGAAAAGTTGTTTACTGGTAATCGTCGCTATATGGATGCGCATTACTATATTTTTGGTGAAGAGCAATTAGAAGTTGCACCCAAAAGTGCTCTAACGTCTGTCATTCCTTATTCTAATGAAACAGATCGAGAGTTTTTTCAAGGAAAAGGTGAAATTATTACTTTAAGACCAGATAACTTTATCATTATTGAAAATAATGAAGCACATAAATTTTTAGGTGGTGAAAAAATTAAAAAAGTTATCATCCGAGTAACTATTGAAGATAATTCTTTCTTAAATAAGTAAAAGGAGGTGATTTATGTCGAAACGAGCTACGATCGGAAAATTTGCCTTACTTTCTATGATTATTGCGGCAGTATTCAATCTAAGAAATATTGTGTTAAATAATATTGAAATAGGGATGGCTTCTGCACCGAGTTTTTTATTTGCTACGATATTCTACTTTGTGCCATTTGTCTTCATCATTGCTGAGTTTGTAAGTCTGAATAAAGATGCAGAATCAGGAGTTTATCAATGGGTAAATTCATCTTTGGGATCTAGATGGGCATTTTTGGCAGCTTATTCATATTGGTTTGTGAATTTATTTTACTTTACTTCTCTTTTGCCAATTGTATTAGTTTATGCCTCCTACACATTTTTAGGATATGAATATCAATTTACACCACATGTTATTACTCTTGCTTCGCTAGCTATCTTTTTCGTATCAACTTGGGTTTCTACTAAAGGAGCAGAATGGATCAGTAAAATTACGAGCATTGGTAGCTCTTTAATGCTTTTAATGGCTTTTGCGTTCATCATTTTATCTATAATCGCATTAATTGGTGGAGCAGAGCCAACTAAAGCGATAACTATTAAAAATATGACACCTGATTTCACATGGAAATATATGGGAATCATGGCGTGGATTTTTTTCGCTGCGGGAGGTGCAGAAGCAATTGGTGTATATTTGAACGATCTAAATGCATAAGCTTAACCTTACACGGCTTAATTTTGTTTTGTAATCCGTAAACAATAATAGTACCATTCTTTTCTCTTTATACCTTGCGGTATAAAGAGAAATAATGGTTATTAAATTTATTTAAGGGAAAAAAATGAAAATTAAAACTTTCTTAAAATACGTTGTATTAATAGTTCCACTGCTAATTTCTCAATACGCTCTCTCAGCTAACAACAAAGCTATCAAAACATTTGAGGTTTTTCAGGCATTCCAACCTAATGAAGATGGTACGCAAGGAGGGTTAGCTACAACTGGTGTAGCATTAAACAAAAAGGTCGTTTATCTTGAAAATTCATTCTTGCCTAATAAATACCAAAAATTATATGACGGATTAATTGTAAAAATTCATAATCCAATGGTTGTAGATCTATATACATACCCAGCTGGTAAAGATGGGATTGAAAAAACTGTAGCAATTATAGGTGAAAAATCAGAAATAGATAATTATATTTCTCGGCTAGAAAATAAATTAAAAGAAACAAAATCAAAAGAAGAATCGGAAAAAATTTTAAAGGCTTTAAATTCTCTCAAATCAAGTAGCCCATTTTAAATGGTGTATCAAATAGAGAAAATTTTTCGAATATTGAGGCGTGAGTTGAAAAACAAAACCCGATCCACTGGATCGGTTTTTATTTTATGGTTATTTTTTATTCGATTTTGGGTTTGGTAAATCCGTGATTGAGCCTTCGAAGATTTCAGCTGCTATGCCAATTATCTCGTAAAGCGTAGGGTAGGCGTGAATGGTGAGCCAAAACATTCGTTCGCCCCATATCGCCTTGTTCTGCCATCACCCAAGGGGCAAAAGTTGGGCTGTGCCACACTTTTTCGAGCTTATCGTAAGCCGCCACCTTGCCATTGTGTAAAATCGCTACGTTATCCGCCAAACGCATTAGCTCATCAAGGCTGTGGGTCACATAAATAATAGGAATTTGAATGCGTGCGGATAGGGTGTCGAGATAGTCCAAAAGCTCACATTTGCGTGGCAGATCTAGCACTGACAATGGCTCGTCCATTAGCAAAATTTCAGGCTCCGTTAGCAAGGCACGCCTAAAAGGTGGTGCAAAAGAATTTGTAAAAACTATTATTATTGGCGGTTTAATTATAGGAGGATTATATTCTCTTGGTTCGTTATTAGTGAATGTGTTTGTACCACAATCAGAGCTTACTTTCACAGCAAGTATTTTCCAAATTTTTGAAGGATTGGGGCGTATTACGGTCTTTCCAGTGATATTATTAACCATTTTGTTGGGACAGTTATGTTAGCGAATGCATTAGGAGCTCTATTAGTATGGACTTCTGCTCCAGTCAAAGTTTTCTTCTCTGAAATTCCAAAAGATATGTTTGGTGAAAAAGTTGTTAAACTCAATAAACATGGTATTCCTGAATATGCGACATGGACTCAATTTTTTATCGTTATCCCTCTTTTGATTATTCCATCCATTGGCGTAGATGATATTAACGAATTATTAGGTATTATCATCAATATGACTGCGGCAACTTCTTTGCTACCGCCATTATTTATTATGCTTGCTTACTTCTACTTAAGATTAAAAAAAGATCATTTACCACGTGATTTTAGAATGGGAAACAGAAAACTAGGACTAAGTATTACTACGATGTTATTAATCTTTTTCTCTATTGCATTTGTAGCAGCTATTTTCCCGGAAGGGCAAAACTTAAAGCTTACTTTAATGTATAATGTTTCTGGCGTTATCATTTTCATGGGATGGGCTCTGTGGAAATATAACCGCTACGCAAAAAAAATAACGAAATAGCAATATTAAATTTACAACAAGTGTCTTTAAAATAAACTGAATTTGAACGATAAATAATAGGAATATTAACTTTTTTCAAAAAAATTTAAAAAACACTTGCACAACAGTTAAAAACTCCTATAATACGCTCCACGCAACGACGCGACGTTGTAAGCATAAGAAATGACATCGCGTCGTTGTTTTTTGTTCTTTAACAATCAACTAGACAATCTGTGTGGGCACTTGTTGATTGGCTT
>JAHHRA010000009.1 GCA_020026055.1 Actinobacillus sp.
GGGAAAATTTTTCCGAATCTGGCGGCGTGAACGTGTTATTTTCCGATAATTCAGTGCGACGTTTCGCTTCACGTTGCATTTTTCGTTGTGCGATGATGGCTCGGTTGTCGGGCTCGCTGCTATTTTCGGCGTGAATTTGCTGAATTTGAAGCGAGGCGTTTTGTTTGGCACGAAGACGGGCAAGTGCGGCTTGAACAGGATCTTCGCCTTGTTGTGTCACAAGTTCAGCACGGCGGTTGGCGGCGAGTTTTTGCGTCCGTGCTTTGCGTTCGGCACTTTCTTTTTCGAGCCGAGCTTGACGTGCTTCGAAGCGTTGTTTGGCGGCTTCAGCTTGGCGTGCTTTGTCAGCGGCTGCAAAAATTTTTGCTTTTTCTTGGCGAAAATATTGCACAAGGGGGAGCTGGCTTGGGCAGACGTAAGCACAGGCGCCGCATTCAATACAATCTTTGAGAGCATATTGTTGTGATTTTTCGTGATCTTCAGCACGGGCAAACCAATAGAGTTGTTGAGGGAGAAGCGTCATTGGGCAGACTTCACTGCACGCACCACAGCGGATGCAAGCGTGTTCGGGGGCGGCTGGGGCATATTCTGTTGCATCGGGGGCGATGAGGCAGTTGGTCACTTTAGTGATAGGAGCACGCAAGTCGGGGAGCATAAATCCCATCAGTGGGCCGCCAACGATTATCGGTTGGTCAGTCGTAGGGCGATAGTCGGCGGATTTGAGCAAGAAATCGATGGGCGTGCCAAGGCGAACCCAGTAATTTTGCGGCTGTGGAATGCGGTTTCCAGTGAGTGTGACCACGCGTTCAATCAGCGGTTGGTCGTCAAGGACGGCACGTTTGATAGCGACAGTGGTGCCAACGTTGAGCATTAAGATGCCGATGCTTGAAGAACGTTTGCCGCTTGGAACAGTTCGTCCTGTGAGAAGGTAAATCAGTTGTTTGGCAGCACCTGAGGGGTATTTGGTTGGGAGCACGCGAAGGTCGATTGCATGCTCGCCAATAGCTTGGCGAATAGCGGCGATGGCGGTGGGTTTGTTGTCTTCAATGGCGATCACTGTTTTTTCAGGTTTTAAAATATAGCGAGCAATCTGGATGCCTGCGATAATTTCAGCGGCGTGATCTTGCATTAGTCGGTCATCACAAGTGATGTAAGGTTCGCATTCGGCACCATTGATGATAAGCAGTTTGATTTTATCTTGAGCAGCACCAATTTTGGCAGCCGTCGGGAATACTGCACCACCTAAGCCTGCGATGCCAGCTTGGTAAATTTGGTCGACGAGTTGTTGTGGGGTGAGGTGCTGGTATTCGTTTGTCAGTTGTTGTGGACGCCATTGATCTTTGCCGTCAGCTTGAATTTGAATGCAAAGGTCACTTCTGCCTGAGGGATGGGCGATGGCGTGTGGAACGATAGCGATAACTGTACCTGAAGTTGGGGCATGAATAGGCAATTCGCGTAAGTTATCGCCGAGTGTGAGCATTTGCCCTTTCAATACTTGATCCCCTTCTTTGATAAGGAGTTCGCCGTGATCGCCTGCGTGTTGATTGATCGGCAAGTAAAAAATCTCGGGAAGTGTAGCGAGTTTTAGTGGATGTTGATTGGATTGCTGTTTCATTTCAGGTGGGTGGATGCCACCGTGAAAGTCCCAAATCTTATTTTTGTTATATGCTGTAATAATATCGTTCATTTTTTATTCGTTTTTGTTTCTACAGTGACTGTAGGAATGATAGTGTTTGAGTCAAATTGCCAATTCCAGTTTTGAATGTTTGGTTTGATGGCTTGCATTTGAATGCAATGTGTTGGGCAAGAATTGAGGCAAAGTTGGCAGCCTGTACAAAGCTCTGGAATGACAGTATGAACTGTACGATTGCTACCAATAATAGCATCGACAGGGCAAGCTTGGATGCATTTAGTACAGCCTATGCACATATTTTCATTAATAAAAGCCACTTGTTGGCATGGTGTTTCGTTTGTAGCTGCAGTTTGTGGAGCAGTCACGCCCATTAAATCTGCAATTTTTTCCACTACTTCTCTGCCACCAGGGATGCATTTAGTGATGTCTTCACCGTTTGCGATGGCTTCGGCATAAGGTTTGCACCCTGGGTAGCCACATTGTCCACATTGACTTTGTGGTAAAATGGCATCAATTTTTTCGATAATAGGATCATTGTCGACCTTTAATTTAATTGAAGCAAAGCCTAACAGTCCGCCAAAAATCAACGCCAACAGGGCAATTAATATCAGAATGGTCATTATATTTTCACCAATCCTGCAAATCCCATAAAAGCAACGGACATTAATCCTGCAGTAATTAAGGCAATGGATGCTCCGCGAAAAGGTAAGGGGATATCTGCACCTGCTAAGCGTTCACGCAGGGCAGCAAATAATACTAATACTAAAGCAAAACCAAGGGAGGCAGCAAATCCATAGATAACAGATTGGGTGAGATTGTGACTAAGATTCGTATTAAGTAAGGCAACACCTAACACCGCACAATTAGTCGTAATTAAAGGAAGAAAAATACCTAAGACACGATAAAGTGCAGGGCTAGTTTTATGAATAATCATTTCTGTAAATTGCACGACGACAGCGATGACGAGAATAAATAATAAAGTGCGTAAAAAAGGAGCGTTAAATGGGATAAGTAAATAGTAGTCAACTAAATAAGCACAAAGTGATGCAATGGTGAGGACAAACATTGTCGCTAACCCCATTCCTATCGCACTTTCAACTTTACGTGATACACCCATAAATGGACAAAGCCCTAAGAATTTTGCCAATACGAAGTTATTGATAAGAGTAGTGCTGATAATTAACAGAATATAGTCAGTCATTGGAATTTTTACATGCTTAGCATTTCATTGAGCAAAGCATTTTCCTCTTTTCTGAGTAATTTAGCAAGTTGAATTCGTGGATAAAAAAAATGCCACTCATACGATACGAGATACGAGTGGCTGGAGGTTTCGTAATTATGAAAAAAGTAGGTATTAATCAACTCTCTGTAACTAAGACTTACAGAAAGAAAAAAAGTTCATAAAAATTTTAAATAAAAAATAATTTTATTAAAATTTTTTCAATGTTCTCTTAGCGACACAAATTTGGATAAAAAAGCTATATTAGCTTTTTGTTCAATGTGTAGTTTTATCGTTTACTTTTAATAAGCATATAAAATACAATACAACGAGTTTTTGAGGGAAAGAGGCTTGCGATGGCACGAAAAGAAAAACTTAATTTTGAACAAATAATGGAGCAGCTGGAAGCGTTAGTTAGCCAATTAGAAACTGGAGATTTGCCACTTGAAGAAGCTTTAAAAGCATTTGAGAAAGGGATTAAATTGACTCAAGAAGGGCAAGCAAAACTTCAACAAGTAGAGCAACGGATTCAGATTTTATTGCAAAAAGATGAATCTGCCCCATTGGCTGAATTTGAAGAATAAGGGATAGAAAAATAATGACTTCTTCCTTTTTAGTTGAGCTTAAAAATGTGCAGCACCGTGTTAATGAGGTGCTTTGTCACCATTTAGCAAAGAATGCAAAAAGTAAACTTTTAGAAGCAATGGAACACGCTGTCCTGCTTGGTGGGAAGCGTGTTCGTCCATTTTTAGTTTATGCGACAGGAAAAATGTTAGGTGTTGCTGAGCAAGTACTAGACGCTCCTGCTGCTGCTATCGAGGCGATGCATGCTTATTCTTTAGTTCATGATGATCTGCCCGCAATGGATAATGATTGCTTGCGACGTGGCAAACCAACGTGCCATATTGCTTTTGATGAAGCAACAGCAATCTTAGCTGGTGATGCATTACAATCTTTTGCTTTTGAATTGTTAGCCACAAGTCAGGATTTGACACCATTACAGAAAATTGGATTAGTGAAAATTTTAGCCGAAAACGCTGGCGTGAAAGGAATGTGTTATGGACAAAGCTTAGATCTTGACGCTGAAAATAAAGAAATTTCACTTACACATCTAGAAAAAATTCATCAACATAAGACAGGTTGTCTATTGAGAGCAGCAGTCAAAATAGGATTTTATTGCTCGGAATATACTCAAAATTCAATGATTGAAAATGCTTTGGATAACTATGCGAAAGCGATAGGTCTAGCGTTTCAAGTGCAAGACGATATTCTTGATATTGAAGGAGATAGTGTTTTGCTCGGTAAAACAATTGGAGCAGACATCCAAGCACATAAAAGTACTTACCCGAAATTTTTAGGTTTAGCAGGGGCGAAAGAAAAAGCAATTGCTTTACATAAGACGGCACTTGCTGCACTCGCGGAGTTGCCGTTTGATACACATATTTTGCGTGATCTGGCAGGTTTTATAATAAATCGACAGGTTTAAGGATAAAGAATGATTGATTACACGCTGTTACAGCAAATTAACTTGCCTGCAGATTTAAAAAAATTAGATAGATCGCAATTGCTTCTTTTATGTGAGCAACTCCGTCAATATTTGTTAGAAAGCGTCAGTAAAAGTAGTGGACATTTAGCATCAGGACTCGGTGTTGTTGAGTTGACTGTAGCGTTACATTATGTTTTTGATGCACCCTTTGATCAGCTAATTTGGGATGTTGGACATCAAGCTTACCCGCACAAAATCCTTACAGGACGCCGTGAGCAGATGAAAACTATTCGCCAAAAAGATGGTCTTCATCCTTTCCCGTGGCGTGAAGAAAGTGAATATGATGTACTAAGTGTTGGTCATTCTTCCACTTCAATTAGTGCAGGTTTAGGGATTGCGTTAGCTGCACAAAAAGAAGGTAAAAATCGTAAGACAATTTGTGTTATCGGTGACGGGGCGATTACCGCAGGGATGGCATTTGAAGCTATTAATCATGCAGGCAGTTTACATCCTGACATGCTCGTTATTTTAAATGATAATGAAATGTCAATTTCGGAAAATGTTGGTGGGTTGAGTAAGCATTTTGCTCGTTTGATGACAGCTCCTTGTTACACGCATTTACGTGAGCAAAGCAAGAAAGTTTTAGCGAATTTGCCGCCGATTAAAGAGTTTATCAAAAAAACAGAGGAGCATATTAAGGGGTTTGTTTCTCCTGTTGGCACGATGTTTGAACAACTTGGTTTTAACTATATTGGTCCCATTGATGGGCATAATGTAGAAGAATTGATTGCAACACTAAGCAATATGAAAAAACGTACAGGACCGCAATTTCTGCATATCAAAACTAAAAAAGGGAAAGGATATGCACCAGCAGAGAAGGATCCAATTCGCTATCATGGCGTCCCTAAATTCGATCATAAATGCCACGAATTACCAAAATCGTCAGTACCAATGCCAACTTACTCAAAGATTTTCGGCGATTGGCTTTGTGAAATTGCCGCACAAGATCCAAAACTCATCGCTATTACGCCTGCGATGCGAGAAGGCTCGGGGATGGTGGAATTTTCGCAACAATTTCCAGCCCAGTTTTTTGATGCTGCGATAGCCGAACAGCACGCTGTTACTTTAGCAGCAGGTTTTGCGATTGCAGGAATGCATCCTGTAGTAGCTATTTATTCGACATTTTTACAACGTGCTTATGATCAGGTTATTCACGATATTGCTATTCAAAAGTTACCTGTTTTGTTAGCGATAGATCGTGCGGGAATTGTTGGTGCAGATGGTCCAACGCATCAAGGTACTTTTGATTTGAGCTTTTTACGCTGTATTCCAAATCTCATTATTATGACGCCAAGCAATGAAAACGAATGTCGACAAATGTTGTATACAGGGTACAAATGTGGGCAACCTGCCGCTGTTCGTTATCCTCGTGGTAATGCTATCGGTGTAGCATTGCAGCCTTTAACTTTATTGCCCATCGGTGTGGCATATGAATATCGCCAAGGTGAAAATATCGCCATTTTGAATTTTGGGACTTTATTACCATCAGTGAAAATAGTAGCAGAAAAACTCAATGCAACAGTTGTGGATATGCGTTTTGTTAAGCCATTAGATACTGCAAAAATTGATGAACTTGTGAAAACACATTCACTGCTTGTTAGTGTTGAAGAAAACAGTATTCGTGGTGGGGCAGGGAGTGCTGTTGGTGAATACCTTTTAGCAAAACAATATTCCGCCAAACTCCTTACTATCGGTGTCCCTGATATTTTTGTCCCTCAAGGTTCACAAGCTGAAATGCTGGCAGAAATGCGACTTGATGTCGCAGGAATTGAAGCACAAATTCGAGAATTCGTGCAGGCAGAAAATTAAAATTCTACGCTTGCGAAATCGGGAAAATTTTCCCCGATTCTGACGAGGTGATTTGCAAAGTAAAAACTTACTTTTGTTCTCGCTCTGCCTTTTCCTTTGCTTTGCGAGTGATGAGTTGATCAGCACGTGAACACAATTGAGGCTTTTCACGGAAGCGTTGTTCTTTGCTACTTATGGTTGGCACCATAGTAGAAGAGTTTTTATTGTTAATATTTTTGAAAAGATTGATCAGACTGTAAATACTTGCTAGTAGGCTGGCGAAAATAATGAGCCATTTGCCAAACAAAGCGTATTTGAGAAGATGGAGTTGATGAGTGAGTGTGAGGTAATTTACTACGTCGCCATAAATTGATTGAGTAAAAAAAGCGAACAGTAATAAAAGGATGATAAGGAAAACACGGCGACGAAAACGGAATAAGTAATACCAAATCAGAGCAGATTTAACTTGTTTAAACATACGCAAATCCTTTTTTATGGAAAAAGACTAATCCCTAGTAAACTTAAGGCAGCGATAAGACTTTTTGTTTTTAAACTATCAATGATTTTGCGTTCTTCATCTTCGATGATGATTTCAAGTTCATCATCTGAATAGTCCTCAAAAGATTGGTGATGGACAGCAAGACGTGCTTTAGTACTTTTGATCGCTTTTTTACGGATAGTATGAGTAACACGTTTTTGTAGGGGTTTGTAAGTGAATCTGGCGACAAAGTCCGCTGTTTCTTTAAGCATAATTTCTCCATTATTCGTCTATATAACCAAGGCTACGTAAAGCACGTTCATCGTCTGCCCAGCCCGATTTGACTTTTACCCAAAGTTCTAAATGCACTTTGTTATCAAATAAGCGTTCCATATCTTGGCGTGCTTCAATGCCAATAGTTTTGATTTTCTGACCTTTAGCACCGATCACCATTTTTTTCTGACTGTCTCGTTCAACGAGGATCAAACCGTGAATTTCATAAGTACCGCGTTCATTAATTTTGAATTGTTCAATTTCGACTGTAACGGAATATGGCAATTCTTCGCCAGTGAAACGCATTAGTTTTTCACGAATGATTTCGGATGCCATAAAACGTTGTGAGCGGTCAGTAACGTAGTCTTCAGGGTAGTGGTGAACGCCTTCACGCAAGAATTTTCGAACAATTTTTTCCAAAATATCAATGTTGATACCTTTAGTTGCCGAGATAGGAACGATTTCTTGGAAAGGAAATTTGGTGCTGATTTCAGTTAAAAACGGTAACATTTCATCTTTGTTTTTAATGTTGTCAACTTTATTTACTGCTAAGACAACAGGCACTTTAGCGTGGCGTAATTTTGTTAAAACCATTTCGTCATCTTCTGTCCAGTGAGTACCGTCAGTAAGGAAGATCACTAAATCGACATCATTAATGCTGCTGCTAGCAGCACGATTCATTAAGCGGTTTATCGCACGCTTTTCTTCAATATGTAATCCAGGGGTATCTACGTAAATGGCTTGGTATTGCCCTTCAGTGTGGATACCTAGAATACGATGGCGAGTAGTTTGTGCTTTTTTTGAAGTGATCGAAATTTTTTGCCCAAGGATTCGATTGAGCAGAGTAGATTTACCGACATTAGGTCGTCCTACGATCGCGATAAAGCCACAATAAGTAGACTGTGTTGGCTGTGATGACATAATTTTCCTTAAACTTAAACAGACTGTATTTGTTGTAGAACTAATTGAGCCGCCGCTTGTTCTGCTTTGCGGCGACTAGTCCCCGATGCGGAAGCTTTTCGTTTTAAAAAGGGTACTTCGCATTCTACGATAAATGTTTGATCGTGTGATTTGCCTTTGACTTCAATTAAGTTGTAATCAGGTAGCGGAATACGTTTACCTTGTAGAAATTCTTGTAGGCGAGTTTTAGGATCTTTTTGTTCTTCTCCTGGTTTGATAGCGAGAAGTAAATTTTGATACCAATTTTTTATCACTTCAGTTGCGGTTTGTAAGTTTTTATCTAAAGAAATTGCACCAATAATGGCTTCTACTGCATCCGCTAAAATAGAATCACGACGGAATCCACCGCTTTTGAGTTCACCAGAACCTAGCACAAGGTAATCGCTTAGATGAAAACGTTGAGCGAGGTTAACTAAAGTTTGCTCTCGAACGAGTGTGGCACGCATTCGGCTGAGTTCTCCTTCATTACAATCTGGAAATTGATGGTAAAGTGCTTGTGCGATAGTTAAATTTAAGATGCTATCGCCTAGGAACTCTAAACGTTCATTATGTTTTTTATTGGCACTACGATGAGTAAGTGCCAAGTTAAGCAATTGTAAATCTCCAAATTGATATTGAAGATCACGTTGTAATTTGTTGATATTTTTCATAATTAATTAATTGGTGTAAAGAAACGCTCACTGCGAATGCCCATTGGCCATTCATTTGGTTTTTTATCTAAACTTAACCAAATAAAGGTGGCTTTTCCAACAAGATTTTGTTCAGGCACAAAACCCCAGAAGCGGCTATCATAGCTGTTGTTACGATTGTCTCCCATTACAAAATAATGTTTAGCAGGTACGATCCAATGAGTTAAGCTGCCTTGTTGTTTTGTGTAATGACGGTAATATGGCATTTCATTAGGTTTTGGTTGATCCCAGAGAATATCGTGTGAAATCATTTGCATATCGGTTTCGTGAACACGGAGTGGATGAGTATTGCTATAAATCATTTTTTTGTCGCGAGTTTGTCCAAGAATTTGGTAAAAATCTTCATCAGGTACGCCGTTACTATAAGAATACTGTTGTATTTTACAATGTTGACTGCAAGGTTTTCCGTCTTTGTTAAACACGACTAAAAGATGCTGATTTTGGCTATCGTAAAATATTTGATCACCTGGTAAACCAATGACACGTTTGATGTAATCTTGGCTTGGCTTTTCTGGATATTTAAAAACCACGACATCACCACGTTGTGGTTTCCCTGTTTCAATGAAAGTTTTTCCTAAAATAGGATCACGTACGCCATAAGCATATTTTTTTACTAATAGAAAATCACCAACACGGAGAGTAGGTTGCATTGAACCAGATGGAATTTGAAACGGTTCAAAAAAGAAAGAGCGGATAATCCAAATGATGAATAGCACCCAAAAAAGTGAGGCAAAAGTTTCAGTAGGTTCAGGGACTATTAAGTTGGCTTTTTTTTCTGCTGTAGCATTGTTTCCTATCGTTTCTGTTTCAGTTAACTGTTTTTTTAAACGTGGCAAGATATAAAAGCGTTTATAGCACCAAAAAGTACCACAAAAGAAAGTAATTGTAGTTAGGATAATTGATACGCTATTTGCAATATCCATCATTTCAAGTGTTTTCCAGCCTGCGATAGCTGCGATAATAAGTAAAATAAAAGCAATATTTGATTTCATTATAAATTCCTAAATCTTTATAAGTATGATTAATCTTTACCAACGTGCAGAATTGCTAGAAATGCATCTTGTGGCACTTCTACATTACCCAACGATTTCATTCGTTTTTTGCCTTCCTTTTGTTTTTGCAACAATTTTTTCTTACGACTGACATCACCACCATAGCATTTGGCGAGCACATTTTTGCGTAGTTGTTTTACTGTAGCACGAGCAATAATGTGATTACCAATTGCTGCTTGAATAGCAATATCAAACTGTTGACGCGGGATCAGTTCCTTCATTTTTTCAACTAATTCCCGTCCACGATAAGGTGCGTTATCTTTATGCACAATCAATGCTAAAGCATCGACACGATCGCCGTTAATCATAATATCGACTCGCACCATTTCGGCGGCTTGGAATTTTTTGAACCCGTAATCTAGTGATGCATAACCGCGAGAAGTGGATTTCAAACGATCGAAGAAATCAAGCACGACTTCGCCCATTGGGATTTCATAAGTTAACGCTACTTGATTACCATGGTAGGACATATTAGTTTGTATCCCACGTTTTTCTACGCAAAGAGTGATTACATTGCCCAAATATTCTTGTGGTACTAAGATATTACATTCTGCAATTGGCTCACGAATTTGGGCGATGTTATTGATTGCAGGTAATTTAGCAGGGCTATCGACGTAAATCACTTCTTTATTAGTGAGCTCAATTTCATAGATAACAGTTGGAGCCGTAGTGATTAGGTCAAGATCATACTCACGTTCTAAACGTTCTTGAATGATCTCCATATGAAGAAGTCCTAAAAAACCACAACGGAAGCCGAAGCCAAGGGCAGTCGAGGTTTCGGGTTCATAGAAAAGTGAGGCATCGTTGAGGCTTAATTTACCCAAAGCGTCACGGAAAGCCTCGTAATCGTCAGAGCTGACAGGGAAGAGACCTGCATAGACTTGTGGTTTGACTTTCTGAAAACCAGGCAACACTGCACTAGCAGGGTTATGAGTGAGAGTGAGAGTATCGCCAACAGGTGCTCCTAAAATGTCTTTTATCGCACATACGACCCAGCCAACTTCACCAGTTTTAAGCTCAATGGTATCGACTTGTTTAGGCGTGAAAATACCAAGACGATCGACGTTGTAACTTTGTCCTGTAGACATTACTTTGATTTTGTCACCTTTTTTGATCACGCCGTTTTTCACGCGTACTAATGAGACTACACCTAAATAATTGTCGAACCAAGAGTCAATAATCAATGCTTGTAAGGGAGCATTTGCATCGCCTTCTGGTGCAGGGATTTTATGCACAATTTCTTCTAAAACAGCATCAATGCCAACGCCTGTTTTTGCGGAGCAACGTACCGCCTCAACTGCGTCAATGCCGACAATGTCTTCAATTTCTTCAGCAACGCGTTCAGGTTCGGCAGCAGGGAGATCAATTTTGTTTAAAATTGGCACAACTTCTAGATTCATTCCTATCGCAGTGTAGCAATTTGCTAAAGTTTGAGCTTCTACACCTTGCCCTGCATCTACGACTAATAATGCTCCTTCACACGCGGCTAAGGAACGAGATACTTCATAAGAAAAATCTACATGTCCAGGCGTATCAATAAAGTTTAATTGATAAGTCTCGCCGTTTTTAGCTTGATAATTTAAAGTGACGCTTTGAGCTTTGATCGTAATACCACGCTCCCGTTCAAGATCCATAGAATCTAAAACTTGTGCTTCCATTTCCCGATCTGAAAGACCACCACAAGTTTGAATAAGGCGATCCGAAAGAGTAGATTTGCCGTGATCAATATGGGCAATAATTGAAAAGTTACGAATGTTTTTGAGTGCAGTCATATTTTTTATCATTATTCAATTAAGTCAAAATTTAAACGAGGCATTGTACTTGAAATATCATACCTAATCTATGCTTTATCGTGTCGTAATACTTTGTTAAGTGTTATTCGAATTCATGATGGCGTAATACTTAAACAACATGATTAATCTTTTTTAAGTAATTCATCATTCGATTTGTGGATCCATTTACTACGTTTTTTATCCATGTATTGGAAATATTCATTTGTAAATGTTCCTTGAATGCAAGTCGTTTTGCTTGGGCGGTAATTGAGTGGTGTATCACCAATAACAGCATTTAGTACACCTGGACCAGTCAAATGCCAAACACCTTCTTTGGTGTAATTTTGTTCAATATTGCTGACAATTTTAGTAAGCGTTTTTTCTAAGAGCCAATGGTCTGGAGTAGTTGCTATAAAATAATTCGTATATTCGTTAGGACGTCTTTGTATAAAAAGTTCGCTATCTTCTGCTTTAATTAACTTGTTTAAGGAATAAACTAATTGTGCGTCAATATCCATATAGACGCCACCTTTTAATCTAAGTATAAAAACACGCCAAAAATCAGCTTGAGTGGCACCATCGGTTAATTTCATAAAAGCATTGTATTCACGCTCTGTGCCAAATTCTTTAATTAAGGCAATTCGATCATTATCATCAGCATAATAATAGTCATAATCCTTTGACATCAAACGATTAAAGAGGTAGTTAACGTAAACGGGCAAAGTAACTTTATTCGTATAGTTTGTTTGCCAAATTATTTTAGGGATTTTGTATGAACGGCAATTGTTTGTTATTTTAGCGGGTGAATATTTTGGGATCGTGAAACGTTTTTTAGGGAAAATAAAGTGGAATGGGTAAGACAATGTTTTAACAATGTTTCCAAATAAGCGACTTAGTGCTTTAAATATAATAATATTAATTTCCATAGTTTTCCTTTGAAAAGAGTAACAATGAGTTTTTTGACTCATTATAACAAGAAGATGAACTATTGAATAACAAAAAGCATAAAATACTAGCGAAATACTCCCTTTATTAATCAATTATTTTAGATAGAATAGCAAGCTTTGAAATGAAAGGACGAAAATATGAATACAAAACATTGTCGCTTATTGATTTTGGGATCAGGACCTGCTGGCTATACTGCTACAATTTATGCAGCACGAGCGAATTTGAAACCTGTGTTAGTAACGGGTATGCAACAAGGTGGGCAATTGACGACAACGGATGAAATTGAAAATTGGCCAGGTGATTTTGAAAAAACTACAGGGCAAAGTTTGATGGAACGGATGTTAAAACACGCAGAAAAGTTTGAAGCAGAAATCATTTTTGATCAAATTAAGCGTGTTGATTTTTCATCTCGCCCATTTAAGTTATATGGCGAAATGCAAAATTTCAGTTGTGATGCACTGATCATTGCAACGGGAGCATCAGCAAAATACTTAGGGTTGGAGAGTGAAGAAAAATATAAAGGTCGAGGTGTTTCTGCTTGTGCGACCTGTGATGGTTTTTTCTACCGCAATAAAGCTGTTGCTGTAATAGGTGGTGGCAATAGTGCAGTAGAGGAAGCTCTGTATTTAGCTAATATTGCTAGCGTCGTACATTTAATTCATCGACGTAACGAATTTCGCAGTGAAAAAATTCTACTGCAACGCTTAGCTCAGAAAGTCGCTGAAGGTAAAATCATCCTGCACACACCTTGTACTTTAGTAGAAATTCTTGGTGATGAAATGGGAGTTACTGGAGTGAAATTGCAGGATGTTGAAAATCGAGATTTTCACGAATTGCAACTTGATGGCGTTTTTGTTGCAATTGGACATGCACCGAACACAAGTATTTTTGATGAACAACTAGCATTAAATAACGGCTACATTCAAGTTAAATCAGGCTTGAATGGCAATGCGACCGCAACTTCTGTTGAGGGTATTTTTGCTGCAGGCGACGTAATGGATCAAATCTATCGCCAAGCCATTACTTCAGCAGGAACGGGTTGTATGGCAGCCCTTGACGCTGAGCGTTTTTTGGATAATTTAAGTTAAGTATACGAGGGATTTTACGCTTCGAAAATCAAGAAAATTTTACTCACAAAATGCTGATATGCTTTGTTTGCGTTAAAGCTTTGTCAGCAGAGTTTTTGTTCAAAAAACAGTAATTTTTATCCGACTTTAGGGGCGTTTTTTTATGTACAATGGATAAAGCACGGCAACGTTATTTACAGCAATGGCTCAAAATTCAACAAACTCCAATTAAAAAGAGTTTAAACTTCAATGTATTACTTGCAAGCCTCGGCTCTGTGATTTTAGTTGGGCAAACTTATTGTTTTGCAATGATTTTACAATCCTTAATTATTCAACAGCAATCTCGCTCGTCATTAATGCCATATTTTATTGGCATTTTGGCAAGTGTAGGACTTCGTGCATTGATTCTTTATTGGCGTGAACGTATTGGTTTTCACTGCGGTAGCGTTGTACGCCAGCATATTCGTCAACAAATTTTAGATAAAATTGCGACTGTTGGTCCTGCGACTATTTTGCAAAAACCTGCAGGTAGTTGGGCAACGATAATGTTAGAGCAAGTTGAAAATCTACATAATTTTTATGCTCGCTATTTACCTCAACAACATTTATCAGCGATTGTCCCAGTGGTGATTATGCTGGCAGTGTTCCCTTTTAATTGGGCAGCAGGGTTAATTTTGATGTTGACAGCACCTTTGATTCCTCTATTTATGATTTTAGTAGGAATAGCTGCGGCGGAAAGTAGTCAACAGAATATGGCAGTATTAGCTAAATTAAGTGCTCAATTTTTAGACCGTCTTAAAGGTTTGGAAACTTTGCGTTTGTTTAATAAAACGATGGAGCAAACTACTCATATTGAAGAAAGCACAGAAGCCTTTCGTGAAACCACAATGGAAGTGTTAAAAAAGGCTTTTCTGTCGTCATCGGTGCTTGAATTTTTCACTTCGATTTCAATTGCTTTGATGGCAGTTTATTTTGGCTTTAGTTATCTTGGACAACTGGATTTTGGCAGTTATGATCAAACAGTGAGTCTGTTAGCTGGTTTCTTTTGTTTAAGTTTGGCACCTGAATTTTACCAACCATTGCGCGATCTCGGCACTTATTATCATGATCGTGCTGCAGGGATTGGAGCAGCGGATGCGATTGTTGACTTTTTAGAAGCGAAGACTCCTCTTTGTCACGCTGATCACGCTACTAAAATCGGAAAAATTTTTACTCACAAAATGCAGACGGATTTTAGTCAAGTTAACGCTTTATCGACAGAAACAACTCTCAAAAAACTTGTAGTTGGCACGTCCGAATGGCATTTTCATGCTAAGGATCTCGTCATTCTTTCGCCAACGGGGGAAGCATTAACTGCTCCTCTTAATTTCGATTTGTTGCCACGAAGCCTCACTGCACTCGTCGGACAAAGTGGTGCAGGAAAGACTTCGTTAATCAATGTGTTATTGGGATTTTTAACTTATGAAGGTAGTTTGCAAATTAATGGACAAGAATTACGTGAGCTAGCATTAACAAAGTGGCGTAAGGAGATAAGTTGGGTCGGACAAAATCCCGTTTTACTGCATGGCACAATTCGTGAAAATTTGTTGCTGGGTGAAACATCTGTAAGCGAACAAGCGTTGCACGATGCTCTTACTCAAGCACAAGCGTTGGATTTTGTTCTACAAATGGGGCTTGATCATGAAATCAATGAAAATGGTGGTGGCTTATCGGTTGGGCAAGCACAAAGACTTGCTATTGCTCGTGCAATCTTGCGTCGTGGTAAGTTAGTTTTACTTGATGAACCCACTGCTAGCCTTGATGCTAACGCTGAGAATTTGGTATTACACGCTCTTGAGAATCTCAGTCGAGACCAAACTACGCTGATGGTAACACATCGCATTGAAGATTTAAAACAATGCGACAATATTTTAGTGATGAAAGCAGGGCAAATTGTACAACAAGGATGCTTTGATGAATTGAAAAATACAGGCTACTTTGCAGAACTTTTAGCCCAACGCCAACAGGATATCCAATAATGCGAATTTTATTGCCGTTTATACATTTATTTAAATATGCTCGTCTGCCTTTAATTTTAGGGATAATACTTATGCTGTTGGGGCTGATCGCCAGTGTGGGGTTGCTTACTGTATCAGGCTGGTTTTTAGCTGCTACGGCGATTGCAGGTATTGGTAGTCTTTTCAACTTTTTTTATCCTTCTGCTACTGTGCGTGGACTGGCGATTAGCCGTACTCTCACTCGCTACGTTGAAAAAATTATCACTCATGACGCTACTTTTCGCATTTTGGCAAAATTACGAGTACAAGTATTTCGTAAAATTATTCCATTAACGCCAGCAGTTTTAGATCGCTATCGGCATAGCGATTTGTTAAACCGTTTAGTTGCCGATGTTGATACTTTAGATAGTTTTTATTTGCGAGTGATTGCACCTTTTGTCACCGCAGTTCTGATGATTGGTTTTTTGACTTTTTCACTCAGTTTTTTTGATGGAAATTTAGCATGGCTAATTGGGGGGACATTATTGCTGTTGCTTATCAGCATTCCAGCGATTTTTTATCAACTAGGCAAAAAATTTGGACAAGATTTAACGGCTGCCCGAGCTCGCTATCGTATGCAATTTGTTGAATTCATTCAAGCCCAAGCTGAGCTTTTATTGTTTAACGCTGATGTTCCTTACCGTCAGAAAATAGTAAATACAGAAGAAGAATGGCAATGCTTGCAACAAAAAGAAGCGAATTTATCAGGACTTTCCAGTGCATTATTGATGTTAGTGAACGGGATTCTTTTGATTGTAGTGCTATGGATTGCTGCTGAAATTGATTTTGCAGTGCAACTTGCTCCTGATAATCGTCTTTACCAAAATGCGATCATCGCTTTATTTGCTTTTGCGACTTTAGCAAGTTTTGAAATTTTAATGCCGTTAGGTGCAGCTTTTTTGCATATCGGGCAAATTATCGCTTCTGCGGAACGGATTAATGAATTAACGCAACAGAAACCATTAGTGGAATTTCAAGGCGAGATCACACAACTCTCTTTACATTGTTCTATGCCTCTCATTCAGATGGATAATCTGAGTTTTCATTATCCAAATCGTCAAGATTTTGCTTTGCAAAACATTCAATTAGCTTTCAAAACTAATCATAAAATCGCGATTTTGGGTAAAACTGGGAGTGGTAAATCTTCGTTATTGCAACTATTAGTTAGAAATTATGAATCACAAAGTGGGCAAATTTTGCTCGCAGGGCGATCACTTCAAGATTATTCACAAGACTGTTTGCGTGCAAATCTGTGTTTGCTGACACAACGAGTGCATATTTTTAGTGACACCTTACGCAATAATTTACAGATAGCTAGCATAGAAGAGATTTCTGATCAAAAAATGCGAGCAGTGTTGTTGAAAGTAGGGTTAGACAAATTAGTTTCACAGAAGGAAGGGCTGGATCTGTGGCTAGGTGAAGGAGGACGACCTCTTTCGGGAGGAGAACAACGTCGTCTGGGGCTTGCTCGTGTCCTTTTAAATGATGCTCCGATACTATTACTTGATGAGCCAACAGAAGGGTTGGATCGCGAAACCGAACGCCAGATACTATCGCTGTTATTTGCTCATTGTCAGAATAAAACTTTAATAATGGTGACGCATCGTTTGACGAATATTGAACAATTTGATCAAATTTGCGTAATAGATAATGCGAAGTTGATGGTAAGTGGTAGTTTTCACGAACTTTATCAAAACTGCAACTATTTCAAGCAACTTTTAGCACGTATTTAAAATGCTAATTGTGGGAGAACGATGTTTATCGTCTTTTAATTCTGTTCAAAAAACTTTTAAGAATGGTTTGACGGTAACTTTTGCGTACACGCCAGCATCAAAGTAAGGATCCGTTGTTGCCCAAGCTTTAGCCTCTTCTAAACTGCCAAACTGTGCAATTACCGTTGAACCTGTAAAGCCAGCTTCTTGTGGATTATCGCTATCGATAGCAGGATTTGGTCCTGCGGTTAGAAGGCGACCTTCTGCTTTTAATATTTGTAGACGATGGAGATGTTCAGAGCGTGTTGCTAGACGTTTTTCTAGACTATCTGGATGATCTTCTGCAAAAATAAGGTAGTACATTTTCTTCTCCTTTTAGTATACATTTATTGATTAAGGGCACATTCTAATTCAATATTTCCTTCTCGTGGTACAGCACGAGGTCTACCGTCTTTATCAACAGCGACAAAAGTAAAAATAGCTGTAGTTACGTGGAAACGTTCGCCGATAGGTTCAACAGAAACTTTTTTTGCCCAAACATCTAATTGAAGCTTAATTGAGGAATGACCTACTTTTAAGCATTTTCCATAGCAACAAATTACATCACCGACTGCTACAGGGTGTAAGAATGTCATGTTATCCACAGAAACTGTCACAACTCGCCCGTGGGCAATTTCTTTAGCTAGAATTGCACCACCAATATCCATTTGCGACATAATCCAGCCACCAAAGATATCACCATTGGCATTAGTGTTAGCTGGCATTGCTACAGTACGAAGTAAAGGCGTGGACTTTGAGAAATTGTGAATATTATCATTTTCTTGAGTTGTCATTTTTTATTTCCTTATTATCTTTAGGAAGATGTGGATAAATATAAATACCAGTAATGATAGTCGCAACTAACGTCAACCCAGTGATACCAAACGTTTTAAAATCGACCCAAATATTATCTGAAAAGTATTGGCTGATATAGATATTAAGCAACATACAACCAATAAAGAATATTGCCCAACCTAAATTTATTTTGTTCCAAACGCAGTCGGGCAAAGTGATCTCCTTACTAAGCATTTCACGCATTAAATTTTTCTTAAAAACCCATTGGCTAACTAAAAGAATTAATGCAAATAAAGCATAAATGAGAGTTACTTTCCATTTTAGAAAATTGAGTTCATTAAAATAAGCAGTTAATGAGCCAAAAAAGACTACAGCGATTCCCATAATCCAAGCTTGCTTATCAATTTTCTTATAAAGTATCTTTAATAAAATAAGTTGGATTACTGTTGCAATTGCAAGGGTGATCGCTGCTTCACGGATGCCGACAGTTTTGTAGACGATAAAAAAGAGAATAATAGGAATGAAATCCAAAATCTGCTTCATTTTTTCCTCATTAGTTAAGTGTTAAATTGCGTAAAACGAGTGTAAAAACGGTAACTGAAGATTAGTGAGAAAATGTAAATGATTGAGGTTAAATAATAGGCAATTGATAATGTAAAGAGAGTTTTATTAAGATACATTACAAGAAATCCTGACACACTTTCTAACACTATGTAATTTAATAGGAAAAATAAAAACATATTTAAATTTTGTTTCTTGCCAAGCTTCCAAATATGCCTCAAGGAATTGATGATCCCATCGTTAGTGACTAAGCAATTAACCATAGCGAGATTAAGACGAATAGCAAAGAAAATGCTTAAAAATGATAAAATCGTAAAATTAAAGCTAGCTTTACCTTGCATCGCCGCCATTAATCCTCCCATTGTTCCTATTCCAAGAGGTAACCATACAATTAACTTTACGCCGATTAAAGCAGGTATTTTTTTCAATAAGATCGAGAATAAAGTTGTCAACTTAGCATCGGGTTGGTAAGTGATTTGTTGAATGCGTAAAATCGTGAAAGCATAAAATATAATTCTTAAAAATAACCCTATTAAGAGTATGAATAATAAAGAAGGAGAAAGTAATGTCTCAAATTGATCCTTTGCATACACAGTGGAGTTAAAAGTAGTCGCTAAATTAATATTTAATTGCTTCGCTAAAAGAAAATCGTTAGCAAAAAATAGAATAGTGTAAATCAAACTAAGGGTGAGTATAAATTTCGCCTTATTGCGTACAAAATTTAAGCTATCTTGAAAAATTGCAGTAAAGTTTATTGACATTTTTTTATATTCCAATTTAAAAATAAAGTGGCAATAATATGTTATGAAAACATGGTACAACTAACGGTAAAAGTTAAGCTTTTCTCAAAAATTCAGATTTGAGAGAGAAACTTTGACCATCAATTTTGCAATCTATATCGTGATCTGCATCTATTAGGCGGATATTTTTCGCTTTTGTACCTTTTTTTAATACGATTGAAGAACCTTTTACTTTTAGGTCTTTAATTAGAATAACAGAATCACCATTCTGTAAACGGTTACCATTACTATCTTTTACGATAAACTCATTTTCTTGTGGCGTCGCTTCTTCATCATTCCATTCATAGCTGCAATCAGGACAAACAAATTGGATGCTATCATGATAAACATATTCACTATAACATTTGGGACAATGTGGCATATTTTGCATAATTCTTCCTTATCTTTCATTAAACACCAAAGGACGAGAGTATACCAAAAAAGTTTTATTGTTAGAAAGGCAGCACTTAACAAACGCCTATAAAATAGAGAAAATTTTCTCAATCACCAGTATAAAGTTAATGAACTTAATTCAGTACAAACGTTTAATAAGTAATTTTACGAATGTAAAAGTAACTGATCGTAGTGAATCGTTTACCAAATGATATGGAAATCAGGTTTTGATTGATCATAATTGATTAAACATTTTGCAAATAGGTGACGCATTTTTCCTTCTGCATCTGTAAGTCCAATCCAGACTTCGGCAAATTGATTAGGATCAATTAGCACACCAATTTCTTCTTCCCAGTTTGTTGCTGTATCAAATAACGCAATCTCACCATGTTCGGCAAAATTAGTATTGAACAAAACGATGTCTTGTTCTGTTAAATTTTCGGGTGCCATTTCAAGAAAAATCTCATACGTGAGATCGAGAAGTTGTTCATCAGTAAGTGTTGACATTGTTGTTCTTTGTTTTCCTTTATTTTAATTGTAATCCGTATTATAATAAAATTCGAAACTAAAAGAATGATTAATTTGAAAGAGTTATATGATTTTTGAAAAGTAAGGGTAAAGAAAAATGGCAATAATTTTTAAAATGACTAGGCTACTTAAACTGACTAAATTCAGTTGTGGGTTATTAGGAGGTCTCAGTACAGTAGCAATGGCCGAAAATTTTAAAGTTAATATTGTAACTGCTGATGGGCAAGTCGTACAAAAATCATTTGATGCCCAAGCACTTTTGGCACGTCCTGCATTATTAGAGAAAATGATGATCAAATTGCTTAACACATATTCAGTAGATGAGTTGAAAGTGTTGTATCCACTTTATCAGCAATTGAAAAAACAGGATCCGATAGTAAATCTTTGGGCGAATGCGATCTTTGCAAATATTAAAAACCCTAACTTGGCAATACAGAATTACCAGCAATTATTAAAACTTCATCCCAATATTTATCCCGCAAAATTGCAATTAGCGATTTTATTATTACGGACACAACGACCTGAACTGGCAAAGCCTTTGTTGCAAGAAATTACAAAAGATACGCCAGAAATTTATCAATCTATCGCTCAAAATTATTTGGATTTTTTAACGCCTATTTCGAAATGGGAATATGATTTTGGTGTAAGTTATGTTCAAGATAATAATATAAACGGCGTTGCGAAAACAGGCACGCAACACAATGCACTTATCTCAACTGCGAAACCGATAAAAGTTCGTGGTGTGAGCTATGGGGCGAGCGTAGGGCGGAATTTTCATTTTGGGAATTATTTCACTGGAATAAATGTAGATGTCTCTGGGAAATACTATGATAAGCACGAACATGATGAATTGGATCTCTACTTGCAACCATCTTTTGGTATAGATACCCGTTATTTACAATATGGGATTTCGCCGTTTTATCACCCTAGTTTTTATGGTGGTGGTGACCCTAAAGATCGTAAACTGAGACTTTTTTATCAAGGAGTAGGGGCGAGTATTTTCGCTCATTATTATCCGTTAAACTTTATTAAACTGTCACCGAGATTGACTTATGAGAAGCGGTTTTATCAAAATTTTGATAATAATCAAACAATAACATCAGCGTTGAATGTCGCTTTTCTGCAAAAACAATATCGTATTGATTTTGGGATTCAACTTAAAAATCGATTTGCAAAAATACAAAGCAGTTCGTACAATCAATGGCGATTCAGACTCGGAACAAGTGCATATTTAGACAATGGTCTGGGATTGAATTTTACGAGTTTTTATACGCCCCGTTATTATAAGGCCGCTCTCTTTCGACACAGCATCGTTGATTTTTATAATATCCCACGTAAAGATAAAGAATGGCAGTTTGATTTAAGTTTTTGGCACAATAAAATACAGTTTTTGGGGATAATTCCACGTATTACTTTTGAATATAAGCGTTTTCGAAGTACAAATGTTTTCAAAAATCATAATAAAAAACAAATATTTTTTAGCTTTAACAAAAATTTTTGATTTTAAAACTAAAGTAAGGAGCTTTATATGAAACTTGTTAAAAACATTTTCACTATTTCTCTTTTATCTAGCCTATTAATTGCCTGTAGTGGTGGCAGTGGAGGTGGGAGCGACAATACGGATATTAACAAGTCTGAAATAACTCAACAAACTCAAAAACCAGAAGTTTCTCCTGGACAAAAGCCACCTGTTAATGAGCAAAAACCACCTGTTAATGAGCAAAAACCACCTGTTAATGAGCAAAAGCCACCTGTTAATGAGCAAAAGCCACCTGTTAATGAGCAAAAGCCGCCTGTTAATGAGCAAAAGCCGCCTGTTAATGAGCAAAAACCACCTGTTAATGAACAAAAACCACCTGTTAATGAGCAAAAACCTAAAACAATAGAGGTGACTATATATGAACAGGTAGAAGATCCGAACACAACAATTGGTCATAAATTTGTTGCAAAAAATCAGAAGATCGAATTGCAAGGTAAGGAAGTAATAAGTAATAGTAAGGATATTGCCAAAGCAGATTATTACATTGTTCCGTTAGCTGGTGATTTTAAAAATGGTCATATGGGATTTGTTCGTAAGCCTAGTAGCAATAATGCTTACTTAGCACCTGAGCTTAAATTAGTTGTTGAGAACAAAATGGATACGCAAAATTTAGCTAACTTGAATGCGAAATTTAGTAAAGATAATGGTGCAATGTTTGTTGAAACAGATACCCAAGGTGCTAGCCATAACAATACTGGGCTTATTCATCGAGGAGACGTTAACATTTCTTTTGTTGATGGTAAAGTTTCTAAAAACAAAATCAAAGGCGGTTATATTTACGGTGGCGATATTACAACAAGACCATCAGGAAAAGAAATACAAGAGCTCTTTCATATCCACGGTGATGTTAACGAATTGATATTTGTACCTGGTAAAGGTGCTGATGCCTATGGCATTAAACAAACAGATAAATCCACAGCACAACCAAATTTTATCGCTGGTCAAGATGGCAAACCTGCTGCTATTACAGGAGAATTTAAAGGAGAAGGATATCACGGCGTGTTTCAAGCGGATAAAAAATAGCATTCAGGTTGCAAAAATCAGAAAAACTTTTCTGATTTTTAAAGCGTAAAGAAAAGGGGCTAATCATTTAGCCCCTTTTCGTTGACAGTTTTATACAACACATTGAAATGAAAGAGTATCGCATCTTATATCAATGGTTTCTTTCGATAGTTTCATGCATTAAACATTAAAACGGAAATGCATGACATCACCGTCTTGGACGAGGTAATCTTTGCCTTCCAATCGCCATTTCCCAGCTTCTTTAGCACCTGCTTCACCTTTGTTATCGATGAAATCTTGATAGGCGATGACTTCAGCACGGATAAAGCCTTTTTCGAAATCAGTGTGAATGACAGCAGCGGCTTTCGGTGCAGTAGCACCGACAGCTACTGTCCACGCCCGCACTTCTTTGACACCTGCGGTAAAATAAGTTTGTAAATTTAATAGTTTGTATCCAGCGCGAATTACGCGATTTAAGCCTGCCTCTTCAATGCCGAGATCAGCGAGAAATTCGTCACGTTCGGCATCGTCAAGTTCGGCGATTTCGGCTTCGATCGCTGCACATACAGGCACAACAACAGCACCTTCTTTATTGGCGAGTTCGCGAACTTGGTCGAGATAGGGATTGTTTTCGAAGCCATCTTCATTGACGTTAGCAATGTACATTGTCGGTTTGAGCGTAAGGAAGTTGTAGCTTTTGATCGCTTTTAATTCATCCGCTTCTAAAACGATAGAACGAATAGTACCTGCATTTTCAAGAACAGGGAGGATTTTTTCCATCACAGAGAGTTCTAATTTAGCTTCTTTGTCGCCACCTTTGGCACGTTTTTGTAAGCGTTGAATTGCACGCTCACAGCTTTCTAAATCTGCTAATGCTAATTCAGTGTTGATGGTCTCGATATCATTGAGCGGGTTAATTTTGCCAGCAACGTGGACGATATCATCGTTTTCAAAACAACGGACTACATGCCCGATAGCGTCAGTTTCGCGAATATTAGCAAGGAATTTATTACCTAAGCCTTCTCCTTTGCTCGCACCTGCTACGAGTCCTGCGATGTCGACGAATTCCATTGTGGTTGGCAAAACACGTTCAGGTTTGACGATTTCCGCTAAGGCATCAAGGCGTGGATCAGGCATTGGTACGACACCTGTGTTTGGTTCAATAGTGCAAAATGGATAGTTAGCAGCTTCAATGCCTGCTTTAGTGAGTGCGTTAAAGAGAGTGGATTTGCCAACGTTTGGCAATCCGACGATTCCACATTTGAATCCCATAGTTTTTTCCTTATGCGATGATTAAAATTTAAGCCTTGAAGCTATTAAGGCGGTTAGTTGCTCTGGCGATGCCCTCTTTGCACAAAATTAGAAGGCAATCGGCAGCTTCATCAATAGCACGATCGATTTTGACTTGATCTTCTGTGCTTGGTTTGCCAAGGACGTAAGCGACGACTTGACTACTTTCTGTAGGGCGATTAATGCCGATGCGTAAGCGGTGGAAATTTTTGTTGTTGCCAAGAGCATTAATGATATCTTTTAAACCATTGTGCCCACTGTGTCCACCGCCGAGCTTAATTTTGGCAACGCCTGTTGGTAAATCCATTTCATCGTGAGCGACTAAAATCTCTTCAGGTAAAATACGATAAAATTTTGCCATTGCACCAACTGACTTACCACTGAGGTTCATGAAAGTCATCGGTAATAGCAAACGAAGTTCCTGTCCTTCGATAATTACACGCCCTGTTTTTCCGAAAAATTTTCCTTCTTCTTTTAATGTAACACCGTGTCGTTGAGCTATTTTTTCAACTAACCAAGCACCAGCATTATGTCTTGTGGGGGCATATTTGTCTTCTGGATTACAAAGTCCGACGATTAATTTAATTTCAGCCATTTTTGAGCTCGTGAGATAAATAAAGGGCGGTATTTTAACGAAAATCAGTGATTTTCTCAATGCAAGCTAAATGAGAAGATGTCATGGAGTTGTATTGGCATAACACAAAGGCTCAATAATAACTTTTATATCTTGTGGCGGGGCATAATAAGGAGCGGAAGTGATGAAAAGTGAAATACCTAAAGTGGCAAAGTCAGCGATGTTGTCTTTATTTACGCCACCAGCGACGGAGAGTGAACAAGGAGAGTTTTGCTGTTTGACGAGAGTGAGAGCTTTTTTGACATCGGCGAGAGAAAATTTGTCTAGTTGAATGATGTCGGGCTGAGCAGGTAGAATTTGTAAAAACTGTGCGAAATTATCTGCCTCAACAGTAATCTTATTTTCAGGTGCATGGTGACGAAGATGTTGCACTATGTGAATGAAATTATCTGGATCCGTGAGCAAACGACGATGGTTAGTGAAAACTAATAGAGTTTCACTTAGCCCTTGGCGGTGAATGCCTCCGCCACCACTAAGAATTGCTTGAGTAGCTAATTTGCGAGTCATAGGGATTGATTTTCGTGTGCAAAGAATAATTGCATTGGGATTAACTTGCGTCGCATTTTGGCACATTTCTTGCATGTATTGAGCGACACCACAACACCATTCCAGAACACATTGAGTGACTTTCCAACCTTGGTGGAGTAGAGCAGCATTGCCACTAACACGCAGAATGCATTCTCCTGCTTGTGCGATCTCGCCTTCGTTGATCAAAATTTGCGGATCAAGTTGTAATTTTCGTAATAATGCAGCGGCGATATCAATTCCTGCGACAACACCTGCATTTTGGCGTGTAAATTGCATTGTGGCAGCAATGTTTTGTAAATTGAGGCAATGACTAGTTAAGTCACCGCGGTAAATGTCTTCTAAAAGTAAGGCGTCAAGTTCGGCATCTGAAAAGTAGATCATCTTATTTTCCTCTTGAGTCTATTCTTCGCCCATGATGTAAGTGTATCACTTGTCGGGCAAGAAATTGGATTTCTTTGGGTTCGTGGCTCACTAAAAGAGTAGTGAGTTGATACTCTTGCAAAATATCTTGCAGGACTTGCCATAACTGTTGATGCGTCTGCCAATCAAGTGCAGAAAAGGGTTCGTCTAGCAATAATAAATCAGGTGGCTGAATCAGAGCACGAGCAAGTGCTGCTCGCTGCTTTTCGCCGCCAGACAATTCGTGTGGGTAACGTTTGGCAAGATTAGCGATCTGCAATTTTTCCAATAATTGTTTTTTCGTAAGTAAAGTCGCTTGCGGAGCAGCAAGGGTTAGATTGCCCAACACAGTTTGATGTGGGAAAAGGTAAAGAAACTGATTCAAATAGCGACAATTGCGTTGCCAAGGTGGGCAAGCTTGCAAATTTTGCTGGTTAAGCCAGATTTCGCCTTGATAAGTCAGATAGCCTGCGATCGCATTGAGCAACGTGGTTTTTCCACTCCCCGATGCTCCGACAATAGCGAGGCATTCGCCTTTTGCTAAATGCAAGTGAATATTTTGCAAAATACCGACAGAAAGTTGAGAGATCTTAAGCATAAATTATCGATTGAAACAGCGTAATAAAAAAAGTAACAACATAGCGATAAACAATAACCAAAGTGCAGCAACGATCGCAATGTCAAAGTCACCACTAGCGATATTTAAAAATACTGCCATTGGCAATGTTTCAGTTTTAAAACGTGTTGCACCAGCAAGCATTAGCGTTGCCCCAAATTCGCCAATTGCACGCGACCAAGCTAAAATTCCGCCACAAATAAGTGCCTTTTTGCACATTGGCAACTCCACTTTCAATAATGTTTTCCATGGCGATAAGCCGAGGCTATAAGCACTAAGTCGATAACCCACATCTAGCCCTGAAAATACTCCGCGAGCATTACGAAGGAAAACCGCAGTTGCAATATAAGTTTGAGCGATAATGATGCCGAACGGACTAAACATCCATTCTCCTAGCTGCGGGAAAAGTTGATTAAGTCCGCTATCACTATTTAGCAGTAATAATAAGCTTAAACCTGTTACTAACGGTGGTAAAACCATTGGTAAATCAAAAACAGTATCAATGAATGATTGGGCGGGTAAAGAACGTTGCGACATTCGCCATGCGATAGGAATAGCAATGCAAATAGCGAGAACAAGCGAGCAAAGTGAAGTCGCTAATGACAACCCAAGTGCAAATTGTAATTCGGCATTTCGTAAAATGAGAACGAAAAACTGCGGATTAATTTGTAAAATAAGCATGGAGATCGCCCCGAAAATCAGGGCGAAAAAGAAAATGACGGGAAGCATCGCCAAATTTAGGCTGAGGCTTTTATTGGAGCGGTAAGAAACCTTCATCCGTAAATGCTGTGATGCCTTGTTTTGATGAGATAAGATTCATTAATTTTTCCGCTGCTTGTGGATCTTTGCTAGTTTTAAGCAAAGCGATCGTTACTTTTTCTTGTGGTACATCAGCTGGATTGGGTAGTATTTTCAACTTATCACGTTCTTTGTAAGCCCCCGCACGTCCGACGACAGCTGCATCAACTTGTCCTTGTAGTAAATAGAGCATTAATTGTTTCACTGTTGCTGCTTTAGTTACAATTTTTTGATTTAATGTTTCACTGTAACCAGATGCTGCTAGCAAAGCTTCTGCACCTTTGCCTAAAGCCATTGCTTTGCTATCACCAATGCCGAGGCGGAGATTACTGTTAGCGAGATCTTTGAAAGAGTTGATGTTTTCGCCTTTATCGCGGCGAATTGCCATCACAGGAATATGTAATACGACAGGTGCGTCTTTTATTATCGCACCTGCTTTGGCTAATTTTTGGACATAATCTTCAGAGCCAGAAAGGAATAAATCGCCTTTTTTTGTGGCTTGATAACGCGTTAATAATTGTCCCATACCCGCATATTCTACCACTACTTTGTTGCCTGTTTCTTTTTCATATTGAGCAATGATTTTTTGAGTGGGTGTTTTTAAACCAGCACCAGCATACAAATAAATCTCACTGGCGTAACCAATAGTGCTGAATGCAATTAAGAAAGTAGAGAAAATTTTAAGTTTAAGCATATGACAATCCTGACGTTAATGGAAAGTGCATTATATACAAATGTAAATAACGAATCAATGCGAAACAAAGAACTGAAATGAAACACGCTCAAATCAATTTCTGCTTGAAAATATCAGTAAAATTTTGCTGAAAATCGGAGCGTGTTTTGTTAAAAGTTGGATAATTATGCGAAAGGATCTTGTAGAATCATTGTTTCTAGACGATCTGGTCCCGTTGAAAGGATTGCTACAGGCACACCTGTTACTTCTTCAATACGTTTGATGTAGTTGCGAGTATTTTGAGGTAATGCATCTACATTTGTGATGCCAAAGGTATTTTCTTTCCAACCCGCTAGGGTTTCATAAATAGGTTCAACACCTACCCAATCTTTGGCTGCAAGCGGTGCAAAGTCAACAATCTCACCGTTAGGCATCTTGTAGCCAACGCAGATTTTTACTTCATCTAAACCGTCAAGAACATCTAATTTAGTCATACAGAACCCAGAAATACTATTGACTTGAATAGCACGACGCATCGCGACAGCGTCAAACCAGCCACAGCGACGTGGGCGACCTGTTACTGCACCAAATTCATTACCTCGACGGGCGATAGTTGCTCCGATATCGTCAAATAATTCAGTGGTAAAAGGACCACCACCAACGCGAGTACAGTAAGCTTTGATAATCCCTAGCACATAATCAATATGACGGGGACCAAAACCTGCTCCTGTGGATACACCACCTGCAGTCGTGTTGGAGCTAGTCACGTATGGATATGTCCCTTGGTCAATATCTAACATTGTGCCTTGAGCACCTTCGAAAAGGATATTGTCGCCACGTTTACGAGCTGTGTCTAGAATAGTGGTTACGTCGGCTACCATACTTTTGATAATGTCAGCATAAGTGAAAACATCTTGCATCACGCAGTCAAAATCAACAGGTTCAGCTTGGTAATAGTGGACGAGTTGGAAGTTGTAATAATCAAGGATTGTTTTAAGTTTTTCAGCAAAGGCTGCTTTGTCGAAAAGATCACCTACTCGTAAGCCACGACGTGCAACTTTGTCTTCGTAAGCAGGACCGATGCCACGACCTGTTGTACCGATTGCTTTTTTACCTAATGCTTTTTCACGAGCGTGATCCATTGCAACGTGATAAGACAGGATTAAAGGGCAAGCTTCAGAGATTTTTAAGCGCTCACGCACATTAATGCCACGTGCTTCTAATTCACTCATTTCTTGCATTAACGCCGTAGGTGAAAGTACAACGCCGTTGCCAATTAAACAAGTGACGTTATCACGTAAGATACCGCTTGGAATCAAACGTAACACTGTTTTTTCACCATTAATGATAAGTGTATGCCCAGCATTATGTCCACCTTGATAACGCACTACATATTTTACGCGGTCAGTGAGTAAGTCAACAATTTTTCCTTTACCTTCATCGCCCCATTGAGCACCTAAGATAACAACGCTTTTTCCCATATTTTTTGCCTTTTAGTTGAGATTTACCAAAAAAAGTTATTACTGAATAACAAAGGTTTTGTACTTTACCTGTTTATGTTGGCTAACTCAATGATTTTTAGCTAAAACTCAATTTCATAAGCAAATAATAAAAAACCACCAAGTGGTGGTTTTAAAGAAATACAGTTTAAAGTTTTAAGCTGGTGTAATGATTAAATTTGCTACTGCAACACCAACAAAGCAAGCTACTACAACTCCAACTAATCCTGGTGCCATAAAACTATGATTGAAATAGTATTTACCGATTTTAGTCGTACCTGAAACGTCAAAACCGATAGTGGCAATGTCAGATGGGTAATTTGGGATAAAGAAGTAACCATAGGTCGCAGGCATTAAACCAACTAGTAGAGCAGGGGATAAACCGAGACTGATGCCAACGGGTAATAGCATCACTGCAGTTGCTGCTTGGCTGTTAATCACGACTGAAACAATGAATAAGGCGAAAGCAAAAGTCCAAGGTGCTGTTTCAACCATTTGAATCACAGCGGCTTTGAAAGACGGCATCGCGTATTCGAAATAAGTGTCGCTCATCCACGCAATCCCAAAAATTGCAATCGCAGCTACCATACCAGATCTAAACACTACTCCATTCGGGACAGATTGTGTATTAGTTTTAGTAGCAAGTAAGATAATTCCTGCAAAACAGAGCATCATCATTTGAATAATTATTGACATTTTAATTGGCTTACCTTCACCGATAGTACGGACTTCTGGTAACATTGCTATCGTGACAATAGTTAATAATGCCAAAATAAACAGATATACTGCGTGTTTGGCTACTTTCGGCAGTTCATCGTTTAATGATGTGCTTTCTGAAGTTAAAATCCGTTCTCGCCAAACAGGATCTTGTAAGCGTGCTTGATAAACAGGATCATCTTCTAATTCTTTACCACGATGCAAACTATATAGCGAAAGAGCAATTGTTCCCGCAAAAGTAGCAGGCACAGTTACGCAGATGATATTAAGCAAAGTGATGTGTTCAAACCCCTGAACTTGGATGATTTGTGTTAAATAATAAACTACTGCCGCTGAGAGTGGGCTAGAAGTTATTGAAAGTTGACAAGCTACTGATGAGGCAGCCATCGGGCGTTCAGGGCGAATTTTATTTTTTAATGCGATATCACCAATGATTGGCATAATAGAATATACTGAATGCCCAGTACCGAGCATAAAAGTCATAATGTAAGTTGTAATAGGCCCTAGAATAGTAATGCGTTTCGGATTGCGACGTAGTATTTTTTCAGCAATTTGTAACATATATTTCAAACCACCTGCTGCTTCTAATACCGATGCACAAGTTACTACTGCAAGAATGATTAACATTACATTCACGGGAGCTTTACCCACTGGCATACGAAAGATAAAGACTTCAATTACTAAGCCAATTCCCGAAACTACCCCTAAACCAATGCCACCGAATCGACTCCCCAAATAAAGCATCAGAAGCAAGAAGAAAAATTCAAAATACAGCATATATAATCTCCATATAAAATTAATTAATATCTTGTATATTATTGAAAAAGATGAAATAACGTTAATTTTTTTATTGATTTTGTGACTTTTATCAAAAAAAAGTGTACAAAAATTAATTTTTTTTACTAAAACTAAGACATTTTTTGCACATTTAATGCTGTGAATTTTGCAGATATTAAAAAAACATCAATTTTTGTCTAAAAAATTTCCTTGTTTTTATCTTTATTTTGTTCAAACGGGAATTTAGGTATAATTTGTAACATTTTTAACAAAAATAAGGAATTTTTATGCAAAATCCAAAAGATGAAGCACTTTATGCATCAATTCAGTGGCAAGATTTGAGTATGGAGTATCAAGATATTCGTTATCATAAATCTGCAGAAGGCATTGCTAAGATTACAATTAATCGTCCTGAAGTCCGTAATGCATTTCGTCCACAAACTGTAAAAGAAATGATCCACGCCTTTGCTGACGCTCGTTTTGATGAAAAAATAGGAGTGATTATTCTCACAGGCGAAGGTGAGAAAGCTTTTTGTTCAGGGGGAGATCAAAAAGTACGTGGTGATTATGGTGGTTATAAAGATGAAGCAGGTGTTCATCATTTAAATGTTTTAGATTTTCAAAGAGATATTCGCACTTGTCCGAAACCTGTTGTAGCAATGGTAGCAGGTTATGCAATTGGTGGTGGGCATGTGTTGCATATGCTTTGTGATCTCACAATCGCTGCTGACAACGCTATTTTTGGACAAACAGGTCCAAAAGTTGGCTCATTTGATGGCGGTTGGGGAGCGAGTTATATGGCACGTTTAGTTGGACAGAAAAAAGCTCGCGAAATTTGGTTTTTATGCCGTCAATACAATGCTCAAGAAGCTTTAGATATGGGGTTAGTTAATACAGTTGTACCTTATGTTGATTTAGAAAAAGAAACAGTACATTGGTGCCGTGAAATGTTGCGAAATAGCCCAATTGCTTTACGTTGTTTAAAAGCTGCTTTAAATGCAGATTGCGATGGTCAAGCAGGTTTACAAGAATTAGCGGGGAATGCCACAATGTTATTTTATATGACTGAGGAAGGGCAAGAAGGTCGCAATGCTTTTAATGAAAAACGTGCACCTGATTTTAGTAAATTTAAACGAAATCCATAATTTTTTTATTTATCTTTATTAAATTAAGTAAAAGTTGTTCTTTTCTCAATTGGTGATAATTATGCACATAACAACATTAGACATTAGCGTTTTTATTGCGTTAGTCATTTTTTCGATGGTAGCAGATTTTTTACTCCATCAAGATAGCAAAGAAGTTAGCCTCAGCTCTGCTTTGAAATGGTCAGTGTTTTGGGTGACAATTTCTTTCATTTATGCAGGATATTTATACTATGAACATAGTGCACAAATGGCATCATTGTTCCTTTCAGGCTATATTCTCGAGAAAAGTTTATCCGTAGATAATCTTTTTGTGTTTGGAGCGATTTTTACATGGTTTAATATTCCGAAAAAATATTGCCACAAAGTTTTGTTTCTAGGTGTTATTGGAGCGATTGTATTCCGTTTAATTTTTGTTTTAATCGGAGTCAAATTTATGCATCTAGTTGGAGCTTATGCAGAATTTGTATTTGCCATCATCATTTTCTACGTTGTCTACAAGATGATTTTTATGAGTGGATCTGAAGTTGATTATGCATCACATCCTGCGAATAAATTAGTTCACAAATTCTACCCAATTATGCCATATTTATTTGGCAATCAATTTGTAGTGAAACGTCAACAAGCTGAACAACTTTGCCAACAAACTGATCTGGATATTAATGTTAAGCAAGATATTTCAAAGGCTTTAAATTCTGCCCCGAAAGCACAACGTTTTGCTACACCATTGTTGGTTTGTCTTGTAGTAATTGGTTTGACAGATATTATGTTTTCATTTGATAGCGTGCCTGCAGTGATTGCAGTTTCAAAAGAGCCGTTAATTGTTTACAGTGCAATGCTTTTCGCAATTTTAGGTTTGCGGACGTTGTTCTTTGTGCTTGAAGCTTTAAAAGATATGTTAGTTTACCTTGAACAGGGTGTGATTTTTTTGCTTATTTTTATCGGAATCAAACTCGTTATCAGTGGTTCTCACCAGCTTGGTTATATTAGCTTCGATATTACTGCGAACCAATCACTACTTGTCGTGTTAGTCACTCTGGTGATGAGTGTGGTAGCCAGCCTCATTTTTCCCAAAAAAACGAAATTATAATTTTAAAAAGTGGCGTGATAGCGTTAAGTTGTGATGAAATTGACTAATCATCATCAATACAGATGATTGTAACGATCATGTAAAATAAAGGAAAAGCAATGACTTTTAGAGCATACAAACTTTATCGCTACCGCATTCCTGTAGATAGCCAACTTGTCCTTCGCAACCATTTTTTAAAAGTGCGTGAAGGCTTGATCATCAACATTAATTGTGGGGATAAACAAGGCTTTGGCGAAATTGCCCCTCTACTTGAATTTAGTCGAGAAAGTTTAGAGCAAGCACAAAGCCAAACGCAAGACTGGCTTATTCGTTGGAATCAAGCCCGCATTAACAATCAAAAACTCAGCATGGACGGGCTTTATCCCTCTGTAGCATTCGGTTTGAGTTGTGCTTTGGCTGAACTCGTAGACAAGTTGCAACCTGAGGGGAATTACCAAGTTGCACCATTGTGTTACGGTGATCCTGATGAACTTTTCGCTAAGTTAGATAATATTCAAGGTGAAAAGATTGCTAAAATTAAAGTAGGCTTATACGAAGCCAATCGCGATGGAATGGTCGTCAATATGTTTCTTGAGGCTATTCCTGATTTACAGCTTCGCCTTGACGCTAACCGAGCGTGGACGCTTGCCAAAGCTCAACTCTTTGCCAAATATATAGCTCCTGAATTTCGCTCACGCATTCAATTTATTGAAGAACCTTGCAGAACTCCTGCTGCAAGTCTTGAGTTTGCGAAAATGACAGGCATTAACATCGCTTGGGATGAAAGCCTACGTGATCTTGATTTCAATTTACAAGCACAGCCTTATTTAAAGGCAATTGTGATCAAACCGACTTTGATCGGCTCAATCGAAAAATGCCTCAAATTTATTCACCATGCACAAAGCTTAGACTTAAGAACAGTCATCAGCTCTAGCATTGAAAGTAGCCTTGGTTTAACTCAACTCGCCAGATTATCAGCTCAATATTGTCCAAAGACAACAGCAGGGTTGGATACTTTAAATTTAATGGCGTATCAATTACTGAGACCTTGGCAAGGTTCGGAGTTACCGTTACTAAGCCTTGAAAATACTGAGTTTGTAGAATTAGTAGCTCAACAGGAATGGGCAAATTAATATAGAGGCTTTTAAGTTACCTTGGTAAAATTTTAATGTTACGAAGTGATTGTGGATAAACCTAAGTTATCAAAATATTCTTACAGAAGAATTTTAATTAAATTAGCAATCATTTTGCTAATTTTGCCATCATGAAAATTAACAAAGCCTCATTTTTAAACATTGACGAAATTAAAGTGCTAACAAAACTACATAAACTGAATAGCGATCAGTACTAGAATATTAATATTACATTAGTAAACTGTATTTTTATATTTAATTGCTTTATATACATTGCTGAAATTGATAAACTCCACAATCATTATTCAACTTAGCTTCGTCACAATGATGACTTTGAATTATCACGCCCCCTAAATATGGAAAATTTTCCCGATTTCGCGGGGGTAACTCAAAAAATATTTTGATTTCGTTTTATCTTTCTTAGAAATTACTCAAATGACTGAAAATTTTTAATAAAAATATACCTACGTAGAAGCGGAACGGTAAGTGATGATAGAAAATCACGCTTACAAAATCGAAAAATTTTTCTTCTTTTCACATAAGCTAACTCGAGGGAAATTCCAATGAAACTCTTACTTTTAAACGGCCCCAACCTCAATTTACTCGGTTTGCGTGAGCCTGAATATTACGGTAAAACTACGCTTGCTATTATTGAAGCTAATATTACTCAACTTGCCAATCAGGCTGGTATCGATTGTGAATGTTTCCAATCTAATAGCGAAGAAGCACTTATCAATAAAATCCAACAAAGTTTCAAGAAGGTGGATTTTATTATTTTCAATCCAGCGGCATTTACTCATACCAGTATTGCCCTGCGTGATGCTTTATTAGCAGTAGGCATTCCATTTGTTGAAGTGCATCTGTCGAATGTTTATCAGCGAGAAATCTTCCGTCATCATTCTTACTTTAGTGATATTGCACAGGGTGTTATTAGTGGGGTGGGAGCGAAAGGCTATGAATTTGCATTAAATTATGCTATTGATTTTTTGCAAAATAAGTAAAATTTGATCATTTTCACAGAAATTAAAAGATTTTCATTGCTAAAAGAAACATTTTAAGGAATACTTGCCAAAATTTTTAGATAGTATACTGCAAAACTGAGTCTAAGGATGAATAATGGATGTACGTAAAATTAAAAAACTCATAGAGCTTGTAGAAGAATCAGGCATTATGGAACTTGAAATTTCGGAAGGTGAAGAAACGATTCGTATTAATCGTGGGACACCTGCATTTGCTATGCCCCCCCCTCCTGCACCAGCAATTGCGGTACAAACTGTTCCATCTGCTCCAACACTTTCAGTCGTTGAGGAAAAACAAGAAAATGTAATTTTAGGGCACCAAGTACGTTCTCCGATGGTAGGAACTTTCTACCGCTCGCCAAGCCCTGAAGCAGCTCCTTTTGTTGAAGTAGGGCAAAGCGTAAAAGTGGGAGATGCACTTTGTATTGTTGAAGCGATGAAGATGATGAATCGTATTGAAGCAGATAAGGCTGGAGTGATTAAAACTATTTTAATCAATGATGGTGAAGCAGTCGAGTTTGATCAACCACTAATGATTATCGAATAAACGGGAGTTTTAAATGCTCGAAAAAGTAGTGATTGCTAATCGTGGTGAAATTGCTTTGCGTATTTTGCGTGCCTGTAAAGAAATGGGGATTCAAACTGTTGCTGTTCATTCCACTGTCGATCGTGAGTTAAAACACGTACTTTTAGCCGATGAAACTGTTTGTATTGGACCTGCCCCCTCTACTAAAAGTTATTTAAATATTCCTGCTATTATTGCAGCAGCAGAAGTAACAGGAGCAGATGCTATTCATCCTGGATATGGATTTTTATCAGAAAATGCAGATTTTGCTGAACAAGTAGAACGTTCAGGTTTTATTTTTATTGGCCCAAGTCCTGAAGTTATTCGTTTAATGGGTGACAAAGTTTCTGCAATTGAAGCTATGAAAAAAGCAAGTGTGCCTTGTGTACCAGGATCGGATGGTCCTTTAGGATCAGATATTGCTAAAAATAAAAAAATTGCTGAGCAAATTGGCTACCCTGTGATCATCAAAGCCTCAGGTGGTGGTGGTGGGCGTGGGATGCGTGTAGTGCGTGCTAGTAGCGAATTAGAGGAAGCCATTGCACTTACCAAAGCAGAGGCGAAAGCAGCTTTTAATAATGATATGGTTTATATGGAAAAATTTCTTGAAAATCCTCGCCATATCGAAATCCAAGTGTTGGCAGATAAATGTGGTAATGCAGTGTATCTTGCTGAACGCGATTGCTCTATGCAACGTCGCCATCAGAAAGTCTTAGAAGAAGCTCCAGCTCCTGGAATTACTGAAAAAACTCGTCAGAACATTGGTTCTCGTTGTGCTAAAGCTTGTTTAGAAATTGGTTATAGTGGAGCAGGAACATTTGAATTTTTGTATGAAAACGGCGAATTTTACTTCATTGAAATGAATACTCGCATTCAAGTTGAGCATCCTGTTACAGAAATGATAACAGGTGTTGATTTGGTCAAAGAACAATTACGTATTGCTTCAGGATTACCATTGTCTATTACTCAAGAGGATATTAAAGTGCGTGGACATGCGATAGAATGTCGCATTAATGCAGAGGACCCCAATACATTTCTACCTTCACCAGGTAAGATTGCTCATTTACATTCCGCAGGAGGGATTGGTGTACGTTGGGATTCACATCTGTATGGTGGCTATACAGTGCCAGCACATTATGATTCAATGGTTGGGAAACTTATCACTCACGGCGAAACACGTGAAGTAGCGATTGCACGGATGAAAAATGCACTTGCAGAAACTATTATTGATGGAATTAAAACTAATATTGCTTTGCAAGAAAGTATTCTCACCGATAAAAATTTCCAACAAGGTGGAACTAATATTCACTATTTAGAAAAGAAACTTGGACTTAATTAACTTGCCATTTTAATGAAAACGCAAAAGGGGGTTGTTACCCCCATTCCCATTTTTATGAAACGATATGTGTGTTAAAAACTCTCTCCCCACACTAAAAGATGCGATGATGGAAGCTCATTTAGCTTTTGCGTTAACTGTTTTTTATCTTTGTGGCTGGTGTGTATGTGCTTATTTTACTCCGCAACAATCAGGTATTTTAGGTTTTCCGCTTTGGTTTGAACTCGCTTGCCTTTATTTTCCGATTATCTTTATTATGATCACGCTTGTAGTGATTCATTTCTTCTTTAAAAATATTGAATTGAACACTGAATTGCCTATTGCACCTGAGAAAAATTAATGCAACTCGCTATCTTAATACCATTGCTTGGCTATATTATCGCCGTGTTTGCTGGGGCAATTTTTGCTTATCGCCAACGTTCAAAAGGAAATTTTCTCGCTGAATATTATGTGGGAAATCGTTCAATGACAGGATTTGTGTTGGCAATGACCACAGCTTCTACTTACGTAGGGGCAAGTTCTTTTATTGGCGGACCTGGAGCTGCGTATAAATTTGGTTTAGGTTGGGTATTGCTGGCAATGATTCAAGTCCCCGTTGTATTATTCACTTTAGGAGTATTGGGGAAAAAATTTGCTATTCTTGCCCGCAAAAACAATAGCTTAACTATCAATGATATTTTATATGAACGTTATAAAAGCCCAGTTTTAATGTTGTTTGCAAGTTTAGCTTTGCTGGCTTCTTTTTTTATTATGATGGCTGTGCAGTTTATTGGTGTAGGGCGATTATTGGAAACTACACTTGATCTTGATTATCGTTGGGCAGTGACTATTTTTGCCTTAACTGTTGGAATTTATACTTTTATCGGAGGATTCCGTGCTGTTGTCATCACAGATAGTATACAGGGATTGATTATGCTCATCGGGACGTTCTTATTACTTGGTGGGGTAATCTATTCAGGTGGTGGCATTGAGCAAATTATGCATAAACTTGCAATAATTGATCCTGACTTACTCACTCCTTATGGTACAAAAGAACAAAGCCTAGATTTTACTTTTATGAGTTCGTTTTGGATATTAGTTTGTTTTGGATTATTGGGATTGCCAAGTACTGTTATACGTGCAATGTCTTATAAAAATAGCCAAGCCTTACATCAAGGTATGGTGATTGGTACGATTGTGATTGCTTTATTAATGCTAAGTATCCACCTCGCAGGAGCACTAGGACGAGTTATTATTCCAAATCTTGAAGTAACCGATAAAATTATTCCAATGTTGATGATTAAAGTTCTACCACCTTTTGTTGCAGGAATTTTTCTCGCAGCACCAATGGCGGCGATTATGTCTTCAGTTGACAGTATGCTGATCCAATCTTCATCAACTTTGATTAAAGATCTGTATTTACGTTTTAAGCCTGAGGCTATAGCGAATGAAAAACATATCAAACGTCTTTCCACTCTTACAACATTATTACTCACGATTGTGATCACTTTTTCCGTTTTGAATCCGCCTGATATGTTGATTTGGTTAAATCTTTTCGCTTTAGGCGGATTGGAAAGTACTTTTCTTTGGGTGATTGCACTGGGGCTTTATTGGAAGAAAGCAAACCGCTTCGGAGGAATCACTTCGATGGTCGTTGGTTTAAGTAGCTATATTATTTTTACTGCCCAAAACCTCAAAGTTTTAGGCTTCCACCCAATTGTGCCTGCACTCATGTTGGGATTGGTGGGGTTCTTGATTGGAAATAAGTTTCATAATCAAGCTTAAAAACAAAGCAGAAAAATCAGGAAATTTTTCCTGATTTTTGAGGCGTGAAATTAATACAATTATGCGAATTTATCTCATCGTTTCTGCCTTAATTTTTGCCTTTCCCCAATTCCCTTGTGCCACTTTCACTATATTCAAATCTTTATCCAACACAATATTGGCTGGGTAACCTTTGATATGAGTGCGTTTGAGAATTTCGCCTTGAGAGTCAATAAGGAGGACGATGTTTTTATAACCTAAATTATTGTACCATTTAACGAAATCATTAATGTTCTTCTCTCCCAGTTGATTTGGTGAGACGAGAGTAACGATAGTAAAAGCACGATTAACAGTGGCGTTGTTTTCGCCGCTGAATTCGTCGATTTCGTCTAAGGTTGCCAAGCAGAATGGGCACCAAGATGCCCAAGCTTTGATATAAAGCGGTTTGCCCTGATACTGTTTCAGTGACACGTCCTGTTGATATCGATCTTTGACGATTACGTCAGCAAGATGAGTATCAGCAAAACTGTAGAGACTGAAAAACGCTGCAAGTAATAAAAATTGTTTTTTCATTGTTCTACTCCTTTTAGTCAACTTTTGACTTTGTAAATAAGATAACCGTAGCCTGCTTGTTCCATTTCAGCGAGCGGGATAAATTTGATAGCTGCACTATTTATACAATAGCGTAAACCACCTTTATCTTTAGGACCATCGTCAAAAACGTGTCCTAAATGAGCATTACCACTGCGACTTAATACTTCAATGCGGTGCATATTGAAACTGTGATCATCTGCATAATTGACGACTTTTTTATCAATAGGTTGCGTAAAACTTGGCCAACCACAACCAGAATCAAATTTGTCTGCAGAGGAAAATAACGGTTCACCTGTAGTGATATCGACATAAATTCCTGCAGCTTTATTATCCCAATATTCGTTGCTGAAAGAACGTTCAGTATTTTTCTTTTGAGTCACGCTGTATTGTAACGGTGTTAATTTGGCTTTAAGTTCTTCGTTCGTTGGTTTTGGGTAATCCTTAGGGTCGATAATTACTTCATCAGCTTTTTTCAAATCAATGTGGCAATAACCATTCGGATTTTTGGCTAAGTAGTCCTGATGGTATTCTTCAGCGAGGATATAGTTTTTCAACGGTTCAACTTCTATTTGAATTTTAGCTTTGTATTTTTTTTGCAACTCTCTTAACGCAGTTTCAATGATATTTTTATCTTCTTTATTTTGATAATAAATGCCTGTGCGATATTGTCTGCCAATATCATTGCCTTGTTTATGAAGGCTAGTCGGATCGATGACACGGAAATAATATTGCAACAATTTCGCGAGTGAAATTTGATTGGGATCATAAGTAACTCGTACTGTTTCAGCGTGATCAGTAGCGGCAATTAACGGATAACGAGTGTGTTCGGTTTTGCCATTTGCATAGCCAGAAACAGCATCTTTTACACCATAAATTTTTTCCATATATGCCTCAATTCCCCAAAAACAGCCACCAGCCAAATAAATTTGTTGTAATTTTTGTGATTGCATTTTTGTCTCCTTTTGTTGTTGAAAAGTATAGTCTGTCATTGTATGAGCTGCCTGCACGATGGCTGTATTGATTAAAATTAACATTGTTAAACTAATGTGATGTTTTTTCATAGTATTATCCTTAAAAAATTTGTTACTATCTTTTGATTAGTCGAGGAAAAACTAAAAATCTTACAGAAAATTGAGGAAATTTTATGCAATCAGCACCATGTGTAGCTCAAAACGTTTCTAATGCTGAAATCGCTCAAATTCGTACACAAATGTTAAAATTTGCTAACTTACAACTCAAAAATCCTGATATTGCCGAAGATATAGTACAAGAGGCATTATTGAGTGCGTTAAAAAACCAACAACAATTTAAACGCCAAGCTGCGTTGAAAACTTGGATTTTTGCGATTTTAAAAAATAAAATCATTGATAATTTGCGTACGCAATCGCGTTATCTACTCGTTAGCGAATTGACGGCAGCACAAGAAGACGATCATTTTTTTGATTCGCAAGATCATTGGCGAGCAGAATTTAGTCGCCAATCGATTCTCACCACTGAAAAACAACTTGATGAAAAACGATTTTGGATGAAGTTTGAAGCATGTCTGACGCATTTGCCTGCCAAACAAGCACAAGCGTTTATGATGCGAGAGTATCTTGAGTTTTCAACAGAGGAAATTTGTCAGCAAATGGAGTTAAGTCGCAACCACTTATATCTTTTGCTGTATCGTGCTCGTCTTCAACTACAACATTGCCTTACTCAATCTACTAAAGGACAGCTGAAATGAAATGCAAACAAGCTACAAAATTAATTTCGCAATCTCAAGATCGCTTATTGACTTTTCGTGAAAGATTAGGACTCATCGTCCATCTCGCAACTTGTAAACAATGTCGTAATTTTCAGAAAAATTGTACGAATTTACGGGCGTTAATGCACGAATTTAAAACGGGAAAAAACGATTAATTTAGATAAGTGGAAAAGATAAGAAAACAACGAAAAAGAAAGAATAGATCAAATGAAGAGGGTGGAAACCTTACCAGCTTATCTCGGCACACAGGACATCCGACTTTGGCTGCTTTCTTCCGAACCTGACCTGGTAAATCAGAGACTGTTGCGAGAGACCGAAAAGGTTTCCATAGCGTTGATCTTTTCTCATAAAATAAAGAGAAAAATCAAACGAGTGGCATTATGCAATGCCCCTTTAAAAAAAGCAATATTTTATTAACAAAAAATGGCAAGGATATCAGCTTTGCTGATGGGCATAAGCTTAAAACAAAATGCATTAGCATTTTGTGAGCAAAATCAAGTGTGAGTAGTCAAAAATTATCTTTTTTTTGGCGAAGTTGTCTAAATTCATCGACATTCTTAGCTTGTAAAAAAGGATTAAACTGCTTTTCTGCTGATAGCGTTGTTGGCAAAGTTGGCATATTGGACGCCATCAAAAATTTTACAATTCCAATATTAGTAGCAATCATTTCTTTTTGAAATTGAGTTTGTACTATTGTCATAGCAAATTCTAAATTACTTAAAGTGTATTCGTGAGCACAACAGATTTGTGTATCATCAGGCAATGTTTTGATTTTTTGTAGGCTTGCAAACATCGCTTCATAATCGTGGTTAAAGACACGTCCACATCCAGCAGAGAAAAGAGTGTCTCCACAAAAAAGATGTTTATTGACAAAATAACTAAGGTGTTTAGTGGTATGTCCAGGAGTAGCAAGAACATCGATATGATAATGTGGCGTGATGATCTCACCTTCGCTGATAGGATTTGTGATCACAGCTGTACATTCTGCACTGCCATAGATAGGGACATCGGGATAAGCTTGATGGAATTCGATAACGCCACCAGTATGATCTGAATGATGATGAGTAAGCAAAACAGCTTCAATTGGTGTTGGGTTTTGTGCTAGGTAGTTCGATAACGTTGAGAAGTCTCCAATATCGACTAATAATGCGGGAAAGTGATTACAACGATAGAGCCAGATATAGTTATCTGTTAAAGTAGGTATTGGGGTTAACATATGTACTCCGTTATAATTTATTTTAATCGTTGGTGTTTCTTGATTTCAAGAAGGTTGCTTATTATCTAAAAATTTAAAAAAAACAGAAAGTAGAAATTTATGTTAGAACAAACTTTTATTCTTGGTAAAGATGCTGCTCTAGAGACAAGTATTACTCATTTTCAACAAAAATTAATTCAATTAGGTTTTCATATTGCAGAAATTTCTTGGTTAAATCCTGTGCCAAATGTTTATTCTGTGCATATTCGCGATAAGGATTGCCCTCAATGTTTTGCCAATGGCAAAGGCGCAAGTCAAAACGCAGCGCTTGCTTCTGCATTAGGTGAATTTTTTGAACGTCTTTCCACAAACTATTTTTTTGCTGATTTTTATCTTGGTCAGAAAATCGCTCAAAGCGAATTTGTCCATTATCCTAATGAAAAATGGTTTGAGATTGAAGAAGATGATTTATTGCCTGAAGGTATTTTAGATGCTGAACTATTAGCTCACTTTGATCCAGAAAATCAACTTACGCCTGATTTACTCGTGGATTTGCAGTCAGGTAATCAAGAGCGAGGTATTGTTGCTCTGCCATATGTGCGTCAGAGTGATGGCAAAACAATCTATATTCCGCAAGCGATCATTGCTAATTTATTTGCCTCAAATGGGATGTCAGCTGGCAACACATTAATGGAAGCACGAGTGCAAGGATTATCTGAAATTTTTGAGCGATTCGTAAAAAGTCGAATTATTCGCGAAGCGATTAGCCTCCCACAAATCCCTGCTGACATCATTGCTATTTATCCCAAAATTGCGGCTGCGATTAAAAGATTAGAGGACGCTGGATTTCCCATTTATGCTTATGATGCCTCACTTGGCGGACAATATCCTGTAGTTTGTGTAGTTTTATTTAATCCAAAAAATGGCAGTTGTTTTGCCTCCTTTGGAGCTCATCCACATTTTGAAGTGGCGTTTGAACGTACTGTGACTGAACTTTTGCAAGGACGTAGCCTCCAAGATTTGGATGTTTTTGCTTCCCCAAGTTTTGATAATGCGGCAGTTGCCGAAAATACGAACTTGGAAACGCATTTTATTGACTCAAGCGGTATAGTCTCTTGGGATCTATTCAAATCAACGCCCGATTATCCTTTTGTTCATTGGCACTTCTCAGATTCTACGACGGCAGGAGAGTTTGATAATCTCATGGCGATTCTTGCTGAAAAAGGTTTAGAAACATACATTATGGATTACGAACACCTCGGTGTTCCTGCTTGCCGTATTTTAGTACCAAAAATGTCTGAAATTTATCCTGTCGATGATCTTATTTATGCTAACAATAACGCAGGTCTCGCGTGGCGTGAAATCTTACTTGATTTGCCACATTTTCATCACAATGCAGAAACCTATCAAGAGTTGCTTGATGAACTTGATATTCAAAATATCGATGATACTATTCACGTCTGCGAATTCATCGGTATTCTACCCGATCAAAACTCTGGTTGGGCACAATTGCGTGTTGGTGAATTGAAAGCAATGCTTTATCTCGCATTAGCTGATTTAGAAAATGCATTGATTTGGGTTGAATGGACAATAGCAATGAACACCACTCAATTCACCTCACAGACTATGGCTTACTACCGTGTCTTACAACAATCGCTTCAGCTTTTCTTAGATAAAACGCGAAATCCAACAGAATATCGTCAGGCATTTGAAAAAATGTACGGTAATGCTTTGATTGATAAAGTATGGAATATCATCGAAAGCAACGCCAATCCATTCTATAATTTAGTTGCAGATGATGAAAATCTGAGTCAATTTAGAGCTCATCAAAAATTGCTTGAAGCTTATGAAAAAGGAAAAAGCGTGAAGTAAAGCTTGAAATCAACGCCAGAGAATTCAGCAAATTTTTCCTGATTTTTCTGGCGTGATTTTATTTGAATTTTAGTGCATCAAAATACGTTTTAGCGTTTTTGATATCGGCATAAATTTGCTGTTTCAGTTCTTTGAAGCTGGCAAATTTTTGCTCATTACGTAATTTTTTGTAGAAAACAACAGTAAGGCGTTTACCATATAAATTGCCTTGAAAATTAAATAAATGCACCTCGAGAAGTTGGCGAACTCCATTGACACTAGGGCGACAGCCAAGGTTAGCGACACCTTGGTAGTGAGAGCCGTTGGAAAGCTGAACTTTGACGACGAAGACACCACTGAGTGGGCAAACTTGATGGTGAAGAGCGATGTTAGCCGTGGGGACATTGATAGTGCGTCCGAGCTGATTACCGTGGATGACTTTACCACTGATACTAAAAGGTTTACCAAGTAATTCAGTAGCGTGAATAAAGTCACTTTTAGCAAGTGCTTGACGAATTGCCGTGCTACTCACTCGTTCTTGATTGACACGAAAAGTTGTATTAGCAACAACTTGAAAACCATATTCGTTGCCGAACTTTTGTAACATTGCAAAGTTGCCTTGACGTTCGCGACCAAAATGAAAATCATCGCCAATACTTAAAAATTTCACTTTTAATTTTTTAATTAAAATGTCACGGATAAAATCAGATGCTGTCATAGAAGCTAAATTTTTATTGAATTTCAAACAGATAACAGCATCTATCTGTGCTTTCCTTAACGCTTGAAATTTTTCTCGCCAATGCATTAAACGTGCAGGCGAATTAATCCTTTGGAAATATTCGTTAGGTTGCGGTTCAAATAACATCACTACTGCAGGTAATGCGAACTGGTTTGCTTGAGATTTTAAATGTGTCAATACGGATTGATGCCCAAGATGGACACCATCAAAGTTACCGATAGTTAATACACAACCATGAGGAAATGCTAGATTTAATTGAGATAAATTACGATAAAGTTTCATTCTAATGCTGTGCCTTTTCCGCAGTGAGATGCTGTATTCGTATGCCTAATGCTAACATGACTATTGTGTAAATTAAGCCTCCGAGTATCATCAAACCAGCGAGCCAGAGTATGCGTTGGCTAAACGGTATGACATTCCAAGTGCTTAACTTTGGTGTTAAATAATAGAGAACACTTCCCATCACGGCTGAACTCAGCAGAATTTTACCGAGAAAAATGAGGCTAGTTTGACTGAGGCGATAAATACCTTTTTGTACCAAACCGCGATAGAGCAAGCAAGCATTAAGCGTTGCTGACATCGCTGAAGCGATAGCAAGCCCTACGTAGCTGAAAGGAATCGCTAAAGTATTAAATAACATATTGCTCACCATCGCGATAATCCCAATTTTGACAGGAGTTTTAGTATCTTGGCGAGCGTAGTAACCATTTGCAAGAATTTTGATTAACATATAGCTTAGCAATCCGCAATTAAAAGCCCATAAAGAATAAGATGCTGCTTCAACATCGTTTAATCCGAATTGCCCACGCATAAACAGTACGAGTAACATCGGTTGAGCCAGCACTCCAATGCTAACCATTGCAGGTACGCCTAATAACAAGATCATTCTTACTCCCCAATCCATTGTATGCTGGAAATGGTATGAGCTATCCTGATCATTTTTGACATGATGGCGAGAAAGAGTCGGTAGGATCACAGTTGAAATCGCAATACCAAATAAACCAAGTGGAAATTCAATAAGACGGTCAGAATAATAAAGCCAACTAATAGAACCAGTGACTAAAAAACTTGCGATGACAGTGTCAAGCAATAAATTAATTTGTGTAACTGATACACCAAATAACGCAGGCAACATCAGTTTGCGAACTTTGGCAACTCCTTTATCATGCCATGCCCATTCAGGCTTTACTAAAAGTCCTGCTTTTTTTAAGAAAGGGATCTGGAATAAAAATTGTAGTAATCCACCTAAAAACACACCAATAGCTAAAGCAGTATCTGGGCTATCGAGGTAGCGACTTAAGCCTAAAGCACAACTGATAATCGCCACATTTAGCAATACAGGCGAAAAAGCCATAACGCTAAATTTACCTAAAGTATTTAAGATTGCACCCGCAAGTGCAACGAAAGTGATAAACCATAAATAAGGAAACGTGATTTTTAATAAAAAAGAAGCTTGAGTGAATTTGATGGCGTTGACACCATTATGTAAATAATCCAAAAACCAACCTGTACCGAAAATCATCACAATAATAGGAGATGCAATCATACCAATGAGTGTCACTACACTAACTAATCCACCTAAAGTACCTGATATTTTGGCAATAAAAGCTTGAGTTTCAGTGAGATTACCATTTTTTCGGTACTCAGCCAAAACAGGGACAAAGGCTTGTGAAAAAGCACCTTCTGCAAATAGGCGACGTAGGAAATTTGGAATACGGTTAGCAAAAAGGAATACATCCGCTGATACGCTTGCTCCAATTAAGTTGGCAACAATAATATCTCTAACTAACCCTAGAATTCGTGATAAAAAGGTAAAACCACTAACAACGATACCTGATTTTAATAAAGCCTTACTCAAAACTTTTCCTTAATAATAAAAAAGATCCCTAATTGTATAGAAATTTTATTTTTACGCTATATTCTTACTAAAAAAACTGTTAGAATTTTGCCCACGTTTTTACTTTGAAGTTAAAGTTAAAATGAAATCGGGATAATTGAAAGATAATTCCGTCGGTTGTGTCTCACCGAACTCTCGAACAAATTTAGAAGAATAAGGCGTGTGCCTTATTTTATTTTGTCCAAATTAATGAATAAATTAGGAGTTTGACATTGGCAAATATCAAGTCAGCTAAAAAACGTGCAATTCAATCTGAAAAGCAACGTCAACATAATGCAAGCTTACGTTCAATGATGCGTACTTATATCAAAAAAGCTTATGCAGCAGTAGCAACAGGCGAAAAAGATAGTGCACAAAAAGCATTTATTGAAATGCAAAAAGTAGTGGACCGTATGGCATCTAAAGGCTTAATTCATAAAAATAAAGCCGCAAATCACAAATCTAAATTAAGCAAAAAACTAAAAGCTTTAGAAGCTTAATCAATCAAAAATCAAAATACCGCAATAAACTGCGGTATTTTTTTTATGAATTTTGTTATAATTCGACACTTTATTTTGCATTCGCAAATTCGCATTAATTTTATTTAACAAAAAGGACGAAGCAATGAAAAGAGCTGTCATCACTGGATTTGGGATTATTTCAAGTATTGGTAATAATAAAGAGGAAGTTTTAGCTTCATTAAAAGCAAGTAAAGCAGGTATTGAATTTGTACCTGAATTCGCTGAAATTGGACTACGTAGCCAAGTTGCAGGCACGATCAAACTTGATCCTGCCCCATTAATTGATCGTAAAACTTACCGTTTTATGGGGGATGCTGCTGCCTACGCATACCTCGCAATGCAAGAAGCCATTACTGATGCTAATTTAAGCGAAGAGCAAGTTTCAAATTTACGCACTGGATTAATTATCGGTGCAGGGACAGGATCAGCTCACAATCAACGTCTTGCCTGTGAAGCCGCACTTGGGAAACGTGGTGTGAAAGGTGTTGGTCCTTACGCTGTTACTAAAACAATGGCATCTAGCGTCTCTGCATGTTTAGCTACACCGTTTAAAATTAAAGGCATTAGCTACAGTTTAAGCTCTGCATGTGCTACTTCTGCACACTGTATCGGCAATGCCTTAGAATTAATTCAACTCGGTAAGCAAGATATTATTTTTGCAGGTGGTGCAGAAGAGCTCAGCTGGGAATGTGCTGTTGAATTTGATGCAATGGGAGCGGTTTCTACTAAATATAACGATACTCCCGCTAAGGCTTCCCGTGCTTATGATGCTAATCGTGATGGTTTTGTGATCGCAGGTGGTGCTGCTGTGCTTGTTATTGAAGAATTGGAGCATGCATTAGCACGTGATGCCAAAATTTATGCTGAGATCGTAGGCTACGGTGCGACTTCTGATGGTTACGATATGGTTGCACCAAGTGGCGAGGGAGCGGAACGTTGTATTAAACAAGCACTTGCCACAGTAGAGGCTAAAATTGATTACATCAATGTCCACGGCACTTCAACACCAGTTGGCGATGTTAAAGAACTTGATGCTATTCGCAACGTATTTGGTGACAATATTCCTGCTATTTCCTCGACTAAGTCAATGACTGGGCACTCCTTAGGAGCGGCGGGAGCACACGAAGCCGTATATTCACTGCTAATGCTTGATAACGACTTTATCGCCGCAAGCATTAATATTGAAAATCTCGATGAACGTGCTCAGAACATGAATATTATCACTGCTCGTCAAGATAATGCAGGGTTAAAAACAGTGATGTCCAATAGTTTTGGCTTTGGTGGGACTAATGCCACTTTAGTGTTTCAAAAGTTTAAAAAATAAGCTATCCCATTAATGCAAACATGCCTCCAAAATCAGAAATTTTTTCCTAAATTTGGGGGCGTTGAATCTTTAAAGGAAACGAAATGGAATTGATATTAACTTTTGTGACAGTGATTGGCTTTATCTACTGCTTAGCCTTGGTCATCGGTGCGGCGATATTTGCTTTGCTTGTTGGCGTGATTATTGCTGCCGTCATATTAGGATTTTTATTGGCTCCTTTCTATACAATTTATTCTTGTATCATTGCAACAGATCTTGATGAGCTTTTTAATGAATCTTGTTGGGTGAGTCAGCTCATTGCTTTTGGTATTTTATTAGTCCCCCCATTTTTGACTTATTTTTTTATTGAAGAAAGCTTACTTCTGGCAGTTTGTTCTCCCGTTATATTAATGTTTGTGATCTACCTGCTTGTTGGTTTATGTATTGAGTTGAGAAAACACAATCATGCCGCAAAGTCTCAAAAACTGAAAAATAAGTAGATTACTTTAACCTCTTAATTCAATGAATCACTATGAAAAATACGCTCCTTCCCAAACTTAAAGAGATCACGCTTCTTGACTACCGCAAACTTCGCAGTCGCATATTGAAATTGGATCGCCTCACCGATCCCGTTCACCGTGCTGAGGCAGAGGCGGCAATAAACACCGCATTGGAGGCGGCACAAGCACGCTTTCAGCAACGGTTCGCCCAACGCCCGACGCAGATCGACTTCCCCGACGCACTCCCCGTTTCACAGTGCCGCGAAGAAATTCAGCGGTTAATTCACGACCATCAAGTGATTGTCGTGGCAGGCGAAACGGGATCAGGGAAAACGACGCAATTGCCAAAAATGTGCTTAGCATTAGGATTTGGTGTGAAAGGTTTGATAGGGCATACTCAACCACGCCGTATTGCTGCTCGTACAGTGGCATCGCGAATCGCTGAAGAACTTAATGTGCCACTCGGTGAATTAGTTGGCTATAAAGTACGATTTAAGGATCAGATCAATGAAAATACACAAATTAAATTGATGACTGACGGGATTTTGTTAGCAGAAATTCAATCGGATCCGTTTTTAAATCAATACGAAGTGTTGATTATCGATGAAGCTCACGAACGTAGCTTGAATAATGATTTTATCTTGGGTTATTTGAAAAATTTGCTTAAAAAACGTCGAGATTTGAAAGTTATCATCACTTCGGCAACGATTGATGTAGCACGCTTTGCCAAACACTTTGATAATGCTCCCATCATAGAAGTTTCAGGACGTACTTTTCCCGTTGAAGTTCGTTATCGTCCGCTTTGTGAAAGTAAAAATCTCGACCAAACTGAAGCGATTTTGGAAGCTTTGTACGAGCTGCAAGCGATAGGGCGAGGTGATATTTTAGTCTTTTTGAGTGGGGAACGTGAAATTCGAGATACCGCAGAAATGCTTGAAAAAGCGGGACTTCGCCACACTGAAATTTTACCTCTTTACGCTCGCCTTTCCAGTAGTGAGCAAAACAAAATTTTTCACCCTAACGGCTTAAATCGGATCGTGCTGGCAACGAATGTTGCAGAAACTTCATTGACTGTCCCTGGGATCAAATATGTCATCGATACAGGGTTGGCTCGGATTTCACGTTACAGTTACCGCACAAAAGTACAACGATTACCGATTGAACCGATTTCACAGGCTAGTGCGAATCAACGTAAAGGACGTTGTGGAAGAGTATCCGAAGGAGTATGCATTCGTTTGTATTCAGAAGACGATTTCAATAACCGTCCGCTATTTACTGATCCCGAAATTCTTCGTACGAATTTAGCGTCTGTGATTTTACAAATGACGGCACTTGGTTTGGATGATATTGAAGCTTTTCCTTTCATCGATCCTCCCGATAAACGCCACATTCAAGACGGCATTCGCTTGCTTGAAGAGTTGCAAGCTATTGAATGGACGGAGACTAAACAAGGTGTCAAACGTAAGCTGACACCGTTAGGACGACAGCTTGCACAATTACCTGTTGATCCTCGCTTAGCGAAAATGTTACTCACTGCGGTAAATCAAAAGGCATTGCACGAAATGATGATCATCGTGGCAGGACTTTCCATCCAAGATCCGCGAGAACGCCCACAGGCGAAGCAGCAAGCTGCAGATGAAATGCATCGCCGCTTTGTCGATAAAAAATCTGATTTTCTTGCTTTCCTCAATCTTTGGTACTATGTACAAACGCAGCAAAAAATACTCACTAAAAATCAATTCCGCCGCCTTTGCCAGAAAGAATATCTGAACTATCTACGCTTACGTGAATGGCAAGATATTTATCATCAAATTCGGACTACTGTGCGAGAAATGGGGTTGCCTATTAATTCTGAACCCGCTACTTATTTTCAAATTCACACTGCGATTTTGTCGGGACTGTTATCACATATTGGTGAAAAAATAAATGATAAAAAAATCTACCAAGGTGCACGCAATAGCCAATTTTCGATCTTTCCCACTTCTGCCTTGTTTAAAAAACAACCGAAATGGTGCGTTTCCGCAGAGTTAGTCGAAACAACTAAGCTTTGGGGACGGATGTTGGCGGAAATTGAGCCTGACTGGATTGAGCCCCTTGCAGGACATCTTCTCAAAAAATCCTATTTTGAACCTCGTTGGTCGCGAAAACGTGGTGCTGTGATAGCCGATGAAAAAGTCACGCTTTACGGGTTGACCCTTGTCGCTGCTCGTTCTGTGCCATATGGCAATATCGATCCCGTGCTAAGCCGTGAGATTTTCATTCGTGCCGCCCTTGTAGAAGGGGATTGGCAAACTAAGCATGATTTTTTTCACCAAAATTTACGACTTATCGAAGAAGTCGAAGCGTTGGAACACAAAACTCGCCGTCGTGATATTTTAGTTGACGATCAAGTCTTGTTTGATTTTTACGACAAACGTTTACCTGCCGAAATTATTTCACAATCCCATTTCGACAAGTGGTGGAAACAGGCGGCTAAGCAACAACCCGAATTATTAAATTTTGAAAAACAATTTTTAAGCAAAGAAGATACCAAAATAAACGAACTTGATTTTCCGAATTATTGGTATCAAGACAATTTGAAATTCAAACTCAGTTACCAGTTTGAACCTGGAAAAGAACAAGATGGCGTGAGCGTGCATATTCCACTTGCTTTGCTTAATCAAGTAGAAATGAAAGGTTTCGACTGGTTAATTCCTGCATTGCGTGAGGAATTAGTAGTTAGCCTTATCAAAGCACTACCAAAAACAATTCGCAAAAATTTCGTGCCTGCACCAAATTATGCTCAAGCTTTTTTAGCACGCGAGTTAGACCAAAACCAACCACTTAAACTTGCCCTAGCAAATACCCTTCGCAAAATGACAGGAGTGGCGTTCGAGCTTGCACTTTGGGAGGAAATTGATTTACCCAGCCACTTGCGAATGAACTTTCGTGTCATCGATGAAAAAGGCAAAACTATCGCTGAAGCAACGGATCTTGATTACCTCAAAAATCATCTCAAAGATAAAGTCAAATCCACTCTTGCTGCTGTCGCTGATGATAGTATTGAGCAAACAGGGATTCATATTTGGAATTTTGATAATTTACCAAAATGTTACGAACAGAAAAAAATTGGTTTTACTGTACGTGCTTTCCCAGCATTGGTTGATGAGGGAAATTCAGTTGGTATTAAATTGTTTGAAACTGAATTTGAACAAATGACTGCCATGCAAAAAGGATTACGTCGTCTTTTATTATTAAATGTACCCTCGCCAATTAATTATTTGCATGAAAAGCTACCAAACAAAACTAAGCTTGGACTTTATTTTACACCGTTTGGTAAAGTAGTTGATTTAATTGATGATTGTATCGATTGTAGCATTGATAAATTAATTTCCGATTTTGGCGGCGTGGTTTGGGATGAGCAGGAATTTGCTAAGTTACGTGATTTTGTGCGTGAAAATTTAAATGAAGTTACTTGTGATGTTGCAAGCCAGACAGAAGACATTCTGAGATTAAATTTTGAAGTAAACAAGCGACTTAAAAGTAAAATGGATTTTACAGTCGCTTTTGCTTTTGCTGATATAAAACAACAAATAAACCAGTTAATCTATCCGTGTTTTGTTGCTAATGCAGGCTATGAGCGTTTAAAAGATCTTAAACGTTATCTGCAAGCAATTGATAAACGCATTGATAAATTATGGCAGGATCCAAATCGAGATAGAGCAGCGATGTTGAAAGTCGAAAATGTGCAACAAGCATATCAGAAATTGTTAGCAAAATTACCTAAGTCAAAACCTATTCCAGAAGATGTATTAAATATTCGCTATATGATTGAAGAATTACGTGTAAGTCTTTTCGCCCAGCAACTTGGTACAAATTACCCTATCTCAGATAAAAGGATCTTAGCCTTGATTCAAAAATAGCATTTTTTAACACTTCTTGAATTAGTATGCTAATTACGCTTGCAAAATCAGGAAATTTTTTCTGCTTTTAGCGGCGTGAATATTTCATGCTCAAAAATGCTAAGACAGGGAAATATCATACTTTTGAATTAAATGTTCACTGTTGGCACAAGAAAAGAAAACTAACAGAAGCTTTACAAAAAAGGAATAGCAATTCAGTCAAAAAATTTTTAGGCTTTAATGAGTTGATTATTATTAATTGTTCACAAAAAGTGATAGCGTTCGCATTAAAAAATTGCTAACGGATTATCAAGCTTTGATATTATTCTAGAGAATCTTGAATTTTAAACTGATATTAATAGGGACGACTTTATGCCAACAGCTAATTTTGATGCAGAAAAGTTTCTGGCGACCGTGCCTGACTTATCTGGCGTCTATCGAATGTTTGATGAAAAAAACAAAGTGATTTATGTCGGCAAAGCGAAGAATTTAAAAAAACGCCTAGCAAGTTATTTTCGGCGACATTTGGCAAATCGTAAAACAGAAAGCTTAGTTAAACAAATTGATCATATTGAACTTACTATCACGCGTAGTGAAACAGAAGCACTGTTGTTGGAACAAAATTATATTAAAACATTGCAACCACGTTATAACGTGTTATTGCGTGATGATAAAGCCTATCCTTACATTCTTCTTACTCAAGAAAAACATCCACGATTGACTGCACATCGTGGTGCGAAAAAACTAGCTGGTGAATATTTTGGACCTTATCCGAGTGCAACAAATGTTAGAGAAACTTTAGATTTACTTAAAAAGCTTTTTCCCGTTCGTCAATGCAAAAATACAATGTATCGTAACCGTTCCCGCCCGTGTCTGCAATATCAAATCGGACGTTGTTCTGCACCTTGTGTTACAGGCTGTGTAAGCGATGAGGATTATGCAAATCAAGTTAATTTAGTACGTTTATTTTTGCAAGGTAAAGATGAACAAGTACGTGAATATTTGATCTCTAAAATGGAAAAAGCAAGTTTAGCATTGAATTTTGAAGCTGCAGCACGTTATCGCGATCAAATTCAAGCAGTACGAGCAGTGATCGAAAAACAATTCATTAGCAAAGAGCGTCAAGATGATTTGGATATTGTTGCGGTCGTATATCAACAAGGTATTGCTTGTGTGCAAGTATTGTTTATTCGTCAAGGCAAAGTGCTTGGCAATCGTTGTTATTTTCCTAAAGTACCTGCAAACACTGATTTAGCTGAAATTATTGAAACTTTTCTTGGGCAATATTATCTGGAAGCTAACGAAAATCGTAGTTTGCCACACAGTATTATTCTCAATCAACCGTTAGCTAACGCAGAAATTTTAGCAGATTTATTGAGCGTCCAAGCTCACCGTAAAGTGCAGATCCAATCAAACATCAAAGGTGAAAAAATGCGTTATTTACAGCTTGCGGAAATGAATGCTCAAATAGCGTTAAAAGATAAGCTAAAACAACACCATTTAATCAGTGATCGTTATCAAGCTTTAGAAACATTACTCGGGATTAATCAAATTAAACGAATGGAATGTTTTGATATCAGCCATACGATGGGTGAACAAACTGTCGCTTCTTGCGTAGTGTTTAATCAGCAAGGTATTTTAAAAAATGATTATCGACGCTTTAATATTACGGGGATTACTGGTGGTGATGATTATGCAGCAATGGAACAAGCATTGCGTAAGCGTTATGATCGTTTTCTGGAAGAAGATAAAATTCCAGATGTGTTATTCATCGATGGGGGCAAAGGACAACTTAATCGTGCGTTAAACGTTTTTGCCAACCTTGATGTCGCTTGGGATAAAAGTAAAGTGAAACTTTTTGGTATTGCTAAAGGTGTTGATCGCAAAGCAGGTTTGGAAACGCTGATTATTGGCGATACAGGTGAAGAGATCCATTTACCAAGCGATAATTTGGCACTACATTTGATCCAACATATTCGTGATGAAAGCCATCACTACGCTATTATTGGGCATCGTAAAAAACGTCAAAAAGCATTTACTCAAAGTGGATTGGAAGGGATTGCAGGCATTGGAAGCAAGCGCCGTCAAGCTCTTCTTAAATATCTTGGTGGGTTGCAGGGGATAAAAAATGCCAGTCTTGAAGATATTGCTAGCGTTCCAGGTATTTCGCGTGCTTTGGCAGAAGTTATTCAAGACACGTTGCGTAGCTAAAAAGATGGCGTGGATAAAACTGTGGATAAGTAAAGGAACTATTGTTTTTTTTAAACAATTAATGCAGATTAAAACAACAAATTTAATACTTATTTTCAGATAGGATTGTTTTATTGTTTTTTGAGATGTCAATAAGAGTTAAATTGAAGTTATCCAAGTTTTCTGTGGATAAAATTGTGATAGATTTTATTATAACTATTGAATAAATTATTTTGGGAAAGATTTTTTCAAAAAAATCCAATAAATATATTTAAAATTCAAATAGTTATATCTTTTTTTGCAAATGCCAAAAATGAGATATGCCAATGAAAATACTTAGATCAAAATTTAATCAGTAAAAAGTGTCTTTCACGTCAGCAAAATCATAAAAATTTTTCTGATGTTGAATATGTTAAAGGAAATAAAAAAGCGAAATCTTTAGATTTCGCTTTTGCTCATAGACTTAAAATGCAACTATTTATTGAGCTTTGCTTTATAAGTAGGGTTCATTAAATTTTCAACAGATAAGATATCATTGAGTTCTTGTTCACTCAATAATCCCATTTCTAATACGACTTCACGGACATTTTTACCTGTTTCAGCACATCTTTTGCCGATGAGGTCGCCGTTGTGATGACCGATAAATGGGTTTAAGTAAGTGACGATACCAATTGAATTTAAGACAAAGTCACGGCAGGTTTTTTCATTCGCCGTAATGCCAGAAACACATTGCTCTTGAAGGTTGACACAAGCATTGCCAAGAATTTCTAAGCTTTCGAAAATAGCTTGAGCAACAACAGGTTCCATTACATTAAGTTGTAATTGACCAGCTTCTGATGCCATTGTGACAGTCGTGTCGTTACCGATGACTTTGAAGCAAACTTGGTTGACGACTTCTGGGATCACTGGATTGACTTTAGCTGGCATAATCGAAGAACCTGCTTGTAATTCTGGCAAATTGATCTCCTTGATGCCTGCCCGCGGACCAGATGAAAGTAAACGCAAATCATTACAAACTTTAGAAAGTTTAACTGCTGCACGTTTGATAGCACCATGGATCATCACATAATCGCCACAGTCAGAAGTAGCCGCAATTAAGTCTTGTGAAAGTGAACAATCAAAGCCTGTCACTTGGCTTAAATATTTAATAACACAAGTACTATAGCCTTGTGGGGTGTTGACACCTGTGCCGATCGCAGTTGCACCCATATTGACGCAAAGTAAATCTTGAGAAATACGTTTTAAATTTGCAGCTTCTTGTGCCATTAATACAGCAAAACCATGAAATTCTTGACCTAAAGTCATTGGTACAGCATCTTGTAATTGAGTACGTCCCATTTTGAGAACTTTTGCAAATTCTTTCGCTTTTGCTTCAAAACCTTGTTCTAAATATTGGATTTTTTTGATTAATTCTTGAACGTTTAAATAGATACCGAGGCGTAAACCCGTAGGGTAAGCATCATTAGTTGATTGACTAGCATTGACATGATCGCAAGGGTCGATGTATTGGTATTCGCCTTTTTTATGCCCCATTATTTCGAGAGCAAGATTAGCGATGACCTCATTAGCGTTCATATTGACAGAAGTTCCTGCCCCACCTTGGTAGATATCGCTTGGGAATTGATCGAAGCATTTACCTGTTTCAAGCATAATGTCACAGGCTTTAGCAATAGCGTTTGCTACATCTTGTGGAATTGCTCCAAGTTCACCGTTAGCTAAAGCAGCAGCTTTTTTCTCCATTACCATACCACGCACGAATGCAGGCACGTCAGAAATAGTGACATTAGAAATATTGAAATTTTCTTTTGCACGCAAAGTATGAATGCCCCAATAAGCATCAGCGGGGACTTCGCGTTTACCAAGTAAATCTTCTTCAATACGTACAGTCATGTTTATTCTCCTATAAAAATTATTTTTGAAAAGGCAGACATCGTTTAAAAGTGGAAAATGTAGCCTTAGGTTTGAAACAGAATTAATATGTTGATTATAGGTAAGTTAGAAGATAATAAAAGTGATCATCATCAAGTTTTTTCTTGTAAATACAATGAATTAATTAATATTAAATATTATTTTTTTTAATGCTTATTTTTTTATTTTCTCCTCTTGAAAAAAAGAAAAAAATCCTTACATATACCCCCGTATCAAAACTAACTAACAACTAACATAAGGAAAGTAAAATGAAAATTCGTCCATTATATGATCGTGTTATCGCTAAGCGTGAAGAAGTTGAAACAACCACTGCTGGTGGTATTGTGTTGACTGGTAGTGCTGCAGAGAAATCTTCTCGTGCACAAGTGTTAGCAGTAGGTGCTGGTCGTATTTTAGAAAATGGCTCAGTACGACCACTAGACGTGAAAGTAGGGGATACCATTGTTTTTAATGATGGTTATGGTGTGAAAGTTGAAAAAATTGACGGCGAAGAAGTATTGATTCTAGCTGAACATGATATTTTGGCTGTAGTTGAAGCTTAATTGATTAAAATTAAAGGAGAATAATAATGAGTGTAAAAGATGTAAAATTCGGAAATGATGCCCGTAGCCAAATGTTAGCAGGTGTAAATGTATTAGCAGATGCTGTGAAAGTCACACTTGGTCCAAAAGGTCGTAACGTTGTATTAGATAAAGCCTACGGTGCACCAGCTATCACTAAAGATGGTGTTTCAGTCGCTCGTGAAATTGAGTTGGAAAATAAATTCGAAAATATGGGCGTACAAATGGTAAAAGAAGTTGCTTCGAAGGCAAATGACGTTGCTGGCGATGGTACAACAACTGCTACTGTATTGGCACAAGCGATTGTTAATGAAGGTATGAAAGCAGTCGCCGCAGGTATGAACCCAATGGATCTAAAACGTGGGATCGATAAAGCTGTGGCAGCAGTAGTTGCTGAACTTAAAGCACAATCTAAACCTTGCGAAACTTCAAAAGAAATTGAACAAGTTGGCACTATTTCAGCGAATGCAGATGAAGTTGTTGGTAAATTAATTGCTCAAGCAATGGAACGTGTTGGCAAAGAAGGTGTAATTACTGTAGAAGATGGCACTGGTTTGGAAGATGAGCTTGATGTCGTTGAAGGAATGCAATTTGACCGTGGTTATTTATCTCCTTATTTCGTCAATAAACCAGAGAGTGCCACAGTTGAGTTTGATCAGCCTTATATTCTGCTTGTTGACAAAAAAATCACTACTATTCGAGAATTACTCCCTGTTTTAGAAGGTGTTGCAAAATCTGGCAGACCATTGCTTATTATCGCTGAAGATCTTGAAGGTGAAGCTTTAGCAACTTTAGTCGTTAACACTATGCGTGGCATCGTCAAAGTTGCTGCAGTGAAGGCACCTGGTTTTGGGGATCGTCGTAAAGCAATGTTGCAAGATATTGCTATTTTGACAGGAGGAACTGTGATTTCAAGTGAATTGGGAATGGAACTTGAAAAAGCTACTCTAGACGATCTTGGTCAAGCTAAACGTGTAGTGATTGATAAAGACAATACTACTATCATTGATGGCTTAGGCGATCAACAACAAATCCAAGCTCGCGTTGCTCAAATTCGTAAACAACTAGAAGAAACTACTTCTGACTATGATAAAGAAAAAATGCAAGAACGCGTTGCGAAGTTAGCAGGTGGTGTTGCTGTCTTAAAAGTAGGTGCTGCAACTGAAGTTGAAATGAAAGAGAAAAAAGATCGTGTTGAAGATGCACTTCATGCTACTCGTGCTGCCGTTGAAGAAGGCGTTGTCGCAGGTGGTGGGGTTGCACTAGTACGTGCAGCAAGCAAAGTAGCAAATTTAACTGGTGATAATGAAGATCAAAATGTGGGTATCAAACTTGCCCTACGGGCAATGGAAGCTCCACTTCGTCAAATTGTTTCTAATGCAGGAGCAGAAGCCTCTGTAGTTGCCAATACTGTCAGAGCTGGTAAGGGTAGCTATGGTTATAATGCTGCAACTGATCAATATGGAGATATGATCGAAATGGGTATTTTAGATCCAACTAAAGTAACCCGTAGTGCCTTACAATTTGCTGCATCTATTGCAGGTCTAATGATTACGACAGAATGTATGGTCACTGAATTACCAAAAGCAGAAGCACCAGATATGAATGCCGCTGCAATGGGCGGTATGGGCGGTATGATGTAGTGTGACGAGAGTTGCGTAGGTAGCTAGCCGAGCGGGCTACGTCTATAATAACCACTAACTTTATGTTGTGGTTATTATCCCACCCGCTAAAATAGCAAATAAAACTCGATATTCAGACTTAACAAGCCAGAATATCAGTTCTCATAAGAAATTCGATTTTAGTTATGAGCGAAAGTTTGTGTTCCTCGCTTTAAGCAAATGATATACGTTGAAGTAACGCTATTCCCCAAAAGTGAAGTGATCATTCATAGACGAAATGGTCGTATAAGAGGTAAAGACTTTTATGGCAACGATCCATTTTCCTTAGGGGGTAATGTTGTCGCTCTGTGCAAAAGTGCGAAGCTATGAAGACTTGAGGCGTATATGGGGGAAAGTCGCACGTACAGTTAAAAGACGTAATGTGTCGCTATTATTTAACTTTATTGACTAAAATGAACTAAATGAAAAGTGCGTTTGTGTAAGCAATCGCACTTTTTTATTGTGAATAAAAATAACCTCCATATAATGGATGTTCTATTTCTTCTAAATGTATAGGCTTAAACTTATGGACATTGGCACTTATTTACAATTTTTTGTCAGCTTAATTGCATTAGTAAACCCAATAGGCGTTATTCCTGTCTTTTATTCGATGACATCGGGGTTTCCAAAAGAAGAACAGCAACGAATGATTTTCGTTACGTTCTTAACATTAACAGGTATGCTGTTAATGAGCTTTTTATTCGGTAATGCCATTTTGCATGCTTTTAATATTTCTATTGATTCTTTCCGAATTGCAGGTGGGATTGTTCTTGCTAGTATTGCTATGACAATGATAAACGGTAAAATCGGTGAAAATAAAATGAATAAAGAAGAAAAAGGAAACGACATTTCTAATTATACCAATCTTGCAATTGTTCCTTTGGCAATTCCGTTAATGGCAGGACCTGGTTCTATTAGTGCCGCAATAGTATTTGGCTCAAATTCACACACTCTCGTTGAATATGTTATGTCTGCTATTACGATTATTGCATTCTGTATTTGTTGCTATCTCTTATTACGTTATTCTAAACCTTTGATGGCTAAGTTAGGTAAAACAGGTGCTAATGTTGTGACTCGTATTATGGGGATAATACTGTTATCTCTCGGTGTTGAGATGATTGTTAGTGCATTGAAAAACTTCGGTGTACTCTAACTATTTTTATTAAAAGATGTTTTATAACTTTATAACATTCAACAAAAAAGCTTTTAATTTTGAAAATCGCATTAATAGTTAAACAAGAGTGCCGATGATAATAGCAATAATCTATGGCATCAGCGTGAAACTATCAAGTGAAAAGCATTCTTACTGCGTCAATGATTTTCTTTTTAACTGTTACGTGCAGTTCAATTCACTTTTCGTAAAAATAATTAAAAAAAAGAAATTGCTAACTGTTTGAATGGATAATTAAAAAGTTGCATTTTCTAGAAAAATTTTAATAAATCTTTTACAATTAGACGCTATTATTGATTAAAGCTTTTATACGCCGAGCTTAGTTACCTAAGTTTTCATAAATAAGGTGGCAAGCCAATAGCCTATAGTTAATAATGAAGGTTATTCAGGGAATAGTTGGAAACGACTTTTCCTTTCTTTGCTTAAAAAGGTGTTCAATGCAAATTATTCCAACTCAAGATGTAAGCAGTTTAAGCGACCGTTTTCAACGTCGATATCGTTATCTACGCTTATCAATTACAGATATTTGTAATTTCCGTTGTACTTATTGTCTACCTAATGGCTATCAACCAACATCAGAAAAACCATACTTCCTAGCACTAAACGAAATTTGGCGTTTAGTGAAAGTTTTTGCAGAGTTGGGGACCGAAAAAATTCGTTTAACAGGTGGTGAGCCTACTTTACGCAAAGATTTTCTTAAAATCGTTCAAAGTATCCGTGAAATTGAAGCTATTAAACAAATTACTTTAACGACTAATGGTTATCGCATGGAAAAGGATGTTGCAAAATGGCGAGAAGCAGGAGTGACAGCAATTAATGTGAGTGTTGATAGTCTTGATCCAAGAATGTTTCAACGCATTACAGGAGTAGATAAGTTTGATGATGTAATGCGAGGAATCCAGCGTGCTTTAGCTATTGGGTATGAAAAAATAAAAGTTAATGCAGTGTTAATGCGAGGATTGAATAGTGGTGAACTTGATGCTTTTCTTGTTTGGGTAAAAAATAATCCAATTCAGTTACGTTTTATTGAACTAATGCAAACAGGAGAAATGGATCAAATTTTCCAGCAATATCATTTGTCTGGACAAATTTTAGTCGATAAATTGCTACAAGAAGGTTGGACTCAACACTGTCATTCACCGCTTGATGGTCCTGCGAAGATTTTTTCACATTCTGATTACCAAGGTGAAATTGGCTTGATTATGCCCTATGAGAAAAATTTTTGTGCAAATTGTAATCGGCTTCGTGTTTCTGCCACAGGGCAGTTACATCTTTGTTTATTTGGAGAAAAAGGTATTGATCTACGTGATTTATTACAAGACGATAGTCAAGAAAACGCATTGAAATTACGGATCGTAGAAGCCTTAAAACATAAGCGTGAGCAACATTTCTTACACCAAGGTGATACGGGAGTGCGAGGAAATTTAGCAAGTATCGGTGGCTAGTTTTCGCTTCAAAAATCGGGAAAATTTTCCTAATTTTTGAGGCGTAAAATGGCAGAAAATTCCTGATTTTTGAAGCGTGAAATAGCAGGATAAAATAATAAAATAGGAAAAATAATGATGACAAACTTTACTCATATTAATGCCCAAGGAGAAGCCAATATGGTAGATGTTTCGGCAAAACAAGATACAGTACGTGAAGCTCGTGCAGAAGCCTATGTGACGATGTCTGCTCAAACGCTAAATATGATTATTTCAGGGCAACATCACAAAGGGGATGTTTTTGCGACAGCACGTATTGCTGGTATTCAAGCAGCAAAGCGAACTTGGGAATTGATTCCACTTTGTCATCCGTTGCTACTTTCTAAAGTTGAAGTCAATTTAGAAGCCTTGCCAGAAACAAATCAAGTTCGGATCGAAAGCCTTTGTAAGTTAACTGGTAAAACGGGCGTTGAAATGGAAGCTTTAACTGCGGTGAGTGTCGCTGCTTTAACTATTTATGATATGTGTAAAGCTGTGCAAAAAGATATAGTCATTAATAATGTGCGCCTTTTAGAAAAGATGGGAGGTAAATCAGGGCATTTTGTTGCAATGGAATAAAAAACAAATCACACAAGGAGGGAAATGTGAGAACTTTTACGAAGTTTATTGATAAACATTCGTCGTTTAATCCTTTTGTTATTAGCATGACGCTACTGTTGCTTGTAGTATTCATTACGATAACATTAATTTTTCCTGAACAAATTCAAAGTACGCTCAATCATATTAAACAAATAATCTTTGCTGATTTTAGTTGGTTCTATATTCTTGCCTTTTCTATTTTTATTGGATTTTTACTTATTCTATCAATAAGTAATCTAGGTAATATCAAACTTGGTAACAATGAAGAAAAGCCAGAATTTAGTTTCCTTTCTTGGATGGCGATGCTTTTTGCTGCAGGAATGGGTGTCGGGTTGATGTTTTATGGTGTAGCAGAGCCACTTTCACATTTTGCATCGTCTATTACGACAGGAACAACTGAACAAAAAGAACAAGAAGCATTACTCTATACTATTTTTCATTGGGGGATCCATGCTTGGGGCGTATATGCAGTGATTGCACTAGCACTTGCTTATTTTGGGTTCCGTTACAAATTACCTTTGTCTTTACGTTCGTGTTTCTATCCTTTGTTAAAAGAACGTATTAACGGCAAAATTGGTGATTTGATTGATATTGTGGCGTTAACAACAACTTTATTTGGCATTATTACTACTTTGGGGTTGGGGGCTAGTCAGTTAGGTGCTGGATTAAAAACACTCGGTTTTTTAACTGAAAATAGCTATGGAGTTCAAGTTATCATTATCCTTTCTGTGATGACAGTAGCAACTTTATCTGCTACTTCAGGGATTGGGAAAGGAGTAAAGATTTTAAGTGAAATGAATCTTGTAATAGCGTTTTGTTTATTGCTTTTTGTTTTAGTTACAGGACCAACACTTTATTTGCTTTCTGCTTTTAGTGATAACTTAGGAACTTATCTCAGTAGTGTCGTGAGCTTAAGTTTTAAAACTTTTGTATATGAAACAGAGAATACCGCTTGGTTTACTCGTTGGACGGTGTTGTATTGGGCGTGGTGGTGTTCGTGGGCACCTTTTGTTGGGCTTTTTATTGCACGAATATCTAAAGGTCGTACTATTCGTGAATTTATTTTTGGTGTCCTTGCAATGCCAAGCTTATTTTGTATTCTATGGTTCACTGTTTTTGGTAATAGTGCGATTTATATTGACTTACATGTTGCACATAACACATTACAGAAAATAGTAAATATACCAGAACAGTTGTTGTTTGAATTATTCCATTATTTACCTTTACCAATAGTGACAGGTTTTATAACGCTTGTGATCATTTGTCTATTTTTTATCACTTCTGCTGATTCAGGCATTTATGTACTCAATAATATTGCTGCACGAGATAAATCTTTACGTTCTTCTGCTTGGCAAGCAGTGATGTGGGGAATAATTATCTGCATTATTTCTGTGACATTGTTAGGAGCGGGAGGGTTAAATGCGTTACAAACAATGACTCTTATTATGGCATTACCTTTTGCATTAATTATGTTAGCGATCTGTTTTAGCTTGTGGAAAGCGATTTCAGCTGATCAGAAATATTTCAATACTAAATTAACGCCCACGGCTACATTTTGGTCTGGAGAAACTTGGCGTGAACGTTTAAATCAAATATTGAATCAAACGCAGGAAAAAGATATTTTGAAGTTCTTAAAATATGTCGCATTGCCAGCAATGCGTGAATTACGCACAGAATTAATAGATGTGCATAATTTAAATGTAGATATTGCTCAACATATAAATTATGAAGATGATGAAGATAACTATGTTGAAATTATCATTAAGAAAGAATCCGTACGAGATTTTACTTATGGGATAAAATCAATTCGCCAAGCAGTATCTGATCAACTTATTAACGATGAAAACCTGCCTTATATTCAACATGCGGAAACATATTTACCTATCACTTATTTTTCAGATGGGCGGACAGGATATGATGTGCAATATATGACACGGAAAGAGATTATTGCTGATATCTTAAAGCAATATGAACGTTATTTGAACCTATTAAATGATGTCGGGCAAGAGTTTATGGGACATGAACAAACCTTCCTTGCTGACTAAAATAAAAGACGCACAAAAAATGATCTGCCCCCAAAAAGTTGGACTGGCTTAATTTAAGGACTGAGTTCTGTAC